>NZ_JACFPQ010000001.1:0-761459 GCF_016101925.1 Commensalibacter sp. M0268 | reverse complement strand
AGCTGGGGCAAGACCACGACCTATGGCAAGACGGCCATTGACACGGTCGTGAACGGAACAAACTCGGTCACCATCAATAATGAAATTAAATTGTAGAAAAATATGTTAATAGTTTTTTAATGAATAACGATTGAGTATTTATAAAAAATTAGATAATTTTATCATTAAAAATGATATGAATAATTAATGGAAATAAATTAATAAATTATTATACAAAACGTATAATATATATTATGCCAACTCGTTTTATAAAAAATATATATTTTTATCAATTGGTTCTTTAAAATTTTAAATATGACTCCAACCTAATTTCCCTAATTTGATTTCATTATCATATTCATCCAAAATGTGTATTTGACCATTGTTATATTCTATACAATAACCAATTTTTGTTAATTTGATACCAACACGTTTAGATTCTTCAAGTGCTTTATTTTCTTTGTTAACAGGTATTGTAAAAATAAGTTCATAATCATCACCGCCTGTAATATACGTTTGAAAATAATCCTTTTGAAATTTTTTAGCCTCATTTGATAATGGTATTGAATTGGTATATATAACTGCGTCAACCCTACTTTCTCGAGTTAAGTGACTAAGATCCTGTACAAGACCATCTGAAATATCCATGGCCGCTGATGCAATTTGATTTAATGATAATTCAATCCTAGGTTGAGGTATATGATAACGATCAATAAAATACTGATTGGTAGATATTTTACCATCCAAAGCTAATAAACCCATGGCAGCATCACCAATGGTTCCTGTCACCCAAATCCCGTCAGTTGGTTTAGCTGTATTTCGACGTATTGCTTGACCTTTTCTAACTTTTCCTAACATTGTTACTGATAAGGTCATATTATTCAAATTTTTTGTTGTATCTCCTCCAAATAGAGAAAGACCATATTTCTTTTGATCATGGGCCAATCCTTTTGTGAAAAGATTCATCCACTGGTGGTTAAAATATTGATCTGGAAGTGATAATGCCAATAAATATCCATATGGTTTTGCCCCCATTGCAGCTATATCAGAAATATTACATCTCAACAATTTGCGAGCAATAAGATCAGCTGGATCATTTTTAAAAAAATGGACACCTTCAGACATAGCATCCATAGTCAAAACAATTTCTTCATTTTGATTCAAAGATACTATTGCAGCATCATCTGTGAGATCAAGAGCTTCAGGGCCACTTAATTTTTTAAAATATTGATCAATAATCTGAAATTCGGGTGGCAATTCCATAAATTAGGCCTTGTTTTCCATCTCTTTCCTTAAACGGTTAGCAAGATTATTTAGAATTCCATTAATCAATACAGATTCATCACCATTACTAAACGCATGTGAAACATCGATATATTCATTGATAATAACTTTTTTTGGTGGTTCAATATTATCAAGTAAAAGTTCTGTAACTGCAGCTCTTAATATGGCTCTAATAATAGGATCCAATCGTTGAAAAGGCCATTCATTTGGTAACGATGATTTAATTATTGTATCAATTTCTGGAGATCGATGTACAAATCCCTGAACAACAGAAGTAAAAAGTGGAATGTTAGGGATATGAGTTTTACCATCAATATAAGTTTCATCATGAAAATCAGGTGAAATACGATGAATCAGAAATTGCTCTATCAATAAATTTGCAGCTTTTTCAATACCCTGTTCCCATTGAAAAATAGCCTGGACCGCTGCAATTCGGGTTAACGTTCTTGGCCTTTTTATTATATTTTTTTGGTCGCTCATTATCATCCTAAAATTAAAAAACTTATATTAATTATAATCTACTATTTTTCATGATGTTCAAGGGTAGGAAGAAGTTCGGCAAAATCTTCAATAACCTGAAAATCACAGTAAACACTGGCAAAACGTATATAGGCAACCTTGTCAATTTTTTTCAGCATTTCCATGGTTGCAGCACCTATAGATTCAGATGAAATAACATTGTCACCTAAATCAACAAATTGTTTTTCTAGTTTATTGGCAATCTGATCAATATCTGTAGCCCTAAAAGGACGTTTACGCATTGCAAGTTCGATTGAACGCACAAGCTTTTCTTTATCAAACGGAACTCTTTGTCCATTTCGTTTCAAAACCATCAAGTCTCTTGGTTGAATTCGTTCAATAGTTGTAAAACGCTGATTGCATTTAATACAAATGCGTCTACGTCGGATGGCAGTCCCGTCCTCTGTGGAGCGGCTATCCTTGACCTGGGTATCTTCATTTCCACAAAATGGACAGAACATTTTTTAACCTATATCCCTAATAAAATAATGAATGTAATAATATTTTATTAATAATAACAATAACGGATTAAAATACGGATATTGATATTCAATTTATCTTTAACTTAATAAAGTACATTGAAATCAAATATCAAGGTTTGCAACGGTCAACGCATTATCAACAATAAAATCTCTTCTTGGTTCCACAACATCACCCATCAATGTTGTGAAAATTTCATCTGCATTTTCAAGGTCCCCCACTTTTACCTGCAATAAAGTCCGTGTAGCAGGATCAAGAGTTGTATTCCAAAGCTGATCATCATTCATTTCACCAAGCCCTTTAAAGCGATTAATGGCCAAACCTTTTTTTCCGTTATTCATTAGCAATTCATATACTGAAGATGGACCGCTCACTTTTTCATCTCTTTTATCAATGGACAAGTTTGCAGGTTCATTAAAATCAGTAATCAATTTTTGCCTGTGCTGATTAATCCAAGCAGCATTTTTACTTTTAATAATGGATAAAGGTATAGAATAAGATTCCTTGACACCTCTCACTACACGATGAATTTTCATTCCATCTTCAACACTGATTTGCCATCCTCTTTCTGATTTTGCGGATAAACTGTCAAGTCGATCTTGTAATTCCTGGCGACATTTTGGATCATTCATATTATCTTCGTTTAAAACACCGCACATGACCGCTTGTTCGAGAATCCATAAAGGTGCATATTTTTCAAAAAATCTCAAACGATGAAGTATAGATGAATAATCTTTTACATGATTTTCAAGCTCGTTTTCTCTAAGCTCTGTTCCATCGGCCAAGTACAAAGATGTATTATTTATCGCTTTTTTCAATAGATAATCTTCAAGCGCTTCATCATTTTTTAAATATCGTTCGTCATTACCTCTTTTTGCTCTGTATAGTGGGGGTTGCGCAATATAAACGTATCCCTTTTCAATCAGTTCAGGCATCTGACGGAAAAAGAAAGTTAATAATAATGTACGTATATGTGATCCATCCACATCCGCATCTGTCATAATAACAATCTTGTGGTATCTTAACTTTTCAAGAGAAAAGCCACCTTGTTCAACATCTCCTCTACCAATACCTGTTCCAAGGGCTGTTATAAGCGTACCAATTTCAGCAGAATTTAACATTCTGTCAAATCGTGCACGTTCAACATTCAAGATTTTGCCTTTTAGTGGTAAAATTGCTTGAAAACGGCGATCCCTTCCCTGTTTTGCAGTACCACCAGCTGAATCTCCCTCAACAATAAAAATTTCCGATTGTGCAGGATCTTTTTCCTGACAGTCAGCTAATTTACCGGGTAAGGAAGAAACGTCCAGAACGCCTTTTCTTCGGGTAAGCTCTCTGGCTTTACGTGCTGCTTCACGAGCTGAAGCAGCATCAAACGCTTTGGAAATGATTAGTTTTGCTTCTTTTGGATGGGTTTCAAACCAATGGCCAAGCATATCGGATATTGAATTCTGAACAGCGGGTTGAACTTCCGAGGATACAAGTTTATCTTTTGTTTGAGATGAAAATTTAGGATCAGGAACTTTGACAGATAATATGGCGGTCAATCCCTCACGCATATCATCTCCTATTAATCCAAGGGATCCTTTTTTATTATTATTTAAAACTTCATCCGCATATTTTCCCACTATACGTGTTAGGGATTGACGAAAACCTGCGAGATGAGTTCCACCATCCTTTTGGGGAATGTTATTTGTGAAACATAATACATGTTCATTATAGGTATCGTTCCATACCAAGGAACATTCCACTTTAATGTTGGTTTTTTCGTTATAGAAACTACCGGTAATGGGATCAATAAGGTTATTTTTCGATTTAGTTAACCATTTGACAAATTCACTTAGACCACCCTCGTAATGGAATTCTTCCTTTATAACTTTATCTTCACGTTCATCTGTAACGATTATTTCCATACCTGAATTCAAAAAGGCCAGTTCACGTAGGCGGCGAGTTAATATTCCAAATTCAAATACAATATGCGTAAAAATTTCTTTACTTGGTTTAAAGGTGACTTCAGTACCAGTCGGTTCATCACTTGATCCTTTTTCCGTTAAGGATTGAACTGTTTCACCATTTTCGAAACGGATAAAATATTCCTTACCATTTCGCCAGATACGTACTTCCATCCATTCAGACAACGCATTGACAACTGCTGCACCCACCCCATGGAGCCCACCTGAAACTTTATAGGAATTCTGATTGAATTTTCCCCCTGCATGCAATTTTGTCAACACTACCTCAGCAGCACTTATTCCCTCTTCAGGATGAATATCAGTGGGTATGCCACGACCGTTATCCCTGACTCTTATGCTGCCATCTTTACATAACGTTAATATACACTGATCGGCAAATCCGGCTTGGGCTTCATCAACGGCATTGTCAACGATTTCAAATACCATATGATGCAATCCGGATCCATCATCTGTATCTCCAATATACATGCCGGGTCTTTTCCTAACTGCCTCCAACCCTTTTAATACAGAAATTGAAGAGGCATCATATTCATTATCACTATCATTATTTAAATGAGATGAATGAATTGAATTATCGTTAGTATTAACCATGTTCAATGGGGCTCCAGAAATAATTAAATTTATATTTATTTTTATTAAACAACAGATGGGTAATAATGCGCATAAAAGAACATTTATTTTACCAGAAAGAATAAATAATCATACTATTTTTCCATGATTTAAGTTTAAAAAATCGTAGTTTTTCTCAAAATCATAAAAATCAGATATCTCGTTCCCTGTGATAATAACAAAACTATCAATATCAAGAAGACTGGAAAGTAGAATTTTCCTATGATAGGAATCAAGATGCGTGAGTGGTTCGTCCAAAAGTAACAAAGGTTGAATTTTCTTATTTGTTTTAATTAATTCAAGTAGTTTTAATATAACACTAATTAAAATCGCTTTTTGCTGACCTGTACTCGCCATCTGCGCAGAAATATTACTTTTATTTTCAAAAAAGACAACATCCATCCGATGGCAACCTAAAGCAGTTGATCTATTCTCCGCATCTTGATCTCGATTCATTTTCCATTTCTGTTTCAGATAGTCTTCCGTTACCAAGGCAGGATGTTTCATAAGATAATCTGCAATGGAACAATTTAATTTTAACAGGGTTTCAGGAAAAGCTTTTTGTATAATATTTATTTGATTTAATTGCTGGATAAAATTAATTCTCGCTGCAGTTATAGCCACGGCATGTCTTGCCATTGATTCTTCAACCGCTTTCAGCCAATTATGATCCAACACATTTGCTGAAAGTAATTTATTTCTTTGAAAAAGTGATTTTTCATAAGCTGCCAATTCTTTGGCATAATATCCCTCCAGACTAATTATAAGTTGATCAAGAAACCGTCTTCGACCAGAGGGACCTTCTAAAAATAGTCGATCCATTTGAGGTGTTAACCAAACAGCCGCAAGATAGCGGGTAATTTCATTCTGATTTTGAATTATATTGCCGTTAATCCTGTATTGTCGTTTTGATGAAAAAGGAAAACAACCCGTAGAAAGTGTAAAATTGCTATCATATTGCTGATTTGAAAATTCACCTACTATCCCCCATCCCTGAGTCTGATTATTATTATTGGCCAAATCTTCAATTCTTGCTTTACGTAATCCTCTACCAGGAACCAACAAGGACAACGATTCTAATAGATTTGTTTTACCACTTGCATTTGGACCGTAAGCCACGATTTTTTGGCTTGGAACAGTCCAAACAAGTCGTTCAAAATTACGGAAATTTGTTAAAGTAAGACGTTCTAGCTTCGTCATACTCATTATATAAGCATCTAAATAAGAATATTAAACCCGCATTGGCATTAATACATATAATGCAGAAGGATCATCAACATCACGAACAATTGTCGGGGCTGAATTGTCAGCAAGAATAAATTCTACCTGATTGTCAATCTGGTCGGTTATGTCATTTAAATATCGTGCTTGAAATCCAATTTCCAACGGCGTGGATTCATATTGAACTTGTGAACCGTCAAGTTCTTCCTTTGCATTGCCTTGGTCAACGCTGCTCGCAGATAAAACAAGGGAATTGTTATCCAAAGACAATTTGACAGGACGGGATCTTTCCATACTAATTGCAGCCACTCTTGCCACAGCTGTAGCAAAATCTTGTTTTCCAACCCGTAAAACCTTTGTATTGTTTTTGGGAATGACCCTTTCATATTCCGGAAATGTACCATCAATTAACTTGGACGTTAATGTGACACTTCCAAAATTTAACTGAATACGGGTATCAGATAACATGATCTGGATATTTTCTTCCGCTTCTTCCAGCAATTTATATATTTCATATATAGTCTTGCGGGGTATTATTATACCAGGTATGTTTTCTGCACCTTCAGGCATTGTACATTCGACCTTGGCTAGACGATGACCATCAGTTGCGACAGCGCATAATTTATTTTCGTTTTCACTGTTTGTAATATGAAAATATATGCCGTTTAAATAGTAGCGCGTTTCTTCAGTTGAAATAGCAAATCTTGTCTGTTCAATAAGTTTTCTGAGCACCTCAGTTGAAATCTGAAAATTATGGGGAAAATCACCAGACGTCATGGAAGGAAATTCTTCTACATCCAGTACATTCAGGCTGGTTACATACTTGCCCGCCCTTAGCGATAATGGCATATCAATACTTGTATGGGTCAGTTCGATTATAGCACTGTCAGGCAGCTTGCGTACAATTTCATATAAAACCGAAGCCGGCGCGGTAACAGCGCCATTTTCCAATGATTCCGCTTGAATGGTTTCAACAATTGCGATTTCCATATCTGTCGCAGTTAATGTCATTTGTCCATCCTGAACCTCAATTAAAACATTGGCAAGAATGGGAATAGTATTACGTTTTTCAGCCACACTTTGAATATGCGCCAGGGCCTTAAGTAATATTGTACGATCAACCTTTAGTTTCATTAACTAAAACCTATTCAAGATATATATAAACAATATAAAATGCTATAAATTATAATGTTTAGCAGTATTCTAATACAAATACCACAGGAAAATGTCTTAAGTTTCCAACATTCTGCGAAGTAACTCCACATCTTCAGCAAATGCAGAATCTTTTTCCATCAATTCAGCCACTCTACTAATGGCATGCATCACGGTAGTATGATCCCTGTTCCCGAATTTTCTGCCAATTTCAGGTAATGACCTGCTTGTTAATTGTTTCGCCAAATACATTGCGATCTGTCTTGGTCGTGCAACTGCACGGGCTCGTCGGGCAGATGTCATGTCCGTTTGACGAATATTGCAGTGTTCAGCAACCTTTCTTTGAATCTCCTCAATTGTAACACGTCGTTCATGGGATTTTAAGATATCATGAAGAACTTCTTGGGTTGCTTCCAGTGTTATGGGACGTCCGAAAAGATTTGCATGTGCGATTAAACGGTTTAGAGCCCCTTCAAGCTCTCTTACATTTGTAGTAATTTTATGAGCCAGAAATTCCATTACTTTTGGTGAGATAACTACCTTGGCGGATGCCGCCTTAGCTTCTAGAATGGAAATTCTTAATTCATAAGTTGTAGCATGAATATCAGCAACCATTCCGCACCCTAATCGTGTACGCAAACGATCTTCCAGCCCCGATAAATCAGAAGGTGATTTATCGGCAGATACGATGATTTGGCGACCCGCATCAATCAAGGCATTGAATGTATGGAAAAATTCCTCCTGTGTATTGTCTTTGCCAATCAAAAACTGTAAATCATCAATCATCAAAACATCAACCGATCGCAATTCTTCCTTAAATTCTATTGTGGATTGAGAACGAATAGAGGCAATAAAACGGTACATAAATTTTTCAGCTGACATATAGGAAATTGAAATATTTCCTGCCTTTGCCAATTCAAATCCGATTGCATGCATCAAATGGGTCTTACCCAATCCTACCCCACCATATAGAAATAATGGATTAAACCCTGTGCTTGAAGGGCATTCAGCCACTCTTCTTGAACACGCATAGGCAAATTCATTTGGTTTACCGACTATAAAATTTTCGAAGGTAAATCGTGGATCTAACTGTAAATGTAAAGGAAGCTTATCTTCTTCTTTTGCCTTATCTCCCAAACTGGTATCATTATTAATAACATTTATAGAATGGGCTTCCTTAACATGATTGAGTTTAGTATCTGATTTTTGTTGGTTTGAGAATTCTGTTTTAATATTATCTATGCCAGAATATTTTTCCGCATCGGAACTGTTTTTAAGAGATAAAATTTGATCATTTTCAATTTTTGAAGCCAGTTTTAACTCTACTCGACGAATTTGAGGCAGTTCAGCATGCCATAACTGACTTAACTTGTTGTTGTATTGAGCTCTAACCCAATCTCTTAGAAAACGGGTGGGTAGATATAAGGTCAGTTCATCTTCATCAATTGCGCCAAGCGTTATTTGCTTCAACCATGTACGATATTCCACCTCACCAACTTCAACCTGCAGGCGGCTACAAATACGCCCCCAATGTATTTCCAATATTGATTTAAGTGTATTGGAGTCTGCATCCTGAAGCGATAATTTAAATTCTTGAGATTCGTTTGTGGGTTCGGACATACGTAAAGAAAACTTATTGAATATGAAAAGTAAGCAGATGTTTTATAACGGTTTCTTTAAAATACACCTCTTTTATACTTTTATAAAGTACCAAAATTTTCCTGATTATAATTTATTATTTCAACATTTAAAGTAAAAAAAACCCGATGAATGATATTCATTCGTCGGTTTTCTTTTATAAAGCGAGTTTACAGCAAAATATGTAATTTGCTGTATATATTTAAGTCAATAACTAAGCTGTTTTTAAATTCTTGATCTTTCCTGCCAAGCGAGAAATTTTACGAGCAACAGTATTTTTGTGCATAATACCTTTTGTGCATGCTCTTTGCAATTCTGGTTGTGCATGACGAAGTGCTTCAACAGCGCCTTCTTTGTTTCCTGCCAAAAGAGCTTCTTCAACTTTTTTTACAAAAGTACGAACCCGCGACTTGCGAGCCTTATTACGTTCAGTGCGTTTTAAAGTTTGACGTATACGCTTACGCGCAGATGCGATATTCGCCATGGATTTCCTGTTTGTCTATTTTCGTTTAAATGGATTAATACTACACATTAATGCATGTTATTAATAGCTTACTGTTCATACGTCAAGCGAATTATTCAATGATTTTTTCATTTTTGGCAAATTTCGCAATAAAAACTTGAACGTCCTGCCTGAACCGTTCTTTTTATAACTGTTTTTCTTCCCTTTTGTAAACAGTAATTACACAATTCGCCTTCTTTACCATAGACATTCCATTGCATTTGGAAATAACCTTTTTCGCCATTTGAATGAACATAATCACGCATACTAGATCCTCCCGCCTCGATCGCTTTGAGCAAAATGGATTGAATGGATTGAATCAATAACAGAATTTCTTGTCTTTTTAATTCACACGCACTTTGAAAAGGTGAAATTCCAGCAAGAAATAAAGATTCACAAACATAGATATTACCTAACCCAGCAATAACACGTTGATCAAGCATTGTATTTTTAATACATTGTTTTTTAAGTTTAAATTTTTCATGAAGATAATCACATAATATTGCCTGATGAGAGGAAACGTTAATCCCTGTATCGGGAAAAGGTTCGGGTCCCATCATTTTTAAAAGATTATGTATCGTATTTGTTGGAAACAAATCTATTATTCCAAAACGCCTTGGATCTATAAACTGAAGACATTCACCTTCATGGGTTAATATCGTTAGATGTTCGTGTTTTTGTTTTTCATAACCTGATCCAGAAGGTTGCACGATAATTTTTCCAGACATTCCCAAGTGAAATAAAACGGTCAATCCGTTGTTTAATTCCATTAAAATATATTTGCCACGTCTATTAAATTTTACAATTCTGGTATTTGCCAAGCATGTTTCTAATGTTATAGGTATAGATTGACGTAGGTTAATTCGATGGCGTTGAACGTTTTGGATTGTATGATTAGTCAATTTTTTTTCCAATCCACGTCTAATTATTTCTACTTCGGGCAATTCTGGCATAAGTTTTTCTGAAAATTAATCGTATGAAAAATAATAATGATACCGCTTCTCAATCCAACGAACATATTACTGATTTTGGATTTCGACAAGTTAATGATAAAGAAAAACCTTCAATGGTAAAGGCTGTTTTTGATAGTGTCGCACAAAAATATGACATAATGAATGACTTAATGTCATTGGGCATTCATCGGGTTTGGAAACAGATATTTATTCAAGAGCTGCATCCCACCCCCAATTTAACATTACTTGATTTGGCTGGAGGTACAGGGGACATAAGTTTTGGTTGGTTAAATCGAGGAGGTGGCACGGTTTTTTTAACAGATATTAATTACAGTATGCTTCACGTAGGTCAGGAACGTACACTTGACCTTGGATATGTGGACAATATCCATCTTTTTTGTGTTGATGGGGAGAAAATTTGTTTGCCTGATCGATCTGTTGATCGTGTAACTATTTCATTTGGCTTGAGAAATTGTACACACAAGAATCAAGTTCTAGAAGAGGCACGACGGGTATTGAAACCGGGGGGAAGATTTTTATGTCTTGAATTTTCAAAATTGATCATTCCCTTTTTACGCCCTCTATATGATGCATGGTCTTTTCAGGTATTGCCACGTATAGGTCAAATTATTGCCAAGGATCGTGATAGCTACCAATATCTGGCAGAAAGCATTCGTACTTTTCCAGATCAGGAAACACTTAAATCTCTGATGGAACAGGCTGGATTGGAACGTGTTACTTATCAAAACCTTTCCGGTGGAATAGCAGCAATCCATTCAGGTTGGCGCATATAATTAGTTACAATTTGAAAAAAATTCCATGACACCCAAAAACATTTTACTTATCATTTCTGGCGGAATAGCAGCCTATAAAGCTTTAGAACTCATAAGTCTATTTCGCAAAAATCATCATAATGTAAAATGTGTTTTGACGCAATCAGGGGCTGAATTCATTACTCCCCTTTCTTTGCAAACCTTAAGTGGCAATGAAGTTTACCAAGATTTATTTTCATTGACCCAAAATCATAATATTGAACATATTTCATTAACCAGAGAAGCGGATCTTATAATTATCTATCCCGCCTCTGCCAATTTGATTGCAAAAATTGCCTTGGGTATTGCCGATAATCTTGCCAGTACTATTATTTTAGCCGCACCACCAACTATGCCTGTTCTTATTGCTCCGGCAATGAATGTTCATATGTGGGAAAATCCTATTACACAAAATCATATACAAACACTTAAAGAAAGAAATATGGTCATTGCAGGACCCGCAAAAGGAAAGATGGCCTGTGGAGAGTATGGTTATGGACGCCTTATCTCTCCAGATAAATTTACAGATCATATTCGTAATGTCTTGGTGCCTGATCGCCCCTTGGAAGGCAAGAAAGCACTTGTTACAGCTGGCCCAACTTTCGAACCGATTGATCCTATCCGTTTTATAGGTAATTATTCATCAGGCAGACAAGGTTATGCTATTGCAGAAAGCATACGGGATGCTGGTGCAGAGGTTACCCTGATTTCAGGACCCGTATCACTATCACCACCTGACAATATAAACACCGTAAAAATTAAGACAGCTAATGAAATGCTAGATGCATGTCTTGCACATTTACCTGTAGATATGGCTGTTATGACTGCTGCAGTTTCTGATTGGCGAGTCAGGAATGTTGCCAAACATAAAATCAAAAAGACAGCGGATATTCTCCCACCAATTCTGGAAATGGAAATCAATCCTGATATTCTTGCAAAAATTTCTCAACTTAAAAATAATCGTCCAAAACTTGTTATCGGATTCGCAGCGGAGACTGAAAACCATTTAAAAAATGCAGTTGATAAAAGAATACGTAAAGGTTGCGATTGGATAGTTGTTAACGATGTCCAATCTTCAACAAATATCATGGGGGGCTCAGAAAATGAGGTGACAATTCTGTCATCCTCTGGTAAGCAGCATTTTGAGAGAGCCAGTAAAAAAAAGATTGGATATCTTTTGACGCAGGAAATCATTACATTTTTCAAATCAGAAAATAGGGGGTAATTAACATGTCCTTGGCACCCTTTCCTAGAATTCGAGTAAAAAGGCTGGCACATTCTATAGAGCTGCCACTCCCTTCCTATGCAACCATTGGTGCGGCAGGAATGGACTTACTGGCTGCCGTTAATGAACCGATTACAATCTTATCGCAAGAAATAGCGCTTATTCCTACAGGGTTGCAAATAGCTTTACCCCATAATTATGAGTTGCAAATCCGTCCCAGATCAGGATTGGCCATGAAACATGGAATATTACTTCCCAATTCTCCCGGTACAATTGATGAAGATTATCGTGGTGAAGTTAAAGTAATTTTATTGAATACAGGGAAAGAATCCTTTGTGGTCGAGCGTGGTATGCGCATTGCGCAAGCTATTATAGCCCCAGTTATTCGGGCAGTTTGGGAAGAAACAGATATTCTCGAAGAAACGGAACGATCGTGTGGAGGTTTCGGAAGTACGGGTGTCTGATCATTTTTTATACAATATGATCGAGTTTAGTTAATAATTATCGTTCAATCTAACAATAAAATACAATTAAGAGGACTAGGCGGGCAAATGAAAAAACAGAATATTCCCGCCAGCGTAACTGTTCAATCGAAACCAAATATTTTTGATGCAATCACCATTATATGTGTGATTGCACTAGGGGTATCGATTGCAACAGCTACACGGCACGTTATACAACCCTTGAATATGCCAAATGCGCAACTTATACACCTGGATCCCATCTATTTGCCAGGATATGCCATGCGTACAACTTTACGCATGTTTGCCGCTCTTTTCGCTTCTTTACTTTTTACCTTTGGATACGCAGTCTTAGCAGCCAAAAGTCGTAAGGCGGAAATGCTGCTAATTCCTGTTCTCGATATATTGCAATCTGTGCCCATTTTAGGGTTTTTAACCTTTACAGTTGTCTTTTTTATGGGATTATTTCCCGGCAAAATTCTTGGTGCCGAACTGGCTGCAATTTTTACGATTTTTACCAGTCAGGCATGGAATATGGCATTTAGTTTGTATCAATCCCTCAAAACGATACCTCCTGACATGGAAGAAGCCGCACGTTGTTTTGGTTTAACTGGATGGCAACGTTTTTGGAAACTGGAAGTTCCATTCGCTATTCCAGGATTGATCTGGAATATGATGATGTCCATGTCCGGTGGCTGGTTCATGATTGTCTATTCAGAAACAATCACTGTTGGAAATACAAACATTGTTTTGCCTGGAATAGGATCGTATGTAGGTATGGCAATTGAACAAAGAAATCTGGCCGCAATTTTTTATGCAATTGGAGCAATGTTGTTTGTTATTTTGGCATATGACCAATTACTATTCCGGCCCTTGGTTGCATGGTCATCAAAATTTAGATTTGAAACTACACAAAGCGAAACAGACACTGCTCCTTGGTTTTTACGTCTTATACATAAAACCTATTTTATTCGGTGGGTAATGACCTTTATTGGTAAATTAATGCATAAGATTGCCAACCTGCCTCTTGGCAGGAAAAATAATTTCTTCAATGAAAAATTCATTGCAACAAAAACATCAGATGTCATTTATATTTCTGTATTATGTTTTCTGGGCATAATCGCTGGTTTTTATATCTATCACGCTGTCCATGACCAATTGACCATTCATGAAATTTTATATGTTATCTGGCTGGGATTTTTAACACTTTTAAGAGTTATAAGCATGATAATTCTGGCAAGTATCATTTGGGTACCTGCAGGAATATGGTTGGGATTACGTTCCAAATGGGCAAAAAGAACACAGGTAATCGCGCAATTCATGGCTGCCTTTCCAGCCAATCTATTTTTTCCTTTTTTTGTTGTTGGAATTGTTCATTTTCACTTAAGTAGTAATATTTGGTTGACGCCATTGATGATCCTGGGAACACAATGGTACATTTTATTTAATGTTGTTGGTGGTGCCTCAAATTTTCCCGGAGATTTAAGAGAGGTGGTAAACAATTTACAAATCCATGGAAAATTATGGTGGTTTAAGGTTATGTTACCTGCCATTTTTCCCTATTATGTTACAGGAGCACTCACTGCGTGTGGAGGAGCTTGGAATGCCTCCATCGCTGCAGAATTAGCAAGTTGGGGCAATACAACCTTGATTGCTGAAGGTTTGGGATCATATATCGCACTTGCAACAGAAATGGGCAATACATTTAAGGTCGGACTTGGCATGGTTGTAATGTCGGCCTTTGTCATTCTTTTCAATCGGATTGTCTGGCACCCTTTATATAGTTTTGCGCAACGACGCTTGTCCTTTATCTAAGGAAAAAACCATGAATCAAAAACAGGATATTTTACTTCAAATCAAGAATTGTCAAAAATCATATAAAAAAGATAATAATTCTGAATTGGTGGTTTTAGATAACGTCAATTTAACCTTGAAACAAGGGGAGATTGTCGGATTATTGGGACGCTCTGGCTCTGGAAAATCCACTTTATTGAGAATTATTGCTGGTTTAACCCCACCAAGCAAAGGAGAGGTAAAATGGAAAAACCAATTATTGTCAGGTCCGGCAAAGGATGTAGCTATGGTTTTTCAATCTTTCGCTCTTTTTCCATGGTTGACTGTACAAGATAATGTTCAGTTGGGACTTGAAGCAAAAAACACCCCACGAAAAAATATGGAACAGTTAAGTGAAGAGGCAATAGATCTTATTGGTTTAGGGGGTTACGAAAAGGCTTACCCAAAAGAGCTTTCGGGTGGAATGCGTCAACGTGTTGGATTGGCAAGAGCGTTGGTAGTGCATCCAGATCTTTTATTGATGGATGAACCTTTTTCTGCCCTTGATGTTCTTACAGCTGAAAATTTAAGAACTGATCTTATTGAACTGTGGGTAGAAAAAAAATTACCAGTAAAATCCATTTTGATTGTTACACATAGTATCGAGGAAGCTGTATTGATGTGTGACCGTTTACTTATATTTTCTTCAAATCCGGGTACAATTGCCCACGAGTTGGAAGTTACGTTTCCTCATCCCCGTAATCGGGAAGATCCGGCTTTTCGACAATTTGTTGACCGGATTTATATTCTCATGACTCATCGTGATCCAATCAATGTCGATCCAAACAATATCGATATGAAACAAGCGGTAAATAATCGTTATGCAGCGCTTCCACGTATGTCAATGAATCTTATGATCGGTATGATGGAAACATTATATACAGAACCCTATTGTGGAAAGGCAGATTTGCCTCAATTGGCCAAGAGTCTGCAAATGGAGCTGGATGATTTACTGCCTATTGGTGAAACCTTGCAAATGCTTGAATTCGCTGATATGGCCGAAGGTGATATCCGCCTAACTGATTTGGGAAAAAAACTTGTTAATTCTGAATTGGAAGAACGTAAGGATATATTCCGTAAGAGTTTGATAAAAAATGTTTCATTGATTCGTTCGATACGTTCCATTCTGGATGAACGACCCAACCATAGAGCAAGTGCTGAAAGGTTCCGCGATGAATTGACTGATACCATGTCACCAAATTCAGCACGTCAGACTTTGTTAACCATTATTGGTTGGGTCAGATATGCAGAAATTTTTGATTTTGATGAGGAAACTGACCAGTTTTTCCTTGATGAAGATGACAAGAATATTGATAAATCATAATATTATTTTTTTAGGTAGTCGATAAATTTCTGTCGGAATTTTCGGACTTTTGGTTCAATTACAGCCTGACAATAAGCCACTTCAGGATGTAATTCAAAATAATTTTGATGTTCTTTTTCAGCTGGATAGAATTTATCCAGCATTTTAATTTCTGTTACAATTGGATTTTTCCATATTTTTTCATCTTGAATTTCTTTTTTAACTTTATAGGCAATTTTTTCCTGCTCTACAGATGCGGGTAAAATTATTGAACGATATTGCGAACCGATATCTCCACCTTGTCGATCTTTCGTCGTGGGATCGTGAATAACAAAAAATAATTTTAATATGTTATCAAGACTAATAGTATCAGGATCATAAATGATTTTTACCACTTCGGCATGCCCAGTTTGATTAGTGCATACCTCCTTATAAGTTGGGTTTTCAGTATATCCTCCTGAATAACCCGGTATAATAGTACGGATACCCTTAACATTTTTTAAAATTGCTTCTATACACCAAAAACATCCGCCACCCAAAACTATATTGTTTGTTAATTGATTTTTTTCATTTCCATACATATTGTTTCCTTTATACAAGATAAATTTTTTTGATGAATAATCAATTATAATATTTGTAAATATTTGTACAATTAAAAGGATATTGAATTACCTTTTCAACATCCTTAATAGTTGAAAATTTTACTTTTAATTTAAATGCAATAAAGCGGTTTTAAATCGCTTTTCAGATTTTACCAACTGTTTTAACCGTTCACGATTTTCTTCAACAATTTCAGGTCTTGCCTTACTAAGAAAATTCTGGTTGGATAATTTTTTATTCAGCTGTTCAATTTCCAATGCAATTTTTTCGATTTCCTTTGTTAAGCGTTCTTTTTCTTTCTTTATATCAATAATGCCTTGTAAGGGTAAGACCAAAATTGTATCATCTATAATTGTTTGAATCGAACCAGATGGTATTTCATTCTGTAATTTGGCAATAGATTGCACTCTGGCCATTCTGCCAATGGCATCTGACCATTGTTCAATAATTTGGAAATATTTTTGATCAATATCTTTAACCAGAACAGGTATTAGTTTTGCTGGCGGGATATTCATTTCAGCTTTTAAAACACGAATTTCAGTTATTAATTTTATTATAAAATCTATTTCATCATTTGCCTTTTGAGAAATAGCTGTCTCTAATTCATAACTTTTTGGCCATGAAGACGTGATCAGGTTTCCTTTTTTACCAAATCCAAATTCAGCCCAAATAATTTCTGTTACAAACGGAATAACGGGATGTAAAATTTTTAATAAATTCTTTAATACAAAAGCAGTGATTGTTCTAACTTCTTTTACTGTATCGTGGTTATTTTTTTGAAACGCTGATTTTGCAAATTCTAAAAACCAATCACAAAATTTATCCCATGTAAAATGATAACAAATAGAAGCATATTCATCATAACGAAAATTATCCAGAGCAGCTGTGGCCTGTCTAATCGTTTTTGATAATTCTGCTAAAATCCATTGACTTAGGGATAACTGAATATCGGATGGTGAATATTCAGTATTTTCAGTCACTTGATTCATTTCGCAAAATCGTGCAGCATTCCATAACTTGGTGATGAATGTACGATATTCCTCAATACGTTTTTTACCTAGTTTGATATCTCGACCCGGCCCTGTCAAAGCGCAAATAGTGAATCGCATTGCATCAGCACCGAACTCGTCGATTATTTCAATAGGATCGATACCATTCCCTTTGGTTTTGGACATTTTTTGACCTTTTTCGTCACGTACAAGTCCATGTAAATAAATGGTTTTAAAGGGAATATCTTTCATAAAATGCATTCCCATCATCATCATTCTCGCAACCCAAAAGAAAATGATATCAAAACCTGTTATTAACACGTTTCCGGGATAATAACGGTCTAATTCTATTGTTTCATTTGGCCACCCCAATGTCGAAAATGGCCACAATGCGGATGAAAACCATGTATCCAAAACATCTTCATCTCTTCGTAATTCCTGCTTACATCCATAATATTTTAATGCTTGCTGTTTAGCCTCGTTTTCATCATAGGCTACAAAAACAGTATTATCAGGACCATACCACGCGGGTATTTGATGCCCCCACCATAATTGGCGACTTATACACCAGGGTTGCAGATCCCTCATCCAAGCAAAAAAAGTGTTTTCCCATTGTTTGGGAACGAATTTCATCCTTCCCGATTGTACCGCCCTGATAGCAGGTTCAGAAAGCGTTTTTGCGTCACAATACCATTGTGTGGTTAATCTAGGTTCAATAACTGCCCCTCCACGTTCAGCATGAGGAACCTGATGTTTATGCGATTCTATTTTTTCAATATATTCAAGTTTTTTTAATTCTTCGACAATGATTTTACGTGCTTTATCACGAGGTAATGATTGTAAAGAACATATAAAATCTGATTTTTCATTTTCAGATAACTCATTTAGATCAATTGCTGCACTTTCATCCAAAATTGTTATCAATTTCAGGTTGTGACGACGACCTACTTCAAAATCATTAAAATCATGAGCAGGTGTAATTTTCACTGCTCCTGTACCTTTTTCAGGATCTGAATATTCATCGGCAACAATTATAATTTCACGATTAGTTAATGGAACAATAACTTTTTTGCCTATTAGATCTTTATAACGGTCATCTTCTGGATGAACAGCGATTGCAGTATCACCCAACATTGTTTCTGGACGAGTTGTTGCAATAATGATAAATTGAGTATTATCCTCTACTAACGGGTATTTGATATACCAGAGATTTCCCTGTATTTCTCTATTTTCGACTTCAAGATCGGAAACGGCAGATCTGAAAACAGGATCCCAGTTCACCAAACGCTTATCCTGATAAATCAACCCTTCTCGATAAAGCGTGATGAAAACTTTTTTGACAGCTTCAGACAAACCTTCATCCATTGTAAAGCGCTCTCTCCTCCAATCAAGAGATGCACCAACCCGTCTCAATTGTTGGGTAATTTGACCACCAGATTCCTCTTTCCATTGCCAGACACGTTCAATAAATTTTTTCCTGCCCAAGGTTTTACGGTCAATGCCTTGAGCTGTTAATTGACGATCAACAACTAATTGAGTCGAAATACCGGCATGATCCGTACCTGGTTGCCACAACACATCATATCCCTGCATACGACGAAACCTTACAAGGGTATCCTGTAAGGTCATCGTTAGGGCATGTCCTATGTGCAAGGTACCCGTCACATTTGGTGGCGGGATCATTATGGCAAAAGGTTTTCTTTCATTTATTTCCGGGTTGGCTGAAAAAGAACCATTTTTTTCCCATATATGGTATATATCGTTTTCACAAGCAGATGGATTAAATTTTTTATCTAACATTTATTATTTTTATTATACTAAAGAAAAATTATTAACGTCCAGGTTGATCCTGTGCGTAGTCACTCATACCCCACCATCTGTTTTTAACAGCATTATAATATGCTGTATAATCATAATGGGGAACATTCAGTTTAAGGTCTTGTGCTGTTAAACGCCCAATGGCTGAAGCAATACTATAAGATGCCGTAACCATTGAGCTTAAATTCTGAATAAGTGTGGTTTGTGAATTTAACAAGGTTTGTTGCTGTTGTAACATTTCCAATGTTGTACTTGTTCCAACAACAGCCTGTTTTTCAACACCAGCCAAAGCAATGATATTTGACGCAATGGCTGCACGGTTGCTTGCTATGGCCGCTTTGGCTGCCATTAATTTTTGCCAGTTTGTAGAGGCAAGTTGCATGGCACTTCTTCGTTGAGAACTGACTTGACGATGTGCAGCCTGAGCCAACTGTTTTGCTTCACGTATTTTAGAATATTCCGCACCACTTTGATAAATGGGAATGTTTAATTGCAACATACCCATTTTTTGATCTGATGTATTTTGTCCTACTCCTTGATTGACCATGCGTTGATAGGATAAAGAAGCATTAAGCTTAGGCATAATTTCCGATATAGCCACATTTACATCATCTTTTTGTGACGCTTCAGTAAACAGGGCTGAAATCACGTCTGGATTGTTTGATGCTGCCTGTGCAATTGCTTCTTGTTCTGTTTTGATCGGTAAAATCAGAGGTTGAGGTGGTTTGAGATTAGGAGCTGGCGCAATCCCCACAACTTGGGTATAGGTTGCCTCAGCACCACGCAAATCTCCTTCAGTCGTTTGACGCTGTGCTCGTGCTGCGGCTAATGCCGCTTCTGCCTGTGCAGAATCGGTTCGCGTAACTTCTCCAAGATTAAAACGCTGATGTGTGGCCTTGACCTGTTCAGCCAGAATTTTTTCATTGTTAATATTAATCTGTAACAGCTGCTGATATTGTATAACAGCTACATAAGCATCAATAACCTTGCTAAAAACCTTTTGTTCAGTTGATAAAAGTTTTGCCCTTTCAGCCATGACCTTGTTTATTGCCTCATGCGTTTGAGCAGTCGTTTTCCCACCCTGATAAATAGGTTGTGTTATATTAACATTTGCACCATATCCAAGTCGTCCACCTGATTTTTGTTCTGTAGTAGATTTAGGATAATGAACCCCTGCAGCACCTAATGCCGGTTCAGAAACACCTAAGTTATAACCCTCTGTCACAACACCAGTCAAACCAGTCGTGATAGTCGGTCTCCAACCTGCATGTGCTGTCGAAACCTGTTCATCCACGGCTCTCAAGCTGGCACGTTCCTGTTGCAAATCTGGATTGGTTAGATAAGCTGTCGCCAGAGCTTCTTCAAGCGTATGCGGAATAAAACTTGGCATACCTGATCCATCATAATTTTGAGCATATACAGTAGTCGATGCAAAAAATGTTAATAAACTTATTCCAAAATTACGATTGACGATCATGATAATACCTTATTAATAACACTTCAAAATAAAATAGCAGCTAAAAAATATAAATTATTTCATGAATTCTGGTAAATAAGGTAAGGCAGCATAAAAACTTTTTTGTATTACTATACCTTCATCAGTCTTTTTTGCTGTAACTGCATGACCTATATCACCATCTTTTTTTAATACCGTAATAATATGACCATTTTTATTTAATTGATCAATCAGTTTTTTTGAAATTTCCTTAATACAGCCGTCAATTATTATGGCATCATAAAATTTATTTTTTGGATATCCATTTTGTAATATTCCATCACACCATTGCACGTCAGATGCATATTCATTACAGAATTTTTTTCCAATAACAGACAACTTTTCATTTTCTTCCAATGCATATACTTCCGCACCCATTAAGGAAATAATGGCTGAAAGATATCCAGTCCCTGCACCAATAACCAATATTTTTTGCTTTGCCTCAATATTTGCTAGTTGAACAAGTCTGGCAAGCACTCTTGGCTCACTAAGATACCGTTGATCAAAAAGTGAAATATTAATATCTGAATAAGCCATTTCTTTTTGGTTATTCAGAACACAATATTCGCGTGGTAAAACACGCATTATTTCTATTAATTTAACATGACTGACTTCAGCTGGACGTAACTGATTTTCAATCATGTTTTGCCGGGCCTGAACAAAATCAAAATTCGGATGGGTCATTGTTTATAAAATCTCTATATCTATGCTTTCAAAATTAATACCATGAACTACTCAAATATGAAAAGTAAAGTTTTTATACATTTTTTTCTTGACCTTTTTACCAATTTCATTGATATAGGCAATAGCTTGATCAAATGGTCCGGTGGCAGAGTGGCTCATGCAGCGGATTGCAAATCCGTTTACGGGGGTTCAATTCCCTCCCGGACCTCCAGATCTCAAGATTGTTTCACTTTAAGACGAGAGAGAATAAAGTCTTTTAATCTGTTAGGCATAACAAGATCAATCCATTTTAGATAAACAAACAATTTAGGCATAATTAGCTCTGTTTTTCCCTCATCAACCGCTTTAATTATTTTTTGAGTTGCGGTTTCTAATGAAATCATAAAAGGTTTGTTACATTCCAACCTTTGGCTCATGGGTGTATCGACAAATCCAGGAGTAATTAAAGTGATTTTTATATTCCATTTTTTCACGGAAATTCTCAAAGAATCAACAAAACGACTTAAACCGGCTTTTGAACTACTATAGGCAGTTGCAAAAGGCAATGAATGAAATGCAGCAACTGAACCGACAAAGACCAATTGTCCATAAATTCCACGATCAATCATTTGTTGAGCTATTTTATTACCCATTATACATGGTGTTACATAATTTAAATGCATCAGTTTCAATAATAACTCATCACTTTCCAAATTGTTTTTATCCTCCCTTATATCCCCAGAACCGGCAGCCATGATTGCCATATCAATTGTATAATTGCTTAATAATGTTTCCAGTTGGCGTAAGCTATTTTTTGAATCTGCAAGATCGATACTAAATATTTGAACCTTTGCCCCTTTGTTTAGACATAATTGTGCCGCTCTATTTAACTTTTCTTGAGAACGACCCCATAAAAAAAGAGTTTTGCCTTTGTTTGCACATGCTATTGCCAACGATTGGCCTATTCCACTGGAAGCCCCGGTAATCAGAATATTTTTTGCAGAATTAAATTGAGTTTTTGGTTGATAATTTAAGGTTTGATTGTTTTTTGATAAATTTATATCTATCAAGACAAAATCCTTTTATATATAAAAGCAGAAAATGCTATTTTATAGTTTACATTGGTAAAATTCAAAAATAATAATTCATAATTTCTATGGTTTTTACATGTCCCTTAATTCTTGCTCCATCAATAATATTGATATTGTTCCTGTTCAAACCAAACAACAGCTTAAACTTTTTATTCAATTGCCACGTCTTCTATATAAAGGTTTATCTGGATATGTCCCTCCCTTGGACTGGCAAGAATCAAGCTTATTAAATCCAAAAAAATCAGCTTTTTTTCGATATGGTTCAGCAAAATATTTCATAGCATATAAAAATCATCAACCTGTTGGACGTATTTCTGCACAAATTGATCCGAATGCGTTAAGACAATGGAAGGAACCTGTCGGTTTGTTCGGTGCATTAGATGCAATTGATGATTTATGCGTCGTAAAAAAATTAATAGACGCTGCAACCAAATGGTTGAAACATAATGGCATGGAAAAAATCAGGGGACCTTATACTCTAAATGCCAATTCTGAAATAGGGATAATGATAACAGGGCAAAATGCCTTACCAACCGTTGCCATTCCCTGGCATCCAACCTGGCTTCATCACCATGTTGAAGCAGTCGGTCTTGAAAAAGCCATGGATCTACTTTCATATCAGATGAAATTCGGTCCACAAGCTAAACAGGCCCATAAAATACCTGCAGGTTTGAAAATGGGATGTGGAAAATTGGGTAACATCACAACCAGAAAATTAAATACAAAAGAAATTGCGCGGGATGGTGAAATTCTTCGCCAACTTTACAATGATGCATGGCATGATACTTGGGGCTTTGTTCCTCTCACCTCAATCGAGATGTCTGTATTAATTAAAGATTTAAAATCCATGCTAAAACCTGATAATTTTGTTCTGGTTGAACAAAATTATATTCCAGTGGCTGTTGCTTTGGTAATTCCCAATATTTATGATTTAATCATTGATATCGGACCTGATCCATCCCTTTTGGGATATAGTAAATTGATTTATCGAATCTTACGACACCAATTTCATTCAGCCCGCGTTATTTTGCTTGGTATAAGTGGATCCATAAGAGATACAGCTCTGGGAGCTTTGATGCCATCATTGGTTATATCCGAACTTTTTGAACGTGGAGAAGTTTTACCCTATAAAACAATTGAATTGGGATGGATTTTGGAAACAAATCATGGTATGCGAAACTTAATTGAACGGATTGTTCCAGAACCTAATAAAATTCATCGAATGTATGAAATGAAAATATAAAAAAAATTTTTAGTACGTATAAATCTGTTCAAATCGAGCTTTATCTATAGGAGAAAGTAACAGCGTTACCTGAATGATTTTTTCGCTATCATGACGCTCAAGAATTTCTCCATGATCATAAAGCCATGCTAAAGCTGAACCATCAACAATATCAATAGCATATGTCAATTTTTCCATTGAACATTGCAATCTTTGATCAATTTTAGAAATGAGCGAGGGTAGATTTTGTCCTGTCAAGGCAGATACACCGACAATATTATCATTTTTGCCTGTTAATTCAGTATAATCTACTAGGTCGATTTTATTGAGAACTTCAATTGTCGATGACCTCCAGTTTTCACTCAATACATCATCTTTCACCATCATGTCCAATACAGAAGAAACATCTTGTTGTTGTTGACGGGTCTCTGGATGTGAAATATCTCTTACATGTAAAATGATATCCGCTTCGGAAATTTCTTCAAGCGTTGCTCTAAAAGCAGCTATCAATTCGGTTGGGAGGTCGCTAATAAAACCAACTGTATCAGAAAGAATGACTGTTTTTCCTGATGGCAGATCAATCTTGCGCATGGTTGGATCAAGTGTAGCAAAAAGTTGATCCTGAGCATGAACAGAAGCCCCTGTCAAATGATTGAATAAAGTGGATTTTCCTGCATTTGTATAGCCAACCAAGGCAATTATAGGAAAAGGGACTTTTCTTCGAGCCTTACGATGCAATCCTCTTGTCCTTCGAACCTGTTCAAGATCTTTTTTTAAACGAGTAATCCGTTCATCAATCAGCCTTCTATCCGCTTCAATTTGGGTTTCACCGGGCCCCCCCATAAACCCAAACCCACCTCTCTGCCTTTCTAAATGAGTCCATGATCTAACTAGTCGGCTACGCTGATATTGAAGGTGGGCAAGTTCAACCTGTAACACACCTTCTCTGGTCTGCGCTCTTTCACCAAAAATATCCAGTATTAAGGCTGTTCGATCTATAACCTTACAATTAAGTTCTTTTTCAAGGTTTCGTTGCTGAATTGGACTTAAACGTGCATCAAAAACAACAACTTGAATCTTTTTCTCAATAATAACAGATTTTAATTTTTCGATATTTCCCCGCCCTATTAAGGTTGAAGAACGGAATGACCGAATATTTATAATCTCTCTATAGACAATATCAATTTTAATAGATGATACTAATCCAACAATCTCATCAAGCCTAGATTTAGAATTCCTATCATTTTGTTTTAGATTTACATCCCATGGAACAATGACTGCAGCAAAATTTGATGATTTCACTGAATCGGATTCAATCATAAATATAAATTCTCACTTTTCTTCAGATGTTGTGGAAGTTGAAGTCGCTACAGGTGCATTAAAGGGGAGTTGAACAGGTGACGAGGGCATAATCGTACTTACAGCATGTTTATAAACGAGCTGCGCATGACTTTCTCTACGTAATAATATGGAGAAATTATCAAATCCAGAAATGATTCCCTGTAATTTCACGCCATTCACTAAGAAAACAGTAACTGAAACTTTGGAACGGCGGATCTGATTTAAAAAAACATCTTGAATATTTTGATATGTATCTTTTGACAAAATAAAACCTTTACCAATCACTTTATGAAATTGAAACTTGCATATATTAACAGTTTAATTATTTATATTATTATTATTTCTTTCTTCTGATCCGGTAACTCCTAACTGTTTCAATTTTCTGTGTAAAGCACTTCGTTCCATTCCAACAAAACCAGCAGTCCGACTGATATTGCCACCAAACCGCATTAATTGAGCTTGTAAATATTGCGTTTCAAAAATATCACGAGCCTCTCTTAACGGAAGACTGATGATATCAGTTTGTGTATCGATTTTCAATAAACCCGGTGCGTTTTGACCGACATTTGATGGCAACATATCAGTACGGATGGCTTCATTAACATTTCCAGGCATCATGATTAAAAGCCGTTCCATTAAATTGCGTAATTCACGTACGTTTCCTGGCCATTCATAAGTCTGTAAGGTTGTTAGAGCATCTGCTGATAATTCAATGACTGGCACTCCGGTTAATTCAGAATAATGCTTCAAAAAGAAAGTTGCGAGTTCAGGTATATCTTCTCTTCTTTCCTTCAAGCTTGGAATTTTCAAAGGCACAACTGCAAGACGATAATATAAATCCTTGCGGAATCTTCCATTGGCAATTTCCTGGTTTAAATCCTTATTCGTAATGGCAATAACCCTCACATCAACCTTAACGCGGCTGGAACCGCCAACACGTTGAAATGTTTGATCTTGTAATGCTCGAACAATCTTTCCCTGTGTTTCAAGAGGCATGTCGGCAACCTCATCTAACACCAGCGTACCTCCATGAGCCTTTTCCAGAACACCGGTACGTCTTTGCAAATTATTTTGTGTATTGCCCTCAATACCAAACAATTCCTCTTCAAATCTTGTTGGGGAAAGGGTTGCGCAATTTAATACAAAAAAAGGCCCCTCTGCTCTTTTGGATAATTTATGTATAGCTCGAGCAGCCACTTCTTTTCCCGTACCTGGCGCACCATATATTAAAACTCGAGAATTCGTTGGCGCAACACGCTCAATTTGACTTTTGACAGAATTGATAGTTTGACTTTGTCCATTTAATTTAACTTCGTATCCACTTCGAAAACGTAATTCTTCATTTTCCCTTGCCAATTTTGCAGCTTCCAGAGCACGACGGACTACTACTAGCAGATGATCTGTCTTGAAGGGTTTTTCAATAAAATCATATGCACCATGTTGAAGTGCGGAAACAGCAGTTTCTATTGTTCCATGACCTGATATCATGATAGTGGGAACAGCAGGTTTTTCATTTTGTATGAGTTTAAGAATTTCCAAACCATCCATTTTTGACCCTTGCAACCATATATCAAGAATGACTAAGGATGGTCTTCTTGCATGAAAGGCCTTAATCGCTGAATCCGCATCCCCGGCAAGTCGAGTTTCATACCCCTCATCTTGTAAAATTCCCTCAATGAGTAGTCTAATATCTGGCTCATCATCGACGATTAAAATTTCATGCGTCATATTGTCCTCGTATTTGAAAAGTCAAAATTGATATTGTTCCCCGACCTTCGATCCGATCTTTTAACTGTAATGTTCCATTATGTTCTTCCATAATTTTTTTTACAATAGCGAGACCTAATCCTGTTCCCTTAGGTTTATGGGTTACATAAGGTTCAGTTAACCTTAACCTGTCCTCCTGTGGAAGACCAATTCCATCATCTTTTACTGAAATGATAATAGTATTCTTATTTAACTCTAATGTAACCCAAATATTTCCTATGTAATTTTCATGACCGTTACTTTTTTCATTTTTCATATTTATAGCATCTGATGCATTTTGAAACAAGTTGGTGAGAGCCTGACTTATCAATCGCGCATCACAATTCATTTCAATTTTGTCATTGGGCAAATCCGTATGATATCTTATTTCACAATGTGCATTCTGCTGAAGAAATAATGTTTCCCTAATAATGCATGTCACTTCGTTTGTTTTGATAACAGGTTGGGGAAGTCGAGCAAAAGATGAAAACTCATCCACCATTCTACCTATATCACCAACGTGACGTACAATTGTATCAATACACTGATTATATATATCCTGATCTTTGGATATCTCTTTAAGAAAACGTCTTCGAAGTCGTTCTGCAGAAAGTTGGATAGGTGTTAAGGGGTTTTTGATTTCGTGCGCAATTCGACGGGCGATATCTGCCCAGGCGGCTTTTCTCTGCGCCGCTTGTAAATCCGTTATATCATCAAAGGTAATTACAAATCCCTCAATTTCATTTCCCCTAATTTCTGGCCCAATCTGAGCAAGCAACATTCTACTCCCAGCAGAGGTTTTGATCTGAATTTCCTTTTGAATTAATTTATGATTGTTATTGATGATATCTATTTCTTCGGAAATAATTGATAGCAAGGGAGAGAATTCTGGTACAACATCCGTAATTTTATGTCCTATATAATTCATTAAATCAATAGATAGAAGCTGATTTGCTGATCGATTAGGTAATTCAATTACTGCCTGCTTGTCCAACCCAATCACTCCACTGGAAACACCGGATAAAACCGCTTCGGTGAAGCGTCTGCGTTCATCAATTTGCTGATTGGCCTCTATAAGTTCTTTATGCTGGACAGAAAGTTGATTGGTCATTTGATTAAAGGCACGTGCCAAATCGGTTATTTCATCATCCTTACCATATTCAGGTACCCTAACATTTAGGTTACCCTTACTGATTTTTTGTGCGGCTAACGTCAATAACCCGACAGGACGAGCAATTTGATTGGCAATAAAAAGCCCTATCAAAATGGCCACCAAAACAACAAGCAATGCAATCAATGCAAATATAATTACAAACATCACCTGAATTTTTGAACTTTTGTTGTTCAAATCATTATACTGCATAACAACTTTTTCAGTTTTATGCATATGATTAAGAATAACCGGATCAACAGGCCTTATAATCAATAAAACGAGCGGCGGAGTATCGTTAATAGGAATGGCAGCACGAACTGTTTCCTCATCAGGTGAATCCAAAATTGCCACATCATTATGCGACATCAAGGTCGCTGATCGAGGTAATTGTTTGGCGTATGATGTATTATTGAATAAACCGCCCGACGCAATTATTTTTTGGGTAAAAGAGTTATAGACAAAGGCAGCATTTAATCCTCTTAATGTCGCTTGAGAATCAAGAATCTGATCGAGGCTATTACCATCATCATATAGATCCTGACCTGCTTGAGCGTAATTGTTTTGAATACCTTGTATATAATTGGCCAAAGAAAAGGCTTCAGTACGTATATTGTCATTATGTTCCTGTAAATATCCTTTTGAAGCCAGCAAAGCCTCGTTAAGCGCTGTGCTTACCCTGTTATTAAACCAGTTTTGAATGCCAAAATGAAATAAAATTGTCGCAAAAATTCCAACCAAGATGGTTGGAACTATGGCAATAATACTAAATAACACAATCAGCTTGATATGTATTTTTGAACCAACCAACCGTCGTCTATGTTCGGAAATCAAACGAAATATACAAAAAAATAAAGCTAGTATCAATAAAACAAGAACAAATCCGTTAATACTTAAAATAACAAATTGTACCGATGATTTATGAGATGTAACAATTCCACCTGAAAGAATAACAAAAGTGATGATTGTAAAAATCAAGGCCAGCACAACCAAGAAAATAGTGGCTTTTCTATTAGAAAATTTTTCAGTAACCTTATTCACTTTCTGCTTATAGATTTTTCCAGACATGTTGAGCCTTTATGTTTTTTACTCAATTCGAGAAGATTAAACATTTTCATTTTTTTACGTAACGTATTTCGATTTATTCCCAGCATCGAAGCCGTTTTTATTTGATTGCCTTCAGCTTCCACAAGAGCCATTTCAATCAATGGTCGCTCAACTTCCATTATAATTTTTTCATGTAAATTTGAAATTGGTTGACCTTTATTTTCAATAAAGTAACGGTTTAGATGACTTTCAATCAGTTTTGACAAAGGCTTTAATCTGTCCAACTTGAATGATTTATCAATCATGGAAGAATCATTTAAAATCTTTTTTACAAAATCAACCTCGATTGTTTCATAGGGATATAGAATCAATAGACGAGTTATGATATTCTTTAATTCACGAATATTTCCTGGCCAACTATAAGTCAAAAAATAATCCATAGTCTCGTTAGAAAAATTTATAATATTTTGATCATTTTTTAAAAAATGTTGGATAAGTAAAGGTATATCCTCAGTTCTCTCCCTTAAAGGGGGAAGATATAATGGTGCAATATTTAAACAATAAAAGAGATCTTCTCTGAAATGCCCGGTTTTAACCAACTCAAATAGATTGTTTTTTGACGTCGCTATGATACGGTAATTTTTTGTGTTTGAATTATTCATTGAGAAACAAAAATTTTTTTCAAGAAATTTCAATAGATGAAATTGGGCAGATAGTGATAACTCACCTATTTCATCCAAAAATAATGTACCTTTATAGTTTTTCTCCAGATTGTCTATTTCTTTTTTATTTTCATGAATAAAAGGAGTATATTTCAAAAGCTCATTTTCAATATCATCATCCTGTAAAATAGCCAAATTTATCGTTATAAATGAATTGTTTTTTCTATTACCATAATTGTGTAAAACTTTTGCAACGAGCTCTTTACCTGTTCCGCTTTCTCCCGTGATAAGAACAGTCAAATCAGATTGAATTAGCCTAGCGATCATACGATACAATTCCTGCATCGCTGTTGACTGACCAATTAAGGGTAAATTTTCTTCATGAATAATTCCATCAAAATTATAAAAATTGACTTTTAAGGATTTTAATGCTTTTTGTACCGTTGCAATTAACTTATTAAGGTCAAATGGTTTTGGGAAATATTCAAAAATATTCTTTCTTTTAACCTCTAATGCCGTTGAAAGTGTTGATAATGCACTTATAGCAATAATGGGTATGTCAATATTAAATGATTTAATCCTGTCAATAACATCAAAGCCATTTATATCAGGCATCATTATGTCTGTTATGACAAGATCAACTTTATTTTTCTTAACCCAATCCAATCCCAATTCAACTTTTGTCGTTGCCATTACATTAAATTCTAGTCGTGTAAAGGCCTGACTTAAAACTGTTCTGATCGAGGTATCATCATCCAGAATTAAGATTGTTGATTTTTTTATAACCATTTTTAATTAATTACAACTTAATATCTCAGGTTCGATTTGGATTGTTTGATGGGAAGATATATCTTAAAATCAGTGAATTTTTTATTTCGTTCAACATCAATCATACCTCCATGATTTTGAACAATTTTTTTACATAAAGCTAATCCGATTCCCAATCCATTTTCCTTGTCACTAATAAACGGATTGAAAAGATGATCTTTTATTTTTTCAGATACGCCTGCTCCAGTATCTCTAATAACAATCAATAATGGTAAAAAATTATAGTGATGACACGCCTCTTTTATCATCAAATCTGATTGATATTTGGTTATTATACTTATTTCATCTTGATTATCAAAATTTTGCAATGCTTCTGAAGCATTTTTGATAAGATTAAGAAATAATTGTATTAATGCATCTTTATCGCCCATTATTAAAGGTAGAGATGGATCGTATAATGCATTGATTCTGATATCTTTAGCAAAACCGTTTTTTGCGATTTGAATAACATGATTCAAAATAGCATGAATATTCAACTTCGAATATTTGATATGTTTATGCGTTTCATCAATATATCTATCAAGCATTTTACTTATGCGCTCAACTTCTGTACAAATTAAGCCGGTTAGCTTTTTATCTTCATTTGTAACAGTTTGTTGCAGCAATTGTGCCGCACCAAGAATACCTGACAATGGGTTTTTTATTTCATGCGAAAGCATGAGTGACAGATTTTTTTCAATCTGATTGAAATCAGTTGTTTGCCGTGAATTCCTGATGATATTGAGCAAGGAATGATCATGAAATGTAACGATATATAGATCATCATTATTTTCAACTGGAGCCAGAGAAAGAAAAAATTCTTTATTATTACCGTTTTTCAATCTTAATTTCATTCCGTATTGTCTAACAACACGTCCATTTTCTTTTACTTGTGAAAACAATGTTGAAAAAGATATATTTTCCAGCAAAAAATCATTCAATTCACAACAATAGGCGGATTTTCTGGAAATATTCAAAAACAACTCTGCCTGATGATTCAGATAAACAATTTTTCCGAAATGATTGATAATCACCAATGGAAAAGGTAAAGCCTCAATTATCTCATTACTATCTGTAAAAACATGAATATTTTTGCTCATCATAAATTTCAATTAACAAATTCATGCCTTATTAAAAATTCATCACTATGGAAATCATAGAATTCGTTAATTGCATAGATTACATCCCTGGCGTTGTCCATTTTATTAATTGACGCTCTGAATGAAGCGGAATCAGGTAAGCCCGCACAGTACCATGATAAATGTTTACGGGCCAATCTTAATCCAGAATACTCCCCATAATAGGTTAACATGGAATCATAATGAGATAGAATGATCTCTTTTTCTTCCTGCAAGGTTATAGGTGCTGGAATATCCTTGCATTGCAGGTAATGGATAATCTTGGATAAAAGCCAGGGTTTTCCGTAAACACCCCGTCCAATCATAATTCCGTCAGCCTTTGATTGTTGCAAAGCAATCACAGAAGTATTGAAATCAACAATATCACCGTTAACGATTACTGGAATTTTAACAGCTTCCTTAACATACTTCACAAAAGACCAATCTGCTTTCCCCTTATATAATTGCTGTCGTGTTCTGCCATGCACTGTAATCATTTTAATCCCACATTCTTCAGCAATTCTGGCCAATTGCGGGGCATTTAGAGATTGATGATCCCATCCCATACGCATTTTAAGCGTAACCGGAACATCAACGGCTTTAACCACTGCTTCCAATATAATTGATGCTTTTAATTCATCCTTCATCAGGGCTGAGCCAGCTTGTTGACCCACAGCCACTTTCTTGACGGGGCAGCCAAAATTAATATCAATAATATCAGCGCCTTTATCAACAGCGATTCGTGCCGCCTCAGCCATGGCTTGAGGATCTGAACCAGCCAATTGGGTAGAGTTCAAGCCCTTTGTAATGGGTTCAGCCATTTGCAACGTTGTCTTGTTTTCACGAATCATGGCCCATGAGGCTATCATTTCGGAAACAACCAGACCCGCACCGAATTTCTTGACCAATTGTCTGAATGGAAAATCTGTCACTCCTGCCATAGGTGCCAGAATAACAGGATAGTTGATTATTTTATCCCCAGCAAGGCAAATCGGCTTCAAATCAGGAATGTCTTTAGCGGTATCTGTAATCATTTTCGGTATTTTTTTCAATTTGATTTCGTAAAATTTATCACAATTGATTTATTATTTAAAACATGATTAATAAAGTCTTTTACTTTAATTATAGTTTAACAAAAATATCTTTTTTTATACAATTCAGTTATTATGCGCATCGCTCTTATTCTTCTATCTGCCGGTTCAGGTAAACGGTTCAATCAAAATGGAACGTTACCAAAACAGTATGTTCGATTGCTGGGCCATCCTGTCATCTTTCATGCTGCCAAAGCATTTTTACCTCATGTTGATCTTGTACAGCCCGTAGGTGATGCCTCATTGCTGTCTCCAATTTTAAATGATCTAAAAAATAATAAGATTTTACCAATCATTCAAGGGGGGGAAGAACGACAGGATAGTGTAAAGGCCGGTCTGGAAGCATTGGCAAAACTTCCCGAACCTGAACAGCCTGATGTTGTTCTAATACATGATGGAGCAAGACCGAATGTATCATCTGAGATTATTACAAAGGTAATTGACGCTCTTAAACAATATCCTGCAGCTATTCCCGCCATTCCCGTTGCTGAAACACTTAAAAAATCTAAACAAAATATTATTGAGAATACAATTTCGAGAGATGATTTATATCGTGCACAAACACCTCAAGGATTTAATTTTCGCCAATTACTTAAAATTCATCGCGGTTCATTCTCCAAAGGAGCGACAGACGATGCAGCGCTTTTTGAACAGGCAGGATTACCCGTTATGTTGGTCATGGGTGATGAAAACAATATTAAATTAACCTACAAAAATGATTTGAAACGATTGGAATGCCTTATGTCTAAAGTAATGATTCCGAGAATAGGTTCCGGTTTTGACGTGCATGCTTTTGAAAAAGATCGTCCATTGATCCTGTGCGGTATTAATATACCCTATGAACATGGATTGGCAGGCCATTCAGATGCCGATGTTGCTTTGCATGCTTTATGTGATGCTATCTACGGTGCTTTGGCTGAAGGGGATATCGGCAGTCATTTTCCTCCCTCTGATCCTCAATGGAAAAATGCGGATAGCCAAAAATTTATTATTCATGCCGGAAAACGCATAATAGAACGTGGTGGTAAAATAAGTAATCTGGATATTACCCTGATTTGTGAAAAACCGAAAATGCGTCCGTATATCGATTCAATGAGGCAAAAAATCTCAGAATTGTTGCAACTCAAACTTTCAGCTATATCCGTTAAAGCGACAACTACCGAAAAACTGGGATTTACAGGCCGCCAGGAAGGTATTGCCTGTCAAGCGGTAATATGTTTGCTTATGCCAGAAGAGGAAACTTGGTCTAAAATTTAACTTTCAAACTATTTTCTGAGGTTTGATAATCAATTTATTTAAACCTCAATTATTAACATATTCAAGATAATCTACACATTCATTGATTTCTTTCTGTATAAGGTTTAATCTTTGTTGTTGTTCTGCATCATAACCCCAAATTTGAGATTGAATATGTTCATCCAGATAAGCATACTCAAATCCTTGCTGTGCTGATAACTTTCTTTCAAAAATGGCAATTGATAATACAACACTTCCCAATAATGGTATAATTACAGCAAAAAAAGTCAACTCTTCATCAGAAAGCTTCATAATATAGGTTTTTATCTTATTGATTGTTTGTTTATCCTGCACAATAGGCATAACCCCTTTTGTCATTCTAAAGGTTATATGTAAAAACTCTTCAATCCATTGCAAAATAGGTTGCCATAGCTGATTTTGTCTATTTACCAATTGTTTAGGTTTTTCCGCACGATAGCAAAGCAATTCACCATTTACATAGGGAAGAAGGACATCAATATATTTCTTACGATCAGGTTTGATTTTTTCAATAAGAGTACTGATTATTCGCGTAATGGGTAAAGTATCAAATGAAAAAATATCTCCTTTTTTACAACCGGCATTTTGCCATTCATCTACTATTCTTTTTGCTAGCGTTTCGTTAGATACTTTTAATATCGATTTCTGCGGAAGACGTAATAATTGTTTATCAAGATATATCCTAAAACCATCATCATCTTTGATATAAGTTGCCTTATCCCAAAAACGGCGCAATTTTAATGGTTTGTTCATATAATTTTTCCAATATCAGGTATTTATAATTATTGTGCTCTAGCTTTTGATAAGGAATCTGAACAATAATCGGTGCGTTCAAGCATTTTTTTTATCGTATTAATACTTAGGGTAAAAACCTTATCTTTATTTTTTTCAAAGTTTATAATCGGTTTGTCAAGATTGCCTTTAATAATGATTGGCACGGAGGCACTGAATGAACCCAATGAGATATCGGGAACAATATGAAAATCAATTTGATGTGCGGGTATGGAATAATACCCTGTTCCATTCAGGGCAAATTTTTTAGCCTGAAGTGTAAATGTATCAAAATATAATTGATCATTTTTCAGGTTAAAATGTACTGCCAAACATTGCGTTGAAAGATTCTTTTTCAATGGCAAAGTATCAGCTGCTTTACCTAGATAATGTCTTAATCCTTCAGCCTTGACAATTCCTCCAATTCCGGCTATTCCAACACGTCCAACCATTGAATGAATCCACTGATCATAATTTGAACCTTTAGCTGAAATATTTCCAGTCACTTCAATAGGACCACTATACAATTCTGCCAACTTATATCTTTGTTCCAGCCACTCCATCGGAAAAACGGATGGATGGATCGTAACATACAGTTTTTGATCATCATTGTTATGATTATAGGCGATATCAAGATTAAGATGATTTTGTTTATTAATGAACTGTGCATTGTTAATTTTTAACTGATTGTTATTCCAATTAAAATATCCTGAAAAATTATTAAAATTATATTGATTAAATTGAAGATTTTTACCGTTTATACTACCTTCTGCACCCAAATTATGCAAAATTTCATCGCGAATATGATTGATTGACTGAATGTTAACTCTAAAAGGCAAATATATTTTACCACTATAAAATATATCATGTGCTTCAACAAAACCAATTTTAGAAAATTGATGGTCAATTTTTAATGCATTTAATTTTATTATGAGAGATGGATTTTTTCCTCCTACTGTCCCATGAATCTGTGCCGAATAATTATCTGATGACAAATTTCCCTTTATGGGTATTTCCTTGAGATTATTTGAAAACAATATTTGTTGAAAATTATTCAATGTTCCCAAATCGCCAGCCCAACTGAATATATTGTCATTCAGTTTACCCTTAAACTGGATATTTATATTTTCATTAAACTGATTGGCCATGATTTGGACATTCGTCAAATCGAAATCTTTGTATGATTCCCTAATTGGAATATAACCCATATTTAATTGTAACAGTTTTATTTTTGGTTTTAAATTTTTCTCCGTTTCTGTATCAATATCTTCAAGTAGCGTATTGAAGGTAATATTTTCAACCAATGGTAAATTGGCATGTGGGAATAACAAATTAAGGTTCTGCAGGTTTAGAATCGCACCTCTTGCCGATATTGAGAAATTTTTCAAATTGATAGAATCTTTTACAGTTCCATTGACATGTATATTTCCGACATTTTGGTTTTGAAAATACTCTGTTAAAACCATTTGGAATTTAACAGGAGATGAAGAAACTACATTTCTATGCAATAGCAAAGCATCCGCATGATTAATACGTCCAGATAATGAAAAATTCGCTTGATGATTATGTCCATTAATTTCAAAACGTATCTTATTCCCTTCAAACTGATCAATATCAACAGTTTTCAAAAGAAAATGTGCATGTTTATTATTTCTAAAATTATCGTAACATGTCTGAACATGACTGAAATTGATTGTCCTGAAATTAACTGTCCATTTTTTCTTATTTTTTTTCTTATTTTTTTCAGACAGAATATCTGATTTTTTATAGGGATGAAATTCCCAGTTTTTTATACCTTCTTGATTTTCTTCCAAATTTAATTTTACATTTGAAAGTTCCAATGCATGAATATTGATATTTTTTTTTAACAAAGACAATAAATTAATTTTCGCTGAAAATTTCCCTGCATGAATGAAATAATCAGCCTTGCCATCTTTTATATTTTCCAAAGCAATATCCGATGCTTTGATTTCAGGCCAGGGAACTAATTGAAGAGACAAATGATTTAAATGGACTTTTCGTCCTGTTTTTTTTTCAATTATTTCTGATAATTGATCATTGATTTTTTGCCGGTCAATCATGTAATTGATTGCAAGGTTACTTCCCGCTATCAATAATACAGAGGCTCCCAAAACACCAATAAATATCTTTTTCTTTTTTAGCATCATTAATCTTTGGATTCATTTAATAATGGTAAGTTAAAAATATAAACTAATCAGAAATAACATGATGGTTTTTTTATGCAATCATAAAACGAAATTAATTTTTCAAATGAAATATTTTCAGTTATATTTCTTATCTTTTATTAACTTTGACACAATTACCGGATGGCATATCAAATCCCAATCTCTTAAATGTTTCTTTCATATGGGATGACAATTCAACTTCAACCTCCAGATATCCACCCTGGGGATGAGGAATGATTATTGCGCGGGCATGAAGATGTAGTAATTCTGGAAAACCTTCGAGTGAGCCATTCACTTGATTATATTTTCTATCCCCCAATATAGGACAGTTCATCGCCGAACAATGAACACGAAGTTGATGCATGCGTCCAGTAAGGGGATATAATTCGACCCAGGCAAATTTCCTGGCGGCATAATCTTTAACCATATATTCCGTTACAGCTTTTTGCGCATTTTTATTTTCTTCTGAAACAACGACATATGATTCGCCCGGACGTTCAACTTTCAATAATGGTAGCGTCACCCTACCACTTGATGAAACGGGACGACCTGTTGTAATGGCCCAGTATATTTTTTTTACTGCCCTGCCTCTGAACGCAGCAGTTAGTTTTGCTGCAGCAGCTGGATGACGAGCAATCAATAATATACCGGAAGTATCTTTATCCAAACGATGAACCAAACAGGGACGATAGTTACTATTCTCCCTCAATGCTTCGAGCATTCCGTCAATATGAAATCTTACATTACTACCCCCCTGAACAGCAATACCGGACGGTTTATTTATAACAAATAGATCGCTATCTTCATAAATAATCCAGCTTTTAACTTTTTTTGAAAAATGGGAATCCATGTCATGATTTTTTTTTGATGATAGAACACCTTTTTCAACAAGAGGAAGCCGAACAACATTTCCAGTATTCAAATGTGTAGATGCCTGAATTCTTTTTTTATCAACCCTTATTTGACCGGTTCTGCACAATTTTTGAATCATGCCCTGCGTAAATTGGGGGTAATTTCTTTTTACCCAACGATCAAGACGCACTTCACCATCTTCATCTTTAACCGTAATATTTAAAATTTTCATATAATCTATTTATTTCTAAGTTTATTCCACTGTTCAAGACGTTTTGAAATGATCTCTTCTGTTCCCCGATGTGTGGGAAAATAAAACTGTTCACGTTTCATACGATCAGGAAAATAGTTTTGTCCAGAAAATCCCTCTTCTGTATCATGATCATACTGATATCCCTTGCCATAACCAAGCTCTTTCATCACTTTGGTTGGCGCGTTCAATATATGGGCTGGTGGCATCAAGCTTCCCGTTTTTTTTGCAACCGCTCTCGCTTTGTTATAGGCTTTATAAACAGCATTGGACTTTGGTGCTGTTGCCAAGTAAACTACCAGTTCAGCTAATGCGATTTCCCCTTCAGGTGATCCTAACCGTTCATAACTCTCCCAAGCTGAAATTGCCAGTATCTGAGCATTAGGTGAGGCTAATCCAATATCTTCCGATGCAAAACGGGTCAATCGTCTTGCAATATATCTTGGATCCTCTCCACCCTCCAACATTCTCGCGAACCAGTACAAGGCAGCATCGGGATCCGAACCTCGAAGTGATTTATGCAGGGCTGAAATCAAATTATAATGCCCATCCCTATCCTTATCATACAATACTGCTTTTTGGCTTAGTAATTCATTTAACGCATTTTCATCAATTTTATGAACAAAATTTTGTTTGATTAATTGTTCTACCATATTCAAGAGATAGCGACCATCTCCATCTGCCATGGCAATAAGAACATGTAAGGCTTTATCCGTAAGAGGCAATTTCTTTTCAGTATTAATTTCAACACGCTGAATGAGTTGTTTCAACGCTTCTTCATCAAGACGTTTCAGTACCATCAATTGGCAACGGGATAACAAAGCACCATTTAACACGAAAGATGGATTTTCAGTGGTCGCCCCTATCAGAATAATAGTTCCATCTTCAACAACGGGTAAAAAACTGTCTTGTTGAGTACGGTTGAAACGGTGAATTTCGTCCACAAATAATAGGGTACCCTTACCGGTTTGTTGTCTATATTTTCTTGCCTCGTCAAAAATTTTTTTTAATTCTGCCACCCCGGAAAAAATTGCGGATATTTGAACAAATCTCAAATTTGTATACTGGGAAATAATCCGGGCAATCGTCGTCTTCCCTGTTCCAGGATAACCCCACAAAATCAAACTTGATAAAGTACCATGATTAATCATACGGGTAATAATGCCCTTTTTACCAACCAAATGATTTTGTCCGACAACCTCCTCCAATTCCACTGGCCGCAATTGATCAGCCAGAGGAACCTTATTATCAATCATTGACTTCTTATTTGAATTCTCACTAAAAAAGGTGTGATCGGAGGCAAAAAGATCCTTGTCATTCTTTGATGCGGAAAAGATCATGAGGAATTCCGAATTAACTTGTCAATTTTATTTATTTCGCGTGAACATTACCGTAGGAGGGCGCTCCCACACCAGGACAACTGCATGGAGAGCCCAGAGGAACTTGATATGGAGTATGACAGCTATAAATTCCTGCCTTGCAAACAGATCCATAACCAACAGATGATTGTGTTCCTGCCGGAACTGGTGTTTCAGCTGTTCCTGAACATCCATTAAGAAACAGCGCGGATGAAACTAAACAGATACCGATACAAAAAAAATGTTTGATATTATTTATTCTTAAATTCACCATTTTCTTTTCATTCATTTTCTTCAATACTATTTTTATTAACGTTATGATTGAATATTATAATTTTCTATTCAAGGATTGATTTTTATCCGACATAAAGTTATCCACAATTTGGGGGATAAACTTGAGGAATAGTTTGTGTGTTATTATAGGATAATATGCTAAAAAACTGTATAAATATATCATTTATGTTATAAACATATATAATATAAAGGTTTTTATCTAACTTTAACAGCTGGATAACATAAACTTTGCAATTATGAAATCAAGCCTTAACTAGAGACTAAATTGAAAAATAGAACAAGATTTTTAACTTTTATAATCACCCTATTTCCCTTGACTGTTTATGGACAATCAAGTGATGAAAAATCAATCAGTTTTTCATATGAACAATTACAACCTATTTTCAAAATTTTACGAACCCAATCAACAACAATAAGTCCCTCATGTATTGAAACCTTAAAAGATATACATGAATTGAAAAAACAAAAAGCCGATGACAAGTTTGACAATGACAGGGATGTCAACAGTAAAATATTAAGATCCCTATACAACAATGCACTGGAATTTTGCAAAGTGGACGCGAGAAATATATGCAGTCACCAAGTTCCCATTTCCATACGCATGGAATGTAGAAAACTTTCAGACTAACAATCCATACGCTGAAAAGCCGGATCAATATATATTTACAATTTTTTTATTTCCAACGCCAGTTTTTGATTTCTGGCATATCTTCACCATATTGGCGAATATATAATTCATGCTCAACAAGTTTGTCTCTAACAAACTGGTCTATATAAGCTATTTTTGATTTGTAACGATCAACCCTGTTCATGATATTTGATACCAAGTGATAACGATCAAGATTGTTCAATACAACCATATCAAAAGGTGTTGTGGTTGTTCCTTCTTCTCTGAAACCATGAACATGAAAATTTCTTGCATTGCTTCGTTTATAAATAAGTGAGTGAATTAATCTTGGAAAACCATGATAAGCAAAGATAACTGGTTTGTTGATTGTAAACAAGGCATCAAATTCTTGATTTGACAATCCATGTGGATGCTGATCATCTGTCATAAGAGTCATCAGGTCAACAACATTGATAAAACGAATTTTAAGATCTGGTACATATTCGTTAAGAATTTTGCTCGCCGCCAATGCTTCAAGCGTTGGCACATCACCAGCGCATGCCACAATGACATCGGGTTCTGTTCCTTTATCGTTACTGGCCCATTCCCAAATGCCAAGGCCTTTATAACAATGTTTAATTGCCTCATCCATGGTAAGCCACTGGGGCTCTGGCTGCTTGCCGGCAACAATAACATTGATACGGTCCGAACTTTTTAAACAGTGACTCGTGACCAGCAACAGGGTATTAGCATCTGGTGGCAAATAAACCCTGCTCATTTTAGGTTTTTTCGAAACAACATGATCTATGAAACCGGGATCTTGATGACTGAACCCATTATGATCCTGCCGCCAAACATGAGAAGTCAAAAGGATATTTAAAGACGAAATTGGCCGCCGCCATTCCACCTTGCTCGCCTCGTCCAACCACTTTGCAAATTGATTGACCATTGAGTCGACAATATGGATAAAAGCCTCGTAACAGGAAAACAATCCATGTCTTCCAGTCAATAAATATCCTTCAAGCCAACCCTCAACCGTATGTTCACTTAAAATTTCCATCACCTGTCCCTTATGGGCCAAATGATCATCGTAATCATATATTTCGGCATTCCAGACCCGATCGGTTACTTCAAATACCTTATTCAAACGATTTGAATTATTTTCATCAGGGGAAAGAAGCAAAAAATTTTCAGGATTATTTTTAATGACATCTCTTAAAAACTCTCCCATTATCCTGGTTGATTCAGCAATTACATGACCATGTTTCGTCATTTTTACTGCATATTGTCGATAATCAGGTAACTTCAAGGGTTGTCTGAGCAACCCGCCATTCCCATTCGGATTGGCGCTCATACGTTTATCCCCCTTGGGTGCCAATTCTGCAATTTCTGGAAATATTGCCCCTTTTTCATCAAATAACGCATCAGGATGGTAGGATCTCATCCATTTTTCTAATAATTTCAGATGTTTTGGATTGCTCAAATCCCCAAAAGGAATCTGATGTGCACGCCAATAATCTTCCACTTTTTCTCCATCAATGGTTTTCGGGCATGTCCAACCTTTTGGGCTTTTAAAAATAATGGCTGGCCATAATGGACGACCGGTATCATTATTTTTGCGTGCATTCTGTTGTATTCGATGAATACGATTGAATGCAGTATTCATGGCTGAAGCCATTTTCTGATGCATTGAATCTGGATCATTGTCTTCAACAAAAATTGGATCATAGCCGTACCCCTTGATTAAATTGATTAATTCCTGATGGGATATACGTGCCAATATAGTCGGGTTTGCAATTTTATAGCCATTCAAATGAAGAATGGGTAAGACAGCACCATCTGTTTTTGGATTAACAAATTTATTACTGTGCCATGATGTTGCCAAGGGTCCTGTTTCTGCCTCACCATCACCTATAACACATGCAACGGTCAGATCAGGATTGTCAAATATTGCCCCATATGCATGTGAAAGCGAATATCCAAGTTCTCCACCCTCATGAATGGATCCTGGTGTTGGTGCACCTGTATGGCTTGGAATGCCGCCGGGAAAGGAAAATTGTTTGAACAATTTCTGCATTCCCACTTCATCCTGTGTAATCTCGGGAAAAAGTTCTGTATAAGTCCCTTCAAGATAGGTTGACGCCACAACCCCAGGAGCCCCATGACCTGGCCCAGCTATAAAAAGAATATCGTTATTTCGTTCTCTGATAATACGGTTCAGATGAAGATAAATGAAATTGAGGCCCGGGGTTGTTCCCCAATGTCCAAGCAATCGTGGTTTGGTATGTTCCAGTTTCAATGGTTCCCTCAATAAAGGGTTATCCATTAGATAGATCTGTCCGATGGATAGATAATTGGCGGCATGCCACCATTTATTAAATAAGTCCACTTCATGTTCAGATAAAAGCTTTTTATCAGTCATTTTTTACTCCTTGATAAATAGCTATTGTTAAACTCAATAAGAGTTATTAAAACCCCGGATTCATGCACGCTGTTTCGAATTTAATAAAAGCTGTTGTATTTCTTTCAATATGATGAACTCCTCATTGGTCGGGATTGTATATACCTTGATATTGCTTTCTGAAGTACTGATCAGTTCATTTCCATCTTTATTTGCCTGTTCATCGATTTCAATCCCTAGCCAGGACAAAGTCTGACAGACTACAGACCGGACATATGTGGCATGTGCACCGATACCAGCTGTAAAAATCAATCCGTCAATCCCTTTTAGACAAACAATTAGCCGACCTATTTCTCCAATCAGTTTATAAATAAACAAATCCAGTGCCTGTTTGGCAAATTTCGATTTTGGTCCATTTTGGGCAATTTCATGAATAAGACCTCGCATATCACTTGAAACCTCGGATACACCTAACAAACCAGATTGTTTCCAGATTATATCCTCAATTTCATCGGGAGACCTTTTTTCTTCACGAGTCATATATAAGACGACATTTGGATCGATCTGTCCAGTACGTGTACCCATCACCAAACCGTCCAAGGGCGTAAAACTCATGGACGTATCAATGGATTTTCCCTTATTTATAGCCGCAACACTTGAACCATTTCCAAGATGCGCCACAACTATTTTACCCTTAATCAGAGGGGATTTATTTTTTTGCAAATAATGCACGATATAATGATAGGAAAGACCATGAAACCCATAACGTCTCAATCCACTATCATAATATTTTCTTGGAAGGGCAAAGCGTTTAGCTTTATCTGGCATCGTGGCATGAAAAGCGGTATCAAAACAAGCAACCTGAGTAATATCCGGATATTTATCCATTATGACTTTCATGGGAGCAAGGCTGGCCGGTTGATGCAAGGGTACAAATGGTGTCAATGAATCCAAATAACTGTAAATTTTTTGATCAATAACAACAGGACGATAATATTTCATCCCACCATGAACCACACGATGACCGATTGCCAGAATTCTATCTTTTTTCATAAAATCGAAAAGCCATTTCAAGACCTGATCCAACAATTCATCCCTGGCATCAAGTTTTGCATATTGACCATCTGTCCATTTTTTTTCATGAATGATTTTATCTTGATGATCGGTTATTTTCAAATGTGGTCCTGATCCAATCCCCTCTAGTAATCCTTTGGAATATAATTCAAAATCTGAATTATTCTGACTCCGATACAGAGAAAATTTTAGACTTGATGAACCCGCATTAATGATTAATACGACCGATGCCATACACGAAACCCTTCTAGAAAAATAACCTATATATCTAGAAAAGCATAAAGTTAAAAAACTGTTTTAATCAATCAATAGCATAAATAATTGTGGATAAATCAATTAATTCATAAATTTATATTCAGTTTCTCTTCAGCCTTTCACATACTTAATGATTAATCGTAATTCTTTTTTTGTCAAAAGGATAATGTTAAAATTTATTCCTTAATAATCTTGCCTGATCACGTTTCCAGTCTCGATCAGCTATTGCCTGACGTTTATCCGCTTTTTTCTTACCCTGACCTAGACCTAGTGTTACCTTGGCTATCCCCCGGCTGTTAAAAAAAATATCCAGTGGAACCAATGTCATACCATTCCTACTTATAGCCCCTAGCAATTTAAAAATTTGTTTTTTATTAAGCAGCAGTTTCCTAGGGGCGCGTGGATCAAATTTTGAAAAAAATCCGCCCTGATATTCAGGAATGTAGCTATTGAAAAGCCATATTTCCCCTTCCCTTTCCCCTGCATGAGCCTCGTTAATCGTGGCCCGTCCTAAACGTAAACTTTTTACTTCCGGACCCTTTAACATTAAACCCGCTTCCACCTTATCAACAATGGAATAGTTGAACGTGGCTTTACGATTTTTTGCCACGTTTCCAAAAGAGATTAGAGAATTTTTCTTTTTTTCCGCCATTTAACCCAATAATCCCACTTTTTCCAAAGCCTCTTTAACCCTAATCCGCGTTTTCTCCGCAACAGGCGCAAGCGGTAAACGGCAAGTCTCTCCTGCCAACCCCAAAACGGACGCTGCAAATTTAACGGGGCCTGGATTGCTCTCAATAAAAAGGGCATCATGTAAAACAGACAAACGATCCTGCAAAGCCATTGCATTGGCAATATGACCATCCTTCCAGGCCTGTTGCATTTCTGCGCATAATTTTGGTGCAATATTAGCCGTCACACTGATACAACCATCACCACCAGCGGCCAAAAATGAAATCGCGGTACCATCTTCCCCCGACAACTGGTTAAAATTCTTTTTAACCGCCCGTCTTACCTGAATGGGCCGGACAAGATTAGCCGTCGCATCTTTGACACCAACAATATAGGGATTTTCTGCAAGTCTTGCCATAGTCTCCACAGACATGTCAATTACTGAGCGGGCTGGTATATTATAGATATAAACAGGAAATTCCGTCGCCTCTACAATTGACATATAATGACAATACAATCCTTCCTGGGTTGGTTTGTTATAATAAGGTGTTACGACCAAAGCAGCTGTCGCGCCAATTTCTTTTGCAAATTTAACCATTTCAATAGCTTCAGATGTACTATTTGATCCGGCTCCTGCCAAAACTGGAACCCTACCATTTGCAACCTTAACCGCCACTTCAACAATTTTCCGATGTTCTTCATGAGATAAAGTTGGACTTTCCCCTGTTGTACCAACGGGAGCCAGTACAGAAGTCCCCTCCTGGATCTGCCAATCCACAAATTTTTCAAAAGTTGGAATATCCAATGAACCATCCTGTTTCATCGGGGTAATTAATGCCGTGATTGAACCTTCAAACCATATACTCATGTTGTCATTATTCCTTATCAATCATTGATATTCAATTATATATTAAATAAGTGTATCAAATTTTTATAAAATTATATATGGACTATACACTCTGACGATATTGTGAAGCAGGATACACCCCCAAAAGAACATAATCATCTGAATAAAATTTCAGTTCATTCAAGGCCTGATTTAACGGGTCATTGTGAACATGTCCTTCCACATCAACCAAAAATTTGGTTGCAACAAACCCCCCTTTATCCATACAGCTTTCCAAACGTGTCATATTTACATTATTTGTCGCAAAACCTCCCAATGCCTTGTAAAGGGCGGATGGAATATTTTTCGTTTTAAATAAAACAGTCGTCATCATGTTTTCACGTTGTGTTGGTATTTTCCTCTCACGTGAAACGATATAAAAGCGGGTTGTATTATAATTTTCATTTTCAACATTGTAACGTAATATATCCAGCCCATTCAATTCTGCCGCAAGTTCCGATGCGATTGCCGCATCTTCCCTGTTATTCATTTTTGCTATAATTTCAGCAGCACCTGCTGTATCAAATTCTGTTATCCGTTCAAGCGACAAATCATTGATTATTTCCGAAACCTGCCCCATTGCCACCGGATGTGTGTGAACCCTTTTGATATCAGAAATTTTTGCATTCTTGATACCTATTAGACAATGTTCAATCCTTTGGAAATGCTCACCAACAATAAAAAGTCCCGAAGAAGGCAAAAGATTATGAATATCAGGCACTCTTCCAACTAAATTATTTTCGCATGGCAACATGGCTTGTTCAGCCTTTCCAGACTGCACAGCTTTTATCGTTTCAATAAAATTTTCACAAGGTAACGTTACCCATCCCCGCCTTGCCGAACGACAGGCCATATCGGAATAGGCACCTGGTCGACCCTGAAAGGCAATAATTTTGGCAGTCATAAAATAATCCTATTAAATAATTCGTTTTCTTATCCGTTCAAGATCGTCTGGTGTATCAATTCCCAATGGCGCTTCATCTATTACAGCACAACCAATATTCATTCCAGCTTCCAAAGCTCTCAATTGCTCGAGTTTTTCACGTTTCTCAAGTAAAGATTGAGGCAAGTTTATAAAACGGTTAAGAGATTTTCGCGTATATGCATAAATACCGACATGGTGCCATAATGGACCCTTTCCCCATGGAATTGTTGCACGAGAAAAATACAGAGCCTTCGCAAATAATAAATCCTCACTAAAACTGCAAGCCACCTTTACTACGGAAAAAGCCGTCTTTTCAAATTCATTTTTCACGGGAGCTATTAAGGTTCCGATATCTATTCCAGAATATTTCAGCGGTATCAGTGATTTACCAATATCTGATGGATCAATGAGGGGTAAATCGCCCTGAACATTGATAATCGTATCAATGTGATCATATTCCTGCAGTAAGGATAGTGCCTGATAAATTCGGTCTGAACCAGATAAAAGATTTGGATCCGTATCAATTGCCCTGCCCCCGTTCTCCCTGACAATCTCCGAAATTTCCCTATCACCTGAAGCTACAACCACTGGTCCGATTTTCGTTTTTAAAGCCTGTTCCATCACCCTGACTATCATAGGTTTTCCACCGATATCAACCAAAGGTTTTCGTGGCAGTCTAGTTGAGGCCAATCGTGTTGGAATAAGGATCAAAGCAGGCTTCATCAACAATTCTCTATAAATAATATATATCAGTTTTTCTTTATGTTGTATTATTAATAATAAGCTTTTATTCTATAATCAATTTAATAATCATAGTTGTTATTCAAGAAACCAAAGAAAAATAAAATGGATAGTTTTGACTGGAACCGTATAGCTGCAGCTTGTGTCATATCCTGTGGAATATTGTTTGGTAGCTGGTTGATAAGTAAGATCCTGATTCCTTACTCACCGCTTACATCATCAGTATATGCTAGTGAAAATCAAGAAACCATTGATCTCAAAACCGTCGATATAGGCAAAGGAAAAATCATTGCCTCACAACAATGCGGAGTATGCCACAGTTTCAGACAGGGTGAACCTGATAAAATAGGGCCTTCACTTTTTAATATCAAAAATAAAAAAATTGCCTCCAGTCCAAACTTTAATTACTCTTCCTCGCTTAAAATACATGAAAACGAATACTGGACTGTGGAAAATCTAAATAAATGGCTTGCCAAACCACTTGCTTTTGCTCCCGCTACTCTAATGGCTTATGGTGGTCTTTCATCAAATAAGGATCGGGCGGATGTTATTGCATATCTGAATTCTCTGACAGGCAATAATCCTCCATCAGGACAAAAATAAAAAAACTAAAATAAAGAACCATTTGCATATGTAATAAATTTAACTATGCTTAACCCAAAAAATAATTTTTGAAAAATTATAATATTTTAAATTTTATTGATTTCAAACAATAGGTTTTATAATCTTTATGCTCCAACAATTTTAATGTTAAAATTATAAATCAATTAATTTTTTTACCCTTATCACCTAATTGTCTAATCAGGAAAATATAGTGAAGAATTTAAATTCTTATCTTCAGATTGCTGAACATGCCCTTCAAGAGGCACAAAAAGTTATTCGTCCCTATTTTAGACATTCAATTCATGCAGATGACAAATATGATGAATCCCCTGTAACAAAAGCCGATCGTGAAGCCGAACAAACAATCCGACAAATCCTAAAACAAGAAACACCCGATTTTGGAATTATTGGAGAGGAATATGGATCAGATAATATAAATTCCAAATTTCAATGGGTTATAGATCCAATTGATGGAACCAGGGCTTTTATAACAGGCCGTCCCTTATTTGGAATATTAATCGCCTTATTGTATGAGGGTAATCCTGTATTGGGAATCATTGACCAACCGATACTCAAAGAGCGCTGGATTGGTCTTGAAGGGTATGAAAGCCAATTTATTTCAGAATTTGGTGGTCATATAGGTACAAGAAAATGTATTGACCTTTCCATAGCCGAAGGTTCTTGCACTGCACCTGAAATCCTTGATCATTCTCCAAACATTCGCTGGAAATCATTGTGCAAAAAAATCAAGAGAATGAGCTGGGGTGGAGATTGTTACGCATATGGTTTATTGGCATTGGGTCAAATTGACCTCATAATTGAATATGGCAATAAAATTTGGGATTGGGCGGCCTTGGTTCCAATCATAAAAGGAGCCGGAGGATCAATAACCGACTGGAATGGAAATTCCCTATCTCTTCAAAACAATAATAAATCTGTGCTAGCTTTGGGTGATCCAGGCTTAAAACAGGACGTTATAAAAATTTTAAATTTTTAGTTTCTATATATTAAAGAGAAAATTAATGAATTCACATCTATCATTACCCAAAGACAAAATTCATATTCTTTTATTAGAAGGTGTTCATCAAAGTGCCGTCGATTTATTAAAAAAGAATGGGTATAACAACATTACCTATCTTAAGACAGCCTTGGAAGGTGATGCTTTAAAAAAAGCGATCAAAGGTGTACATTTAATCGGTATTCGCTCCCGTACACAATTAACCAAAGAAATCTTGGATGAAGCCGATAAACTGATTGCTATTGGATGTTTTTGCATCGGAACAAATCAAGTTGATCTTAATGCTGCACGCAATCTGGGTATTCCTGTTTTTAATGCCCCCTTCAGCAATACCCGTTCGGTGGCGGAATTGGTAATGGGTGAAATCGTCATGCTGTTAAGGCGCATTTTTGTTCGCTCATCCGAATGTCATAAAGGACTCTGGGACAAAAGCAGTATAAACAGCTGGGAAGTAAGAGGCAAAACTTTAGGAATTGTGGGATATGGATCCATCGGATCACAATTATCAATTTTAGCCGAATCTTTTGGATTACAGGTTATATATTATGACATAATTGATAAGTTAAGTCATGGAAATGCGCGTCCTGTCCAGTCATTGAAAGATCTTTTACAGATAAGTGACATTGTTAGCCTGCATGTGCCTCATAATAAAGGCACTATCAATCTGATAGGCGAAAAAGAGATAGCCTTGATGAAACCCGGTTCATTTCTTATCAATAACGCTAGAGGACAGGTTGTTGATATTGATGCCCTTGTACAAGCATTGAAATCCAATCATCTTTTAGGTGCGGCAATTGATGTATTTCCTGTAGAACCCAAAGTTAAAGGTGAGGAATTCACTTCACCATTACGCGGATTGGATAATGTTATCCTAACACCTCATATCGGTGGATCCACAATCGAGGCGCAAGAACGAATTGGTCGGGAAGTAGGAAATAAGTTTATTGAATATTCGGATGTCGGTTCAACCCTAAGTGCCGTAAATTTTCCAGAAGTTCAGTTGCCAATCCGTTTAAAGGGCACACGATATATGCATGTTCATCAAAACATTCCTGGCATCATGCAAAAAATTAACAACATATTTACCAAGGTCAACGCCAATATTTCCGCTCAATATTTACAGACGGATGGTGAAGTGGGTTATGTTGTCATTGAGGCAACAACCGATGGAGATAAGGAAATTGATATTGAAATTTTGCGAGCCTTACGCAATCTCGAGGGAACGATCAGGGCTCGAATCCTTTATCGTCCAAATGAGTTGTAATTAATTAAAATTTTAAAGTCAGGATCCATATTCTATAATGGCAATAACCAGAATATCAACTTTTGCCTTTTCTGGTATTGATCCTATTTCTGTGGAAATTCAGGTTCAAATTTCTCGAGGCTTACCGGCATTTACAATTGTTGGCCTGGCTGATAAGGCCGTGACTGAATCCCGTGAACGTGTTAAGGCCGCCCTTATTTCAATGGGCATAGCCTTACCACCGAAACGGATTTTGATAAATCTTTCTCCAGCCGATATTATTAAAGAGGGCACTCATTATGATTTGCCTATTGCATTGGGACTGTTGGTCGCTTTGGATATTATTCCTGAAGAAATGTTATTGAATTATGCAGCTGTTGGCGAATTATCACTTGATGGAAAAATTAGTGCTGTCAACAATGTAATTTCAGCAACTATTGGAGCTGTTTCTCAAGAAAAAGGTTTGATTTGTCCAGCCATACAAGGAAGCGAAGCCCTATTGGGTGGAGATATAGATATACTTGCTGCTCCCGATCTGCTTTCAATCATCCAGCATTTTTTGGGAAAACAGATTTTAACGCCTCCTAAAATGTTACAATCTCCAAAAACCTCCCATGATTATGATTTGTTTGATATCAAAGGTATGGAAAGTGCAAAACGTGCCCTGGAAATTGCCGCTTCAGGTGGGCATTCAATGTTGATGATTGGGCCGCCAGGATCTGGCAAATCCATGCTTGCAACAAGATTGCCCAGCATTTTACCTGATTTAACCGCACAACAATCTTTAGAGATTACTCGTATTTATAGTGCTGCGGGATTATTAAACGGTTCTGTCCCTATCAGACAACCTCCCTTTCGAAACCCTCATCATTCTGCCAGTCAAGTTTCATTAACTGGAGGAGGAATAAAAGTGAAACCGGGTGAAATAAGCTTGGCTCATCATGGAATATTATTTTTGGATGAATTTCCTGAATTTACGAGGAACAGTCTTGAAGCATTAAGACAACCGCTTGAAAATGGTAAAATATCTATTGCCAGAGCGATGAATCATATAACTTTCCCTGCGAAATTTCAATTAATTGCCGCAATGAATCCCTGTCGATGTGGATATATGGGCGATACAGAACGTGAGTGTCATCGTGTCCCCCGCTGTGGTGAAGAATATACTCGTAAGATTTCTGGTCCATTATTGGATCGTATCGATATTGTTACCTATATTGAACCGATACCACCACGCGATATCGTTTCCATACCGAATGGTGAAAAAAGTGTAAAGGTTGCAAAACGTGTAAAAAAAGCCAGAGAAAAACAATTTGAAAGACAGAACAATTTAAATTGTGAATTAAATAATAATCAAATATCATTATCTGCCTCGGTGGCGGAAATAGTAGAAAAAGCTTCAGTGCAATTACGCCTTTCTGCCCGAGGCATCACAAGATTATTGAGGGTTGCTCTTACAATCGCAGATCTTTCAGAAAAGGATGAAATTGATGTTTCCAGTATTACTGAAGCGTTGTCCTATCGAAAACGTAATCTACTTTAACGTTTTATCAAAAGCTTGTTTTAAATCTTCAATCAAATCATTTTCATTTTCTAAACCGATATGAAACCTACAAGCCGAACCAGTTAAAGTTCTGCTTTTATATTTCCTTCTTATCTCTCCATCAGTGAGTAAAACCAGACTTTCATATCCCCCCCAAGAAGCACCAATTGAAAAAATTTTAAGATGATTAATCATTTCAATAACTTTTTGCAAAATAATATTTTTTTTGAAAACCACTCCAAATACACTGCTTGCACCTGTAAAATCTCGTTTCCAAAATTCATGCCCATAACAACTTGGCAATGCGGGATGAAGAACCCGCTCAACATAAGGTTGCCGACTGCACCAGTGTGCAATTTTTAATCCGGTCACTGATTGTTTTTCGAGTCGCGCTGCCATAGTTCTCAACCCACGCAATGTTAACCAGCATACATCTGGCGCTGCCACCTCTCCCATGGCGACAGCATAATCCCTTAAAATATGCCAGTCATCATCACATTTAACTGTAATGGCACCAAGTACTAAATCTGAATGACCATTGGCATATTTTGTTAATGCCTGAACAGATATATCCACTCCATGCTCGAAAGGCTTAAATATACCTATTCCCCATGTATTGTCTAATATTAGTTTAGCTCCATATCTATGAGCTATTTCAGCCGTACCGGCAATATTCTGAATTTCAAAACTATGACTACCGGGACTTTCCGTAAATATTAATTTCGTATTGTTCTGAATATAGGTTTCAATTTCACCAAGATTACAATCAGCAGGGTAGTAGCTGATTTCGACTCCAAATTTTTCCAAAACAGTCTCTGCAAACCGTTTGGTTGGCCCATAGATACTGTCAATTATCAAACAATGATCACCTGACGATAAAAAACCTAATAGAGGTATAGTACAAGCTGCCAAACCCGATGATACTACTTGACAATGTGATCCTCCTTCAATTTGGGCAATAACTTGCTCAAGCTGATGCTGATTTGGTGAACCCATTGCTCCATAAAGCGTTTCATGTTCATACTTACCTTTTTCCGAACGACGCATAGCCTCAACTGAAGGATATATAACTGTCGATCCCCGTGCGAGCGGATCATTTACAAACACACCTTTCTCGGGTAATGAGTATGTCTGTCTACCTATTTGGACCAAAAATGTTGACAAAATTTTCCATCCACAGGAAACGGCCAATTCTTCAGATGATATATGAGACATGCTTTAACCTTTTTGATAAAAAATCTTTTACTTACTGAAAAATCATTTTATAAAGATTCGTCATATTTTTATATTTAAATACTGTTAGCAATAATTAAAATTCATACTTTATAATATTTGCCAATTAGTAATTGTTATCGATAATTAATTATCCCAAAAATGTTACTAAAATTCTTATATATTGAAAAACAAAGATTAATTCTTAAATTTATTGGATCAGAAATAGGTAGTAATATTAACTATATTATCAGATAACTATCCAAGAATATCAATTCATGACCCTTTCAATTACGCCACATTACAAAATTCCTAACATTCCTAAAATATATTCTCAAATGAAAATTATCAGCTGGAATTTGTTAAGAAAAATTGGAGCATCCCCATATGACGTTGCTTATTTGATCAATAATCACAAACCTGATTTATTGTTAATGCAGGAAGCAACAGAGGAAATTAATATTTTACCCGATCTTGTTGGTGGTTATTACAGTCGTTTTCCATTACCTGGCAGAATTCATGGTGTTGCTTGCTGGAGTCCTTACCCATTTTTTTCGCCACCCACGATTTGCGATTTACCCCGAGGCACGTTAATCAAACGTGTAGCCCAATTGATCGATTATGGAAATTTCTGGATAGCTAATGTCCACCTATCCCATGGTCAGATATTGAACCGTAAACAATTACAGGCTCTTGCCGGTATTCTACCTGATCACGCTGCAGTTTTAGGTGACTTTAACCAGATTGGACCCGCATTATTACATGGATTCAGAGATGTTGGGCCCAATGAACCAACACATAAAATGGTCAATCTTGTGCCAATTCGTCTCGATCGTTGCTTGATCAAGGGTATGGAATGTATTGCAAGTCAGGTTTTATCCAGATTTACATCCGATCATCATCCAATAATGGTGATACTGCGTCCAGTCTTATAAATATGGAAGCAGCAATCGAGTGGTAGCATCTCTTAATTTTACCAAAAAGAATCTTTTTTCAAGCTCTTTTAATTTTAATGACTTGTTTTTATGCAATATAATGAAATCGTCAATTTTTTCTGAAAATTTTTCATGATAAACTTCCATATTGATTTCAAAATTCAATCTTAAACTGCGCATATCAATATTTGAACTACCAACAAAGGACCATAAACGGTCAATAACCATCAGTTTGGAATGATTGAAAGGAGGTTTGGCCAACCAGATTTTACATCCATAACGTAAGGGTAATTTATTGTTTATGTTTCTGGCCCAATCAACCAAAAACTGATTGCTTTGTTCAGGGGTAATTATATCAATTTCCACCCCTCGAATGGCAGCCATACATAACAATGATAGAAAACGGTCATCTGGCAAAAAGTAAGGGGTCATAATCCTTATTGATTTACGCGCCAAACTTATTGCCTGCATCATTGTATATTTGATTTTTTCCATATCTGAATCAGGACCAGCGGTTATAATGCGACATACCATATCTCCTTCCTCTTTCACTTCAGGAAAAAATTTTTCATCATCCAGCTTTTCCGATGTAATAAAAAACCAGTCCTGCAAAAAAGCTTCGGTTAATTCATGAACAATGGCGCCTTTTACTCTAAAATGAGTGTCTGAAACCGGATTTTTAGGGCATTTTGATAACACATTTACAGCAGCGATATTTAAACCTCCTATAAACCCAATCTTTCCATCTACCACCAAAATCTTCTTATGAGTTCTTAGGTTTATAAACGCCATTTTCCATGGAAGAAATGTATGCATAAACCTGTCTATACGAACGCCATGAGCTTTTAAATATTTGGCAATGGGACAATAGAAATAACCGCTACCTATTCCATCGACAAGTACACGGACAACAGCGCCCCTTTCATGTGCCCTGATTATTGCATCGGCAAATTTCCTGCCAATATCATCACTTTTAAGAATATAAGAGGATAAGAAAACGCAACTTTTTGCAGAATTTATTGATTCCAGCATAACGGGATAGGCTTCATCCCCATTATGATATATATCAATATTATTTCCCTTTAATAATGCCCTTTGTGTAAAGCTTTCTACAACTTTAGCCAATGGATAAAAATGACCTTGAACTGTATAATTAAAATTGCTTTTGGTAAATTTATGATGCCAGGGCCTGTGTGTGGCCAATTTTTGTGCCTTTCGGGTAACACGATTTATACCAAACATAAAATACAGAATAAAACCCGTAATTGGCATTATCCACGAGAATCCGATCCATCCTATCGCAGCTTTGGTATCTCTCACATGTTTCAAAACATGATATGTAACCACTATTAATAAAAATAATCTTAGAACCGCCATTACCCAATCTTGCTTGACATCAATAAAAAACAGATAAGTATAAAAGGCAGTCATAAAATTCCATTCCATATAATTAACAACATATATTTTTATTCTATTTTAATTATGTTATGCTTTAATTATGATCAAATTTAGTAATCGTCAAAACGATTTTAATTCTTATTCTTTCACCAATAAAAATTATTCTGCTGGATTATTTGCTGAAGAAAAAGTAGCGAACTATTTAAAAAAACTTGACTGGAACATATTGAATCAAAGATACCGCTGTCAATTTGGTGAAATTGATTTAATTGCACAACGTGCTGACTATATATTGTTTGTGGAAGTCAAGAAAAGAAAATCCTTGCGAAAAGCTCTTTTCGCTCTTACCAATAGACAAAAACTAAGATTGATTAATTCAGCGAATTATTATCTTGAAACATATAATATGAATAATATCAACAATGTTCAATTTGATTACATTATACTAGATTCTCAAAATCGAATTGAACATCTTGAAAATATTACCGCTTATTAGCTGCGATGGCGACGACCTTTAGATTTTTTATGGGATGAAACATTATATAGAGCGTTTCTTACCCTCATTTTTCCTAGATTTCTTTGTCTATAGGAAATTTTATGAACCAATAATGAATAACTTTTTTTTGAACTCGTGTGATAGGCAACATTCCTTAGCATTGGATGTCTTGATTTTCTCACAGTACGTTTGACAGGACGGTAATGATGTATTATAGGTGCAGCCGTAAGGGATGCAAGGGTTAACTTACCAGCTTCCGATTCTGTAACGATATGTTGTGCCTTAACAAAAGAAGGCGTTGAACATCCTAATATTGTAACCCCTAAAACCCAATATAAAGTTTCTTTTACATTTTTTATCATTATCCCAGACCCTTAAACCAAATACCAACCTAGATATCAAGAAACACATTAAAGGATAATTTAGCAAGAATAAAAAGAAATGAAATAGAATTTTTATTCTTGCGTTGTAAAAATTCTACTATTTACTTGCTGATAATATTTTCATCCTGAAAAAGGGTTTTCAATTCGCCAGTGGCATACATCTCGCGAACAATATCACAACCACCGACAAGCTTTCCCTTGACATAAAGCTGAGGAAAAGTTGGCCAACTGGAAAACTCCTTTAATCCCTGCCTTAATTCATCATTTTCAAGAATATTTACATCCTTGAAGGAAACGCCCATATCAGAAAGAATATGAACCACTTTTGCAGAAAAACCGCAACTTGGAAAGTCTGCTGTACCCTTCATGAAAAGAACAACAGGATTGTTATCGATTTCTTTTTGGATTTGTTGAAATAACGGATTACTCATTTATTGTATAATTCCTTGATTAAATTATTTTAATACAGACGTTTGTAAAGCCAAGGCATGTAAATCTTTATCCATATAATTTTCCAATGCCTTATAGACAAGCTGATGTTGCTGAACTTTGCTTAATCCATCAAATTCTTTAGCGCTGATCTTGCAATAGAAATGTCTTCCATCATTTTTCAATGCACCAACATCAATAATAGCATCAGGAAATACTTCGACTAAGCAATCTTTAATTTCTGAAATATTCATCTTTAAACTTTCATTAAATTTTCAAAGAAGGACTTGGACGCAGCTTTCATTCTTGCAATTGTAATCATGGCACCTGATGGCATGACAAGGCTATCCCCACCAGTATACCCTATTAATCTTGCAGCAACACCCTGTTCTTTTGCTTTTGATATAATTAAATCGGCATCAGAAGTCATGACAATATAACGTCCCTGATCTTCACCAAACCAATAGGCTTCTGGTCGCATACCACTTTCAGGAACATCAAGCGTGCAACCGGTATTTCCTGCCATTGCCATTTCAGCAATTGAAATAAGAAGACCACCATCAGATACATCATGACAAGCTGCAACTAGTCCCTGGTTAATAATGGTGCGAACAAAATCACCATTGAGACGTTCGATATTTAAATCAACAGGTGGTGGGTAACCTGCCTCTTGTCCCATAATTTCCCTGAGCCATAGCGTTTGACCCAAATGACCTTCCGTCTTACCGATTAGAACAAGTTTGTAATTTTTCTGTAAAGCGCTACCCACTGATTTTGAAACATCTTCAATAACACCTAAACCACCAATGGCAGGTGTGGGCAATACCGATACATTTTCATTTTGTGCATTACGTGTTTCATTGTAAAGTGAAACATTTCCACTGACAACAGGAAAATCTAGTGCGTTACAGGCATCTTTCATACCTTCAATAGCAGCAATAATCTGTCCCATTATTTCAGGTTTTTCCGGATTACCAAAATTTAAATTATCGGTTATTGCCAGTGGTTTGGCACCTACTGCGGTAATGTTGCGCCATGCTTCGGCAACAGCCTGCGCTCCACCCTGATAGGCATCGGCTTGACAGTAACGAGGTGTACAGTCTGTTGTTAACGCAAGACCTAAATGATGACCATCAACCTTTACCACCGCTGCATCACCTTGTCCTGGACGATAGACTGTCTGACCACCAATCGTGCTGTCATATTGATCCCATATCCAGGAACGGGATGCCAAATCGGCACAACCCAGCAACTTTATGACGGATTTTTCAATATCGATAGTAATATTTAAAGGCGCGATAGGTTGTGGTGCAGGATAATTGGAGGATGGTCGTTTATAAAGTGGTGCCTTATCAGCCAGGGGTGCAAGGGGAATATCAGCTTCTGTCTGATTATGATGTTTGATAACAATACGTCCCGTATCCGTCAGATATCCAATAATGGCAAAATCCAACTCCCATTTTTCGAAAATTTGCTTGGCAATCTCCGTTCGATCTGAACGCAAGACCATAAGCATTCTTTCCTGACTTTCGGAAAGCATCATTTCATATGCTGTCATCTGGTCTTCACGTTGCGGAACGTGATCCAAATCCAGCTCAATACCGACACCACCCTTTCCGGCCATTTCCACAGCCGATGAGGTCAGACCAGCAGCGCCCATATCTTGGATGGCAACAATGGCATCCGTTGCCATTAATTCTAGACAAGCCTCAATCAGCAATTTTTCAACAAATGGATCTCCAACCTGGACGGTAGGTCGCCTTGATGCTGAATCCTCATCAAATTCCGCAGAAGCCATTGTTGCCCCATGAATGCCATCACGACCCGTTTTGGAACCAACATAAATTACAGGGTTACCTACTCCAGCTGCAGCTGATAAAAATATACGGTCTTTTCTTGCAATTCCAACCGTCATTGCATTGACAAGCGGATTGCCGTTATAACTTTCATGAAAATTGACTTCTCCACCGACCGTAGGAACACCTACACAATTTCCATATCCTCCAATACCCCGAATCACTCCATCCACAATATGACGAGTCTGGGGGTTATCGGGGCTACCAAATCGTAAAGCGTTCAGGTTGGCAATCGGTCGTGCACCCATGGTAAACACATCACGCAAGATACCACCAACACCTGTTGCCGCACCTTGATAAGGTTCAATAAAAGAGGGATGATTATGGCTTTCCATTTTAAAAACTGCCGCCAAACCCTCGCCAATATCGACAACACCAGCATTCTCACCTGGACCGTGAATAACCCATGGAGCTTTTGTCGGAAGATTTCTTAACCATGCACGGGAAGATTTATAAGAGCAATGTTCTGACCACATGACCGAAAAAATACCCAATTCGGTCAGGCTGGGTGTACGCCCCATGATAGACAAGACTTTTTGATATTCATCAGCAGATAAACCGAACTGTTTTGCCAAAGCTTCATTTACAACCAATTTTTGTATCTTACTCATCAAGCCAAGGTCTCCATAATACCCTGGAATAAAGGTTTTCCATCTTCACTTCCCATTAAGGGATTCACCATATCTTCAGGGTGAGGCATCATTCCACAGATTCTTCCATTCAAACTTACAATACCAGCTATGGCATTAATGCTGCCATTTGGGTTTAACTGTCTATCTTCCGGATTTACAATTCCATTTGCTGAGCTATATCTGAAGGCAATCTGTCCCTCTCCTTCAAGCTGTCTTAAGGTTTCTGAATCACAAAAATAATTTCCATCTCCATGCGCAGTTGCTGTCTTGAAAACATCACCTTTATTCCACCCGCATGTAAAAGCGGTATCATTTCGTTCAATCTTTAAATGACAATCACGAGATAAAAATCTCAGGCTTGCATTCGGTAGCAAAGCACCGGGAAGTAATTTGGCCTCTGTCAAAATCTGAAAACCATTACAAATTCCAAGAATATATCCCCCTTTATTCGCAAAATCACAGATTTCTCTCATTATTGGTGAATGCGCCGCCATTGCACCACAACGCAAATAATCCCCATAACTAAATCCACCAGGCAAAACGATCATATCCAAAGAAGGTAAAGTTGTTTCACGATGCCAAACGATAACGGGAGTTACACCCGTTACCTGTTCAAAGGCAATCACAACATCTCGCTCACGATTGGTACCTGGAAAAACAACGATACCTATTTTCATTACCTTACCCCAACAGATGCGTTTTTACATGGATAAGATTCATGCAAAGCACTAAAGACAGTCGCTCCTGCTGGCTGGTTCAATTGATCTGGATGTGCCTTCATATAATCAATAACTTTTTGACGCATTTCATTGCCAGATACGGAAGGATCAATGCAAAAACCGGCCGGTGCCTTGGGATCGCCTTCATTTTTGGCATAGACTTTTGAAAATGCGACAGAATCAGCAATACCGCTAATATAAATATTACATGCCCTAACCGTCTGTGATTTTTGACATAATTGCAGAAAATCGGCAGCTTTAACTTTACTCACTCTTTGCGCCTGCACTGTTGTATTTGCGCAAGCCATTAACAAAGCGATACCGGATACAGTAAATAATATTTTCTTACCTATACTCATGATAAAACCTCGACTTCAAAATCTTCGATAACATTATTGGCCAATAAATTTTGAGCCATTTCTGTTGCCTTTTTTTTGGCTTCACTTACTGACATTTCAGATAATTCAAGATCAACTACACGTCCAACGCGTACATCTTTTACTTCATTAAAAGACAGATTATGCAATGCATGGTTAATCGCCTTACCTTGTGGATCGAGCACACCCTGTTTCAACTGAATAATCAAACGTAATTTCATTCCATATGCTCCGGATTGCTACTTTCTATAACCTCAAAATTTTTTTCAGGAATAATTTTCAATCGCCTGGCGATTTCCTGATAGGCTTCTTCCACTTTACCAAGATCACGACGGAAGCGATCCTTGTCAAGTTTTTCACCACTTGCCATATCCCAAAAACGACAATTATCAGGTGAGATTTCATCTGCCAAAACGATATGAAATTCATCATCTTTCCATAAACGTCCATATTCAAGTTTGAAATCGATCAGCTTGATTCCGATACCCGCGAACAATCCTCTGAGAAAATCATTGATACGTAAAGTATAACTTACGATTTCATCCATTTCCTGCAAGGTCGCCCAATTGAATGTTGTAATATGATCTTCCAAAACCAGTGGGTCATTCAGTTCATCATTTTTCAAATAATATTCGACAATGGGACGGGGAAGTTTTTTCCCCTCATCCAATCCCAGACGTTTGACAATACTACCCGCCGCAACATTTCTGACCACAATTTCCAAGGGAATGATCTCAACAGATTTTACCAGTTGTTCCCGCATATTCAAACGACGGATAAAATGGGTAGGTATATTAATTTCAGCAAGCTGCAACATCAAATATTCGCTTATGCGATTATTCAATACACCCTTCCCCGTGATTGTACCCTTTTTTGCACCGTTACCAGCCGTTGCATCATCTTTAAAATATTGAACAATTGTTCCAGGTTCAGGTCCTTCGTAAAGAATTTTTGCCTTACCTTCATAAATTTTTCGCCGACGGGTCATCATGTCCCTTAATTTTACAATGTGATTAAAATAAATTGAAATAATAAGTACTTGAAATGCAAGCAAATATTATATGAACTTAAATCTATAATATTGCGAGAATTACTGGATTTACAAGCTCTTTTATTCAAGAACGTTTATTCTGGTACAGGCCCGGTTTCACCAAAAACATTAGCATAAATATAATCAAGATTTTTTGTATGCATACTGCCATCCATGGCTTTATCCAGAACTTCAGGACTGATTTTTCCCATGATTTCTGGATCATTTTCCAGATTTTCCCTGAATGTTTTTCCATCTGCTGTATTCAATTTTGTCCAGGTAGCCATGGCACACCGTTGAACGATACGATAGGCCGCCTCTCGTGATAAACCTGCCTTGGCCAATACCAGCAATACCTCACCAGAATGAACAACACCGCCAAGACTTTCAAGATTTGCCTTCATTTGGTCAGGATAAACAACCAGTTTTTCCATAACTCCTGCCAATCTATTCAAGGCAAAATCAAGAGTTACGGTTCCATCAGGACAAATCATTCTTTCCACTGAAGAATGACTGATATCTCTTTCATGCCACAATGCTACATTTTCAAGTGCTGGTATAACATGTGATCTTACAATTCTTGCCAATCCTGTTAAATTTTCTGATAAAATGGGATTGCGTTTATGAGGCATTGCGGAAGACCCTTTTTGATCAGGATGGAAATATTCTTCCGCCTCACGCACTTCAGAGCGTTGCAAATGTCTTATCTCGATTGCTAGACGTTCAATAGAACTTGCAATAATAGCCAAGGTTGAAAAAAAGGCAGCATGCCGATCTCGAGGAATAACCTGTGTTGACACGAGTTCCTTTTGCAGTCCCAAATGTTCGGCGACATAAGCCTCGATCCTTGGATCAATATGCGCATAGGTACCAACTGCACCAGATATGGCGCAAATGGCAATTTCCTTACGGGCAACGGTCAAACGTTCCTTGTTCCGTTTAAACTCCGCATAATATCCAGCCAATTTCAAACCAAAGGTTAGTGGTTCGGCATGTATCCCATGACTTCGACCAATGGTCATGGTATATTTATGGTCATAAGCCTGCTTCTTTAAAGCTTCAAGAACTCGGTCAAGATCTTTTATCAAAAGGTCAGCAGCTTGTGTCAACTGAACAGAGAGACATGTATCCAACACATCAGAAGATGTCATTCCCAAGTGAACAAAACGACTATCCTCCCCTATTTTTCCTGCCAACCATGTTAAAAAAGCGATAACATCATGACGAACCTTGGCTTCGATTGCATCAATAGCCTGGACATCCTCTTTATTGAATGTGGCCATTGCGTGATCCCCATTCTGTCGAATTTTTTTTGCTGAATCCGCCGGGATATACCCATAATTCGACATTGCTTCACAAGCCAAAGCTTCAATTTCAAACCAAATACGATAACGATTCTCAGCATCCCATATAGAAGTCATTTCAGGACGGCTATAACGTGGAATCATTCTCTGGTTTCCTTTCTTCTTTCCGATAGCTTAAAAAAAGTTTATATCATAGATTTTATATAATTCGTCCAGCCTTATTTTGAATAAAATTAAGTTAAATCATCATGAAAGTAATTAATTCCCGATGCTTGATTATATCCTTTCCATTTTTATCGGTCTTATTCGGATAATCCTGCTTGATATAACGCTTGCAGCAGATAATGCCATCGCAATCGGTCTGGCGGTGAATGGATTACCCGAAAGTCAGAAAAAGAAAGCAATATTCTGGGGATTGGGAGCGGCCGCAATTATCCGGATAATGTTTGCTCTTGTTGTACAGTATCTCCTAAAGATCCCCGGACTGAATTTGATCGGTGGTTTCCTTCTTTTATGGGTCTGCTGGGAAATAGTTGATGGAATAAGAAATTCCAATCATGATAAACACAATATCACCCCACCGATTCATAATACTTTAAAAAAATCCATAAGAAGTATCATTATTGCAGATATTTCAATGAGTCTCGATAATGTTTTAGGTGTTGCAGGTGCTGCAGGAAACAATTTATGGTTAATGGCGGGAGGAATTTTCCTGTCCGTTACTTTGATGGGAATGGCAGCTTCCTATATCGCAAAATTATTGAACCGTTATAAATGGCTTGCATGGATCGGTGCATTGGTTATTTTAAGTGTTGCTATCGAACTTATCTATAAAGGTGGTGTGCAGCTATACAATCTATTGGGTTAAATTTTAGACTTATAAGGATAATTTTAATGAGTTTTTTGATTAATAACAAAAATAAAATACCTTTCATTTCAATTTTAACTTTTATATCCTTATCATCTATTGGCTGCAGCCAGAGTCATTCAGTGCAAACAAGATCCAGTCATGTCTCTCCTTCACAAAAACTGGCCGTTTCTTTATCTCACGAAACCGGCAAAAATCTCAAAATAAACGATAAGATCAATCTATACTTACAATTACTTCAGACAAATGACTTTTCAGCAACAACCTATGCTGATTTCATAACCAACAATCCGACATGGCCCAATCAAAATGTTCTCTTAGATCGTATGCAAAAGCAACTTTTGAATGAGACAGATAAAAATGCCGTTTCAAACATTTGTAAAACCCAATCCATAAAAAAGGCATCTGCTCTTAAATTTTGTGCACAACAAACTGAGGTTAAACCTGAATTAATTCAAAAAGCTCGATCAGCATGGATATTCTCCATCAATTTACCTGCTGATGAACAAGATATTTTATCTGCTTATAAACAATATTTCACCAAACAAGACAATTGGAACCGATTTGATAGGCTGGAAAACGCGGGTTTAACACTTGCAGCGTCCCGTCAGGTTAAGTATCTTACCTCCGAACAAAGCAATTTGGCTTTGGCACGTCTTGCGTTTAGAAAAAAACAACTAGATGCGGAAAATTACCTAAGTAAACTTTCAAAATCCGATTTAAATGATACAAGTTTAATATACAATCGTCTAAGATGGTTACGGTTACAGAACCGCAAAGAAGAAGCCTTGAAATATTGGCGGTTTACAGGATTAAATGAAGAATTGAAATCAAACCAAAAACGTTTTTGGTTAGAGCGAAACAATCTTATTCGTGAATTTTTGAAAAATAATAATATTAAACAGGCGGCTTCATTAATTACGGATGCCTGTTGCAATCCATCCTCATGTCAACAAGATGAAATATTCTTGGGGGGGTGGATACAATTAAGAAAACTGAATAATGCTTTAAAATCAATAGATTATTTTAAAAAATTAATTCAATCCAATAACATATCAATTAAGTCTCGTGGATATTATTGGCTTGGACGTGCCTATCAAGCAAATAATAATAACAATGAGGCAAACCAGGCATGGAAGGCGGCCTCTAAATATCCGGTTACATTCTATGGACAGCTTTCCATTGCTCAACTACACCATTTGAATGTTCAGAATTTACTATTAAATCCAAATTCCCTACAAAAAATTCTTCAAACATATCTTACCAATATCAAGGAAGCTTCCTCTTCCAATTCTCAATATATTTTTTTTAAAAACAATGAGTTAATACAAGCGGCTCAAATTTTGATTGAACAGGGTGATTATAATCATGCCCGTCCTTTTTTAGCAGCCTATAACAAATTACATTTTGATATTGCAAATCAGATCATTAATGCAAATTATGCCAATCAGATACATTTACCGGACAATGCTGTAACCATATCTCGTCAAGCAGCAGCAAAAGGTTACATATTTTTGAAAAATGGCTGGCCAAGACCTTATGAATCACTTGCAAACGAAGGATTGCCACCGGGTTTATCCTTGGCAATTATGCGCCAAGAAAGTAGCTTTAATCCAGTTATTGTTAGTCGTGCCCATGCATATGGTCTTATGCAGCTTCTTCCCTCAACCGCTCGTGAATTGTGTCATCAGAAAAAAATACCCCTCAATATGGGTAACCCTGGCAATCTTATTGTTGCTGACAACAATATTCGTTTGGGTACCGCCTATCTAGCAAAACTGATGGAAAGATTTGATAATAATCTCATTTTCACAATCGCGAGTTATAACGCTGGACCCAACCGTGTGAAAAACTGGTTAAATTCATCAGAAAATAATTCAGTACAAACTTATACTGATATGATAGATTGGATTGAAATGATTCCATATACCGAAACAAGAAATTATGTTCAGCATGTAATGGAAAATCTAATGATTTACCAAACCAATATAAATAAATAGAGCCTCTTAGTTTATCAATGAAGGGAATTTGTTTATGAATATGACATTATTGAAAAATAAATGTGATAAGCTTTGTCAGGATATCGCTTTGCTATCACAAAAATTTCCTTTAAAAATTGTCACAGCTGAAAGTTGTACAGCTGGCCTGATTTGTTCAAGTCTCACCAATTTAGCAGGTTCTTCGCACTATATTGAGGGTGGACTGATCACCTACTCCAATGAAATGAAAAAAAATATTCTGGACGTTTCAGAAAACAGCCTAAACCAATTTGGTGCAGTCAGTGAACAAGTTGCCAAAGAAATGGTTCATGGAGCATTAAAAAAAACACCCAATGCCAATTGTGCTGTTTCAGTAACGGGTATTGCAGGTCCAGATGGTGGTTCTTTTAATAAACCTGTAGGGTTGGTCTGGATAGCGTTTAAACAATCAGATCATCAGCCTGTTGTGCAAAAAAACAATTTTTACGGTAATCGAGATGAAATTCGATTACAGGCCACCATAAACGCTTTGGTATTAATTAAAAAACATTTTACTTGGGTATAGATTTTTTATTTCTTATATCAGCAGATCATTTTAAAAAGATCTGCTGACAAACCAATTTTATATAAAATTAATTTGCAGGAGGCATATTATTTGGATTGACTGCACCCTGCGCATTCGCGGGTCCAACAGGTGCCCCCATTGTAGGAGGTGCCGAAGCGTTAACTGGTCCATTTACAGAGGGAGAGGACTGCATAGGAGGTTGTCCCACAACAGGTGTTGAGGGTTGTTGACCCGCTGGACTTTGTGGAGCAAGTACACCAGTGTTGGGATCACGATTTACTGATTGTGCAGTCTGCAAGCTACGGGCATTCAAATCACGCGTGGCTTGATTTTGGCTGTCTTTATCTTGATTATAGGCAGAATGATGATGTCTCGATTTATGAGACTTACCATGTCTTACTTTATGATTGGCAACATGAGAAGCACGATGACCATGCGTTGCCGCCATTGTTGTAGCAGGTAAAGCGAAGGCAAAAGCAGCAGCCATTAGAGATAATTTAAATGTAGAATTCATGATTCTATCCTTTAATATATATAATCAACATTTTAATTTTTATTTTTAGTTAATAAAAATCAGTTCATGTTTATTTGTGTTATTAGTCACAATTTCATTATACTTTATTATCATTTAAATAGCTACAATCAGGAAAGTAAATAATCCCTCATTATGGGCTTAAACTGGCATCCATAATAAAAAATTATTATGCTGTTGCATAGATATCATCGGCACGCTTGATAAAAGCGGAAACCATTTTTTGGACCGCTTCATGAAAGATCAATCCCATAGCTTTTTGCATTAGCTTTGACTTGAACTCGAAATCGACAAAAAAATCAATTGTGCACCCTCTTTCATCGGGTAGGAAAACCCAATGATTACTTAAATATTTCAAGGGACCCCGATCATAGGTCACTTCAATCTTATCAGGACGATATAACTCAACACGACTACCAAATACCTCGGTAAAAGGTCCAAAACCGACTTTTAAATCAGCGAGTAAAAGTTCACTATCCTTATATCGAATATACGCTCCGTTACACCAAGGCAAAAATTCTGGGTATAAATCAACCGCGGCAACCAGATCAAACATTTGTTCGGGTGTATGGTTAATTAAACGTTGTTCGGTATGCGTAGGCATCGATCATCACTCCAGAATATTTTATTATATACACAACAGCTTAATGCAATGCATACCGTTTACGTTTCAATACCGTAAAATCTGCATCGGCATGATAGGATGAACGTGTTAAAGGAGAAGCGCTTACCATTAAGAAACCTTTTGATTTAGCCAATTTTTCCAATTCTTTAAATTCATCAGGATGAACATATTCCACAACAGGTGCATGTTTGGAAGAGGGTTGTAAATATTGACCCAACGTTAAAAAATCTACCTCAGCACATCTTAAATCATCCATAACCTGAATGATTTCTTCCTTTGTTTCTCCCAGACCAAGCATTAACCCCGATTTTGTGAATATGGACGGATTCAGTATTTTTGCCTCATGCAAAATTCTCATTGATTGAAAATAACGGGCGCCTGGACGAATGGATGGATATAAACGTGGAACCGTTTCCATATTATGGTTGAAAACATCGGGTTTGGCTGCGCTGATAACAGCCAACGCCCCATCTTTTCTAAGAAAATCAGGTGTCAGCACCTCAATTGTAACAGTTGAAGAAATATTTCTTATAGCCTTGATAACATTTGCAAAATGGGAGGCCCCACCATCTTTTAAATCATCACGATCAACAGATGTAATTACAACATGACGCAATTTTAATTTTTGAACCATATCAGCAATTTTTGATGGTTCATCATGATCAATTGGGTCAGGTTTTCCCGTTGCAACATTACAGAACTTACATGCTCTTGTGCAAATGCTTCCCAAAATCATTACTGTTGCGTGACCCTCTGACCAGCATTCACCAATATTTGGACAAGCAGCCTCTGCACAAACGGTATTTAGTTGATAATTCTGAAGCAAGGTATCCGTTTCATTAAAACTGGAACTATGTTTAATCCTTGTTTTAATCCACGCCGGTTTAGGAAGTTTCGCAATATTCTCACCAGATAAAACTGTCTGATGACGAACTACAATACGTTTTACAGTCATTTTAGATCATATTCCCGATTGTAAAAAACAGATACGCAAAACAACATAAAACAATTTTATTTAATTCCTAATAGATTTCTGGCCGCTGCCCCTGCATTTTTTTGTGATAATAGGCTTTCACCCACCAATACTGCACCAGCTCCAACTTTCTGGACAGCCTGAATATCCTCAAACGTTTTTAATCCACTTTCTGAAACAATAATACGGTCAGGAGGAACCAATGGAGCAAGATGTTGAGTTATCGATATATCCGTTTTAAGGGTTTTCAAATTTCTATTATTGATGCCAATAAGAGAAACATCCAATGCCAGCGCCCTGTTCAATTCTTCCCTGTCATGTACTTCTACAAGCACATCCAGCTCCAAACATGTAGCCAATTCCAGTAAGGCGGCCGCTTCCTTATCTTTTAGTGCGGCCATGATCAATAAGATGCAATCTGCTTCAATCACGCGACTTTCGTAAACTTGATAAGGTTCAAGAATAAAATCTTTACGTAGAACAGGAAGGGAACAAGCATCTCTTGCAATTTTGAGATCCTCATTATTTCCATGAAAATATGCATTTTCTGTCAAAACGGATAAACAACAAGCTCCTGCATTTTCATATTGAACCGCGATCATCGCCGGATCATAGTCAGGACGAATAATTCCTGCAGATGGAGACGCTTTTTTACATTCAGCAATTAATCCAATCTGTTTTTTTGCCACCTGGTCTTTTATTATTTTAGCAAAACCGCGAGTTGGCGTATTTTTATTTTTTGCTTCTCGAATAATATCCTTGAAGGATTTTATTTCCGCCCTTTTTGCAACTTCGGCCCTTGTTCTTGCACAAATTCGCTCCAATACATCAGAGGGATGATTTTCAGATTGCAAAATGGCATTCAAAACGGAATTGGATTTTTCTTCGTCATTCATGATATTGTCTAATTAAAAATGGTTTTCATTTTGTATGGCCCGAAGAACTGATAAAGCCTTACCGCTATCGATCGCTTCAGACGCTTGGTTTATAAGTCTCTTCAAGATACAAGGATCAATTTCACCATGTGAATTTATCAAAGAATAACCTTTTACAATATGTAGCGCAATAGCGGTATTTATCAAGACTGTGTCACGATAGGCACCTTTTTCACCATAAAGAAGATCCAGCAATGCCTTCGCATTTTCGGAAGGTGTTCCACCCTGTATCTCTGTAAGTGGGGTATATCTCAGACCGGCCGCTTCCATAGTGGATAATGTTAAATCAACCGGGACAATCCTGTTATTTTCCAGGGCCAGTATCGTTGATGGTCCTGCCAACGTAATTTCATCAACACCGTGTTCGGATTTATTGGGATCAATAAACCCATGAACAGCCCATACCCGTTTTGAACCCAGTTTTTGCAAGACCTTGATTAGAGGATACAACCATTTTTCATGATATACCCCAATCATTTGATATGAAACATTTGCCGGATTGGATAAAGGACCCAGTAAATTAAATATAGTCCGAATTCCAAGTTCTTTACGTACGATATTAATTTCTTTAAGAGCCGGATGATGAATAAAGGCCGATAAAAAAGCCAATTTATTATCACGCAAATTATTTTCAATAACTTCAAAATCATCCTCTGGCATAATACCCAGAGCAGATAGTACATCAACACCACCACTTTTGGATGACTGTGCCCGATTTCCATGTTTGGCAACCGGTATTCCAAGAGCGGCCAGAACAAAACTGACAGCAGTAGAAATATTCAAAGTGCTACGTCCATCTCCGCCTGTTCCACATACATCAATTGTTTCATCATCAATCAGTTTTATGGACAGCATGCGTTGACGCATTGATTGAACAGCCCCTAAAAGCTCTTCAACCGTTTCACCCCGCATTCGTAATATTATTAAAAAAGCCGCTATTTGAGCATTTGGAACATTACCAGAAAATATATGCTCGAAAATTTCATAGGACTTTTCCGTAGAAAACTTTTGTCCTTGTAAGGCTTGTTGTAAAATATGTGTAAAAGACAAAGTTAAATCCTGTTTTTCAATGACTTTTTTTCATTCCATTCATTTGATAAAAAAAGGAAGTTTTTCAATAAATCATGACCTTGTTCAGAAGCAATGCTTTCTGGATGAAATTGCACACCATATAAAGGAAATCTTTTATGTTGCAAAGCCATTAAAATATGATCGTCGGTGAATGCCGTTAAATTAAAATCATCAGAAAGACTTTCCGTTTCAATAATTAAAGAATGATAACGAGTTACCTTTAGGGGATTGTGCAAACTCTTAAATATTCCTTTTTCATCATGTTTGATTTTAGAAATTTTTCCATGCATGGGATTTGTCTTGATAATTTTGGCTCCAAATGCCTGCCCAATAGCCTGATGTCCAAGACAAACACCCAAAATGGGGATTTTTGATGCGGCACTTTTAATCAATTCACAACATATCCCTGCATCAGAAGGTGTACAAGGGCCAGGTGAGATAACAATTGCCTCGGGTTTTAATGATATGGCTTCACTTACAGAGATTGAATCATTTCTGTAAACCTGACAGTCACATCCCAAATCACCAAGATATTGGACGAGATTATATGTAAAACTGTCATAATTATCGATAAGTAAAATCATGATTTCTTCGAATTCCAAAAATTTGATTAAAGCATATGACTAATTTGCTTTTTTAGAAAAATTCTTGTTGGTAAACGTATAACGCCAAGCCTCTTCAGCGGCACGAAATAATGCTTTTGCCTTATGTTTTGTCTCTTGGTATTCCGCTTCCGGATCGCTGTCAGCAACCACCCCACACCCTGCTTGAACATACATGTGCTGATCCTTAATGAGAGCTGTTCGCAATCCTATACAGGTATCCATACTTCCATCCGCTCCAAAATAGCCAATACATCCGGCATAGGTTGTTCTGCGTGTTGGTTCTACCTCATCAAGAATTTCCATCGCTCTTATTTTGGGTGCTCCCGTCAATGTTCCAGCTGGAAAACCGGCAATCAAAGCATCCAGAGCGGTTAGCCCTTTACGCAATTTCCCTTCAACATTTGATGAAATATGCATTACATGGCTAAATCGTTCAATAACAAATTTTTCTGTTACTTTTACACTTCCAATTTCACTGACACGCCCAACATCATTCCGACCCAAATCAATCAGCATAAGATGTTCGGCCAATTCTTTTTTATCAGCCAACAATTCTTTTTCTAACTTGAGGTCTTCTTCATAATTTTTACCTCTTGGACGAGTACCCGCCAAGGGGCGAACCGTTACTTTTCCACCTCTTAACCTGACAAGAATCTCAGGTGACGAGCCAACCAGGGCAAAATTTTCAAGTTGAAGACAAAACAAGAAAGGTGCCGGATTGATTCGTCTTAACGCACGATATAATGATACTGGTGATAAAGCAAAAGGAACAGAAAAGCGTTGACTGGGGACAACCTGAAAGACATCACCATCATAAATATATTTTTTGATATTTTGAACAATATCCCTAAACTGATCTTTGGTTAATGTTGATTGCGGTTTTGGTAATGTTAATGGATTGATATTCGAAATTTTTTGCTCTAAAGGAAAAGGCTCAGCCAATGCTTCTTGAATTTTTTGCAAGTTTTTTTTTGCCTGAAATTCTGTTTTGTCTGACGTATCCCTTAGAGGTGCCGCCAAAATCAGTTCGTCCTTAACGGCATCAAAAATTGCAAAAACAGAAGGTCTGATCATGATTCCTTCAGGCAAATGAAGATCATTGGCCGGAGGATTGGGCAGATCTTCCATCTGTCTGACCATATCATATCCCAAATATCCAAAGATCCCACCAACCATGGGTGGAATATCCATATCAATTTCTAATTGGCTTTCAGAAATCAATGCACGCAGAGATTCCAGAGGCTTTTTATTTTCCTTAATGTAATTTTTCGCACTGTCTAATGGATTTCGATTAATATAGGCAATTCCATCTATAGATTTCCATATCAAATCGGGAAATAAACCGATAATGGAATAACGTGCTTTGTTTATTCCTCCTTGCACGCTTTCCAACAAAAAAATATTGGTCAGATTCTTTCCAACCAATTCGGATAATCTTAAAAACGCAGCAACAGGGGTCAGTAAATCAGCTGATTTAATTGAATATATTACTGTTTTTTGTTGATTAATCTGAAAATCTTCATTCAACACGAAATTTTAATCCCTTTTGAGTTAATGGCTCAGCTGATCAATTAACGCATCAAGCGCTTTTTTATTGATTGTGGGTTTACTTGATTGTTCTAATGATATTGCATAACTAGCCTCAATATCGGTTTGTAAAGACTGAACTAATTTATCTTTCAAAATTTGGTAGTTGTTCTGATCATTTTTCGATTGCGGTGTTTCAATCAAATTCAAACTTGCCACCACAAAACCATCATTTGATTTAATCATAGTGACATCACCAAGTTTCATTGAAAAAGCTGCATTCTGCAATACTGGCGATAGATTCTGGGCTGGCTTTTGTCTAGTAAATCCCTGACTTAACTGTAAGGGAAAACCTGACTTTACTTCTTCAAGTTTCTTTTTCTGAACAAAAACAGCTTTATATATGTCTGTAGCGGCAATATTTGCCTGATGATAAATATCTGCATTTTGCCAGGCTTTTATAACCTTGTTTTTTGCTTTATCATAAGATTCCTCATGAGCAGGCAATATATCCTCATTTAAAAATGCATAATATGAATTATTTCCGCCATCTATCACAGAAGGAAAGGTATTTTTGGCAGTTGAGAAAATTTTGGTCAACATATTCTGTCTGAATTTTCCACTTGCTGGTATAGGTGCCTGTTCTCCATTAAGGGTCAATCCCTGTTCATTAATTGTTCCTTCCACTGCATCAGCACCTATATCAGATGTAATTTTATCAAGACTACTTCCTTCTGCCAAAATGTTCTGTAATTTGGAAACACGACTTCCCAATTCCTGTTTGGCTTGTTCATTTGCAATTTCAGCTTTCAATTGTGATTTGGCCTGTTCAAAACTAACAATTTTGGAAGGTAGTATCCGGGTTACTTTAACTACCGACCAACCTAAAGTTGTTTTGAATGGTTCTGTCACTGTTTCAGGATTTGCATTGAAAACCTCATTACCCAGTTCGGGCAGAGGAATTGCCGTTTTTTCTAGACCTGTCATTTCCAAAGCCGTTCCTTGATTATTATGCGCATACTCCTGTATTTTTTCCCAGTTGTTTTGATGACGCCAATATACAGATGCTGTCTGCGCCTGACTTTGCTGGTTAAAAGTCAAGACTTGAAAACTTCTGGCTTCAGAATGAACAAATTGCTTTTTCTTGTATTCATAGGCTTGATGTAAACTTTTATCATCAATCTCCAGACTTTTGGCTATTGTATCAGGCGATAGAATGACAATTTTTACCCTTCTATATTCAGGAATTTTAAATTCCCATAAGTGATTGTCATAATAACGCTTCAATATTTCTTCCTTTGGCGTTTCTCCTGAATGAAAATGACTATATGGCACTGAAACAAAGGATAATTTTCGCGTCTGATTCAAAAATTGATAATAGGGCTGCACAAAACTATCAGAAACTTTAACCCCCGATACAATTGGATCAATCATGTTTTGAATGGATATTTGATCCCGAACCATGGAAAGAAAATATTTTTCGGATATATTTGCCGCTTTTAACTGCAAATTGAATTTATCACGATCAAATTTTCCGTCTGTTTGATATTCAGGCATATTCCAGATTGTATCTCTAATCACCGTATCAGGAACATTAAGCCCCAATGAATGAGCGTTATTAATCAAAATATTTTGCAAAATCAGCTGCTGCAACGTTTGATTAATTGTCATATTTTTAACTATGGGTGGAATTTGGGAAATATCTGAATATCCCTCTTTCATAGCCTCTCGGTATATTTGCTTTTGGGAAAGGTTATCCAATTCCATTACAGAAATTTTTCTATCACCAACCTTGGCAACAACATTAGGATCACCATTAAGGCCATTGTTCCAGACATTCATGAATATGTCACTGACGCCCCATCCAACAAATACAATAAATATGAGTGCGACGAGAATTCGCCCAAACCAGGAATCAATAAATAAATGCCTTAACCGAGATAACATGTGATATAACCCAACCGCGTTATTTTAATTGATAATGAATCATTCTATAATTGATAAGACCAAACTGATCCACAAAAACATTTGAAAATATTATTCATAAACAGCTTTAAAAAACATCCTTTCATAACATATCCACATTATATACTATAAGCTTTATATCTTATCTATCCTGATTATCAAACATTACCTTATTCAAAGGAGTATATTAAAATGAGCAGCCCGATTATTATTGGTAATTGGAAAATGAACGGATTAACCCAAGAGGCAAAACATATTGTTTCAACCTTGCTTACCTATGCAACAAATCATCAGAATTTTGCAAAGACAGTCGTGTGCCCACCGTTCACCCAGTTACAACTTGTTAAAGAAATGATCAAAAGCAGCCCTTTTGAACTTGGTGCTCAGGATTGCCATTTTGAAGATAAAGGTGCACATACGGGTGATATTTCCCCTGCCATGTTACAGGATATTGGAGTGAAATACGTTATTTTGGGTCATTCTGAGCGGAGAAAAGATCATCAGGAGAGTGATCAACTGGTTTTAAAAAAAACAATCGCTGCACAAAACAAAGGGCTATTACCTGTTGTATGTATCGGTGAAACCAAACAAGAGCGAGAAACAAACCAACAAGAAAAAATTGTAGAGGCACAGTTAAAAGGTTCCCTACCTCAAGATTTTAATGGGTTAGTCGCTTATGAACCTATTTGGGCCATTGGTACCGGATTAACAGCCAATAATGATCAGATTTCTGAAATGATTCAATTCATTCGCAAAAAACTTGTTGCTCAATATGGAGAAAATGGTAAAAAAATATCTATATTATATGGGGGTTCTGTAAAACCTGGTAATGTTAGGGATATTTATGCCACTCCTGAACTGGGCGGTGTTCTAGTTGGAGGTGTCAGCATTGTTCCTGATGATTTCATAAAATTAATTGACATAGCTCAAGAATTTATTAGGTCTTAATCATTATTATCCCTATCGATTGTGAAAGTAAATATACACCATGATGACTGCTCTATTAATTTTGCATATAATCGTAACCTTTGCACTGATCGGAATTGTTTTAATTCAAAGAAGTGAAGGTGGAGGATTAGGTATTGGAACCAGTCAAGGCATGGGGGCATTTATGACCGGTCGAGGAACAACCAATCTTTTGACTCGCACTACAGCGATTCTTGCAGCAATTTTTATGATCTTATGCATTACAATGGCTGTTATGAACAAGGGGGCTTCGACCAAAACAAATGATATACTTGCACAACCAGTGCCCAATGAAAAAAACATTCCCCAAAAATAGTTTTTCCCTTAATTACTTCAACTCTTATAAAAGCTACTCCGTGTAAAGAAAGCTGCATGACACGATATATATTCATTACTGGTGGTGTTGTATCCTCATTAGGCAAAGGCATTGCCTCTGCCGCTTTGGCAAGTTTATTGCAATCTCGTGGTTATTCTGTCCGACTGAGAAAACTTGATCCCTATTTGAATGTGGATCCGGGTACCATGAGCCCTTACCAACATGGGGAAGTGTTTGTTACGGATGATGGAGCTGAAACCGACCTGGATTTGGGTCATTACGAACGTTTTACAGGAGTCAATGCAACTAAAAATGATAATGCAACAACGGGTCGTATTTATTCTGATGTAATCATGCGCGAAAGACGTGGAGACTATCTAGGCGCAACCGTTCAGGTAATTCCCCATATTACTAATGCGATCAAGTCCGTTATCCTTAACAATTCTGGAGATGTGGATTTCATGTTGGTTGAAATTGGGGGAACAGTCGGTGATATTGAAAGTCTTCCTTTTCTTGAAGCCATACGACAATTAAAAAATGAACTCGGAACAGATCATACATTATTCATTCATCTCACTCTTGTACCATGGATTGCTTCAGCGGGTGAGCTTAAGACAAAACCTACCCAGCATTCTGTCAAAGAATTGCAGAATGTTGGAATACAACCCCAAATTTTATTATGTCGTTGCGATCGCCCTATTCCCAAAAATGAACGACAAAAAATTGCGAATTTTTGTAATGTAAAACCTGAAGCTGTCGTCCCCGCCTTAAACGTTGACACTATTTATGACTGTCCAATTGCCTATCATAAAGAAGGACTTGATACGGAAGTGTTGAAACATTTCAATTTACCATATCAAACTGAACCTGATTTGAGCAAATGGCAGGAAATTGTCGATGCCATTCGTCATCCTCGTTCAGAGGTTAATGTTGCAATCGTGGGTAAATATACTGCCTTGCTCGATAGTTACAAATCCCTCATTGAAGCGTTAATTCACGGTGGAATTGCCAATAAGGTTAAAGTCAATTTGCAATGGATTGAAGCCCAAAAACTTGAAACAATGGATAATCTTTCCGGATTTTTTGAAAATGCAAATGCCATTCTGGTTCCTGGTGGATTTGGTGAACGTGGCAGCGAAGGCAAAATCAAGGCCATACAATATGCAAGGGAGCATAATATCCCTTTCCTTGGTATTTGCTTTGGAATGCAAATGGCGGTTATTGAATGTGCCCGTAATCTGGCAAATCTTACAAATGCTTCCTCTTCTGAATTTGGACCAACGGATGAACCTCTTATTGGTATTTTAACTGAATGGATTGATGCTGATCAGGTCAAACATCGATATTCAGGAAATAATATGGGAGGCACAATGCGTTTGGGATCTTATCAAGCTGTTTTGACCCCAAATTCAAAAGTTGCCGAAATCTATGGAGATGTCAAGATTCAAGAACGGCATCGTCATCGTTATGAAGTTAACATTCATTACAAAGATCAACTTGAAAAAACCGGCCTTAGATTTTCAGGACTTTCTCCGGATGGTGTTTTGCCAGAAATCGTAGAATATACCGACCATCCCTGGTTTATTGCAGTACAGTATCATCCCGAACTCAAATCCAAGCCATTTTCACCTCATCCTCTTTTTTCAAGCTTTATTAAAGCTGCAACAGAACAGGCCATTCCAAAATGATTCTGAATAAATCAGTCAATGTTCAATCCCTGACACTTGCAAATAATTTGCCTTTCATATTAATTGCGGGTCCTTGTCAAATTGAATCTCTAGATCATGCACTTGAAACGGCTGGTATTTTAAAAAATATTTGTCGGGAATTAAATATTGGGCTGGTTTATAAAAGTTCTTTTGATAAAGCTAATCGCACCAGTATTGAAACGAAAAGAGGGCTAGGAATGGATAAGGGTCTATCCATTCTTGAAGAGGTAAAGTCAAAGTTGAAAATTCCTGTTTTGACTGATATTCATCTACCAGAACAATGTGCGGAAGTGGCATCAGTTGTAGATATATTGCAAATACCTGCTTTTTTATGCAGACAAACGGATTTGTTGATAGCTGCAGCGAAAACTGGAAAAGTTGTCAACGTCAAAAAAGGTCAGTTTCTTGCACCATGGGACATGAAAAATGTAGCCCAAAAAATAGCATCTACAGGCAATGAAAATATTTTGCTATGCGATCGTGGCACATCTTTTGGATATAACACGCTGGTTAACGATATGCGGGGATTGCCTATAATGGCGCAAACAGGCTATCCAGTTATATTTGACGCTACCCATTCTGTTCAGCAACCCGGTGGAATGGGAGGATCATCTGGTGGTCAGAGAGAATTTGTTCCATATTTATCCAGAGCCGCTGTTGCTGTGGGAGTTGCAGGTCTGTTTATTGAAACGCATGAGAATCCAGATCAGGCCCCGAGCGATGGACCAAACATGTTACATTTAAAAGATGTTGCCCCATTAATGAAAACCTTGATTAAAATTGATCAAATTGTTAAATCAGACGGGCAATAAAAGCGCTTATCAAACAAACTTCAATCATGATTGTCAATATCCAGCGAATTGAATAATATCCACCTGGCAACTCGCTGGAAAGATAAATTTTTTTCTCATAAGAGAATAATAGCATATAACTTGATATCAAAAGAAAAATTGCGATCAGATCATATTTATAAATTGTCAGTACAATTGTTATTTCACCTATAATGCAGGGTGATATGGCCAGCAACATTCTTTTTTTATTTATTTCCTCACTCTCTGATTGCAAATAGAGAATTGGTTTTTGCATTGCAAGTATCCAGTTTATTCCCCCAGTGAAAGACAAAAGAATTACCGCATAACTGACAAAAGAAATTATCAGATTTTGAATTGAAACAGAAGCAGGATAAAATAGAATGAAAATTGTCATTAAGAACAAGGGTAAAGGCGACAGTATTCCTGTAATAAAAAATATAAAGGGAATACGATTCATAGATTTCTCCATAATGATCAATTATTTTTTTTAAAATTAGCTGAATATTGTAAATAGCTGGCAATTTGACCATTTCTTGATTATACTTGGTAATGTTTAACAAAATGTCCAATATTCTTGGCATTTTACTAAGTTATCAATCTAGTTAAATAGATTTGGAAATACAAATTTTTACTCTTATTAAAAATAAAAATGTAAGGATTAAATAATGAGTACAATTGTTGATATTCATGCTCGGGAAATCCTCGATAGTCGCGGAACCCCAACAATTGAAGTCGATGTAGAACTGGAAACAGGCGTTATTGGACGTGCCGCTGTTCCATCCGGTGCTTCTACCGGCGTTCATGAAGCCGTTGAACTTCGTGATAATGATAAAAACCGTTATAATGGCAAGGGTGTTCAAACAGCTGTTAAAAACGTCAATAGCGAAATATTCGAAGCAATCGTTGGTCTAGAATCCCTGGATCAATTGCAAATTGATCAAACCATGATTGAACTCGATGGTACTCCGAATAAAGGACGTCTTGGCGCTAATGCGCTTTTGGGTGTTTCAATGGCTGCTGCCAAGGCGTCAGCAGAGGAATTGGGTCTTCCATTATATCGTTATATAGGTTCTCCATATTCACATATTCTTCCAGTTCCAATGATGAACATCCTGAATGGTGGTAAGCATGCCGACAATCCTATCGACATTCAAGAATTCATGATTGTTCCTCACGGAGCCTCTTCAATTGCTGAAGCTGTGCGCATGGGTTCTGAAGTTTTCAATGCATTGAAAAAAGACCTTAAAGCAGCGGGACTAAACACGAATGTTGGTGATGAAGGTGGATTTGCCCCTAACCTCAAATCAGCACATGAAGCATTGTCCTATATCGTAAAAGCTATTGAAAAAGCTGGATACAAAGCTGGTGAGGAGATTTCCTTGGCGCTAGATCTTGCCTCTTCAGAATTTTTCAAGGACGGTAAATATAATATGACAGGTGAAGGGAAAAGTTTCAATTCCAGTCAGATGGTTGATTATATTGCCGAACTTTGCAACAGTTTCCCGATTATTTCTGCAGAAGATGGATGTGCTGAAGATGATTGGGAAGGATGGACTGAATTAACACAAAAACTGGGAAATAAAATCCAATTGGTCGGCGATGATTTATTTGTAACCAATCCTGAAAGACTTGCAAAGGGAATTAAAGCCCATGTAGGTAATTCATTGTTGGTTAAAGTCAATCAAATCGGAACATTATCTGAAACTTTCAAGGCGATGGAATTGGCGCATCGTCATGGTTATACAACCGTTGTAAGCCACCGTTCTGGTGAAACTGAAGATGCTACTATTGCTGATTTGGCTGTTGCAACCAATGCAGGACAAATTAAAACCGGTTCCCTTTCCCGTTCTGACCGCATGGCAAAATATAATCAATTAATCAGAATTGAGGAAGATTTGGGAAATACAGCCAAATATGCCGGTCGTAACGCCTTTAGAGCTTTAGAAACCTTGTAATTCTTTTTCAATTGATAAACACGGGGAGAAAATCAATGCATATCATTCATGCAATCAAAAGATTTGTAAAAGCAACGATTCCTCCCCTTTTCTTCTTGTTACTGACAGCATATTTTGTAAAAAATACCTTTGATGGGGATCATGGCCTAAAAAGTTATCATATTCAACAGGAACAGATGATAAGAGCACAGCAAAGTCAGCAAGATGCAATTTCCGAACAAGCGGCTTGGGAAAGAAGAGTTAAAGGATTAAAAGAAAATGCCCTTGATGCAGACCTTTTAGATGAACGAACACGGGTTATGTTAAGTTATTCAAACCAGGAAGAAATTGTTATTCCTTATAAAACAAATGAACATCTTTATTAATATAAAAGATTAGTGATTTATTGAAACAAATCTGAAAAAAACCCTGACTAAATCAATAGTCAAAGTTTCTTTTTGATCCATAAATTAATTTAAGATTAATTACTTAATTTTTGCTTCACGGAAAACAACGTGTTTACGAACAACTGGATCGTATTTTTTCAATTCCATCTTGCCGGTATGGGCTCTTGCATTTTTTCTGGTTACATAGAAAAAACCAGTTTCCGCCGTTGAAAGCAATTTAATTTGTATTGTGTTACTTTTCGCCATTCTGTCCTCATTTTGATCAGGCTGATTTACTAAAATATAACTATATATTTTAGAGTTATATTTTACATATAAAAGCAAGTCTATTCTTTAATTCAACTTACTTACAAAATTTTAAGATTTTGTCAAATATTATTTGTTCATAATATTTTACGGATTTTAGACCATTTCTTCAGGAATGGAAATACATTCACATAACGTGGAAAGATTATCTGGATTTACATTTGATAGAAAAGGCACTTGTCCCAAAATCTTGACTTTTCCATGACTTATTATAGAATTTTTACAATCTTCGTTCAACGGGCCATTTAAAATTACCCCTGAAATTTTTATATTTCTATTTCTTAAAGCCTCGATTGTCATTAGGGTATGATTCAATGTTCCCAAAATAGTTCGGGCTACAACTATAACAGGTAAATTAATCTTTTCAATAAGATCAATGATAAACAAATGATCATTGATAGGTACAAAAATCCCACCCGCCCCTTCAACTATGTATTTGTTTTCTTGTTTCAAATCAGATACATTCACGTGATCAAGGCTTAACTCACAATTTTCCAGTCTTGCAGCATCTTCTGGAGATAAAGGTGCTTGCAATTTTATAATTGGGGATAAATATTGTGTCTCGGAAAGTTCGGCTAAATGGCAAACTGTATTTGTATCTCCAATATCGCAATTTAAACCTGTTTGAATAGGTTTCCAATAAACCGCATTTAGCAATTTTGTTAAACATGCAGAAATTAGTGTTTTTCCAATATCTGTATCAGTTCCCGTAACAAAAAAACCTTTAGCGGAAAATTTACGGAAAACACCATAGGCTATATGATAAGAACAATAATTGTAATTTTTACTAAAATCAGAAAGCACTTTCTTAAACTGAGATAACTTCAAGGGTTTTGAGGTTTCGAGAGGAACAGAAGCTCCTATAGAACGAAGTCCTTTGAAAAAATCAATTGCTGTGTCAATTTGAACAATGATCTCATCAGTTTCCCAACGACCGGTTCCTGTTTCTGGCCAAACTGATTGAATAGCTTCAATTGATGGATAAGTCTGTAAATTACAGCTAAAATCATTGTCGTTATAGATAGAACGCCATTCTTTAAACGTTTCAAACGTTAGGGTAGAACAAATCAAATAGCCATTTTGTTTCAAATAATTTGTAAGAGTGCTGATTGCACTTGCAACATTATCAAACCATTGGAAAGTCAGGCTTGAACAAATCAAATCATATTTTTCATCCAATTCTGGATATTCACCATCCATAAGCTTAAATGTTAAATCGTATTTATGGTTTTTGAACTTATTTTTTGCACGATTCAGCATTTTAGGTGATATATCCGTCAATACAAAATGTGCATCAGGAAAAAAATCGATAAGATATTGAGTTAATAATCCAGTTCCACAACCAATTTCAAGAATTGATATTTTTTCTTTACGATCGACTGAAGTTCTGAATTGCTTCCGAATATAATCAGACAATTTTTTCGCAACAATTTTTTGTATAGAGGCAAATTTTTCATATTGATCCGCCTGATCAAAAGCTTTGATTATTTTTTCTTTATAATTTCTAGACATTATTTATAAGTTCTCTGATGATTTCCGCACAGGCATTCGTTTTTGATAAAGGCAATATATGTGTATCATCGCCAAGCCACAAATAATTGCACTCTTGAAATGATTGTATGGTCATGGTTTCATTAACAACAGGATCTTTTTTTGAAGCTATAACTGTGAGCTTATTTCTGATCTGTGGAATGATACTTCGAACATCCCCAAATTTAAGAAATTCAAGTCCTTTTTGCAATTCTTCAATATTAAAGCTGGGCAAAAAATTTACTACTTGACCACATTGCTGATAAAACTGTTTCATTATAAGATTTGAATCAGTGGATAATCCTCTGGACATACGATCCAGAACCCTTAATGCCACACCTTTCGGAAATGTAGGATCTCTGGAAAATCTGGCGAAACTGTTAATAGCCACGTAATATTTGAAACGAAAAGAAAAATTTTTTAAGAGATATAAAATACCTAAAGAGTGTCCTACAGCAATATATTTCTCTTGTAAGTTTAAAATTGATTTAAGATTACAATTTTTACCCGTGTTTTTCCCCATAAAACCCAAATCAATTGTTTCCGAGTGGTATTCTTTTAGATTATTTTGTAATTTTTGCCAAAATGATGATGAATATCCCCATCCATGGACAAATAGCAAACGATAATTATTTTTCATGATCAATGAATTGAAATTAGATCAATTGAATGAAAAGATTTTAGTAAATACTCTATTTCATCCTCTCGATGACCAGCACTAAGGGTCAATCGTAAACGACTTCCATAAGAGGGAACGGTGGGTGGACGAATTGGGGTAATCCAGATATTTTTTTCTTTCAAAGCATTTGCCATTAATTGGGCCTTTATCGGTGATCCGACAATAATGGGAATTATATGTGAAATAGACTGACCACATTGATATCCCATTGACTCTAATTGTTTTCTAACCTTTTCAGCCTGTTTAACCAAAAAGGCACGTTGGTTTGTTAATGAAGGCATTAATTCTAGTGCTGCCTCGATGCTACCCATTATGGCGGCGGGCAAAGCAGTCGTGTGGATAAAAGCAGAACAAAAATTCACCAGCCATTCACATAAATCTCTGGATCCAGCTATATAGGCCCCAAAACTTCCCCACGCTTTACTAAATGTTCCCATCGTTAAATCAGCAAAGGCAGGAGCCAATCCCTCGCCTTTACTTCCAAATATTCCGGTTGCATGTGCGTCATCTAGAAATAAAAAGGCATTAAACTGGTCGGCAACTGATCTCAATCTTTTCAAGTCACAGACATCACCATCCATACTGAATATGGTTTCCGTTAAAATTATTCTTGAACCTTTTTCCCCCTCAATTTTTTTCAATCGTGTTTGTAGATGGTCAAGATCATTGTGATTGAAACGGATCTGCCTAACTTGACCAGCTTTGCATCCATAATGCAAACTGGCATGATTCAATTTATCCGTAAATACCCATACTGGTTTTGGAAAATTTTCAATGAGGGAAGCAACAACCCCGACATTTGCCTGCCAACCTGATGGAAATATTAATGCCGCTTCAGTTCCTAGAAAATTAGCTAGTTTCTCCTCGATTTTACCATAATATGAAGCATTGGACGTAATTAATCTGGATGCCCCGCTTCCAGTACCATATTGTCTTAAAAACTCCTCACCTTTAATTTTTAAATTTGCATTGTTTGATAATCCCAGATAATCATTACTGGAAAAATTTATATAACTTTTACCCTTATTTTTTATATGTAATGAATCAATTATTTCAAATGTTGACAATTCTCTTTTTAAATCCTCTTTAGCTCTTTTGTCTAATTCCCGAGAAAAAAAAATATCAAATCGGTTCATTAAGTTAGTCTTTTCAAGTTTTAAAAATTTTTGTTTAGTTATGCAAACTCTATCTTAACAATTATAGGCAAAATCCCATGTTTCATTCAACTTTAAAAAATATATGGTTACCCTATACGCAAATGAATAATTGTAATGTCCCAATTATTGCAAAAGCCACGCATGGAAGTACAATTATCCTAAATGATGGAGCTAAATTGATTGATGGTATTGCTTCATGGTGGACAGCCTGTCATGGGTATAATCACCCACATATTATCAAAACGGTAAAAAAACAACTTGAACTAATGCCTCATATTATGTTTGGTGGCATTATTCATCAACCTGCAATTGATTTGGCAAAACATCTGGCAAACCTGTTGCCTGGAGATTTAAACAAAGTTTTTTTTTCTGAATCAGGCTCCGTATCTGTGGAAGTGGCACTAAAAATTGCTGCCCAATTCTGGTTAAACCAAAATAACAATATCAAAAACAAAATCATTTCTTTTCATGGTGGATATCATGGTGATACCATGGCGACAATGGCGGTTTGTGATCCTGAAGAAGGAATGCATAATTTATTCAAGAATATTATTCCCCACCAATTCAACATTCCTTTGCCTGATACCTCGGAGAAACAAAAAGATTTCATTCAGTTTCTAGAAAAACATCACAAAACCATTGCTGCAATCTTAATTGAACCTTTGATACAGGGAGCTGGAGGCATGTTATTTCATTCTCCAGAAATTTTAAGATTTTTGCGAAAACAAGCTGATCATTATGAAATTTTATTGATATTTGACGAAATTTTTACCGGGTTTGGCAGAACGGGAAGTTTTTTTGCCTGTGAACAGGCAGATGTCATTCCGGATATCATTACACTTTCAAAAGCATTAAGTGGAGGCACGATGGCATTGGCTGCAACAATTGCGAGAGAATATATATTTGACGGGTTTTTATCTGATAGTGATCAACATGCCCTGATGCATGGGCCAACATTTATGGCCAATCCCCTGGCCTGTTCCGCTGCCAATGCATCCTTGGAAGTTTTTGATCAATACAATTGGAAGAATGCAGTCAGTTCCATTGAAAGACAAATGAAAAAAGAATTAACACAATGTAAAAATTTAAAAAATGTCAAGGATGTTAGGGTAAAAGGGGCCGTTGCCGTTGTTGAGTTATACAATATTTCAAACTTAAACCGTCTAAAGACAAAATTTATCCAACAAAATGTATGGATACGTCCCTTCAGAAATATCGTTTATCTTACACCCTCTTTCACCATAACACCTGAAGAATTATCCTTGTTAACTAATTCAATATATGATGTTATCAAACATGAATATTAATTTTCACCATCATTTTTTGATGATTTATTTTTACCTTTTTTACTTTCATTTTTAGATGTCGGCAATTGACTATCCGGGATAATCTTTACAACACCCCTGGAATTGATAATGGTACTGGTTCCATCGCCATTCGGAACGATTACTGGAGCGTCCTTACCTTTTTCAATATATTTCGCTCCCTGATCCTTAATTGAGTCAGGCAGCCTTCCATTGATGAAATCCGTCATTCCATTTTTGATCTGATATTGTTCCCCAACATTCAGATTACCATCTTCTGGAAAATCAACAGGAACAGATTGCTTATTGATTTGATCATGCGTTACGCTGTCTACATCACCACCTGCCGCTCTACTGTAATCTGATAGGGAGAAACTTTTATCATCACTCGCAACATCACTCAACGTAGGTAATGCAGGAGGACGAGAGGGCCAAATATTTTCACTTTGAGGTAACAAAGGGGTTGTAGCTATCGCCATATTGCCTTTTACCCTTTGCATATTTTCCGCATATCCTTCTGGAGCCTCGGGATTATTTCCTGGTAAAGAAACGGTATCATCAAAAAATTTATCTATCCCGGAACACCCACTTAATATCAAAAATGTGGTAATAAGTGCAGCATAATTCCGCATGATTGTTCTCCATCCGTTTTAAAAATTTGATGATACATAATTTAAAAAAATACATATCCAACAAGATAAAATTCAAATATAAGCTTTTTAAAAATCCGTTTTATTAATAAATCTGATACCCGTATGAATATAACCCCAACCCGTAATAATAGTTAAAATTGCCGCAATCCATAATAATATCGATCCGATAACATTAACCGGAAACCAGTTAATGTTCAATAATTCTGCACTGCTATCTCCAGCAAGTAAAAAACCAATAGCCACCATTTGAAAAGTTGTTTTCCATTTTGCCAGTTTTGTGACAGGTAGGCTGATCTCGAAAGAGGAAAGATATTCTCTTAATCCGCTGACCAGTATTTCTCTTGCCAAGATAATCATTGCAGGAATCAGTCCACCGTATGGAAGACGATCATAACCAGCCATAACAATCAATATGATACCCACCAGTAATTTATCCGCAATGGGATCAAACATTTTTCCAAAGTCGGAAAGCTGTTGCCATGCACGGGCAAGCTTACCGTCTAAATAATCCGTAATACCAGCGATAATAAATAGTATACAAGCCAATAAATCTGTTACCGGCTTATGAACCATTACAAGAACAGCCACCAATGGTATTATAATTATACGGGACAAGGTAAGACAATTAGGTAAATTATAAAACATTTCTATTTAGGATCACGGCTGAACATTTATCAAAATAGTTATTTAACATTTTATAAAAAAAATGGAATAAAAAATATATATTTTCTTATATTTGTTACTTATATACACCAGGTCTAAAATAATCATATATTGATTCAGCCAATATTCTATTAATACCTGGAATATTTTCTAAATCCGCAACACTGGCCTCTTTAACGGCGCTGGCAGAACCAAAATGGTTTAGTAGATTACGTTTTCTCTTATTACCTATACCCGGAATTGAATCCAGTTCGGATTTTTCTATGCTTTTTAATCTTCCCACTCTATGAGTAGTAATGGCAAATCGATGCGCCTCATCTCTTAATCGTTGCAGATAATACAGAACAGGATCTCTTTCAGACAATTGAAAAGGATTTTGATAACGTGTAAAAAACCACTCTCTCCCTGCATTCCGGTCCGGCCCTTTGGCAATACTGACCAAGGCGACATTTTCAATCCCGAGCTCTTTCAAAATTGCATCAACAGCCGAAAACTGTCCCGCACCACCATCTATTAACAGTAAATCAGGGAAATTCTGCCAATCAGCCATTTTACCCTTGTTAAAACGTCTGAATAAAACCTCACGCATCATACCAAAGTCATCTCCAGGGGTGATATCAGATTTAATTGAAAATTTACGATAACCAGACTTGATAAAACCTTCAGGTCCAGCCACAACCATTGCCCCATATGCATTGGTACCCATTATGTGACTATTATCGTAAATCTCAATTCTTTTCGGTATATCAGACAGATGAAAAATATCACGAACCTGTTCTAATAATTTTGTTTGTGATGCAGTTTCAGCCAATTTACGATCAAGCGCCATATGGGCATTATGTACCGCATGATCAACAACTGCCCTTTTCTCCCCTATTTTTGGTACATACAAGCTTACCCTTTTCGATGCCCTCATACTTAATGCCTTACTCATCAGCGCTTGATCAGATAATTTAATATTCATGTATATTTGTGATGGCGGCGGCTTATTTTCATAGAATTGTCCCAAAAAGGCGTCCAAAATTTCTTCGGGGCTTTGATCCTCTGTTTGTATCGGGAATAAAGCACGATTGCCATTATTTCTTCCCCCTCTAATAAAAAACACCTGAATACAGGTTAGATAACCTTTTTGCGCAAATGCTATTATATCAGCGTTGTCAATTGTAGCAGGATTAATTACTCCATTTGTTTGAACATAGGTAAAGGCCCGAATACGATCACGCATCACCGCGGCACGTTCAAAATCCAATTGTTCTGACGCCTTCTCCATTTCGGTAGCCAATTGCCGCTGAATAATGTTTGTTTCTCCAGAAAGAAATGATTTTGCTTGATTTATAAGATTATCATAATCTGTTTTACTAACGCGATTATCACAAGGACCAGAACATCGTTTGATCTGATAAAGCAAACATGGACGCTTTCTGGAATTGAAAATACTGTCTTCACAACTTCTTAGCAGAAATATTTTCTGTAAAAGTTCAAGAGTCTGATTGACTGCCCCAACCGAAGCAAACGGCCCCCAATAGTAATTTTTCTTGGATATTTTTCCCCGATGTTTATCAATTCTTGGCCATTTTTCTTTTGTTATAACTAACCAGGGGTATGATTTATCATCCCTCAACAAAATATTATATCGTGGTTTAAGACTTTTAATCAGATTGGCTTCAAGTAGTAGAGCCTCAGCTTCCGTATAGGTGGTTATAATTTCCATGGAAGTCGTTTGCAAAATCATTTTACGTATACGCTCGGTCAATTGTGTCAAGCGTGTATAGGAGGATACGCGTTTTTTTAAATTTTTTGCTTTACCAACATATAAAACTTCCCCTTTTTCATTAAGCATACGATAAACCCCTGCCGTTTCGGGCATTGTTTTCAAAGCATGCTTAATTGCTTTAGTTCCCTTATACGAATCCAAAGGTTTGCAATCATGAAGTTTCATTGCATTTTTTTTCCATCATCACAAATAAGTTCTGTTATCCTTTTATTTTCTAAGACTTATCTTACTTCTCCACTGATCTTGTGGATAACTCTATGGATGAATATCTAATATATGGATGTAAAAGGCAGTTTATCAAGCCCTTATATGTTTTGCCTAATTTTTAAGCAATTAATATAACTCATTGATTTTTAATCATTTTTGTTGTTACATGGAATTATTCAATATTTTTAACTAATTTATCACAAACCCTAAAATCACTGTCAAGTCCAATAGTGGACAAAATGAAAATTTTAATTTCAATTATGTAATTATCCACAATTTTTAATATTAAGATTTATTTATTTTTTACTGGACATTTTCTGATTAAATTCCTAAATTGACTTTCTTCTCTTAATTAGAATTTATTTTAAATTATAATCAATTTCCCATTTCAAATTTGAAATTTCTATATGCGTATTATTAGTTGGAACATTAATTCATTAAGGTTACGCTTGCCCTTGTTAAAACAACTGATAGGATTAGCAAATCCCGATATTTTATGCCTTCAGGAAACAAAAGTCCCTGATCCTCTTTTTCCCCGATCTGAAATAGAATTGCTCGGTTTTCACAATTGTCTTTTTAAAGGAATGAAAAGTTATAACGGCGTTTGTATTTTATCAAAACATCCATTAGGATATCATGTTTCCAATACCAGACAATGGTGCGGTAAAAGAGACTGCAGACATATTTCAGTTCAATTCAATTATAAAAATAAAAAAATAAACCTTCATAATTTCTATATTCCTGCAGGTGGGGATGAACCTGATCCAACTATAAATCCCAAATTCAAACATAAATTAGATTTCCTGACAGAAACAAAAGAATGGTTTTCTCAAAATAAGGAGACCAGTTCAATTCTTGTAGGAGATTTTAATATTGCACCCTTGGAAAATGATGTATGGAACCACAAACAATTATTGAAAATTGTCAGTCATACACCAATTGAAACTGAAAAACTCAATCAATGGTTACATACGGGTTATATTGATGCAATGCGTGAAATAATTCCTCCCCACGAAAAACTATATACCTGGTGGTCTTATAGAAACCGTAACTGGGAAAAATCAAACCGGGGAAGAAGATTGGATCATTTATGGATTTCCCCAGATCTACGATCACACCTAAAAAAAATTCAGGTTTTTAAAGAGGCTAGAAACTGGGACAAACCTTCTGATCATGTCCCAATCATGCTTGAATTAAAATAAATAACTATTCTTCTTTTTTATCAGAAATTGAGCTCAGCCGATATCCACCAGCCTCAGTTATCAGAAGAGTTACATTCGAAGGATCAGGCTCGATTTTTTGGCGTAGACGATAAATATGGGTCTCAAGTGTATGGGTTGTCACCGCTGAATTATATCCCCAAACCTCATTCAACAAAACTTGTCTTGGTACTGGTCTTGATCCTGACCGATATAAAAATTTGAGTATGGCAGCCTCTTTTTCAGTTAAACGGATCCGACGATTTGAATCCTGTTCCTGCAACGACTTTGCAGACGGACGGAAAATATAATTGCCAATTGTGAAAACAGCATCCTCACTACTAGCAAAAATACGCATCTGTGCCCTTAATCTTGCCAGTAACTCGGCAATGCGAAATGGTTTTGATACATAATCATTACCGCCTGCATCAAGCCCCCTTACAACATCCTCTTCATTATCTGAACCTGTCAGCATAATAATGGGTGTTCTGCAACCTTCCTTACGTAAATAGGCACATAGATCACATCCATCGCCATCTGGAAGCATCACATCCAATATGATTGCATCATAATGCTTATCAGAATCCAGAATTTTGTTTTTAGCCTCTTTTACCGTTAAGGCACTTGAAACCTCAAATTCCTGATTTTCTTGCAATTGTTCGGTTAGCGTTTCAATTAACTTTGGATCATCATCAACCACTAAAACAGGATGAATGCCTGTCATTGAATTTACCCTTCTTTTAAAACCATATCCCTATTACATATAAGGATGAAGTTAGAGATTAGTATCTTTATACTCAAAATTACGTTAATTTTTAATAATTTTTAACTAAAAATTACAAAAATTTTTAATTTTATAGCTCAAAAATAATTTACTTAAACTCAAATTACCCTAAAATTATATCTATGATAATAAAGGGAAATTAACATGAGTATCCTGACCCTTATTTCTTTATTGTTTCTTCTTACCGCAATTTGCGGGGCAATTAATCTAAAATATCTCAAACTTCCCATGACCATAGGGATCATGATTGCCGCATTCATATTTTCAATAATCCTGTTTATCTCGGATTATTTCCTTTCATTTGTTTCCGGATATTCATTTGCACAAAAAATTATCTCACAAATCAATTTTCCCACTTTGCTTCTCAATGGCGCTCTAGCATTTCTGCTTTTTGCAGGAAGTTTGCAAATTTCATTACATGAGTTGTGGAAAGCTCGCTATAATATTGCTTCCTTGACAATTATTGGCACTTTATTATCGATATTATTTCTCGGTCTTGTTTTTTGGGTTCTGTTTTATCTATTTTCTATTCCCATTTCTTTACTCTGGTGTCTCACCCTAGGCGCTATTATAGCCCCGACAGATCCGGTTTCAGTTATCAGTATGTTCGGCAGACTAGGCCTTTCCAAACGGTTACAAGCAATTTTTGCTGGAGAAAGTCTTTTCAATGATGGTATAGCTTTAATTGCTTTTACAACATTTTTATCCGTAATCATTCATCAAAAGACCCCATCCACAACCAGTCTATTCTTGATTAGCATAAAAGAGATTGTTGGCAGTGGTCTTCTGGGTATTATAACGGCCACCATTGTTATTTTTATAATCAGACGATTGTCCCACAACGAAATTACCATATTATTTTCACTGGCTTTGGCGGCAGGTACCTTTTCTATCGCAAGTGATCTTAACATGTCAGGTCCCATTGCAGTCGTGGCAAGCGGTTTATTGATCGGTAACCATCTTCAAAAACAGCCTGCGGAAAAAAGTGATTCGGTTATTTACTGCTGGCATGTAATTGATGAAATCCTCAACACAATGCTATTTTTGATAATTGGGTTGCAGATTGTCATCATCCCTTTCAGTTATCATATTCTGGTTATCACATTCCTGGCTTTTCCATTTCTGGCAATTACACGTTTCATAGCCCTCAGTCTAAGTGGTTTTGTATTATTATATCAGGATTCAAACCCGAAGGGTTTGATTTCCATTCTAACATGGGGAGGACTAAGAGGAGGCATTTCCCTGGCAATAGCCTTATCTCTCCCCAATATATTTCCAAAAAATGAAATCTTGCTCATATGTTATGGGTGCGTAGTGTTAACCGTTTTAATTCAGGGATTAACCATGGAATATGTTGTTAATTATTTTTACAGGAAAGAAATAAATTAATTCTTCACCATAACCGTGCAAAAGAAACCATCCGTTTGATTTTGCGCTGGTGTTAATTGAAAACTTGTTTTCTTCATGAATTCTTCGGGTAACAATTCTGGAATCGTATCAGGCTCTACGAGTGAAAAATTGTTATTTCTTTCCAAAAAATTATTGATTTGATCTTGATTTTCCTGACGTAATATTGAACAGGTTGCATATATCAACCTTCCACCTTTTTTTACCATTCTGGCTGCAGAATCAAGAATGTGGGCCTGTATTTCAACAAGTTCCAATAAATCATTTTCCTTAAACCTTAAACGCGCATCAGGATTACGTCTCCAAGTTCCGGTACCGCTACAAGGTGCATCAACCAAAACACGATCGAAACTTTCAACACGCCTTTTTAACCATTTTGCATCTTCAGCAAAAATATGGGTTTCACAATTAAAAACACCTGCCCTTCGCAAACGACTTTGAGCGGCATTTAACCGAGCGGGAAAGATATCTGATGCAATAATATGCCCCTTATTTTCCATCATCATCGCCATAGCCAACGTTTTACCTCCGGCTCCCGCGCAATAATCCAGGACACGCATTGACGATTTAACACCGGTCATGAGTGCAATTAATTGGCTACCTTCGTCTTGAATTTCAATCAGACCATTTTTGAAAGCATTTGTGGATGTTATGGATTGTCTTCCTTGCGCTCTCAATCCCCATGGAGAAATATTCATTAATTCTGTTTGTATATTTTCAGATGCTAGAATCTCCCTAGCCTTATATCGATCTTCCACTTTTAGAAAATTGACGCGCAAATCAAGAGTAGCTGGTTCCAACAACGTTGAAAGTTCTTTTTCTGTCTGATCCCCGTATTGGCCATTTATGATAGGATATACCCAATCTGGAACTTCATAAATTACCGCTTTGGACATTTCATCGGAAACAAACGGTTTGTTTACCAAAGATTGCAAATATAAAATTTCGTTACTATTCAACAATAATGGCGCATATTTTTCACCCGAATAAAAATTATGCACTTTAGGTATAGAATTTCCTGACAAAACCAAATAAGCTGCGACCATCATACGAGGATTGATCGGACTACCTATTCTTTTCAGCCACCATTCCAACTTTCGGTAACAACGTAAAATTTCCCAAACTTTGCCTGAAATAAAACGACGATCCCCTCCTCCAATATAACGGCGGCGCCTGAAAAACCGATTGGCTGTTGAATCTGCCGGAATATATTTTTCTTTCTGAATAGCTAAAAGCAGTTCAATCACTGCCGAAATTTGTGCTGAAGGGGTCATACGTCTTTACTTAAATATCTGATAGACAAATTTATTATTTAATTATGATGATAGTTAGGCGCTTCACGCGTAATTACAACATCATGAACATGGCTTTCCCTCAATCCCGCTCCCGTAATTTTACGGAACTGAACATTTTTTTTCATTTCTTCAATCGTCGCATTGCCAGTATATCCCATACCTGCTTTCAAGCCGCCAACCATCTGATGTATAACTCCTTCTGCCGCCCCTTTGTATGGTACCTGCCCTTCAATGCCTTCAGGAACAAGCTTATGGCTTTCCTTGATATCCTGTTGAAAATAACGGTCAGCAGATCCACGAGCCATGGCACCAAGACTTCCCATTCCGCGGTATGATTTATAGGAACGTCCCTGATATAGAAATACTTCACCAGGGGCTTCATCTGTACCTGCCAGTAAAGATCCAATCATGACAACATCTGCACCCGCACCGATAGCTTTAACAATATCGCCAGACGTGCGAATTCCACCATCTGCTATTAAAGGAATATTGGCAGCATGACAAATTTCAGACACTTCCATTACTGCCGAAAATTGGGGAACTCCTACCCCTGCAACAACACGGGTTGTACAAATTGAACCTGGACCAATTCCAACTTTTACTGCATCAGCGCCAACATCAATCAATGCTTGAGCACCTTCTGGTGTCGCAATATTTCCCGCAATAATTTGAACGTCAGCATAATTTTTCTTGAGGCGCCCTATCGAGTCCAAAACACCCTGGGAATGTCCATGTGCCGTATCTACGACCAAAACGTCAACACCAGCCTCTATAAGCGTGACAGCCCGTTTATATCCGTCCTCACCAACACCTGTGGCAGCAGCACAACGTAAACGACCATATTGATCCTTGTTGGCCAAAGGGTAAACGACTGATTTTTCCATATCCTTGACAGTCATTATTCCGACACAACAATCATTTTTATCAACGACAAGCAATTTTTCAATACGATTTTGATGAAGCAGTTTTTTAGCTTCATCGGGACTCACACCCTCTTTGACTGTAACCAGGTTATCTTTTGTCATTAACTCCGCAACGGGTTGTTTTGCATTTGTTGCAAACCGGACATCACGATGCGTGACAATACCAACAAGCCGATTCGTATTTTTTTCAATAACAGGGAGTCCACTTATGTTATGGCGTTTCATTGTTGCAATGACTTCTTCTAAAGTCTGTTCAGGATGAACAGTTACCGGATCAACCACCATTCCCGATTCAAAGCGCTTTACCTGCTTGACCTGATTGGCCTGTTCCTGAATGGATAGATTTTTATGAATAACCCCTATTCCTCCATTTTGTGCCATAGCAATGGCCATTGCACATTCTGTTACTGTATCCATGGCTGATGAAATCAAGGGTATATTCAAACGGATAGATCGGGTCAAATTGGACCGAACATCAGCCTGATTAGGCAATACATTAGATTTTGCTGGAATAATCAAAACATCATCAAAAGCAAGGGCTTCTCGAATATGTTTTTGGGAAATAGAAGAATGTGCCATTTATGGTACCCTTTATTAAAAATTAGAAAATTAAAGATAAAAAGGGATAACCGAAAAAAATCGGGTTCCAATTATTGGCAATTCTTCATACCTAAAAAATTGTGATTAGACAAGTCAAAAATCAATTTTGTGTCAAATAGTGACAAAATCAAATTATCCTTGAAATTTTATCAACACATTCACGATTTATCTTCGGAATTATTCCCTTTAAACCCTGTAGCAATCACATATAACTCTCTGGATTCCTTACGACTTGCTGGAGGTTTTGCATGTTTTACAATTTTAAAGGATCGCTTGAGGTTATTTAACATCAATTTTTCACTTCCCCCCTGGAAAACTTTGGCAATGAAAACTCCATTCAAATTTAAAATTTTTATTGCAAAGTCCAAAGCCTGTTTTGTCAAATTAACTATTCTTATATGATCCGTTGCTGCATGTCCTGTCGTATTAGGGGCCATATCAGACATGACCAGATCCGCCTTACCCTCTAATTTATCCAGTAAAACTTCAAGATTATGGGGCTCTGTAAAATCTCCCTGAAAAATATCAGCTCCCATAACTGGTTCAACTTGCAACAAATCAATACCTACAACTTTGGATGCCTTGTGATATACCGCAACCTGAGACCATCCTCCTGGCGCTGCACCCAGATCAACAACCTTTATTCCCTTTTTTAAAAAATGAAATTTATCATTTAACTCTATTAGCTTATAAGCGGCACGGGACCGCCAGCCATGCTGTTGCGCAGCTTTTACATAAGGATCATTCAACTGACGCGTCAACCATCTTTGTTGAGATGTTGAACGTCCTTTTGTTTTTTTTAAGGTAACCGTCAATCCAGTATCAAAACGCGATTTCTTTTTTTTGCGCGAATTCGAATTCGCATTATCTTTATTCATAGTTTTTACTTTAATTATACTGATTAATTAAATTTATTACTGGTTTAACAAATAATGATGATTTTTATAATAGTTTCTTAACTTGTTTGTCGTCATTTTGGCAATTATTCCATCCCGAATACCCCGATCGGCAACGACAATGTCATTGGCGGGCCACAAGGTATGTATGGCATCAAATATTGCGCATCCAGGTAAAAGATAATGAATTCTTTTTTTATATCGGTCGGAAAGAATTTCAGTCTCTTTGAATTTCTGATCTAGCAAAGTCCTGATTATTTCCTTAAGTTGGGCTGTTTGCAAAGACAAACCATCAATCGCCGCACGATTATACTTGTTTTGATTTAACAAAATGCTTGCAAGGGTGGTTATAGTTCCACTTACCCCTATGAATTGAACCTGATTTCTTACAATCTCTGCCTGAATACGGTGAATGGCCTCGAATTCCATGACCTTGGATAAAACAAAATCAAACATTTGATAGTAATTCTGCAAGGTGGCAATATTGAATTGCTCTCTTAACGTAAGAATGCCAACAGGTATACTGAAACATCCAATCAAAATATATTTTCGTCGCGCAAAATCAATTTTAACCCATGCAATTTCAGTGGAACCACCTCCAATATCAAATAATAGTGCCTTGGTCTTATTACGTTTCAACACATTGTCATATAAAAATGAATTGCAGCCGGCCAAAGCCAGCTCAACCTCTTCCCGTGGTGAAATAACCTTAATGTTCAGTCCTGTTTCATATAAAACCTGACTAAGAAAATGATCAGCATTTGAGGCGCGTCGACAAGCTTCGGTAGCGACAGCATAAAAGGCGGAAAATCTTTTACCTTCAATTTTGGATGCACAATGTCGGAGCGCGACCATTGTACGTTCCATGGCAGCTTGACTCAACTGACCTGTTTCATACAATCCCTCACCCAATCGAACTACTCGATTATAATGGTCAACAATTCTCAACCTGCCACGATCAGATGACACGATCAGCAGACGACAATTATTTGTGCCTAAATCCAATGCCGCAAACATATTTACGCCCTAATTACTTTATCCAGTCAAAGTTAATTCCTTATTTTTTGTATAGCTCCTTAATATTAACACAATTTATTATTAATTTGGATTTTTTTATTAAAATAACTAAAAATTTTTGTAATTAATTTATTTTACCATACCCTTGTTTTATAATTTTTTACATGATATAAGCATCCACATTAAATATATTGGGAGATAGTTTAGCGGTAGAACTACCGGCTCTGACCCGGTCAGCCCTGGTTCGAATCCAGGTCTCCCAGCCAAAAATGTTTCCGTTATGACATTCAAAGATAATAAAATGGAATGGAAAACATTTGCTTTATACCCAGAATGTTCCGTAAAACTTATAGATTATAAAACTGAATTATCTATAAATCTTGAAAAACGGATTGAAAATTTATGGGTTGCCAAAAAAAGATTATACCCAAAATTGTTTAATGGACGTGTATTTACCGTTACTTTGATATTCCCCCATCAAATAACGGGATATTGGACAGAATATAGATATGTTTCGGCCCAAATGGAAAATAAGGAATTCAATGAATTTCTTTGTCTTAAACCTTTGGCTGTAACAGGTTTAATTTTTTGCGATAATGGTTTTATTCTTGGAAAAAGAAACAGTAACAGCGTTTATCTACCCAATTACTGGCAATGTGCCCCTGCGGGTAGCGTGGAATCACGTCATGAAGAAAAAACTGTAAATTTGCATGAACAATTATTTGTGGAGGCAAGAGAAGAACTTGGATTAAAAAAAGATTTTTTTTCAAATAGCCGCATTCTTATTGCAACTCAACATCCCGAAAAAGGAATAATCGATATCGGAATAATGCTGAAAACACACTTGAATTTTCAACAAATATATAATTATTGGCAAAAAAAAGGCAACTCAGAATATGATGAACTTATATGCATATCCGATTTAACCCTTTTACCTAAACCAATAATTCCATCCACCAGATATTTAATCAAGGCCAGCTATAAAGATAATAATAGGATATGACTAGCTGTTTTTAACAATGCCGATCTGTTTGATATCATGAAATTTTAAGTCTTTTTGCATTTCAACAGTCCGTTGCATCATGAATTCAGAAGTGGCCAGAAATACTGGATCTCCGTCTATGTCATCAGCAATGGCACTTTTGTTGGAATTAATAAATTTCTCAATTTTGTTTTTTTCACCCTCAAGCCAACGGACCTGTGTAAAAGATACAGTATCAAATCCTATTTCAACGCCGTACTCATGTTTCAAACGCGTCTGTAAGACATCAAGTTGCAATATTCCAACCACACCAACAATAGGCGAAGACCCGTCCTGTGGTTTAAAAAGCTGGACAACGCCCTCTTCTGCAAGCTCAATTAATGCCTGTTTTAATTTCTTGGCTTTCATCGCATCAGCAAGGCGAACCCGTCGTAGTATTTCAGGGGCAAAATAGGGTACTCCTGTAAACTGAAGCTCCTCTCCTTCCGTCAAGGTATCTCCAATACGTAATGTGCCATGATTGGGAATTCCAACAACATCTCCCGCAAAAGCCTCCTCTGCCAATTGTCTGTCTCGTGCAAAGAAAAACTGAGGGGTATGTAACGCAAAAGTTTTTCCTGTACGGGTATGTTTCAATTTCATACCTCGTTCTAGACGTCCAGAACAAATACGGGCAAAGGCGATACGATCCCGATGATTTGGATCCATATTTGCCTGAATTTTAAATACAAGAGCAGTCATTGATGGTTCATTTGCCGCCACCAGACGTTGATCACTTTCCTGATTTCGTGGACTTGGGCCAAATTCAACCAATGCATCCAAAAGATCATGAACCCCCAATTCCTTAATCGCACTTCCAAAAAAAACCGGAGTTAAAAAACCTGCCTTAAAATCATCAATATTAAATTCCGGCAGAGCAGCCTTAACCAATTCCACTTCTTCTTTTAATGCTATAACACGATCATCTGTTTCTGGAATTCCCTCTTTTAGGCGCATGGTTTGTTTCCGAACATCATAAGCACCCAAAAATTTGGCAGCCCGTCCCACAGGCCATGTTAAAGGTGTTGTTTCAAGAGCCAGTGTAGAGGCCACTTCATCTAGCAATTCAAAAGGATCCTGAGATTCTCTGTCCATCTTGTTGATAAAGGTTACAATCGGTATATCGCGCAAACGACAAATTTCAAAAAGTTTCCGTGTTCTTGCCTCAATCCCTTTTGCCGCATCAATAACCATAACTGCGGCATCAACAGCCGTCAAAGTCCTGTATGTATCTTCAGAAAAATCTTCGTGGCCAGGCGTATCCAACAAGTTAAAAATGCAACCACCATATTCAAACGTCATAACAGAAGTTACAACTGAAATACCGCGATCCTTTTCAATATTCATCCAGTCCGAACGAGTTCGACGCTGTTCCCTTTTAGCACGGACATTTCCCGCCATCTGTATAGCCCCACCAGCATGCAATATACGTTCAGTCAAAGTCGTCTTACCCGCATCAGGATGGGAAATAATAGCGAAAGTGCGACGACGGGAAATTTCTTTATCCAGACTCTGAACTGTATCTAACATCAAGCAGACCTAAATTTATATTGAAAACAATAAACGCACAAAAGCCGAGCAAAAAAATTGCTCGGCATTTTTGTATAAAAATAAAATGTGATTAACGAGAATAAAACTCGACAACCAAATTGGGTTCCATAGTTACAGGATATGGAACATCATTTAATTTTGGCGTACGAACAAATGAACCCTTCATTTGACGATGATCAACCTCTAAATATTCAGGAATATCCCGTTCTTTACTTTGAACTGCATCCAGTACAATGGCAAGTTGTTTTGATCTTTCCCTAACTTCAACAACATCATTATCTTTTAAAGAATATGATGGGATATTAACACGCTTGCCATTTACTAAAACATGTCCATGGTTAATGAACTGACGTGCAGCAAATGGAGTGGATGCAAATTTTAACCGATAAACTACAGCATCCAAACGACGTTCCAACAAATTGATCAAGTTTTCAGAAGTATCACCTTTACGACGAGATGCTTCAGCGTAATAACGACGGAATTGCTTTTCACTGATATTTCCGTAATATCCCTTGAGTTTTTGTTTAGCCATTAACTGAACGCTAAAATCGGAAGGCTTTGCACGGCGGCGTTGACCGTGTTGACCAGGACCATATTCACGCTTGTTAACCGGTGATTTAGCACGTCCCCACAAATTAACCCCTAAACGACGGTTAATTTTATATTTGCTTTGTAAACGCTTACTCATACGTCTAAATATCTTTCTTTATATATGTTAAATATCGCATTGAGGTAAAGCAATATTAGATTTTATTGTACCAGTAGTTCTTTAACTCGCATCAAAGACGGGTTTATATTTGATACAAAGTAACCTCATCACTTCTTTGGATAAAAATAAACCACTTTTCTGGCAGTAGAAGCCTATATATTCAAACTTTAATGAATTGTCAAATAATTAACAGTTTGAATAATATTAAAAAAAATTTAAAAATTATTTCGTATTCAACAACCGATATTTGTCGCAGCCTTTTTGAGATCTATTTAAACATGATTGTTTAAAATACTCTTTTGCCGCGGCCTCATCTTGAGGAACCAACTTCCCTTCATGATATATTTCCCCAAGTCGCAATTGGGCATCCGTATTTTCTTGATCTGCAGCTTTATGATAATAGAAAAGAGCCGTCTGAAAATCTTGTAATACACCGTGACCCGCTTCATACATTGTTCCCAACTTGTATAAGGCGCCCTCGTATCCCTGATCAGCTGACTTCTGATACAATTCTTTCGCCTTGAAATAATCTAAATCTGTGCCTTTACCTGTATCATACAATGATCCCAGGATATATTGGGCAAAACTATTTCCTTGTTCTGCAGATTTACGGGTCCATTGAAAGGCTTTGGAAAAATCTTTTTTACATCCCTTACCTTCTAAATACATAATTCCAAGAGCGGATTGAGCCATTAGATTCCCTTGCAAAGCAGCCTTATGAAAATAATCAAACGCCTTGTCATAATTCTGCTCAATCCCTTCACCATTCTGATACAAATTACCTAAATAAAACTGCGCTTCAGCATTCCCCTGTCCTGCGGAATAGTTAAACCATTCAATCGCTTTATTATAATCTTGCGGCACAATAACACCCAAGGCATAAAACCGACCTAAAACAAATTGTGCTGGCGCAAATCCTCCGCTGGCAGATTGTGTAAAAAATATAAGGGCTAATCTATCGTTTTTCTGAACCCCTTTACCCGTTAAATAAATTACACCTAACCTGTAACAATATTCAGCAGAGGGTAGATAGAGAATTTTTTCAAATTGACCGAACCAGTATGATAAATGGCTTTCATATGCATGGGAACGAACAGGATATGTACATATAAAAAAAGTAGCGGCAAGAATAACAATAATGTTTTTCATTATGAACCTTAATGATTTATAAAATGAAATAAAAAAATATCGTTAACTATCTGTTCATACCAAATTATGACTGATTTTATTAATAAATAAATAGATTAATTTCATAAAAAAAATTAAACTAACTACAATTAACCGCTTTACAAAATTATAAAATATTTTTTCGGAGATCATAATGGATCAATTAATAGCCCAAAAATGGAAATGGTTCGTAGGATTGGGAATATTGTGTTTGATTACCGGCATTCTGTGCCTAATTGACACGGTTTTTGTAACAATTGCAATGGTTATAATTATTGGAATTTTATTAATTATTACAGGTTTGGCCCAACTCATTCACGCCTGTTATCTTAAAGATTGGAGCAGTTTTCTCTGGTCAGCCCTATGCGGTATCATTTATCTTATTGGCGGTATATTATTGATTCGTGAACCTGTTAATGGTTCGGTTATAATTACCATTTTTCTTGGTATTTGTTTTTGTTTTGGTGGAATCATGCGTCTTATGATTGCCTTTAACAATAAAAATACCAAAGGATGGGGGTTGTTGGTATTCAGTGGTATTCTTGGCTTGATTTTAGGATTTATTCTTTTTGTCAATCCAATAAACGGCCTGTGGTTTATCGGATTCATGGTTGGTTTTGACCTTATCTTCAATGGAACTGCATGGTTGCAACTTGGCTTTACGCTCAAATCCCAAATCAAATAATTTAATTATTTCATGGGGCCCTTAACCAATTCCGCCACAACACCATGAAGGGTTCGTAATTCCTGTTCTGTCACTTCCCCCCTTTGAAAAAGATGATACAGATTACGAATCATTCCTGGCCGTTTTTCCTGATTGCGTAGAAATCCACAATGATCAAGCTCTCTGATCAAATGATTCATAAAATTATTCAGCTCTCCTTTAGTAGCGATATGCGTTTTGTTAGTCTGCAACTGGCGCTCCGGTGTTTCTTCAGTGGACATCCACCACTCATAAGCCATAATCATAACGGCTTGTGATAAATTCAATGACATGAATCTTGGATCCAAGGGATAACGGATCCAATAATCAGTCTGAACAAAATCCTCATTTTCCAACCCGGTCCGCTCTGGCCCAAACAAAATACCGATCTTCAATCCACGATTGGTCATTTCCCGCATTTCACATGCGCCACCACGCGCCGTTAATAAAGGTTTGATAATTTGACGAGGTCTGGGACAGGTTGCAAAAACATGCTGTAAATCCGCAACAGCGGCTTCTACCGTATCGAAAACTTTTGTATGATCCAATAAACGGTCTGCACCAGATGCTGCTCTCCAGGCTTTTGGCTGTGGCCATCCATCTCGCGGGGCCACCAACCGCAAATGGAACAATCCCCCGTTCGCCATCGCTCGAGCTACACTGCCAATATTATCAGCAAGCTGTGGGCGAACCAAAATAACGACAGGTGTATTTCCAACTGGAATCAAATCAGCACCACCATCACGACCTGTCATATTTTTCTCCATGTCGTACCTTGTGGACTGTCTTCCAATAAGATACCCTGAACTTTGAGCTGGTCACGTATTTTATCCGCCTTGATAAAATCTTTCGATTTTTTTGCATTATTTCTTTCTTGAATTAAGATCTTAATCTCATCTTCATTATCAATATCTTGAAACCATTGAGTTGGTAGACTATTAAACAAGCCAAGCTGTTGACCCGCCCGTTTCAATTTTAAGGCAGAATGTTCATCACCTTGTAAGGCTTTATCTGCAAGTTGATGCATATACACCAAAGCTTGGGGTGTGTTTAAATCATTTGCCAAAGCATCCATGACTAATTCTGGTAAATCCATTTCTGAATTAGAATTCTGTTCATAAGGCAACAAGGCGCGATAGAAACGATCCATAACCTTTTTAGCATCTTTTAAGGCTTCATCAGTGAAATTCAAAACAGAACGGTAATGAGATTGCAATAATAATAACCGTAATGCTTCTGGATTATGCTTTGTCAATATTTCCCGTATTGTAAAAAAATTGCCCAGAGACTTGGACATTTTTTCACCATTTACCAACAACATGGCATTATGTAGCCAATAATTGGCAAACTGACTGCCTGGAAAACAACATAGACTTTGTGCACATTCATTTTCGTGGTGGGGAAAAATCAGATCCTGACCACCGCCATGAATATCAAAATTTTCACCAAGGTAACGATGGGACATTGCAGAACATTCAATATGCCAGCCTGGCCTACCCTTTCCCCAAGGACTATCCCATCCTGGTTCATCCTCATTTGAAGGTTTCCATAACACAAAATCACCGGGATTTTTTTTGTAGGTCGCGATCTCAACTCTTGCCCCAGCCAGCAATTCATCTGGATTGCGGCCCGATAAACTCCCATATTTCTTGTATTGATGGACAGAGAAAAGAACATGACCATCAGCTTCATAGGCATATCCCTGACTGACAAGACTGATAATCATCTCTTGTATGTCTTCAATATGTTCTGTAGCTTTTGGTTCAATATCAGGGGGCAAGATAAACATTGAAGCCATATCTTTATGAAATTCTTCAATCGTTCGACAGGTCAATGCTTGAATAGATTCATGATTGGCTCTGGCACGGGCATTTATCTTATCATCAACATCCGTAATATTACGTACATAAGTCACTTTAGGATAAATTTTCCGCAACAATCTTACCAAAATATCGGCTGTTAACATTGCACGCAAATTGCCAATATGTAAAAAATCGTATACTGTAGGGCCACAAAAATATAAACGGATATTTAAAGAATCTAATGGTTTAAAAGGTAAAATTTTATGATGACGACTGTCATATAGAGAAATTTCTGGCTTATTCATTGTTTTACCTTGTTCATATCCTGTATTCGATTGTGTCCAAACAACACTCAATAAATTAAATCTTTATTCTTTATTAGTCATAAATAAATATAATGCAACTTTCTCAACCAGCTTTTCTGAAAAAAGAACTTTTTGCGATCTTTTTTATTGCCATACCAATCGCATTTGCCCAACTATGTCAAATGGCTATGGGTGTAACCGATACGATTTTATTGGGAAAAGTCGATAAAGAAACCTTAGCAATCGGTGGATTTACAACACAGTTATTTTTTACTGTTTGTGTTGTTTTGCAATCGGCGTTGAGTTCAGCTGCAATTTTAATTGCTGAATATATAGGATCAAAAAGAATTTCTCAGATATCCAAAATTTATTGGACAACCTATATATTTGGATTAATTCTCTGTATTCCCTGCTATTTTCTTTTGAAATCAACAAACTTTATATTGATGTGGACAGGTGAAAATCCTGATATGATTGCAAAATCCAGTCATTTTATGGATATTCTCTTATGGGGTATGCCCCCTGTTCTTGTTGGAACAGGTTTAATAAGAGTTGTTTTACCAGCTTTTAATGCCTCGAAAATTCTTTTGCAAATAACACCTTTAACTACAATTATCAACGCCTTGTTAAATGCAGCCTTTATTTATGGTTTATGGGGCGCCCCTAAAATGGGCTTGTATGGTTCAGCAATTGGCAGCACAATTACTTTGTGGGTTTCAACAATTTTATTTATCGGAGTAACCCATTGCAAAAAGAATTTAAAACAATATCTTTATCCTTTTAAAATTGATTTATCCTTGCTTTTACCCTTGATGCGTCTGGGGTTGCCCATCTGTGTCAGTTCAGCAGCTGAAATGCTTCTTTTCCTTGCAACTTCTTTCCGGGCAGGACTACTAGGAACCGATGCACTTGCCGCCCATCAAATTGCCAACAGCTTTGCCACTTTTACGTTCATGATACCCCTTGCCATTTCTCAGGCCGCCAATGTTCGGGTAAGTTATTGGGTTGGCGCTCAAAAACCTTTGTATGCGAAAAATTCAGGTTTTTTATCTATCGGTCTTGGTTCTGTTTTTATGGGGCTGATTGGTATAATCATTTTCATTTTCCCGAAAACCATTGTCAGCCTTTTTATTGATATTCATTCAGTCAGTAATCAATCAACAATTGAAATTGCGATCGTTATATTGAAAATTGTTGCTCTTTTCCAGATTGTTGACGGTATGCAAGGCGTTGCGATGGGTGCATTACGCGGATTGAAAGATACCACAATCCCAATGATCTTTGCTTTGATAAGCTATTGGGTAATTGGATATACACTGAGTGGTTGGTTTGCATTTTCATTGAACTATAAAGCACCAGGATTGTGGACAGGCATGGCTATTGGCCTTGCTGTTATTGCTGTATTGGCAACAGCACGTTTTTATTATCTTACCTATCGCCCAAGCAGAATAATGGAACGTGCCTTACGTTAGAAAAAAATCAAAATTTAAAGGATACGGAAACAGATCCATAATTAAATAATCCACTTTTTTGTCCCCTGAATTCTTGGGTCTGCCAAGTTTGGGTATAAGCGATTTTATATCCTTTGATAATTAAAGCGGCCCCTGCAAGAATTTCGCCAACATCTGATCTTTTTGAAACATGTTGCGCATGTGATTTAGAGGGATCCCCTTGCAAAGTAGCATTATAGGCTACAGCCTGACCATCTACACCACCAAATAAATACCAGTTAACAAAACGGGTTCCAACATAGGCATCAGTACCGTCATTTCCCGAACCAATTCTTGCAGGTCCGAAATCACTTTCAAGACCCTGTCCAAAACGGAATAGGGAACCGATTTGCCCATAAATTCTATAAATCCCCATTGCACCATTAGCTGAAGGTAAGATATCAAAATCAACCGGTCCAGCATGCCCTGCGAGAAATCTCCATGTTCTACCCATTTGAACCTGAAAAACGGGCACACTCTTTAACTGGTTGTGCCAGCCACGGTTTCTGTGATCCCCAGTAATGGCATGAAAACCATTTTGAACCTGACGTCCCATAGCTCCGGGGCCTAAAACACCGGCTTGAATACCAAACACACTCCTCGTATCATCCGTGTCACTTATAAGATTAACGGTTGTTAATAAAACCCCAGCATAAGGTCGATCATGTGGCAATCTCTGGCTCGATTGAGTATCACGTGGTGTAAATATCGACTGCTGCAATCCCCAATGAATTCGTTGCATTCCCTTTCCAAAAAGAAACGTGTTCATATCCGCAACAGGTTGAGGCAACGTGTCAGTAGGAGATGTCCACCCTATTCTAAGTCCGTTTGTATAATATTGATCAGACGTTCCTTTCAAGGTTGAGGCTGCATCATTTTCCCATTGTATTGTTAGGGTATTATATGGATCTTGTTTTGGTGTTGAAAAAGAAGGATGAGAATAGAATAAACCCATTGAATAGATGGAAAAACATGATAATAAATTTGTTAATGACAAATGATCCCGTTTGCCCATTTTCAACCTTTTGACTCTAAATATTCTATTTAACCTAAACTTATAAAATCAAAAAACAAAATTTGAATATAGTATATTAAAATAAAAGATTATTTTCTTAATATGCAACCTATTCACAAATTAAATTATTGAATAATCAATTTTTATCCATAAAATGATTCCATAAGGCATTTGGTATTTTCTCATTCAAAAATTCCTTGTGAATCTTCAATTCTTTTTCAGTGGCTTTCATGAAAACGGGTTGATGAATATGATTTTTTTTATAGGTTTTTCTTATTTTTTCCTTTGTTTGATTATCAAAGCTCAATCCTCTCTGACGGCCTCCCGTAAGCTGAATATACACCTCTGACAATAATTTACAGTCCAACAACGCGTTATGTGTTGTGCGTTCTGACAAATCTATTGAAAACCGTCGACATAATGCATCCAGGCTATTTGGCGAGGATGGATATTGAGCGCGGGCAATTTGTAAGGTATCAACCATTCTGTCCAGAGATAATGTTGGACGATTGATATATTTCAGTTCTGAATTTACAAATTTAAAATCAAACGGTGCATTATGCGCGATCAGGGGATCATTTTGAATAAAATTCAGAAACTCGTCAGCAATATCCTTGAATTTTGGCTTACCTTGCAGATCTTCAATTGTAAATCCATGAATTCGTGTTGCCTCAACAGGAATATCTCGCTCTGGATCAATCAAAACATGATAAAAATTATCTGTTGGCAAGTCATTGATTAACTCTATTGCGGCAATTTCTATAATTCGATCGCCATTATCTGGATTGACACCTGTTGTTTCTGTATCAAAAAGGACAGACCTTTTTTTCATAATTGATCTTTCTTCATTAATATAGCCAAGCGCTTTACCTGAATGTAAGTATATGCCCTATTCAATCCTGTTTGAATAACCCTATCCGCCCATTGACATTTCAAACTATTGGGAAGCTGATGGGAAATAAGTATTTCAGCCTGTTGCCATGAAATTCCACCTCGATTGATAATGCGTATTTTTTGAATTTGCTTTGGTGCATTAACCAAAAGAGTTTTGGTGCATACTTGATCTATCTTTTTTTCGAACAGTAAGGGAATATCCAATACACACCATAATTTTCTTTTTCCCTGCCAAAATTGGATGAATTTTTTTCGTTCCATATCAACCAATGGAAGAATAATGTTTTCAATTTTTTTTAGATTATTCCGATCCTGTGAAATTAATTTCCTCAAATAGGATCGATCAAGTATATTGTCATGCACTGACCCGGGAAAAGCTTTGGCAAGAAGTGGTAAAGCTTTACCATCAGATCCCTGTAATTGATGCACAACATGGTCAGCATCAAAAACTGGGAAACTCTCTTTACGCAACAGGGAACATACCGTGGTTTTACCCATACCCATTCCACCTGTTACGCCCAATATCTTCATAATGAAATATTATTCTCTAATTGTTTTGGCAACATATTCGATTGTCTCGGAATCAACCTTGGGATCCACTCCAAACCATTCGCGAAAACCGAAACGGGCCTGGTGAAGCAGCATTCCCAATCCTTCAATGGTCTTCAAATTGAATTCTTTTGCCACTTTTAACAAAGGGGTTAAACGAGGAACATAGACAATATCCGTAACAACCAAACCTGATTTTGCTTTGGATAGATCAAAATCAAAACTTTCTTTCCCTTCCATTCCCAAAGAGGTAGTATTTACCAGTAAGTCATATTGACCCAATAAAGATGTCCAGGTATCCCATGCGATGACATTACCTGTCCCAAGATCTTGAGCAAGCTGCAATGCCCTGGAATTTGTGCGATTTGCTATTGTAATCTTCGCTTTCTCATGGGCCAGCGATGAAATAACCGAACGTGCAGCCCCACCTGCTCCAAGTATTAGTACATTACAATTTTTAATTCTGATGTTATGATCTCTAAGGGATTCTATAAAACCAGCACCATCTGTAGAAGTGCCAAATATCTTACCGTCATTTTTAAAAGTCAAGGTATTGACAGAACCTATTTTCCTTGCAATTTCATCAACCTCATCACAACATGAAAAGGCAATTTCTTTATTGGGGATGGTTATATTGCATCCTTTAAACCCCGAAGCTGACAGGCCAATTATGACTTTTTTGAAATTTTCAGGCTTAACGGCCAGAGGAATGTAAACCCCATCAATTCCATACCGTTTCAACCAAAAATTATGAAGCAGGGGGGATCGGGAATGTTCAACTGGCCACCCAAGAACCGCAGCAACTTTAGCTTTTCCTGTTATAATATTCATCGTTTTCCGTATTCCTGTAAAGTCAGTGGCAATAAGTAAGCCAGACGATCCGCCCATTCCCTTTGCTGAATTTCCGATATTATTAAATCCTGTCGAATCTCCAGTTCCAAATATGGCAATTTTCTTCCAAACGCATGACAAGGTACAGAATAATCATTCTTCTCATTTAATCGATAGGGTTCATTATCTCCAATTGGAAATTCATAATATTGCTCAAGATATTTTTTGAATATTAATCCGAATTCCGGATAACGATCATGCAAAATACCCGCATGCCAGGGTCTTTCAATATTATCCATTTGAGGTGTAAAACTGTGCAGCGCTATTAAACACGTTGAAATCTGCGCATTTTGTCGACGTTCAATATCCTGTTCAATACAAGCATGATAGGAATTGTAAATTGATGAAACACGTGATTTTTTTTCCTTATCAGACAAATCAAGATTACCTTTTATAACTGTTTTATCGCTAATTTCAATAATCAGGTTTTCATGATTTGGATTTCTGTTGCAATCAATGACAAGTCTTGAATAGTTTTGAAGAATTAACGTGGCATTTAATTTTTTTGCAAGTTTTTTTCCTACCCCTTTTATTCCAATATCAAAAGCAATATGTCGCTCAAGATCATTTGGCTCCAATCCAAGGTTATTTAGTTTTTCAGGAATGAATTTCCCTGCATGATCACAAATAATCAAAAAGGGTGAAATCGAATGCCGGTTTATCATATTCACAGGATCAGGATCATTGACTGATAAAATACTGGATGATTTTGAATTGTAAAACATAAACGCAGTCAGTTTGTTGGGTTCTGGATTATTTTAATATACTAACATAATGATGATTAACGCAAAATAAATGTTCACTGAGATTCAAATCAAAAAAACCAACCTTTGATTGCAACATTTTGGAGAATTGTTCAATCTGATATTTCATATCAGGAGTTATTTCTTCATTAACATAATGTACCAATACAATTTGAGTCGCATCATTTTCAATTGCTTTCTTTAGTATAGACGCAACAGAATTTTTTGATGGATACACCATAAAATATTCTTTGATGAAGTTATATTGACTGTTTAAATAAATTATCCTCAAGGATTTAAGATTGATTTTATTCTGTTTTGGAAAGTTTTTTTCCAAAAAAACAACCATTTCATTCAAGCGTTTAAAACTTGTTGGCACAATTAAATCAGACATGCATAAACGCAAAGCCACCAATTGAATGAATTGTATCAATTCAGTAAATCTCTTACTGTATATGATCTGATCAATACAATCTGTATTTGCTTTGATAACATGCCCCAAAGAACCATGCTGGTTAATCAACTGTTTTGCCAAAGGTTTTGTATCCTTTCTGGGAATGACTGAATATAACAGCATTTCAAGGATCTCGTAATCTTCGAGAACATCTGTTCCCCTGGATAAAATTTTTGAACGCATACGGTTGCGATGTCCCCTACCGTCCAAATTTTTAAAAGGTTTGCTTCCTTTATCATTCGAGGGTAAAGAAGAATTATGATCCATTAATATGTTCAACCTGTTATCATTTGATTTCATCAATCACCTTATCAACAATATTGAAAATTAATTCAATCCTGTAAAGCGTAATGACCCAATATCTAAGCCAACTTAACGAAACGCAAAAAAAAGCTGTTGAAACAACAGAAGGTCCTATTCTAGTGCTGGCTGGTGCCGGAACCGGTAAAACTCGTGTTTTAACATCACGTTTTGCCCATATTCTCCTTTCAGGAAAAGCGTATCCCAATCAGATTTTAGCGGTGACTTTTACCAATAAAGCTTCAAGAGAAATGAGCGAAAGAATTGCCAGCCTTATAAATAAGCCAGTCGAGGGATTATGGTTGGGAAGTTTTCATAAAATATGTGCAAGGATGTTAAGGGAAAATGCTACACTTGTCGGATTAACCTCTAATTTCACCATTCTGGACACAGATGATCAATTACGCCTAATCAAGCAAATTACACCCGCTTATTCAATCGACACAAAAAAAATATCCCCACAGTTAATTCTTGGTACAATCCAGTTCTGGAAAGACAAGGGTTACTCACCGGATAACTTGCCTAATGATGAAATAAATAAATCCGGAAATTCCCTAATCAAGAAAATTTATGCCCATTATCAAAAACGCCTGCGGGAAATTAACGCATGTGATTTTGGCGATCTTATACTGCATATGTTTAATATTTTTAGCCAGCATCAACATATCTTGGAAAAATATCAGCGTTATTTTACGTATATTATGGTTGATGAATATCAAGACACCAATATGATACAATATTTGTGGTTAAAATTATTAGCCCAAAAAAATGGACAAGAAGCCAATATTTGCTGTGTGGGAGATGACGATCAATCCATATATTCCTGGCGTGGGGCAGATATAACCAATATTTTGAGATTTGAAAGGGATTTTCCAGGGGCTAAAATTATCCGTTTGGAAAATAATTATCGTTCAACCTCCTCTATCCTTGGTGCCGCATCAGGCTTGATATCATTTAACTCGCAGCGATTGGGAAAAACTCTTCACGCTGCCAATGCCACCGTTGAAGGAGAAAAAGTTAAAATTCTCTCAACCTATGATTCCGATGAAGAGGCAAGAATCATTTGTAAAAATATTATTGATTTTCACAAAAAGGAACAACAATTTGGCGATATGGCAATCCTGATGCGTACCAGTTCCCAAACCCGTCCTTTTGAGGAATGCATGATTAAATTGGGAATACCCTATAAAATCATTAGCGGGGTAAGGTTTTACGAACGTGCTGAAATACGCGATGTCATCGCTTATATGCGCACTGTCGCCCAGCCGTCAGATGATTTGGCATTTGAAAGAATCATTAATGTTCCGAAACGCGGGATTGGCAAAGCCGCCCTTCAGAAATTACATCTGCTTTCCCGAGAGTCCAATATTTCCCTAACGATGGCAGCACAGCAAGCATTAAATCAGGAAATAATCAGGGGTAAGGTAGCGAGTGAACTGAATCAACTGATGCTTCAACTTGAAATGGCAAGATCCACAAGTGAAAAAGATGGTCATCTAAAAGCGATTGATGACCTGATTCATCATTGCGGCTATATTGAGATGTGGCAGCAAAACAACTCTGTTGAATCAGAAGGCAGACTTGAAAACATCAGGGAACTTTTCCGGGCGATGTCCGAATTTCAATCTTTGAATGAATTCTTGGAGCATATCTCTCTTATAATGGATAATGATGAACTGAGTGGAGAGGACAAGGTCAATTTAATGACACTTCACGCCGCCAAGGGCCTTGAATTTGATACTGTTTTTTTGCCGGGATGGGAGGAAGGCCTTTTTCCCTCACAACGCACACTGGATGAAAATGGATTAAATGGCTTGGAAGAGGAAAGACGTTTGGCTTATGTTGGCATTACCCGTGCCAAGCGAAATCTGGTGATATCCTATGCCGCAAACCGCCAGATTTATGGAAACTGGCAATCAGCAATTCCCAGCCGTTTCATTGAAGAACTACCCAGCCAGTTTATTTTAAATCCGTCAATCAGAATCAATAGAAACCATAGTAATCCAAATTATTTTCATAATTTGAATTTTGGAAAAAAAAACCGAGTCACCATTTCTTTTGGAAATATTTTTACACCGAATAAACAACGCCAAAATTTGCCAAAATCTAAAAATATTCCTGTAGGTGCCCGTGTGTTTCATCAAAAATTCGGTTATGGAACTGTTTTAAAGACTGAACAGAATAAACTTGAAATCAATTTCGATAAAACCGGAATTAAAAACGTTATAGACAGCTTTGTGACGGAAACATCATGACATTAAAAACTAAACGGCATGCCAATGCGCTTGAAACCATTTCACTAATTGTTCCAGAAAAACATATTGAAATATTCGAACAGGCTCTGAACACGGTTTGCCCGACCGTAGGAATATTTGAAGAAAATGAAGACAAGAATCTTTGGCGATTGGAAGGAATCAAGGATACAGGCTATGGAGATAAAGAGCTTAACAATGCAATTACGTTAGCAAGCGGCCTTACCCAGTTCTTTCCAGAAATCCAAAAACATTCCACTGAAACAGAAGGATGGCTTGCAAAAACCTATGAATCTTTTCCTGCACAAAAAGTGGGTAATATGTTCATTATTCGTGGCACGCATTTAAACGATCCAATCACTTCTTCACGTGTTGTTTTAACCCTTGATGCAGGTGTGGCTTTCGGATCTGGTGAACATGGTTCAACTCGTGGATGCCTAATTGCCCTTGAAAAAATCGCTTATAAAAAACCTCGTAAAATTCTTGATCTTGGATGTGGTTCAGGAATTTTGGCAATGGCTGCAGCTGCCTTATTCCATCAAAAGGTTCTGGCTGTTGATATTGAACCATGGTCCGTTCGAGCTGCCCGAGAAAATATTAAAAGAAACAAACTGGGGAATTTCGTCCATTGTAAGGTTGGTAATGGTTGGCTGACACCTTCAATTCGAAAGCAAGCCCCATATGATCTTGTTTTTGCCAATATTCTTGCACGTCCCTTATGTAAAATGGCCAGAAATCTAGCCAGAAATTTACAACCTGAAGGTATAGCAATATTATCGGGTCTACTTGTATCCCAAACAGCAATGGTATTGTCCGCACATCAAAAACAGGGTCTGAAGCTTGAAGACAAAGTTACACAGGGACATTGGGCGACATTAATTCTTAAAAAACCGAGAGAAACATGATTCAAATCCGCCATGCATTAATTACGGATCTTAACAGTATCCTCAAGATCGTTAATCGAGAGATCATTTATGGAACGGCTTTCTGGATGACAAAAGTCCGCACCTATGATGAACAGCTAGTATGGTTCGAAAACCATGAGAAAGAGGGATTCCCGATTTTTGTTGCCGTCAATGAACAGCAAAAAATCCTCGGTTTTGCCACATATGGACATTTCAGGGCCTATGACGGGTATAAACATACTGTTGAGCATTCGGTTTATCTGATTCCGGAAGCTCAGGGCCAAGGACTTGGCAAAAAACTGATGAAGCATCTTGTGAATTATGCCTCCCAAAATAATGTACATGTCATGGTCGCTGCCATAACCGCCAATAATCAAGCCTCGATACGATTACATGAATGGTTCGGATTCAAACATGCAGGTATCTTACCGCAAACAGGAATAAAATTTGAAAAATGGCTGGATCTATTGTTCATGTACAAAATAATAAATTCAGATCATTAATAACCTTGAATAAAATCATCTTATGCAACATACAGAAAAACTATCTTCGCTTCGTTCCATACTAAAAAAAGATCATCTTGACGGATTTATAATCAATCGCGGGGATGAATTTCTCAATGAATATGTCGCCCCTTATGCCGAACGCCTTGCGTGGTTGACTGGATTTACGGGAAGTGCAGGCATGGCTATTGTATTGCCGGATAATGCTGCTGTATTTTCAGATGGACGCTATATTCTTCAAATGCAACAGCAGCTTGACCAAGAATTATGGGAATATCACCATATTTCCCATAAATCACCTCTTGCATGGATCTTAGATCACAATCATCTGCAAAAATTAAAATTAGGATATGACCCAAGATTAATGAGTCAAAAAAACTTGGAATCACTACAAAATAATAAAATAATATTTGTTCCAATCACTGATAATCCAATAGACACAATTTGGCTGGATCAACCTGGCTATCCTAATCAACCTATTGAACCTCATCCTCTGGAATTTTCTGGTTTATCACATCATAATAAAATCGAAAAATTGCAAAAAGAACTACTTTTCAACAATGAAGATGCATTTATATTTTGTGATCCAGCCTCTATATGCTGGCTTCTTAATATTCGTGGTTCCGATGTTCCATATAGCCCTATCCCACTTGTTTATGCAATTTTATATAGAGATCACGTATGTTTATATGCAGATCAGGAACAATGTTCCGAAACACTGTCAGATTTTCTCGGTCACACTGTAAAATTATGTTCACGAAATGATATATATGCAGATTTAAGAAAAATCAAATCTTTTGTCATAGGATTGGATAAAAATCAGACACCGATAGGATTTATTCAACTTCTCAAAAAACAAGAAATATCAATTCATTATCGTACAAATCCCATTCTGTTGCCCAAGTCATGCAAAAATCAAGTTGAGCAAAAAGGTGCCATAAATGCCCATATCAGGGATGGTATTGCAATATGCCGTTTTTTATTCTGGCTTGAGAAACATGGTATTGATAAATCTGAAACTGTAGTGGCAGAAAAACTCAACCAGTTCAGAATAGAAACCGGGGGAAAATTTTACAAAGAAGAGAGTTTTCCGGCAATCTCTGCCACCGGTTCCAACGGTGCGATTATCCATTACCAAGCAACAAAAACAAACCACTCGATTATAAGGGAAAATCAGCTTTACCTTATTGACAGTGGCGGACAGTACAAAGACGGAACCACAGATATCACCCGCACCATTTGGATGGGAAAAAAATTTGCTTCCTCCTTAATTCGTGAACAGGCAACAATGGTTCTAAAAGGCCATATCGCACTTTCATCAGCCGTTTTTCCAATTGGAACAACAGGGAGTCAACTTGACGTATTGGCACGTTACGCTTTATGGCAGAACGGTTTGAATTATGATCACGGAACTGGTCATGGTGTGGGAAGTTATCTTTCCGTACATGAAGGTCCCTGTCGAATATCATCACAACCCTTTCCTATTTCCCTAAAAGAAGGAATGATTCTTTCCAATGAACCAGGATACTATCTTGCTGGACATCATGGTATCCGTCTTGAAAACCTTTTACTTGTTTGCAAGGCTCCTTATGATAACTTTTTGAAATTTAAACCCTTAACGCTTGTCCCTTTTGACTGGAAAATCATAAATTCAACTTTGTTAACCCCACAGGAAAAAAATTGGTTAAACAATTATCATAAACAAATTACCGATTTGATCTATCCTCATCTGAATAAAAACGAGCAAACATGGCTCATGAAAATGTGCACGTTCATTTGATAGTTGATGCCTTTATTAACCCCGAGATCGATGATAAAAAATATATGAAATTAACATAGATTTAATTTTTATTTAGAATCATTCAAAGGTACAATCATGTCAAATCTATCTCTAATTCCAGCCACCCTTATCCCAGGCGATGGAATAGGTCCCGAAATTGTTGGTGCAACTATCGAAATTCTCGATACCATTCAGGCACCATTCAAATGGGACAGACAACTTGCGGGCATGGCTGGCGTGGATGCATCAGGCGATCCATTACCTCAGTCAACAATCGAGAGTATTCACAAAACTGGCCTGGTATTGAAAGGGCCCCTGACAACACCTGTAGGTAAAGGTTACCGTTCAATCAATGTTACCCTACGCAGGGAATTCGGACTTTATGCAAATGTTCGTCCCACCAAAACTCTTATTCAGGGTGGCAGATTTGATAATATTGACATTGTTGTAGTACGTGAAAATCTCGAAGGTTTTTATGCTGCCATGGAAAATCATATTCCTGTTGATAATGATCTGAAAGCCATCGCCACATGTGCAGGTTACACCTCACGTAAAGAATGCCGGAGAATTGTTAAATTTGCCTTTGATTATGCAGTGCAAAACAATCGTAAAAAGGTTACACTTGTTCACAAGGCCAATATTCTTAAAGAATTATGCGGTCTGTTTCTTGAAGAGGGTCGCAAGGTTGCCAAGGAATACGAAGGTAAAATTGCCTGTGAGGAACGTATTGTTGATGCCTGTTCGATGGAACTGGTTATAAAACCCGAAACCTACGATGTAATCGTTACAACCAATCTCTTCGGGGATATTCTATCAGACCTGACATCAGGTTTAACAGGTGGGCTGGGTCTTGCACCAGGCGCTAATATCGGTGAAAAAGCGGCCATGTTTGAGGCTGTTCATGGTTCCGCTCCAGATATAGCAGGTAAAAACTGCGCCAATCCTATCGCTGTGTTGAGAGCCGCAGCCTTAATGTTGAAACATGTTAAACGTGACGATCTTGCAAAAAGAATTGATAAGGCAATTCATAAGGTTGTTGTCGAGGATAAAGTCAGAACCCGTGATCTGGGAGGTAATGTAACTACGAAAGAAATTACGGCGGCATTAAAACAAGCTGTAGCTTAATTTATCATAATCTTCGATTTATATAGATTTTCTTACAGGCATTTTGTAAAATATATTTACAGTTTTAAATAAGTTCATTTCAAATTTATTTACTTAATTTCTTGGAATGGTAATTGTTACACTTATTTACAAAATATTCATATTTAGGAGATTATAATTATGGCTAAATGTTGCAAAAAAATCTTTAAAACCCTTGTTGGTTTGGGATTTGCTGCATGTGGAACAAGCAAGGTTTTAGGCGCTAGCATCCAAGAAAAAAGATTTTCTGAAATGAATTGGTCTCAAACCAATATGAAAATAGTTGGTGGCCTTGAAGTTGCTGGGGCATCAATGCTTTTATGCAAAAAAACCTCTAAATTGGGCGCTCTTACCCTATTGGCAGCTGCAACATGCATGTTTGCTGCAGGTTTGAAGCATAAAAGAAAACAGGATCTCGCTCTTGATGGTGTTGGTATTTTTGCCGCTCTCTCGCTTTTACGGTGTAAAAAAAATTAAAATCTGAATCTTAATGCCCCTTTTATTTAAGGTTAAATTACTTTAATAAAAGGGGTTTTAATATATATCTCAAGGATTTTGATGCGAATTTCTCCTAAACGTCCGGTAAAATCTGTCATTTCCATTTATTTTTTCTTGATACTTGCAAATATATTTGCATGGATTTGGGCCCTGAAATCATTTTACCAATCACCTCTTCTTCTCAACACAGCGTTTTTGGCTTGGGTATTCGGTTTGCGTCATGCAGTGGATGCAGACCACATTGCTGCCATTGATAATGTTGTCAGACAATTTACCCAACATAAAAAACCTTCCCTTGCCACTGGATTATGGTTTGCTCTTGGTCATTCAAGTATAGTTATTCTTTTTTGTCTGCTCGTTGCAATTTTTGCCAATCGGTTCAAAACACAAATTGATGAATTCCAATTAATTGGTGGTACCCTAGCGACTTTGGTATCCGGCAGTTTCTTGTTGATTATAGCATTTATCAATTTTTTTATATTTTTGAAAATTTGGAAAATATTCAAAGATTTTCGTGCAAATAAATTCTATTCAGTCGAGGATATGGATAATATACTCGCTTCAAGAGGATTTATATCGAGAATTTTAAAACCCGCCTTTCGCATGGTGTCCAAGGAATGGCATATGTTACCATTGGGTTTTCTTTTCGGTTTGGGATTTGATACTGCAACCGAGATCGGTTTATTGGGAATTGCCGCCATACAGGCAGCTAAAGGCATGGCCACGTGGGATATTATGGTTTTTCCGCTTTTATTTACTTGCGGAATGACCCTGATTGACACTACAGACAGTATTGTTATGACAGGTGCCTATAATTGGGCATTTAAAGAACCACTAAGGAAATTATGGTATAATCTAACCATGACTGGCCTTTCAATTTTTATCGCGACTGTCATTGGTGGAATTGAAATTCTAGGGTTGTTACAGGAAAAATTCAAGCTTTCCGGATTTTTTTGGGATCAAATTCAAGAATTACAAGAAAATCTAGGGTCTGCAGGTTTCATAATTATCAGTATATTTATACTCTGCTGGATCTCATCCTTTACAATATTTCATAAATTTAGGAAAGCTACCTAATTATTCATTACATTTTACCCAAGATTGCTGACAGAGCATTTAGATCCTGTTGTGAAGGATCATCATTTACCCTGGATCTTCTTGCATTGTAATTATCCAGCAATTTTTGTTTCTGATTTAACTGTTGTTGCGTCAAACTATGATTCGCTCGAGCATCCTGCAATTTTTTCCGTGCAGCCCAAGCCTGATTATCTATTTGAGTCAATTGATTGCGTCTTTGTTCTAACCTGGACTGCAATTCAATGGATTGTGAATGAGCCTGAGCCGCATTCTGTTGTTGGTTTACCGCATTTTGCTGTTCATATTGCAATTGATTATTCAAATTCTGGGAGCGTTTATTATAACCATTACCAACAGAACATCCCAATCCGCTAAAAAAATTTGTTTTATCAGGATCACAACTTTGAGGATTGGAACAGTTTGTTAATATCATGAATGAAGTTAAGGGTATGATAAATTGATAGAATTTCATTAATAAATCCTTTTGAAAATTTATTTTAATCAACCTGCAGGTTGATTGTTCATGCCATTCACTAAAATATTCTCGGCATATTTTAAACGGCTAACTGCTGCATCTGTTGATTGTGCTTCCTGCTCAAAACGATTATCATGAGCTATCTGAGCGTATTGGTGCATTTGGTCACTTTGTTTAGAATAATAATTTATCTTATTGTTTAATTGGGCTTTTTGATTATTAAAATGAGATAATTGTTGTTTATATTGTCTAACAGTAATTTGTTTTGACGCTATCTGTTTATTAAGGTTTGCCAGTTGTCTCTGTAACTGAGCAACCTGAAGCGATGCCTGTTGCGCGTCATTACTTGCATTCAAAGCTATCTGATGAGCGGCGGCAATTTGTTTGTTCAATTGATCTTCCTGTAACTGCTGATTTTCTGTACGATGTGCAACAGCATATCCAGCACCGGTTCCCAATGCCGCTCCACTTAATGAACCAATCAAAGCCCCCTTACCATGACCAGCCAAACCTCCCACCAAAGCCCCAAGAGCTGCACCGCTCAATGCTCCTGTCCCAAGCGTTTGATTGAATTGGGAATTTCTTTGTATTTGTCGATTTTGTTCGGGAGATAGATTTGGATTATAGGCAGGTGTACATGCCATTAATGAAAAACAGAAACAGCCAATAATAATTTTAGTAAAATAGGATCTGGACATACGTTACCTTAATATTTTATTAAATACAAATAATCTAAACCAAATAAGTTCATGATCCAATCCTTTAATAAATTTTGGAATCACGATAATTGTTGTAAGGTGATAATTATATCATAAAAGAGATATTTATTTATACTATTTGAGTTAACTGGCCTATAAACATTCAGATTTGTTCATTTCATAAAAAAGTACAATACGCATGTATGAATACCCTTTTTTAAAAAAAGTAATATTTCAATTTTTTCTCACATTTTTATCATCTTTGGCACTTATTACAATGACTTCAGCATCAACATCACATCCTTTTATTGAATTAAATAATCAAGGAAAACTTCAGGGATATTTTGATAACCAACTAGCTATTTTCAAAGGGATTCCTTATGCCACGCCTCCTGTTCGTTCATTCAGGTGGTTTCCCCCACAGCCTGTTCAGCCTTGGCAGGGAATCAAAACAACCACTGAATATGGACCAAATTGCAGTCAGTATCCCAATCGATGGGATAAGAAAGAAACCTTTCCTATAACAAGCGAGGATTGTCTATATCTTAATATCTGGATGCCAAAATCCTTTTTTGAAAAAAACGAAACCCAAAAAAAATATCCTGTAATGGTCTGGATTCATGGCGGTGGTTTTGTTTCCGGCGGAAGTAATCAGGAAATCTTCGATGGCAGTTCAATGGCAAATGAAGGGGTTATAGTTGTCACTTTCAATTACAGACTTGGACGTTTTGGTTTTTTTGCACGTCCGGACTTGCAGCAAGAAAATGAGGAGAACAAATGGGCAAACTATGGAATTATGGACCAAATTGCAGCTTTACAATGGGTACAGAAAAATATTTCCTCTTTTGGGGGGGATAGCGATAATATCACCTTATTTGGCGAATCTGCCGGCGGCGCCTCAATTATATCCCTAATGACCATTTCAGAGGCAAAAGGTTTATTTAATAAGGCCATTATTCAATCTGGAACAGGGCATTCACGCTTTTTCCCACCCAGAACCATTGATGACGCAGAAAAAACAGGCCTAAATTTCGCAAAAAAAAATAATATCCAAAACGATGAATATGCTTTGGAAAACTTGCGTAAGCTACCTGCTGAAACCATTGTCGATAAATTGAATTTAGATGATCTACAACCTGACTATTTTTCAGGATTGATTATTGATGGTATCATGTTGAAGCAATCCCTTGATAGTGCTTTTGAAAAAGGTGCTTTTTATCCTGTTCCTACATTAATCGGTGATACGAGTGGTGATGGTTTTATGATTAACCAATCCGGTTTGAAAGGTATGGCAGGCAAGCTGGGAATGAATATAGAGGATCTCAATAAAATTTATAATCCGAATGGAAAATTATCCGAAACCAGAATTTTGCATCAATTTATGGCCGATATTCAAATTCTTGAACCGACCCGGTTATTGACACAACAAATTGCCAGTAAAAATGTTCCTGTCTATCGCTATCGTTTTTCCTATATTACCAGTTCGGCCCGTCCTTATACTTCCTATGGGGCACCTCATGCATCAGAATTACCCTATGTTTTTGGAACGTTGAACAAAGTATACTCATCCTTGACACCTCAAGACAATGCCATGTCAGAAGCAATAAAAAAATACTGGGTCAATTTTGCAAAATATTCAAAACCTAAAGTAGACGGATTATCGGAATTTTACGAATTTAAAATTCATCCTGATAAATTACTCAATTTTTCAACAACCGGTATCAAATTTGAAACTGATCCATTTCAATCGAGATTGGATTATATTGAAAATGCATTAAAAAAATAAAAAAATCCTGACTAAGAGATCAAATCTGTATTGTCTCATGATTCTCTTTCGAGGTCTGTAACACTAAGTTTACGGACTTCAATTATTGTTTTTATTATTGATGTTTACAGAATCTCTTGCCTGATTTGACTGAATATTTTTCATATCTTGCAGCACATATACATTTGTCCACTTACTTTTTGGTAAAGAGAGCAATACCTGTATTCGATTGGCAAAAAACGCCAGATTATTGAGTTTTCTAGCTTTATATGCTGTTTCAATCATGGTGAATTGTTTTTTTCTATCAATAATCGATGATGAATCTGCTATTTTACGGATAGTTTCCAAATACCCGTCAATTGAATTATTTAAGATTTGTTTATGATTGATAATGTTTGATTTTATATCGTTTTTTTGTTTTTGGCTCAACATATTCAAAAGCGATAATTCCTTTTCCAAAATCAATATTGTATGTTGATTTTCCCAAATATTTAATGCCAAAGCGGATGCCGCTTCAATTTGGGCACGCATGGTTGCCGCCAAGAAATCATTACGAGCTCTGGCATCCTGATCCAGTTGTGTTGATATCTGTTCAAGTCCGGCCTTTAAGGATGCCTCTGTTGTCTGTTTCTTCAGCTTATCAATCAGCTGATGCGTATTGGCTGTCACTTTTTGAGATTTTTGCAATAATTGATCAAACTCTGATGAAGCCTGATTGGTTTCTTGCAGGCTACCCAATGTAGGTGCGGAAATAACAACTCTAAAACCCATGGTTGCGAGATGTGTCGGTTGATTGGTATTTTGGTCATATAGAGGGATTTCCTCACGTAATGCCGTATTGAGATCCGATGGATTAAATGTATAATTTCCACCTTTTACTATTATTCCACCTGTTAATCCATGCTGACGTCCCACACGATTCAAGTGATAATAATCCTGCATCATTTGCCCCACTTCTCCCAACATATCATATAACCCCAAAGGATTTGGTTTCATGCTACCTACCGTTTGAACCTGACCATTTGCCAGTTCCGAACCAGCCATAACATATTCTTCAATTCCTTCTGGCATTGGCCATGTTGGTGCAAGAAAATCCGTTTCGCTAACCTTGTTGCCTCCCTGAGCAGCATAATACCATTCCGCTTCTGTAGGTAAACGGATATAACCATATTTATTACCACGCTTTGGCAATGAATTTTTAGCATGTTGCAATAGCCAAACAGACCAATTTTCCGCAAAATTTTGAGCCTCAAACCATGAAATATTATTGACTGCTTTCTGTCCTGACTGATCGGGTTGTTTACATGAATCCTGATCTAGAATGGCATCATATTGATTTCTTGTAACGTCATATTTCCCAATATAATAGAAATTACTTCCATTCACCCCGCTCGAAAATGGTGCTGCAAGCTGCGCTTGCCTTATATAATCGCTATAACCTTGCTGGGTTTCAGATTGTCCTATCTGAATTGGTAAATCATCCAAAACTCCACCTTCTGTTGGCACTTCAACCTTACGAAAAACCATTTTACCTCCACAAGGCAATGGCAAGGCAAAATCATCCTTCATTGGATGGATATCTATAAATTTACTTGGCCATGATGCGTTTATTGCTTTTGAAATAGTAGGAAAAAATCCAATACCAAGTCCAATAATCAAAACAATTTGTTTCATAAAGCAATTACCCCTTCCCATGGCTGTATTTTGGCCGCTCTCTTTCCCGATAAAAAACTGATTATGAAACTTGCCCCAAAGGTTAAACAGATAGTTGCCAAAATCAATTCCTTATTCAACAAAAATAAAACATGATTTTGTGGTAGAATATTTTTAAATAAATGATTAATCAGTTCTCCTGCTCCTATCGCGGCAACGAACGAAATCGCCAGACCGCAAAATGCAAGAATAAAAGATTGAAAAAGTGGAAAAAAAATTAAATCCAATGAACAAAATCCAGAATAGCGCAATAAAGCCAGAGATCTGTGTTTACGTTCGGTATTTGCCCAAAGGCCAGATCCCAATGAAATACATAAACCGCCCCCTCCTAATGACGCGATTAAAATGAAAAGATATTGCAAGCGTTGTGTTAACGATAATAATCCAGAAACATCTCCTGCTCTTGATATGATATCTATATTGTTATTACGTAGATTCCTGTCTAATTTTGGCACATCAGTCAAATTTTTGGCATATAACCGGAAACCAGAATACATGATATTTGGCGGTATTTTGAAATTATTAACTTGAACGGGCCAGTCTTCAATACCATCCTGATAGGTTTCCACGGCAACAGCCAAAGACAAGGATACAAAGGCGCAATCCTTATCTGTAACGGAGGGTTGCAATACAGATACGACTTTCAAAGGAAAATTTATTTGCTGTTTAGTATTATGATATATTCTTTCAAGAATGGCATTTACTTGGTCTCCCTCATGAATATGCAAATAGCTGGCCGCTGAGGCTGATAAAAAAATTTCATCATTTTTTTGTATAAAAGCTGAAATATTACCTAACAAGGGGTCACCCTTGGCTGAAGGTACTAACATGATATGCCTGCCATCACCATTATTCTTGTCAGTCATATTTTCCATAAACAAACTTGCTGCCAGTGTACGGGTTCGAGGCATGATAAATGCAATATCGTTATTTGAATTAATGTTCTTTATATCATTAAGGGAAAAACTACGATTGGATATTGTGACTATTTCCCTGACATGAGGATCTTCAAGCAATGATTGCCTAATACTGGTTAATACACCACTTCTTAATCCGGCAATGACAATTAAAGGGGCTAAAACTGCGACAATGCCCAGAATATGGCATAACGATAAAATTGGTTCATTTTTCAAATCTTTCCAGGCAAGTTTAGCGGATAAAAATAAATGCAGATTTTTATGCATGGATCCGTAACCGTGTTATTTTCGTTTTATTGTCAATATTACACGCCATCTCCTTTAGACCATATTGTAACGCCCGTTTAACATCATGTGAGGTCATGATTAAAACGGATCCAGCCTCCGTTACTGTCTCAACCAATAAATGTAAAATTTCGTCGGCTAGAGTGGGATGAACAGAAGCCGTGGGTTCATCCGCTAAAACAATCATGGGTCTATTGATTAATGCTCTTGCAACAGCCACCCTTTGACGCTGGCCAACAGATACCTGACATGGCTTTTTAGATAAAATTGGTCCAATTTCAAGATAGGTAATCAACTGATCAAACCAGACTTTGTTCTTTTTTCCAATAATCGATAAGGGTAGAGTTATATTTTCCTTTATAGTTATAAAAGGTATTAGGCCCGCTGTTTGCGGAACAAAACCAAAATATGCTGACCTTAAATGAGCCAATTGATCCCGTCTGTAATTATTCCATAATTTTAAAATATCATTTTGTTCAAAATAGAAATTACGTCCTTTTGTCGGTTTCAAGGATAAGGATAACATTCCCAATACCGTACTTTTACCACATCCTGAAGGACCGGAAATAAGTATACGATCACCCTGTTTAATTTCTGCATGATCAATATTGATTTTGATTCCGTCAGAAAATTCATATGCAACATTATCAAGAAAAATAAAGGGATTTCCCAAAAATTCTCTCATCAAGGCAAGGCTTCCAAGGGAACAGGATAAACCGCTTCACCAGGATCTTTGCTTCCAGTTAACTGTACCCAAAGATCAGGATGAGACTCATATTCCTGATAAAGTCGTAAACGACTTTCGACATTATTCAGAACTGTTCTTTGCGCAATTGCTCCCATTGCCAGCCAATCCTGTTCCGAAATGTTCATGATATCCGACTTATAAGGTAAACCTTGCAAATATTCTCCCAGTAACCCGCCAATATTTTTAGATTGGGAAATTTTTTGCGGATCACGGGCCGCTGTTGCAAAGGCTGAACGAAGTTGGGTAAAAAACGTCTGTGGTTCGGTTCTTCCCGCTAATCCTGTTTTCAAGATGATCTGTAAAGATTGGGCTAAATCTGACAACTGATTTTTGGTTAAGAGAACACGTACTTCAATGGCCTTTTTTACTGGATTAGTCAGATCCCGATCTGTTGTATAACTCGAAATCATATCAGGAACGGAAGTATTTTCTTCCTTACCCATATAGGCAAGACGCATAGCTTGGCTGACAACTTTGATTTGATCCTCTGCTTTTTTAGATTGAGCATTTTTCTTTGACGGATTCAATCCTGCTATAGGTCGACCTGTTGTATCCGCTACCTGTTGCAATAATGCCATTGTAAGGGTCTGAATTACTACTGAAAAAGCCTCTGGTGTCCCCCCCCTAACAGGAAAATATAAGGATCCAGCCGTACCAAACTGACTTAGCTTTCTATATTGGCTTGCGGCCCTGATATGGTTATTGATTTTCTGACCTGCAGGTGTTAATAAATGAACAACAAATACAGCAACACCTTTTGATTCAGCAAGCTGTTTGATCTCTTCAATTCCCAGTTTAGTTATACTGTGAGGATCATTTGCCTCCCTTGCACCTGCATCCGTCACCAGAATAATATATTTACCAGCTGATTGATTCCAGTCAATTTCATCAAGTGCGGTTTTAATTCCAGCTATAGCATCCTCGTCAAAAGATTTTGACGAAACTTTTGCATCATGAACAGAAGCTATGGCATTGTTAACACTATCCACAGGTTGCTTGAAATCGGGTCTTGCAAAAACCTTTGTTTCATATTCCAGTGACGGATTATCTTTCAAACTGTCCCGAAAGGCAACCAATCCAAAACGAAAATTATTTTTAACCGCTGTATTTTTTATTGAATTAATCAATGATTTAACCGCTGCCTGAGTTTGTTCAATATAGGGTTCCATACTTACAGTCGTATCCATAACAAACACCAAACTGGCCTTGAAATTCCTCAAATTCGCTGGCGATGAATCAGGTTTGCTTTTTTGTGACGGAGCAGAAACGACATGAAGCAAACGTAATGGAGGACCACTTGGACGATCTATCTGCTGGGCATCAAGAATTGGCAACAAATAGAAATTATGAGTGATATCTACATATGTTTCAGGTTCCATGGCTATCACCGGACCAGGATTACCGGCCAGTGCATTTCTTGCTAATTCCTTGGCTTTATCCCCACCAGATTGATCCAGCAATATCTGTTTTTCATCCTGTTCATTTTTCATGAACAATGAACGCTCGCGTCCAGCCGGATTGGTAAAGGCACCAACCATTGTATGCGCCCAGTTAATTACTTTATCAGCTGGCACCCAGCCTACAATATGACCCTGGGTATCGCTTCCAACCTGCAACCAATCTTCATTTCCCTGTGTATCTTTCTGACGTTTATAAACATAAAAAACCTTGAAGCCCTCAATCGGTTTCGCATTCTGATTTGAAGGTGAATCTGATAAGACAACACCAGGTCTAGTTATGATTTTTTGATAAAGATTATGTTTTCCTTCCATAAGCAATGGTGTGGAGGATGGGGAAACAGCAGGATCAGCAAGAATAACTGAGGAACTTTCTATTGCTGAAAAATACAATAGCGAAAGAATTAATGATTTATTCAGAATTTTTCTCACTGCCAAAAATCCTTTAACGTAAGACGGGCCATTTCGTCCCCCGTTTCAGCTTTTTTACTTAACCAGTCATACAATGCTTGACGTGGGGCACTAACTTCTTGAGACCCTTTTTGTGCAGCCATCTGGAAATATCGTGCCGCTTCACGCATATCAGGACTGGGAATGGGACCATCCACCTTGAAATTTACAGGACTGTAAAGTAAACCCAACTTGACCATTGCTTCACTTTCCCCCTTGGATGCTGCATTTTCCAATAACAAAATTCCATCATCAGCCTGCTTATTTTCTAACCGCCTTTCCCCCTCTTTAGTAATAGCCAATGTGCTGGGAGCTTTGCTAAGAACATCCTGTAATGGCATTACTTCCAAATTTTCCGCCTTGTTTTGGGAATTGGATTTGGTTGATTCAGGAAAAGATTGCTTCTGGGAATTTTCAGATTGTTTTCCATCATTATTATTCTTTTTATCATTACTCTGTTTTATTACTGGTTTGTTTTCTATAGTTTTTTCCTTAACAGAAAGATTTTTATTGGGAACATGATGTTTTTTTATATAAATTCCTGTTCCAATGCTGAATAACGACAAAAGACCCAAACCTGATCCTAAAATTATCCAAGGTAGTTTGCTTCTGGTCTTGTTTGATTCTCCATGCAGATTTTCACTATTCAATAAATCCTCTTTCTGTGGAAAAAAGGAGCGTTTCTTTTGTATCTCTGGATTTATGACCGGTAAATCAGGTTTGTTTTCATTTTGATTAACTCGATTATTTTCAGTATCCATTACAACAGTTTCTATATCCGATTCAGCTCCCGATTGATCCAGGAAAACAGTGGGTTCTTCTTGTTGCCCATTTATTTTATCAACTATTTCTAAATTTTCTTTCTCTTTCCCGGGACTGCTGACATCATCTATTTTTTTATTTTCAACAACTTTTCTGGAAATACTTCGTTTGCCGATAATGGGAGGCCAGATTACGGTTTGGACAAGATCCAGTTCCGGAACCTTGATCTGGCATGGGCTCCCCGCCTCCAGTAAATCACATAAACGGTCAGCTTCAATAAATAAAACTAGATCATTTACTTGTTGTTCCTGACGTATAACCTTTTGAACAGGAATTGAGGGAAATTGTGGAAACGTAATATTAAAATTCTGTCCCTTCAAATTTGCCTTACTTATTACGGTAATAGCGGCTTCACCTGGTCCTGATGCAGAAATTTTTAATACCGAATTCATTTTATAAACCTTTTAATACGGTTATGATACGCCCCAGGGCTTCATTTGCAGCTGGATCAATTCCATCAAGACTGGACGCGCCAGCATTTTCTTCAAATCGCTGTACCATGGCTGAAATCCAATCTCGAACAAAACGTTCGTGATATGGAACGGGATGTTCAGGTAAAATCAATATATCATTGGGTGCCTCTCTTGGTTCGAATACATGATGCTCACCCTTTAATCCTCTTGTCATGGGTCTTTCGGATAACGGTACGGAATGATAACCCAAATAATAAACAAAATTACCAATTTCCATTTCTGCCAACAAAACCTGTGTTTCCCCCTTTAATGAACCACTGGTGAAAAGCGCCGCATTGCGTCTTAATTGTTCAGCGAGCCTATCCCTGAGATTTAACCGTCTTGCAAGCAAGGATATCTCTGCTGTTAATGCGGTTAATTGTTCTGTTGAAATATAAAAATGCTGTTCAACCTGATCATTACGAGAAAAATCATCCATAATATGATTCCATTTGGACAATACTAAATCGGCATATTGTTCATGACGATCTTTTGCCTGTCCCGTATTTTCTTCTTTTTCCTGTTTTTGATCCGATAAATCGGCATCTGGAAACATATCCTGAAAAAGATCGTCTACATCACTAGTTCGACCGATCAACAATCTCTGATTGGAAAGCTGCATTTCCATACTATGCCATGCTTCCATCATATCCTCTCGCCTAACCTGGAGTGACCGTAACAAAGATCCAAACATTTGCGATTTGACGGATTGCATCAATGAAAGAGCTATTGATTGAGCCTCCGATGAAGCCTTTTTGATAGCTTCTTCCGTATTGCCACTATGATAATAAGGTGAAATGAAACGTGCCAGGTTAACAGCAAGATGTTCGATCTGGCCATTAATCTGTTCAACTTTTAACCGTGCGTCACATACTTTTCCCAATGCACCGGCAAGATAGGTGATACCTCCATCATTTGGCTGCAAAACAGCATTCCATGCCTTTACAGGATCAGCCACATAACGCTTGATTTCAGGATTACTCAAATAAGCCTGTTTCATTGTTTCAACTAAATTTTTTGCCTGTTCAGCAATTCCAGCTTCTTCCTTATGTCCGTTAACGACCGTATAATCCATAACAGCTGGGAAACTTATAGAGGGACTGCGTAACCAGTAAAGATTATTGAAAGGATGATTATCTCTCCAATTCTCAATCCAACTGCACGTTTTAAAAAAGTCAATTAGACTTGCATTAATTCTGGCTGTCCATCTTGTGCTTGATGAAGGAGATTCTCCTGCTTTTTGTTCAAACTCCCGATCAAATTTTGTCAAAACAACAAACAAATTATCTCTTTGTCTATTACGTTCTTCTTCCGTTGCACCAATACTATTTCTTACCCATCCATCAATCATACCTGGCAGGGTTGAAACATTCTGTATGGAATCACCAATACACAATAACATTGCCGAAATTTCACGTTCGGCTTCATAGCGTTGAAAAAGATAGGCCACCTTTCCCCGAAGAAATAAACGTCCCAAAGCTTCTGGTGCCTGGAGAAACGCTTGTGGATCGTAAATCATTTCTCTTGATCTTGCGCCAGGAAAATCAAGCAAATCCGTTTCCTTGAGAAATGCCCATGGAGCATCACTTCCTATTGGAACGGTTAATTCTGCCGTCAATGCCGTTACAATTGAACGATCAATTGATTGTCTTTCCCCTTTTGAAGTCAAAACGGTAATTTTATCCTGGGAATTCATTCCAAGCGTGAATAGGGTTTCAACATTCAATATACTTTTTTCTCTTGGCTTCAGTGCTTCTGTAGAGCAATAGACATTTTCCGTTTTTCCCAAATTTCCTAAAACTGTAAATAAATTTCTTCCTAAATTGGTAAATTGCCCCAGATTGTTCCATAATGGTGAAAACAAGACAGCCGATTCATGAGCTGGAATATACGGAACGGTTTCCCTCAGTTGATGCCAGTAAATTTCTCTTAATTTTTCAAATCTATGATGGTCGGGATATTGTTTTTTTAAATATTCATATAGAACCTCTATATCATCAATATCTATAATTGAATTAATGATCTTGTCTTGCATAAAAGGTTTCATGGACTGAAACAAATTCTGTAGTGACTGATCGTCAATTTCGGCATCTTTTGTCTTAAAATCCTCAATTGATGTATTGGTCAATATTTTTATGACATCAACCGCTGACAACAATCGTAATGGAACAGGCATATTTTCATCAATAACGTCAATTTTCCGCGTCGTAAAACGAGATACAAGCCCCGTTGACTCATTACCCCCTTGTGGATTCATATCCGTTAAGAAATTAAGATTTTCTTTTTGATAATACGCTATCAATGCCTGTCCTGGTTTTGTCGCCAAACTTGAAACAAGATAGGATTTACCTGCCTGAGACGCTCCAAAAACCGCCACGGCAGGTGGCTGGTAAGCAGCATTGTCAAGTTGTCTGGCCTGCCGACGAAATCGCCTAAGGGTATATTTGACTGCATCCCCATCTCCCCTAATGGCTTTTGGATTATCTTCAAACCAGTGTAAAGCCATATCAGCAGAACATAATACATTCCCGGTTCTTTTTTGTAGATGCCTGGTCATTTCTTGAATATCGTTTGGCATATTAAATAATCTTTCTCTAGGCTAAGGTAAAGCGACCTGTATCACGCCAATAACCTTCGGAATTCATCATGGTTTGCAATCTCAGGACCAAAAGCCGGGTGGGATATTGCTCGCCATTCCGATCTGTTATTTCAACAATCCTGAATTGTTCGCGATCTGAATAATCATTTTTTAGATTTTCCTTTTCTTGATCGATATCCTGACGCTTAATTGTTACCGTCAAAGGCAGGGCAATTTTATTCAGAGCATTGAAATTATTTATTTCCAAAACATATAATGGCGACGCTGGCCATCTTTCAATTCCAAGCTGACGAAAACCAATCTTGGTGGTATTTTCAAAATCATCAATCTTGAAACCTACATCTTCTTGAGGCTTCCTTTCGGGTAAATCTATATTTGAAAGCCAAACATTTTTATTCCTCAACTGACCATTTTTTTCCAAACGACCAATAAAACGCACAGTGGAATACATATGCAAATCACGTGATCGTAATACAAAATTCTGTAACTTCCCTTCCGCTTGCAAACATAAAGATGCACCAACTACAACGGTGGTTTTTGGATCACTTATACGGTTCTGAGCATCACGGAAAGGATAATATGCACCAACACGATAATGGTACATACCTATAATACGGTGAACCGGAACCGGCATGGCGGCCATAATCATATCAACAATTCTGCGTAATCTTGAAGGTCTACCTGAAATCAACAAGACATCACAATCATAGGTCCAAATTGCTTCGCACAATTTCGCTATGACATCACCCATAACATATGTGATCGAGGCCTCAACCTGTTGCACCTTGGCTATGATTTCCAAGTCGGTTATTTTAAAATTTTCTGCTCCTGCCTTTTTGGCAAGGGTCTGAATGTAATTTTGGGATCGCTCGATATTTTCCTTGTCCTCACCAAGAACATCGCCAATATGGAATGCATCAAGTATATCGATTGTTCGATCAGTTAAATTTTCATAACGGGACAATATTGCCAATGCAACCGGTTCCAAAACATTATTGACAAAAAGCTGTCTTAAATGACGCTCCTGTTCTGATTGCCCTCCCCAGTCCTGTCCAATGGCGGAACTAAAAAATGCCTGGGTGTCAATTACGCCCGCTTTACGTAGGGAATTTTCCATTATGGGTAAAATGATATGCGTTATGATATGTTCAAGAATATCATCCCCTGCTATTTTAAAGCTTTCCCTAAATTCCTGATGTGGACAAATTGTCTCACCCACAGGCACAGAATAGGAACTTATCATCAAGTCAGTCGTTCCACCTCCAATATCCAAGCTTGCTATCCTAATTTTCGGTATCCGGTTATCAGTTTCCCTATCTTTATCGACATGACCGTTTAATTGCATGAACTCATCCACATTTCCACCGAGACGTTCGGTAATCTCGTTATATAACCAAACGATTTGGGTTGCTGTTGCCTCATCAAGATGCGTGTGAATTTTTGGCCGTTCATTTATAGATATACCCAGCATTTCGCAATATAAATCAATGGCTGCAATCGCACGATTACGTAAGATTTTCTGTTCCGCTACCGGCATACCGGGAGGTAGAGTCAATGTTACAGACCGAAGATGTCTCATTAAAGTTTTATTTTGTCTTTGTTCACGATTTTGAGGCGAGTTCATCTGTAATCTCGCTTGAAACAAAATTTCCACAAGCATAAAGGTAAATAATGAACTCCGTGAAAAATTTGGTTGTGTGGTGATATTCTCCCCTATTAAACGTTCCTCCTCAGTCAAAACACGACCATCCGGTGAAATCATTGCCATAAATGCCCCCGTAACTGGAGGATCGATTATTCTGCCCGAAATACCCATGGAACGGCTATTGTAACGCCAGCTTTGTAAAGATAAACGCGTATCCCATATATATCTTTTAGGAGATGTGATACCGGTTATACCTTCATTTCCAATTCTTGTCCCTGCCAAATGTGCTGCCTCATAACCGACCCTGACCGGACTTGGCCAATAAAATGCAGACACCCTTCCGGAACGACGGGAGAGAAGATCACTGCCAAAATTTGCACGAGCAAATTCTATACAGCTTGGAAATGGTTTGTCATATTTAAGATTGGGACGTGAAAGATCTCTAAGAATCAAAGGATAGCTATTTGAAAAATTAACATCCTGTCCCGGATGATCCTCAACTAAAATTCCACAGCTCCTTGAATTTCCCAAATCCAGAATTAGGTCTACCTCAACCGGAACTTGTGATGTTATTCCCTTACCACCATCCAGCAAATGCACTGATGGTATGGTTTGCAAGGAGGTTAAAATCTGTAGGAATGCCTGATAGACGGCGTAATGCCAACAATATCGTTCTTCATATAAAGAGCTATTGACAACATTTTCCTGTTTGATTTTCAAAAGCCAATCACCAACCCATCCTTCATTCAAAAACCATGCCACATCAGTAAAATTAGAAACGAATTTATAACAGTCCTGTCTTTGGCTATCTTCTATAGTGGGTGCATTATAAATTTCATTATTATCCTGTGTTTGCAAACTTGTATCAAAGACAAGATCAAATTGATACAAATCCTCCCTTATCTGTGTAAGATATCCACGTACCCAATTTGCCGGTCCATTTCGAAAATGCTCATCACCTGTTTCTTCACCCGATATGAGCGCAAAAAAAGGCAGAGGTATCCATTGATGCAGAAACATTTGCATCATCCCTTTCCAGGAAACCTCATAAATCTGATTTTCAGGTGGAACCTGACCGGATTGAACATCCCTCAACACACCTGTTTCGGGATCCTCCCTAAGGGAATGCAAGATATAACGTGGTGTACCATCATCATATTCACCATTACGCTCTTCCCAAAACCAGCAATGAACATTTTTTAATTGCGCAACAGGAATTTTAATAGACCAAAACTGTATTCCACTGTCAGGAATTAAAGTGATGATACGAGACATATGATTCTCAATCCCCTGAGAAATATTAGGACACAAATTGATAGATTAAACTATAACAGCTATTATAAAATAAAAAATAAATAATTGAATTGTTTTAACGACCCAGTTTTTATGAAATAATTTTGAAAATCTATTTAAATATAAATTTCAACCAATTAAAAAATAAATAATATTCTGAGTATGATTGAACACTATATTAATTGAGCTTCATATCTTGACTATATAAATCAAATACCGTACCTAAATAACTAGGTATATTAATAATCATGAACATTCCGATTGAAAACAATCAAAAACGGTTTTTACCCATTGTCGCAGCAATATCATTTTTCATGGCTGCACTTGATTCAACTGCCGTCAATACAATAATTCCCTACTTATCCAATTTTTTTAACACACCTTTATTCAAAACAAAAAATATCATTATTTATTATATGGTGGCTGGGTCTCTTTTCATTCCCCTTACGGGATATCTATGCCAAAAACATGGATGTCGCATAATTTTTTGTCTTTCACTGGCAATTTTTACATCTGGTTCTCTTTTATGCGGACTTTCCCATAACTTGAATGAATTGTTAATCGCAAGGATTATTCAGGGTTCTGGAGGAGCACTTATGCTGCCGATCGGTCGATTGGCAATTATCCAGACCTTTTCCAAAGACGAACTGGTAAAAGCATTAAGTATGGTAACCCTTCCCGCTTTGACTGGTCCCTTGATCGGTCCCATTGTTGGGGGGATGATCACTTCTTATTTTCATTGGTCTCTAATATTTTTAATCAATATACCCTTCGGTATCCTTGGAATTATATTTGCCTTACGAATTTTTCCCGATATCAAGGATAAATCAATTAAAATGGATTATACAGGGTATGGAATATTTGCCATTTCAATAGCCTTTCTTACCTATGCACTCAGTCTATTTAGTGAAACAAAACAATTTAAAATTCCAACCCTGATTCTTATTCTGGGCATCCTTTTAATGATATTTTACTGGATAAAATCCTATAATCACAAACACCCCTTATTTCATCACAACCTTTTTAAAGTAAGAAGCTTCACAATTGGAATTTTCGGTAACATCGTTGCACGTATCGGATGCGGCGCCGTGCCATTCATGCTGCCATTGATGTTACAAATTCTATTGGGACTTTCACCCGTAAAATGTGGTTTTGCGATGTTACCATTGGCCATTGCTTCTTTTGTAGGAAAATCTTTCGTCGATCAGATTATAAGACAGACCGGTTACCGACGTTTTCTGTTTATCAACACTATATTGCTCAGTTTTTCATATATTTCGTATGTAACTGTAACAAGTTCATCCAGCTGGACATTACTGGTTGTTCTCATGCTCATTACTGGATTTATAAATTCCATTCAATTTACAGCCATGAATACAGTTACCGTTATTGATCTATCTTTTCGTAAACAACCTTCAGGAAGCGGTCTATTATCCACAGTCATGCAACTTTCCATGGCTTCTGGTGTTGCCGTCTCTGCAATACTTTTAAATGTAGATCAATCTTTGCATCCCAATTCCGCTCCTGCAATGCATTTTCATTTTACATGGTTTTGGTTGGGTATAACGACACTTTTCAGCTCTTTTATCTTTTGGTTTTTGCCAAAAGGAAAATAATTATTCTTCTTTATTATTTATAAAATACAATTTTTCCCGTTTATAGGATATCCATATTTTATTTAGTGCAAACCAGTCTGAACCAATCAGCATATCTGCTTCATCATGCAATGGGGATACGGTCAATGTAGGTTTGATTTCAACCTGTCCACCAATTTCGAAACGCTTAAATTGATACCAGTGATAAACAACCTCTTTTGAACCAATCGAGCTTGCCAGTCCACCCGGACGTGTGGCCAGCTCATCTTCATGAATTCCCATTTCTTTTACTTTTTGAAGGGCAACTATTCGGGATCGTGCACCACTGTCAATTAGGGCTTCTAGGGGAAACTGATCAATTCTTACCTTTGTAAACACACGAAAACCTTTTTTGTCCAAATCAGTAATATGACCTTTTTCTTGCCAAAAAGGTGGTACCATACATAATAATGAATGGCTGTTCACCTCCCATAAATTTAGCTTTCCTGTTTTTAATGAAAATTCAACATCAAAATTTGATAATATATCTCCACCGATCAATCCTGAAATGGCAGGTTTAATTCTTGGAAATTGAGGTAAATTACCAACTGGTATAGATAAAGCGCCCAGATTGTACGTTCCTATGTGCATATTTCGGATAAAAACATTTTGTACTGTTTTACTTCCCCCTTTTGAACCCAGTATTATTGTTTTTTGGCCTGGATCCACAGGTAAATGCAGCCTTGAAGCTCCATCCAAAGAAATAAGACTTCCTTCTGAACCTGTGTCAATAATCAGGGAAACCATTTGTCCATTAATTTGAAAATCCCCTATTATATATCCTCCTATATTTCTGAGAGGAATTTGCGCAATTTTTTCATAACTGCATAAATTCCTTTCGGCTTTGGCAGAATCAAAAGACCATAAGCCTGTAAAAAAATAAAATGTCAGAATGAGTTTTTTCATATTTTTCTATTTATATTCGCTTTGGGATGGGCTTTATTCCATACTTCAAGTAAATGAGATTCATCCATCAATGTATAACGCTGCGTTGTAGACAGGCTTGCATGTCCTAACAACATCTGTATTGTTCTTAAATCTCCTCCGTTTTGTAAAATATGGGTGGCAAATGAGTGACGTAGGGCATGAGGTGTTGCCAATTCTGACAATCCTGTCATGCGTCTGTATTCACGCATATTTTTTTGGGCAATCGATGGATTTAACCTTTTGCCTTTAACACCGACAAAAACTGGTGATTGAGATTTTATCATAAAAGGGTAATGTTTTTCCCATTTTATTAATGCCTCAGCCACATAGGACAAAATCGGCACAAGTCGTTCCTTGTTTCCTTTACCGGTTATCCTTAGGGTTGCACCCTCACGGGTCAGGTCTGCATTTCTGAGATCCCCCCAATTTAAGGATAAGGCTTCAGACAACCGCAAACCACAACCATACAACAATGTAAATAAAGCGATGTCACGATTTTGAGTCATTGGGGACTGATCAACAATCGCAATATTCCTAGTCAACTCTGAAGCCTCTTTTTCCGTCAATGGATGGGGTAAAGGTTGATTGACCTTTGGAATCTTTATTAATGAAGCAATATTATTCCCAATATAATAAAACCTTGCCAAAAAGCGATAAAATGACCGCAATGCGGATAAACGTCTTTTACGTGTACGGATTGCGGCATCTTGCGTATGTCGACCCTGACCAAGATAATGACTTTTAAGGGCTTTGTTGTTTTCATCCGCCATCCATGCCCTGACATCCTTATATGAAAGATCGGCAAGATCATGCCCGGTTATTTCTTTACCCCTATAATTTGCAAAAAATTGTAAAAAAAGGGTTAAATCTTGTTGATAGGCAATAATACTATTAGATGAAGCTCTTTGACTGTCCCTCATCCATTTCAAGAAATGCTTTAAATAATCTTCTGCCAGCATGATTGGATCCTTTTCAACGCGATTCTGTTACTGAAATGATAATTTATTATAAATTCCATATTCTGTAAAAATGATTGACCGGCCCATGTCCCTTACCCACTTGCAGCTGATTGCCAGCCTTAAGTGCATGCCCTAGATAAGTCTTGGCCTCTCTGACCGCATCAGGAATTTCCATAACGGGAATCAAGGCTGTTATGGCAGAAGACAACGTGCATCCTGTCCCGTGATTATTATTTGTCAGCACTCTTTCATCTTCATAATCGAAAATTTCATTCTTGTTACATAATACATCAAAACAGTTAAATCCCTCGAGATGTCCCCCTTTTAACAAAACCCAATGAGATCCAAATGAAAGTAATTTCTGTGCCTCCTCTTTCATTTCCAGCATTGTTATTGGATCATCTCTATTCAATAAAACGCATGCCTCCGGGATATTTGGGGTAATAAGGGTGGCAAGAGGAAATAGTTCGTCCTTCAATGCATTAACTGCCGCATCATTGATCAAATGATCACCGCTTTTTGCCACCATGACAGGATCAATAACGACCTTGGCAACATTATATTCTCTCAGTTTCTGGGCTACAATCCTGACAATAAGCTCATTGCCAAGCATTCCGATTTTGACAGCGTCAACATGGATATCCTGAAAAATCGCATCGATCTGATCTGCAACCATTTTAGGATCCATAATTTGAAAAGATCTTACCCCTTGGGTATTTTGCGCAACAACCGCCGTTATAACTGACATTGCATAGGTTCCCAATGCGGAAAAAGTTTTGATATCAGCCTGGATTCCCGCCCCTCCACTTGGATCGGTTCCAGCAATTGTTAAAATATTTTTAATCATGTAGATCCCAATTTATGTCTAATATTTTATGATTATAGTTTTAATTCATTCTAGAGATATATTTTATCTTAAATCCAGAACATATAGTTTCAAACAATGCTATACTATCCTCGTAAAATAAGATTTTGCCTCAATTTCAATTGAGTTTGTCAAATGAATCCTGATATTTTATCTGATATGCCTCTATCTTACCGTAAAATAGTCCCGGTTCTTCTTCCTTACCCATTCAAGGAACCTTTTGATTATATAATTCCGCACGACCTAAAAGTGGAAAAAATCATTCCTGGTACCCTGGTTATTGTACCGCTCAATCAACGTAAGGAAATAGGGGTTGTCTGGCAAGATCACGTTCTATCAGGCAATTTGTCTTTATTATCCACCCCCAAAAAAGAAAAAAGAAAATTAAAAGAAATTATTTCCATTTTACCCATTCAGCCCTTACCGAGAGTTTTAATGCAATTCATTGATTGGATGGCAAATTACAATTTTACGGAATCAGGTTCCGTTCTGGCAATGGCAATCCGTAATATCAGAACTCTCACCGTTCCCTTAAAAAAAGAATATGGATGGATAAAAACTTCACCTTTGCCAACAAACTTAAAAATTACCGAAAAAAGAAAAAAAATTCTGGATTTCATGAATATTCCAGATCAAGCCTATACAACAAGGGAATTGACAGAAAATTTACATATAAAACCTTCGGTTATTTATGGACTGGAAAAATCAGGGGGCATTTTCAAACAACCCCTTACCAATTTTACGCAATTTTCGAAACCTGATCCCAATTTTCATCAACCTAGTCTTTCCGAAGAACAAACCAAAGCAACAACTTTTTTAACGAAACAAGTCGATAAGAAAAAATTTTCTGTTACTTTACTGCAAGGCATTACCGGTTCAGGAAAAACAGAAGTTTATATGCAAGCCATAGCTTCCTGCATCGAACAGAATAAACAAGTTCTGGTTTTATTGCCAGAAATCGCTTTGTCAGCTCAATGGACCAACCGGTTTTACAAACGTTTTGGCGTAAATCCTGCACTATGGCATTCCGATCTAGGTTTGAAACACCGTAAACAAACCTGGATGGCTATATTAAAAAATGAAGTTTTCGTGTTAGTTGGCGCGAGATCCGCCCTATTTCTACCTTTTTATGATCTGGGATTGATAATTGTGGACGAGGAACACGAATCTTCCTTCAAACAGGAGGAAGGTGTTATCTATAATGCCAGGGATATGGCCATTGTCAGGGCTAAACTATCCTCGTGTCCTATTATTTTGGTTTCCGCCACCCCTTCAATGGAAACCCTGATAAATGCGCATCAGGGAAAATATTTTCATCTCACCTTAACCAAACGACATGGTGGGGCTATCATGCCACGAACCGAACTGGTTGACATGAAAATACATCCACCTGAAAAAGGACATTTCCTGTCACCACCTCTTGTAAAGGCAACACAGGAAAAACTTGACAAAAACGAACAGGTCTTGTTTTTTTTGAACAGGCGCGGTTACGCCCCTTTAACTTTATGCCGTGCTTGTGGTTACCGTCTTGAATGTCCACATTGTTCAGCATGGTTGGTTGAGCATCGCAGCACTAGAAAACTGGTATGTCATCATTGCGATTATTCTATACCCGTTCCGCTGGAATGTCCCCATTGCAATACCAAGAATAGTCTGGTTCCCATTGGTCCTGGAATTGAACGCATTACCGAAGAGGCAAGAATTACCTTTCCTGACGCAAAAATTCTTGTCATGTCCAGTGACTGTTTAAACAGCCCCAAAATGACAGCCGAAGCCGTTCGCCAAATTATGCAAAAAGAAGTCAACCTTATTATCGGCACCCAAATTGTTGCCAAGGGATGGCATTTCCCTGATCTTACTCTTGTTGGGGTTATAGATGCCGATTTGGGATTAACCGGCGCAGATTTACGTGCGGCTGAAAAAACATTACAGTTATTGCATCAGGTCGGGGGTAGAGCCGGTCGAGCCAGATTTCCCGGTACAGTTATAATTCAAAGTTTTTTAACAGATCATCCCGTAATGGAGACGTTAATCAAAGGTGATTTCAATCAATTCATGATCGAAGAGGCACATGAGCGTAAAGCCGGATTTTGGCCTCCTTACGGTCGATTGGCCGCCATAATCGTAAGTGCGGATACAAATCAGGATGCTTTGGAAACAGCTCAAGAACTCGGTCTAAATGCACCCAGCCGAGATGGTGTCATCGTTTTGGGACCTGCCCCAGCTCCCCTATCTCTGCTTCGTAACCGTTATCGACAGCGTTTATTGCTAAGAACACATAAATCCATCGCCATACAGCCGATCCTACATCAATGGTTGGATCCAATTAAACCCAAAAAAAACGTAAAAATAACTGTGGATATCGATCCAATATCGTTTTTGTAAAATTGATTAAGATTTATAGTCTGAATATTTTCATAATTAGAATTCACATAAAATATTCTGTATGAAATCCTAATTAATCGCTCGCATCCAATGATGTTTTTATTTATTATGTTTTCTCGTTATTAATTTATTTGTACTGATCAGGAGATCCCATGCCTAACTCCCCTACAATTCATTCTGATTCTCTTACAGAAGGATTGATGGATTATTCAAAGGAACTTTTAATCGTCACACATAACGGACGTTTTCATATTGACGATGTTTTCGCCTTTACAACCTTATTTCTTGCATTGGATTTAGAAAATAGACCCTTTCGGCTGGAAAGAACACGTAACCCTGAAATCATTGAAAAAGCTGATATTGTTTTTGATGTTGGGGGAATTTTTGATGGCAAGCGTTATTTTGACCATCACCAGATCGGTGCTCCTGAAAGAGATATCAAACAGACACCCAAAAACATGGAAGGAACTATTCCCTATAGTTCTGCCGGTCTTATATGGACAGCTTTTGGTCTGGATGTCATTAAAAAACTAGCCCCTGACCTGGATGAGAAATCACATCGTGTTGCGCATAGTGTAATTGAAAAAGCGCTAGTCATTCCCATAGATGCAATCGATAATGGAAAAATGCAACCTGAAAACGGATTAAATTTTTCATCAATCATAAATATTTTCAATCCTGCGTGGGATTGCGACGACCCGTCAAACCAGCTGGAACGTTTTTTTGAGGCAAGTAAAATCGTTCAAACTGTTTTGATTTATCAACTCAATATTGAATTTGCTCGTAACAGAGCCATCAGCTGTTGTGAAGAAGCATACAAGAACAGCCCCGATAACCGTATTTTGATGTTGCCTCGCTGGATGCCACATATATATCCGATTTTTGCCAATGGTTGGAATACACAACTGGTAATTTATCCTGCAGAAAATGAATGGCGTGTCGGAACAGTTCCGATCCGTATGCACGGAAACGATCGACGTAAGTTGTTTCCTGCCAGCTGGGGAGGACTAGAAGGTGAAAATCTAGAAAAAGAAACAGGAATTCTGGGAGCGAAATTCGTTCACAAGGGATTGTTCATAGCTGTTGCCACATCAAAAGAGGCAGCAATCGCACTTGCACACAAAACCCTTGAATAATTTATAGAAAACTAAAATTAAGGATTAGAATTCGTGTTAATCCTTAATCTTGTCTAGTCTGATTTACAGGTGAATACCCAAACATAAATATTTGATTTCAAGATAATCATCTATACCATATTTGGAACCTTCCCTTCCAAGACCTGATGCCTTTATTCCGCCAAAAGGTGCCATTTCATTTGAGATCAAACCAGTATTAATTCCCACAATCCCGTATTCCAAGGCTTCTGATACACGTGTTATTCTTGAAATATCATTGGCATAAAAATAGGATGCCAAACCAAATTCCGTATCATTGGCCAAATGAATAACCTCTTCTTCAGTTTCAAAGCGATATACAGGCGCCAAAGGTCCAAAAGTTTCCTCTTTCGAAACCAGTGCATTAAATGGTACATTCGATAAAATTGTCGGCTCGAAAAAACATCCCTCAAGAGCTTTACCACCCATGACAACAGTTGCGCCTTTATTTACAGCATCATCAATATGTTCTTTCACCTTTTTCAAGGCATTTCGATCAATCAAGGGACCAATGGTTACATCTTTATTCAATCCATTGCCAACCTTGAGTTTGGTAACGGCATGTTTAAATTTTTCAATAAATTGATCATAAACTGAATCATGAACATAAAATCGATTTGCACAGACACAAGTTTGACCCGCATTTCGATATTTGGACATCATTGCCCCTTCCACCGCCGCATCAATATCTGCGTCTTCAAAAACGATGAAGGGTGCATTCCCCCCCAATTCCATCGATAATTTTTTTACCGTACCGGCTGATTCCTGTATTAACTGAGCGCCAATTTCTGTTGATCCTGTAAAGGTTAGTTTACGAACTATTGGATTAGTGGTCAACTCTCCACCAATTTCCCCTGAGGATCCTGTAATGATATTGAAAACCCCTGGCGGTAATCCAGCTTCTTCAGCAAGCACACCCAGGGCCAAGGCAGAGTAAGGGGTCATACTTGCGGGTTTAAGTACCATTGAACATCCAACTGCCAATGCTGGACCAGCCTTGCGGGTAATCATCGCGTTGGGAAAATTCCAGGGAGTAATTGCTGCCGTAACCCCAATTGGTTGTTTGATAACCGAAATCCGTTTATCTGCCGCGTGTCCGGGAATGGTATCGCCATAAACCCTTTTTGCCTCTTCGGCAAACCATTCCAGATAAGACGCGCCATATTGAATTTCCCCCTTAGCCTCCGCCAAGGGTTTCCCCTGTTCAAGTGTGAGAATTAATGCAAGATCATCCTTGTTTTCTTCCATTAATTCATACCAACGACGCAAAATGACAGACCGCTCTTTTGCGGTTTTTTTTCGCCACGCAATCTGGGCGGTTTGTGCGGCTTTAATAGCCTTTTCTGTTTCGTTACCACCCATTTTCGGAACAGTTCCAATAATTTCATCAGTTGCAGGATTGACAACCTGAATTACTTGACCATTATCTGCATTCAACCATTGACCATCAATGAAACATTGCTGTTTGAACAATGACTTGTTTTTTAAATCGTCAAGACTTTTTTGAACCATACCCGTTGCTTTCTATCATATGGAATAATTAATGTTATTGAGATTATAACAAAGCGAATTCTGTTTTGTTATAATTTACATTATCATAACAAAGAATTGTTTTTGATTTATATTTTATAATAGATCCATATTAAAATTTTACTGAAAACAACTTGCATAACAATCTATTTTGCTGTTGTATATTTTGTAACAAAATTACTTAAAACTAAAGATAAAAGAAAGATAAGAAAATGAATTCCGGAAAACAATTTCCGATTAAATTCTCCCAAAATCCAAACAGCCTGTCAAAAAAGGAACGTGAGGCAATTTTAAAAAAACCTGGTTTTGGGCAAAAATTCACAGACCATATGTTGGTAATTCATTATAATGATGAAAAAAAATGGCATGATGCGGAAATCAAGGCTTACGGACCAATTAGTTTGGATCCTGCTGTTTGCGTTTTTCATTATGCACAAGAAATATTCGAAGGCATGAAGGCCTATAAGGCAAATGATGGTCGTATTCTTTTATTCAGACCCGAAGCCAACGCCAAACGTTTTGCCAATTCGGCCAAAAGGCTTGCCATGGCCCAACTTCCTGAATCACTCTATTTACAAGCCATTAATGAATTTGTTAAAGCGGAAAAGAACTGGATCCCAGACCAAGAGATAGGTTCTCTATATCTCCGTCCTTTCATGATTGCCAGCAAACCTTATCTTGGTGTTAAACCTTCTCCGGAATATCTGTTTATGCTGATTGCCTCGCCAGCCGGTTCCTATTTTTCCAAAGATGCGCAATCTGTATCTGTATGGGTTTCTGAATTCTATACAAGGGCGGCCCCCGGTGGAACTGGAGAGGTTAAATGTGGCGGAAATTATGCCGCCAGCCTTGCCGCCCAACAGGAAGCTACAAAAAATCAGTGCGACCAACTTATTTTTCTTGATTCTATAGAGCATAAATGGATTGAGGAAATGGGAGGGATGAATATCTTTTTTGTATTCAAAGATGGAACTTTACTAACCCCCCCCTTAAGTGGAACCATTCTACCTGGGGTAACCCGTGATTCTCTTATTACCTTAGCAAAAGATAAGGGACTGACCATTAAACAGGAAAAATATTCAATCCATCAATTGATTGACGATATTCAATCAAAAAAAATCTCTGAAATCTTTGCCTGTGGCACTGCCGCTGTCATTACGCCTATTGGAAAAATAAAAAACTCAAAAGGCGAATATATTATAAATGAAGGTAAATCAGGAAAAATTACCCAAGACCTTCGTAAAAGTTTGATTGACATTCAATTCGGAAATGTCATTGATCCCTATCAATGGGTAAAAGTAGTAAAATAAAAACTTTTTGTTTTTCTTATCTTTAATGACCATTTTCCAAACTAAATATATATATATATTTTAGGGAAAATGGTTTTCATTTTTCTGAAAATCCGAATTTAGCCTGGCTTATACAATAATTAAACTTGCTTAACATGGATGGCAATCCAAGCAAATCAACAATATTTACGGGTTGCTGACCATATTCAACAACAACCAAATCTGCATAGGATAATTTTTGCAACAAATAGTTGAAATCCCTTAAATTCAAACGATTCATCAACATATTCTTATCCATCGCTTTCATCGTGAACAAAAAATGTTCCTTATTAATTGTCAAGGCTATATTTTTATTTTTACCCGGAATTTGCTTACCTTTTGAATCCCATAAAATCAAACCAACATTATTTGCATCCCTTTCAAACCCAAGAACCAGATCATTTGAAAGAACATGACATGAATCAATTTGCTGTTTCATATGTGAATAATGAAACGCTGTCCAATTTCCTTCATGTCCATCCAAATAATATGTTTGTTCCGCAGCATTCACTTGCAAGCAAAATAAAAATAAACTGTAAATTAAAAATAAATAATTACGAAAAATCATCTTGATTATCGTTTAAATATACCTGTGGACTGATGACCATTTGCGTCTATATATGTACATCTTGCTTCGCGATCATTCAATCTTGTACAAACATTTTTACCACTGATAAGATGAAAATCCCCCTGACAGTCCTCTGGTTGATTCAGTACAAGTTGTTCGCCCTGAAACCCGGCATATAAAGGTCCCTGACATGTCCCACCATCTCGCCTTGTTAAAACCTGATGACCCGCCGCGTTCGGATTAAAACACAAGGACCAGTTGGTTACAGGTTGATGAGAATTGAAAAATAAACCGTGCGTATATAATTCTAGATGTGTTGTCAAATGCCAACATCCCTTTAACATTGTCGTGTCTTTCTTGTTCCAGGATTCTTTTGGAAGATCAACCTTGTTATTGGATTTAACATCTGTTTTTGGTGGAACAGTTGAATTTACGGGAGGTTTTGGAACATTTTTTTTCTGTAAATTGTCTATATCAGGTAAATTCGGATTATCTTTCAGGGGTGGTATTTCAGGTAATGGTTCAGGAGATGGTAAAGGGTCAATTTTTATTGGATCAATAGGTACTAAGGGTTTTACCGAAGGAATTCGACATTGATTTTGTAAAATATTCCACTGTTCAAGTAATTTATTTCGTTCATCCGCCAATTGATCCTGACGTTTTTTGTCATTCATTACATGCCTGACTTTATTTTCCGAAGGATAAATGATTTCACATTTTTTTCCATTTAAATCTTCATCCGTCCAAAATATTGACGTTAATAAACCTAATGCAAAAGCACTCAATGCTGTAATCCAAGGAAATCTGTTCCAAAAAAACAAATGATTTCTCTTTTTTCTCTCAATACCCATCAATGGATCATAGGTTTTCTGGTCACATGAAAAACCCCATGCAGTGATTACAGGTTTTCCATCAACAGCATACAAAAAATCCAAGCCAGGAAATTGACGGCATTGATTGAAAAATCTTGAAAGCGTGAGACCAGGATAACGTTGAATGATTTCCTCAATATCCAGCAAAATTGAACGTGTTGCCTGTAATAATTTTTGCTGCTGATTTTGATCAAGTTCTTTCCATGAAAAACTTGTTTGTCCCTCCGCATTCCAACGAACGATATCGTTATTGAATTCTGGCTGAGCAAAAATTCTTGCGTGATCCGCATCACTATAGGTTAATATTTCATTATATATCTGACGATAAAAATTCTGTTGCCGATTAAAAAGAGGTTTTAACCGATTGATTTTTTGTCGACTTAATACCAAAACCATCAGGTTCATTCCTTATTGACCAAAGAATGAAGATCATTTTGTTTTTTTAGCATCACGCCAACAACAAGCAATGTCAAAAAAAACAACACCAAAGGTAAAAGCCAATAATAACGACAATAATTTATTGATATGATTCCTTTCCACCATGGCAATATCATCAATAATAGTAAAATGAGACCACTTATTATCCATGGCCAAAAATTTTTGTTCTCAATGCGATTATTAAATGGTGAAACTGGAGGAGGGAGAATTGTCATAACTTTCATATTCCTCTCCTTTCCCTTGGCGAACAAAACTTCCTTTTTTGAATAAGGCTGATTTGATTCATGTCCCCATTCCAATATGGCTGGTCCATGAGGGGTTGCGATTATGAATTCGTCATTGGGAAATTGTAATGCATCCAAAAGAAGCTTGCCTTTTTGCTTTTGCAATGAATCTGGAGAGTTTATCAAACACTGAGCGTATTTTTTCCCTTCTTCGATATAATCATACGCCTCTTTTAAATTCTCCTCTTTTGATAAATGTTTGACAGGGAGATTTTGGCTGTCGACAGGCAAATACCAATCAACCTCTCCTCGTCCCCGATCCAATTGAGGTTCAAGCAATAAAGCGGCACATTCAGGACTGACATTCTTCTTCAAAAGATCATGCAGAATATGCCAGTTTTCCAATATTAATTGACCATTCATTCCAAGGGGTTTTGCCTTATTGAAATTGGTTGTAGTAATCGGTCTTCCTGGAATAAATTGCAATTTCATTTTGAATTATCCTTTTTAGATTCAATAGGATCAGAAGATGATTTATTATTATCTTGCTCAGATTTATCAGATTTAGATGCGGGCTTGTCAGTCGATTGGTCTTGCTTTTCAACCGGTTCAGGCTGACAGGCTCCCGATTGAACCTGGATAGGAAGATTTAAGGATTGTAAGACTCTAACAATCATGTCGGATTTTTGGGCATAATTACCATGGGAGGATGTATACTGATCCATCGTTACAAACGTGTTTACTCCAACTACCCTTCCACACAGATCAACCAGTGGACCTCCAGAATTACCCGGGGAAACCATTGCGCTATGAGGCATTATTTTTTCGCCATTGTGATTATTCTGAATTCCGTTAATCTGTCCCTTGGTCAATATAACACCAGGAATTGCTTGTAGATCACCCTTCATCAGTCTTTGCATCGCATCATCCTGGCTTATCATGATTGCCGGATAACCTGCAGCGACAACATCCTGTAAGGGTCGTGCATCTAATGAAAAACTCAGAGGTTGTTGCGGTGGCGCATTTTCAACCTTAAGAATTGCCAGGTCCAGTCCTCCATTTTCTGTAGTCTGACTTACAGAAACAACATGAGCAAGTTTCAACTGTCCCAAGGATTTATTGGTAACCATTACAGAATTGTTCTTGGCATTTTCAACCACATGTCGATTAGTCACGATTGTGTCGGATGTGACGAAAAATCCTGTACCCGAAGCGGCAGATACATCATCGTCCTTTAACACCATTATAAAAACAGTACTTCTTTCAAGCAGTTCCGGTAAACTACCTTCAAAAATTTTTCCGGTTGAAGTCATTGGTGTAAATGGATGTTCTAAACTTTTATTTAATGATGGATCTGCACGAGATTCCCTTATGTTACAGGGTGGATTTTTTAACCTATCCTTCAAAATCTTAATTTCTGTTTCCAGATCATGATTGGATTTCTCTATTTGCGGATATTGTTTAACAAGATTATGAGCTTCCCGAAATGTAATTCCATTAATCTTGATTGGATGTTCAGCAAAAATTATTCGCCAACCCAACAATAAACCTATAAAAAAAAACAAAATCGCCGCTATTAATCGAGATAAAACAAATTGATTATTGAAATTTGTCAAAAACCGAAAACGTGATGATATTTTAGGATTTACCGTAGAATTTTCTCGTGATTTAATAGATGGCTTTATTTGTCCATTTACCTTTTTTTCATCAAAGAAATGTGAAATGACATCTTTTGCAGGTTTGGGCTCAGATGAAAATTGAAACAAGGATGGTAAATATATTCCTGATTTTTTATTGTCCTGAAAAGAATTTCCTCCCCAATTCTTAATAATTATCTTATCCCCGCTTATAAGAATATCCCTAAAATCCGTAATATGTAAAACAGCTTCAACAATTTTTCCGCTCGAACTGTCCCTGGATATATTTTCAAACAAATTTTTAAATGAAATAGCCATTTTCTGATAAATTTGCTGCTTTTGCGGCCCAGTTATTATTTTTGGCTCTTCAAAGGTATCCACATACCAGGAAATCAATAACGTATCTTTATTTTGATTTTCTGTAACAACAGGTTCAGCCAATTGTATATCTGGACAATACTGAGAAAAAATTTTGATGATCAAATCGTATTTTTCATAAATAATTTGATCATTAATAGTCATTATTTCTGATTTTTTTAGATTCTGTTTGTCAAGAAGAAATAATGTCATATTTGCTCGCAAATTTTATGAAATATCTTTTAAAATTAATGATAGTAATCCAATGTTATATTCTTGCCAAGTATGGCATAGTAAAGCCAAGCTTTGAGTCCCGTATAACAAGTAATTATCAATAAAATAAAATCAGGCAAAACTTGCCAAAACTATTCATTTTTAAAGACAAAAAACAAAAAATAATTTAAGATAATTGAAAAAATCAAATTGGGATTTTTAAATAAACCTTTTTACCAAGCTATATTATAATAATTTCGAATGTAAAAAAATAACGGAATGATTTTCCAAATCGGATACACCAATGCTAACTATCAAAAATTATTTGAATTTGAATATCATTATCGGAATTACATTGGCATTAATCCCCTTATCTGTTCATGCAAAAAATGACAAGTCTTTGACAACAATGGAAATTCGGACTTTACAGACAAGGGAATTCCCGAATTTATCTTCTTCTCAAGCCTATCAAATTGCTTTGTCTACCTTTCAGGATCTTGGATTTATTATTACAGAAACTTCACCTGCCATGGGGCTTATCGCAGCCAACCAGACTCACCCTGATTTAAATCAGGTTATTTTGGCAACTTTAACTTTAAGTCCAAAAAATGATTCTGTTCATACAATCATTGCACGCCTATCCTTAAGTGCCTATCCACTTTATAATGGTGAAGAAGGTGCAAATTTAAACGGTGGTCCTCCAAGACAATCTGAAATCATTCGATCCCCTGTAACATATCAACAGTTTTTTGATGCCTTTTCCTATTCACTATCCCTTCATCAAAATTACACATCCCGATGAAAATGACACTTAAATTTTTTCTTTGCATATTGGGGTTGTCATGTTTCTCACTGACAGCTTGTTCAAACAATAATGAATCTGTGCTTCCCGCCACTCAAAAACGTGTAAATGAAACGCGTACATTCGAGGCACCAAATCGAGATATTTTATTGAAAACCATTATTATAACACTGCAGGATCAAGGTTTTAATATTGTAAAAGTCAATTTGGACAGTTCTGAGGTAACGGCACAACAAAACAGCAATATAATTTTGAGTGTAATGACATATTCCATTGATAGAAATAAATTTGCTGTAAGAGTCAATGGACAAATTTACAATAATTTCAGCGCTTCCTCAACCGGATATGAAAATATAGCAGACCCTGTTTTTTATCAAAAGAATTTTTTTGAACCACTATCCCGGTCACTATTCTTGCAAAATCATCCATTTTAACCTTACTGTAAATAATGGCTTTTCTATTTAATAATGGACAAACATCATGCGCTTTCTCAAATATGTGATTATTCCCACCACAGTTTTACTCATGGCTGGTTGTGAATCAGCATCAAAACAGGCCCAAAATGCTCAGACGGCTCAAAATACAGATGCCCATCTGACTCTTGGAACCATTGAAAGCCAACTTCATAAAGGTATGAGTAATGCCTCGGTTGTTGAAATTTTTGGGCCACCCAATATTGTAACTTCCGATGATCAACATCAGGAAGTATGGGTGTATGATCGAATTTCAACCATGCGTACACATTCCAGTTCGGGAGGATGGGCAACCATTGTTATCCTCGGGTTGGGAAACAAAGCCAATACATCCAGCACGTCACAACGAACACTCACCTTGATTGTGAAATTTGACCATAATCAAAAAGTTAGAGATTATTCTTATAGATATAGCAATTTCTAGGAATGCAAATATTTTCTCGTATATATATTTCTATATCCCTTTGGGGCCAAATCTTCATTGGGATCATGGTTTTATTAAATCCGCTTCAAACTGTTTTGGCAAAACCGCAACAGACTCTTGCACTAAGGGCTGTTCAGAGTCGATCATTTGAAACTACGGATCAGCAAAAAATGATCCAGGCCATTTCATCTACGCTGCAAGACATGGGATATATCATTGTGAGATCAAATGATCAGATCGGTTTTGTCACGGCAACCCATTTTACAGATGACATAATTGAAATTACCGTTACGACACAACCCAATAAATATCATATTATCGTCAGGGCTACGGCTCGTATGAATAACTTGCCATTGGACAAAAACCCTGAATTCTATCAAAATTTTTTCAATCAGTTGTCTCAAGCCACATTCTTGAACGCCAACGCCATTTATTAGAGATCAGGATAAATTACGTGACAACGTATCAAAAAATTCCTGATAAACTTGGGGTGACGTTACGGGATATTGATTGTAGCGCAAAGCTATACGAACTGTCGTACCATGGTTCACCGTTGATATTGACATTATATTTGCCTGCATAATATGTCCGTTTTCCATACGTATGACTTCAATCAGATGGCTCAGATCATCCACCCTGACAATTTGAAAATCCAGACTGACCAGTGTTTTAATTACGGCTTGATTAACCCTATTTATATCTAACTGATCAAATTGCCGCATTTGCATATTACGAAGCTGACCTGTCGGTAAATCAGTTAATCTCAGGTTTGTTGGTATGGAATTCCCATTACATCCTGCCAACAATAAAACCACTACCACAGAAAATAAATGAAAAATTTTCATTAGGATTGAGCCTGTAAATAAATTGCTTTTGACAAAGCATCAAAGAAATTCTGATAAATTTTTGGATCCCGGACTAACCAGATTTCACCGACATGTCCGTCATTGTAAAAATCACGCATTTCAATTGAAACATGAATTTGAAATCCTTTTTTATTATTTTCCAAAGGCAAAAGCACAACAGAAACAGAACTGTTTTTCTTGGCAACATATAAACTATTCTGTCCACCAGCCAGTTCAAACGGTCCCAGCTGAATTGCCAAATTTCCACCCGCCCACGGTTTTTGATGAAAATGAGTGATCGGAATTCCAAAAAAACTCAAAGGCTGACCAATATCATATGTCTGGTCTGCATATAAGGTGCCAACCCCCGCATTCACCTCTCTTATAACATAATGCTGATCTTGGACAACATTCATTACAGCACGCATAAGCTCTGATCTATCAGTTATATCGAAACCCCTGCTTTGCATCGAAAAACGAGCGACCCTGTCTGAGGTTAACCTCATACTATTTTGAGGAGGTGTATCAGAAGCTGAACATGCACTTAAAAAAATTAAGATGACAACCAAACTGTCTAGACAATAAGAAATTAGTTTTTTCTTATCCATATTCACATAATCCGTCTTGACTTCTGAAATCTTGAAACGAATTTCCAATATTTAAAAGCCTATATTTAATATCTGTAACAAATATTGTAATCATAAAATATACAGTTTCATTCTACATTAATATTTTCCCATATTAAAATAAACAAGATATATTTGTTTGGATCGTTTCGTTATAAATTCTTTACCGTTTTACCATGGATTCTTTATGAGTGATAAATCAAACATCAGGGCAGGTTCAAACAAAAGGGTAACTCTTAGCAATAAGCAGGGAAGTTTTCCTTTAAAAATTGATTTTGATTCAGTCATTGGTTCCAAAAATACTTTTTTTACTTAATTAACCCACTCTTTTGCCAGAATCCCTCTTGGAAAAACATGTTTGTGCCATTATTAATTTACCTTTCAACCATCAGGGATCAACTGCATTCGACACGATAGTGCTTTGTATGCCTGATTCCAAAAGTTATTACATTCCTATTCTGCCATATTACTCAATTCCAAATGGAGGTTCTTTATTTTAATGGCTACCAAATATATGACCGTTTCCTGGGATCAATTACACAAAGATGCCCGTATATTATCTGAACGCTTGAGCAATTTTAATTTCAGAGGAATTATCGCGATAACCCGTGGTGGGTTAATTCCCGCAGGAATTATTGCACGTGAATTGGAACTTCGTTTGATTGATACAATATCAGTTGTCACTTATGATGAAGAAAAAAGAGGTGAATTAAATATCATTAAAAATCCATCCATTACCGAAGATGGTAAAGGTTTTCTAATTATTGACGACCTTGTTGATTCGGGAATTACTGCCAAAGCTATTCGTAAGTTGTTACCAAAAGCTTATTTTGCCTGCCTTTATGCCAAACCTGCCGGCAAGGAATATACTGACGAATTTATCATGGAAGTTCAACAGGATATGTGGATCCTGTTTCCATGGGATATGGCCCCTGCCTTTGCACCCCCTCTTATCAAATCCCAAAAAAAATAAAAAAAGCATATTTTATAAAAAAATAACTTGCCTTATAGCGCAGAACAGGATAGCTATAAGGCCATTCGGGGTGTGGCGCAGCCTGGCTAGCGCGCTTGTTTTGGGTACAAGAGGCCCCCGGTTCGAATCCGGGCTCCCCGACCATTAATAAAGACCTTGGGTTAAAATCCTTGGGTATTTTTTAATAAGCAAAAGAGGTTTTCATGACGCGGGCGCGAATTTATAAATGCCCTCAAAAGGCTACACAATCTGGTAAAATTCGCAGTCATAGATGGATTCTTGATTATGGACAAGCCTCCTCTCGATCACACGATTCCTTAACTGGATGGGTAGGATGTAGAGACACACAAACTGAAGTAAAACTCAGTTTCCCTACAAAAGATCAAGCAATTCAATATGCAGAAAAGAATTTTATTGCTTATGATTTAGAAGAACCAGGTAGTCATCATTATGTTGTCAAAAATTATGAAGATAATTTTCACAACAATCGGAAAATGAACTGGACTCACTGAAATTATATTTTGCGCCCTTAGCTCAGCTGGATAGAGCAACAGCCTTCTAAGCTGTGGGCCGCTGGTTCGAATCCAGCAGGGCGCATTTCCAATTTTTCGCAAAACTGTTTAATCATTTTTCATAGATGGCAAATTCCAAACCTGTTGTTTCTGATGATAAACAACTTTAGGTAATAATACATAAATTGGATGATAATCAGGATTAAGCCATCTAAGAATTTGTGTCATATCCTTTTCATCCATTGCTGTACAACCTGAAGTCACCGCATTCGCATTTTTTCTTAAATGTGCAAAGATACAGCTTCCATAATGAGGAATATTCTTCTCATTATGCTCAATGACAAAACCTAATTTATAAAGTTGGTCCCCTTTAAAATGAATATCCCTACGCATAGGTTCAGACAAAATAAATATTTTTTTTAAAGAAAAATTTTGTTTATCAATAATTTGATTGTATTGAGACGATGTAGGATCATCAATACAGTAGTCATATTGTGTCATGACATGGTAAGGATAATTTATAGAAAGATTATTCCTATAACCAAATGCAAAACCTATTTTGAACATTCCAACTGGACTGCGCTTATCACCCTCTTTTTTGTACAGACCTTCTTGCATAAATGGATGCAATCCCCTGCCCCAAGCCAATCCTTGACTACCTAGAGATACAGAAACACCATTTCCTTTTTTGTGCCATTTTGAATGCAAATATTCAAATTTGTATAACTTTCCCCTATTACTATACCATCCATCAGTTATAACAACGATCATTTGCTGTTTTTTTTGCCAGTGATACAAAATTGATTTTTGTGAATGATTACAACTTGAAAAAAATAAACAACCTATTAATGGAATGATTTTTTTTGAAAATAAATTAAACAAATTATTCAATATCCATTTTTGATGAACACCATATTCTCAAACAGAATCGAAAACAATTTTTACTATAAAAATACAATAATAACGTATCACCAAATATACGATTCATTAAGCTGCCACTTTTAATAAGTATCTCAAATAATATGTAATATTTTCAATTATTTCCCTAAGGTAAAGCTAACCATCTCCGATTAAATTACAATATAATAATTTCGTTGCAGTTAAATACATAATTACGTAAACATAATTCATATCCTGTTTTTTTCATTATTAAATTAGAACAATATCGCAATAAATAAACATAAAATTTATAATAAAATTATCATATTTATATAATTCTTGTTTTATTCAATGGATAAATTATGTAAGAAGCGACATAATCTTAAATATTATATTTTCAGTTTCGAGGATTTTTATGTCTGTTTTTTCTCAATTTGACAATAATATACGCACTCAGAACTCTTTAAGAGATAAAATTACGGCGACAATACGACTTCCAGAAACGGAATGTGTCAAAACCCTACTTCCACAAGCTACCCTATCTGATGAAATGAACAGACAGATATCGGAACATGCAAGATCATTAACACAATATTTAAGAGAACATCGCAACCTGAAGGGTGTCGAGACTCTTGTTCAGGAATTTTCATTATCTTCCGCCGAAGGCGTTGCACTTATGTGCCTTGCCGAAGCTCTTTTACGCATTCCTGATACTGAAACACGTGATGCATTAATCAGGGATAAGATCAGCACTGGTGACTGGATATCACATGCAGGTTTCAAGAAACCTATTTTCACCAATGCCGCCGCATGGGGACTTGCTTTGACAGGAAAACTCGTTACACCTGTAAAGGAAAAAAATCTTGCAGCAACCCTTACAAAATTGGTTCAGCGGCAGGGTGAAAGCATAATCCGTATCGCCCTTGATCGAGCTATGCGCATGATGGGTGAACAATTTGTTCTTGGCCAAACAATGGAAGAGGCTTTAAACCAAAGCAGAAAAATGGAGGATATCGGATTTCGTTATTCGTACGATATGCTTGGCGAGGCTGCGATAACAGAAGAAGATGCGGAACGTTACAGGGTTGATTATGAAAATGCTTTGCATGCAATCGGCCGTTCAACACATGGTAACTCGGTTTATGAACGTGCTGGATTATCCATTAAATTATCCGCTTTACATCCCCGTTATTCTCGTTCCCAATATGACCGAGTCATGAAAGAACTCCTTCCGACTTTAACGAATTTGGTTCTTCTTGCACGCCAATATAATATTGGCATCAATATTGATGCAGAAGAGAGTGAACGCCTTGAAATCTCTCTTGATTTGATGGAAGCCTTATGTAATCACCCAGATCTGAAAAACTGGAACGGTATTGGTTTTGTTGTCCAAGCATATGGCCGCAGGGCTCCCTATGTCCTGGATTATTTGATTGATCTGGCTCGTCGAACAAACCGCAGATTGATGGTGCGTTTGGTAAAGGGTGCCTATTGGGACAGTGAAATTAAAAAAGCGCAGGTTGAAGGTCAATCCGATTTTCCTGTCTATACCCGCAAAATTCATACAGATATTAGTTATATTGCATGCGCGAAAAAATTATTGGCCAATAGAGACGCAATTTTTCCACAGTTTGCCACACATAATGTTCGAACACTTGCAACAATTTATGCACTTGCAGGAAAAGATTATGATATTGAACAATATGAATTTCAGTGTCTCCATGGTATGGGTGAACAGTTATATAGCAAAATCGTACAAGCGGGTGATCTTTCACGACCATGTCGTATATACGCCCCTGTAGGAACACATGAAACTTTGCTTGCTTATCTTGTTCGCAGATTATTGGAGAATGGAGCTAATTCTTCATTTGTAAACCAGATTGGCAACAGTGACATTTCAATTGATCAACTGATTGCAAACCCTGTGGATGAAGCTCTGAAAGTAAATCCTGTTGGCAGTCCTCATCCAGCCATCCGTTTACCACGCTCCATTTATGGTCAGGAAAGACTGAATTCAAGAGGCATTGATTTCAACAATGAATTTATTCTACATGATCTTTCTAAGGCCCTTAAAGATTCTCCAGCATCTTGGGAAGCATTTCCAATTCTTGCAGGAAAGAAAACTAAGTTCAAAAACAAACCATTGGATGTTTTAAATCCTGCTGATCATAACGATAAGGTAGGGACAGTTATCGAGGCATCACAAGCGGAAATTGATCGTGCGTTCAAATCGGCAGTAAAGGGTGCCAAGGACTGGGCTGGATTGGATCCTGATAAAAGGGCTGTTCCCTTGTTGAAAGCTGCAGATCTTTTGGAAGAGCAATTGTATCCTTTATTGGGATTGATTATTCGTGAAGCGGGAAAATCTTTTCCCAATGCCCTGGCTGAAGTAAGAGAAGCGATTGACTTTCTCAGATACTATGGTTCAACAGTTGCCAGAACTTTTAATAATAATACACACACACCATTGAGTGGACCCGTTGTTTGCATCAGCCCATGGAATTTTCCACTGGCCATTTTTATCGGGCAAATTTCTGCAGCTCTTGCTGCCGGAAATCCTGTTATTGCCAAACCAGCCGAGGAAACGCCTTTAATTGCCACTAAGGCAGTTCAAATTATGCATGAAGCGGGTATACCGGAAGAAATTCTTCAATTATTACCCGGTAAGGGAGATATTGGGGCATCTCTTATTTCAAATAAGGAAGTCCATGGAGTAATGTTTACAGGATCAACAGCAGTTGCCCGTGAAATTTCTAAAAATCTTGCCAGCAGAAGATCTCCATCAGGCAACATTATTCCTTTTGTGGCTGAAACAGGCGGACAAAATGCACTTATCGTTGATTCCTCTGCCCTCGCCGAACAAGTTGTTGTTGATATCATCAGTTCTGCATTTGACAGTGCCGGTCAACGATGCTCTGCCCTAAGGGTATTGTACGTTCAGGAAGATTGCGCAGATCGGGTTATTACCATGTTACGGGGTGCAACCAAGGAGCTTATTATAGATAATCCTCTTTCTCTCAAAACCGACATAGGTCCTGTAATCAATCAGGATGCATTAAATCGTCTAAATAATCATGTCGAATATATGAAAAAGAAAGGATTTAAGATCTGGTCCCTACCTTTACCTGAAAAAACAGAAAATGGTACATTTATGATGCCGACCATAATCGAAATCAATCAGATATCCGATATTCCTGATGAAGTTTTTGGTCCTGTCCTTCATGTTGTTCGATTTAGACGAGATCAGATTGACAATATAATTAAATCGATAAACCAAACAGGTTTTGGGTTAACGTTTGGTATTCATTCCCGTATTGATGAAACCATTGAGGATGTAACAAAAAAAATTAATGCCGGTAATATATACATTAACCGTAATATCATCGGGGCGATTGTTGGCGTACAACCTTTTGGGGGAAAAGGTCTTTCCGGAACAGGTCCAAAGGCAGGTGCACCCTTCATTCTAAGAAGGATGTTGCAACAAAGCCCCGTTTTCGATGAATTCCCCAAACAATCTCTACCCCCCATTGCACAGCAGTGGCTGGACTGGTTGACAAGCAATCAAAAGAATTTTGTTTCTACAGCAAAAAATCTGTTATCCCATACAATAGTAAATTCAAATATTGAATTAAATGGACCAGTAGGTGAAAAAAATATTTATTCTCTCTCACCACGAGGAACAGTATTATGTATCGCTAAAACACGAGATATCTTATTGAGACAAATTTCCTTATCCCTGAAATGTGGAAATTCAGTCCTGATTTTTGCACCTGATCAGATCACAGAATGGTATTCACAATTGCCCCATGAATTGTCATTACACATCAGAAAGGTAAAATCAATGAATGAGCAACCTTGCACGATCATTCTGGGTGAAAAAGATGTTCCCGAATTTGAAGAGGCTCGTCAGAATATGGCATTTTCAGACAATGGAATTATTTCTGCACTAGATGTAGATGAAAATTTCGAAAATACGGATCTTCTCATGGAAGAGATCTCCATAAGCAATAACACGACTGCTGCAGGGGGAAATGCCTCTTTAATGACAATAGATTAATATCAATTTTGATTTATAAAACACAAACCCTTTTTATTTTATATAATAAGGGTTCAATAAAGACCGACCCTATTTACAGAATAAAAAAGATAGGGTTTTCATTTATTAATGTTTTCAATTATTTACCATATCCAAAACATTAAAACCCATGCCCCAACAACGGGTATTACAGATACAGTATAAAGGGTAAACGATAAAAACATTTGATAAAAATATTTATTATATTTCCGAAGAATTTTATAGCCCAAGTATAAACTCCAAATACTGGCACCCCCCAGAATAATCGCACGCATATCCTTTAGCCACCAAAAGACAACTCCCTCATATTGAAGTAATTTGACACTTGTTGCGTTGAGACCGAGAAAAAGACCTGCCGCTGCCAAAGGTATGAGTGCTTGGGAAAAATATAGATAAAAATCAGGTTTATGATAAAGTCTGGCCAAAAATTTGTAGATCAATGTTAACCACACGCCATAAAGAATTCCGGATCCAAGAATGTAGAAACTGACACAAAAGCCATCCAGCAAATTGAAACTATCATTGTTGGCAGGGTAATTCGTTAAAATCCACCAGGGAGCCGTTGCATTCAATGGCCAAAATATTTCATGATTAACCAACCATTCTGCCAAATATTGTTTAAAATAAACGAACCAAGGCGAAACCGTCCACGTAAATGCTCCAATAGCAACGCCAATCATACCGAATAACAATAGTCTGATCTGCCAAATATTTTGCTGTTCATTACCGTAAACAAGAATTTCTTCATTCACGGACCTCGTCTGCAAACTGACCGCATTTCTATAGCCTGCACAACGTCCACACATATGGCAAGCTGAAACGCCATGAAGCTGTCGAATATTAATCATTGGTGGGCAATGCGGATTTGAATTTTCTTTTTCTTGAAATTCTGACCATTTTTGCTGATCTGTCTTAAAAGTAAAAGGAGAAAGCCGAGAAAGAAGATTAAACACACCATTAACCGGGCACAGATAACGACACCAGACACGGTTACCATTTCCATATAGATAGCCTATAACTATTGCTGCTGCTGTTGAACCTCCCAGTATCAATAATGCAGGTATCGCATAATCATAAACACTTATAAGTTGTCCATACAAAGTGGTTAATATAAAAGCAATCGCCGGCCAACCTCTCCATTTGAGTAAACGGGGGATTTTCTTGTTTCGTCCGAAATTTTTGGATGTCCATTCCGTCAAAGTTCCCTCTGGACAAAATACACCACACCAAATTCGTCCTATAAATAACATTGACAATATTACAAAGGGCCACCAGATCCCCCAAAAAACAAATTGGGCAAATAAAACAATATTGTTAAAAATGTGCGAATGTTTTGGGGGTAAATGCATTAAGGCGGGAATAATCAGAAGCAAAAAATAAATTGCAACAACAAACCATTTAATTCCCTGAATAATGGTTTGATGACGTTGCATAGCAATTCCCGTTTGATTAATTGCCTTTTTCAGCAAAACCCTCATTATTTGTTCCAATGTTATTTATTGTATTAATAAGTTTTTTTAAAAGTTACGTTGCACAATAAAATGGCAATGAACCAGTAAATAACAAGAGCTGAAATTTGCATTAATGAAGGTTCCGCATGATAACCTGTCAAACCTGTTAAGGTACTGTTGTCAGGAATAAACCCTGCGGTACTCCATACAGGATTATCCATAAAATTATAAATCCATTCCGGAATATCATAAGCGGCAATCTGGACAGAGGCTTTATCAATGGCGCTTATAAAAAGTCCACCACCAATTAGAAGCAAAAGAAATTCACTGACAATGAAAAACCATTTCCATGAAATGAATTTAAATGATTTCTGTAAACACCAAAATGTTAGCAATGCCAAGATTAATCCCAAAAAACCGCCAAGTATAAATAATCCCAATGAAGATCCCTTTTGTTCCGCACCAATACCTGCCAAAAATACAACTGTTTCTGATCCCTCTCTTGCGACTGCCAGCATGGATAAAAGAAGAATCCCTATTCCACTTCCGGATTTCTGTACACTTTCGGCTGCCTCCTGTTCAAGATGCTTTTTCATACCTCTACCATGATGATGCATCCAGATTACCATTTGCAATATCAAACATGCCGCGACAAACATCATAATGGTAAAAAACCATTCTCCACCTGCACCGGCAAACCAAGTGCTGGCGATCCAAAATGCAACAGCCAATAATCCTGCAAGCGCCAGACCAAGTCCCGTCCCAATCCATAGCTTTCTTGTCAGGGATACCAGATTTTCCCTTCTCAGCCATGCATATAAAATGCCTATAACCAGTAATGCCTCAACGCTCTCACGCCATACAATAAACAAAGGCGCACCCATAATAAAAACTCCTATTTGGAAATAATGTCAAAGCCTGGCATATTGACGTGAAAATCATCGATAAAATGATATTTCCCCGTTTTAAGGGGATGTATAACCACGAAAGAGGTCACATCAGGCCCCAAGACCTTTTCAACCCTTAAAGAAAGATTTTCAAATTCAGCCGGTACTTTACCTGTATTTTTAATGGTAATTTTAAAACGCTGGTTTGCCGGCACTTCTATTGATGAGGGTTTAAAAACACCATCCGTGATGGTGATATCATAATTTTGAAGTGGTGCACCGAAAACGTGTACTGGCCAAATGGAAAACAATGACAAAACAGCATAAAATTTTTTCATTCTGAATATCCGAAAATATGCTTTTAATGATTGGATTATCAATAAACAATCTCAAATTATTAAGATGTAATATTTATTTATAAATATGTTGAACGTCTTAATAATTTATATTTAATCGCTGGTTTAAATATTAATATCCACCCTTTTTACCAGTTCCGGCATATGTAAAGTCATATTGTGTGACACATTCCCCAAACCAGGGTGCAACACCCGTTTCCTTGTCAACATGACGACCAAACATGGATTCTCTGGCCGGTGGAAGAAGCGTGAGTTTTAAATGATATTTTCCCGCTCCCAGAAGTTTGATATTCTCGCCATAATGAGGTCCATCATTTGCAACCATTGGATGAAGTATACCTTGTAATTTTTTCTCATCACCAATTTTGGTTAACTCATAAGATACTTGTAGATAAGGCATCCAGCTGCCTTCTTGAAAACCATTTTTATTATTGGCTGTTGCATGAATATCCGCTTCAAGATGAACATCAGATTTTGCCGCTGACAACATGATACCGTCAGGCTCCATTTCAATTGGCTGCAGATAGACTGCAGCAATTTCCATATTTCCACATATCTGTGGTTTGCCAATGGGATATTCTACGGCAAAGGCTGGTGTTGACAATAGGATTGTACAACCTATCAAAAGATATTTCTTAAACATTATAAATTACTTTCCTTAATCAAATATGTGATCGAATCAATGAGTTAGAGCATAAAATGAGAATAGAAATCAATTTTATATGCAAATAAAAATTAATAGCAACTGTTTATATTAAAATATCAAATTTATTCATAAAAGTTTATAACAATGCATTCATATGGATGTTTAACCAGACCTGTATATTCAAAAAGAATTGCCTGATTATCTGAAATCTGGGAACAAATACATACAACCTAACATCTTATTGCAATAAGAAAACAATTATTAGCATTTTAAAAAATATAAAATGTGAATTACTTAATAAAACTGATGTAATGTTAAAAAATTATTTAACAAGATATTTATGTAATTTTTTATTATTGATATTAGGGAAATATTTTAATTAATTTATTATATATAATTAGGAACAATTTAATTGTTTTTAAAATTTATTATCAGGGAATTTTTATACTTCCATGATAATAAATTTATATTCTGGTAGAATCATTCTTTATTTATATTTGAAATCAGTTTTTGAATGACTTGAATAACAAAAGTAGAAGTTATTGATTTCGTACATTCATAATGTCTTGGCGTATCACGATGTCGCGGACACCACGTATAATTATCATGTTCGAATTCATATTTCATATCATTCCAGCAGGAATTACAGACATGCCAATTTATAATCCGATATGGCGTATAGAATTCGTTCATGGGATGGGTAAATCCGGAAATCATGACAACAGGAATATTCATTGTCCACGCCATCCAGGACAATCCTGAACTCAATCCAACAAAAAATTCGGCATGTTTCAACCATCTTGCGCGTTCTGATAAAGGCCGGTTTCCTGTTTCATTTTCCGCATTGTAAGGTATGGAATTAAATATTATACCATGTCCCGAGATGGTATTCTGATCAATGCAGATCACCCTGTAGTTTTGACTTTTCAAATAATCAACAACAAGTTCCCAACCTTTGGGATTGTTCCAATATTTACATTGAGAGCTTGCTTGAACGGCAATACATACATATTTTTCTTTGATAGGCCTGGATTCATCAGGTAATCTAAGGGTTAGTTTCTCATCTTTTTCTGTCGACAACCCCAAAATGTAAGCTGCAGTTTTATGCAACCCCACCAACCTGAAATCACATGGCTGATATAAATTTTGCTCGTCCTTGAAAAACAGACCAAAATAATAACAGGCATAACTATCAGAAAATATGTTATTTTCCTCGGCCTTTTTCATTGTTGTAAAATTGATTTCTGGATATGATCTTTTTAAAAGATCAATAAATTTTTCATCAATTATACAGTGCAGCTTACACGAATGTTTTTTCTTGAATTCAATGGCGTAGGGTAACCAGGCAAAAGTATCACCGATTGTTCCAACCGGACATTGAATGACAACCTTTTTATCTTTTAGATCAAGTTGATGATTGAACAATTGTCTGGTTACGTTATTTTCTATTTCCTCCACAGTAATTTTAAAATTGACATAAAAACGTTTGGAGGAACTGACCGTTCCCCCAGCGACTTGACCTTGGAACAGGATATTGCCGGTATCAAGATCTTGCAATGTAACTTTCCATAATCCCTTTTCTCTTTTGGGAAGCATCACTCTGGCACCCAAATTGAAATCGTATCGGATTTCTTTGGGTGCCGACTGAGTAGGTACTGGTGTCACATTTACATAGGATTTTTTATCCTTTGATGATGCAGACGTCATGTAAATCCGATTTTACTGTTGTACCGCTTTTCTGTGTTCTTCATTTTCCTCAAGAACATAGGGACCTGCAGAAACGATTTCCAGAACGAGAACACATTTATCGTCTTTGCAATAATCCTCCAAAGGTAGAAAGGCATTGCCATTTGTCCATCTGACTGAATCACTGTCCAGTGTATGCCATCCATCAAGATTTTCTTCACTGAGATGAACATCAATATCAAAACTCTTATTTTTATTGAAAAGCTTGATGCTCTTGATCAAAAGACCGAGATAGCGTCTATCATCAACAAATGGACCAACAACATCACTTGGTCGGCTTGCACGGGAAACAATCCGGACATTCTTGGTATTTTTTGGAATAATGAAGGTTACTTTTCCATTATCAATTCGCTTTTCGATAACATTGCCATTATCGGCTATAAGGCAAATATCATGATCATTTGTAATTAGGGGGTTTCTGCCTTTTCTATCAATATGTTTGGCCAAAGCCTGATCCAAGAGGGAATTATATACTTTTTCCACACTATCACGATCAACGTTTAATGGAGCCGCGGCATCATTTACCCAATTTTTAGGCAACCGGATAACATTATTTTCAACATCCTTGATGGTGTCCCTGGTATTCAAATAACTTTCAGTAAGCATCCCATTCGCCGTGATGACAGAATGTTCTCCTGTTTCAATATGATAGTATCTGTACATTTTTTGTGAATGATCGTAATAAATGGAATGATTATTGACCAACATACGCACGGGTATAAATTTACCATCAATAAACAGGCAATGTTCAGGTGTTACATAAGTATCTTGATACGGAATATTCTCGGAAATGGCATCTTTCAGAATACAGACAGGATATCCACCCTCATCATCGGGCAAATGCGTGTTAACAAAATGTGTATCACTGACTATGGAGGTTATGGGCTGTAATTGCAACCCGTTTTCTGTGTGAATATAAACCCTGTCATTCACCACAAGATTTTCAACCGCGATATCACCCCTATCAGTTTTGATTAAAGTTCCGGCTAAAAAGCATGGATATGTTTCATCACCTTTAACGGGTAATGTTATATCTGTTCCATTTGCATTTGCTGAATTATCAATATGAGGATTAACAAACCCTGCGCCATTTGCTATAGTATATTGACCTGCACCATCTGTTGTACGAAAAGAGCTTGATCCCCCCTTCAAATTGGGATTTCTTAATATACCTCCGTTTCTATAATTTTCATCTTTAACATCCTTACTTGTGGTAGGATTATAAAAAGTGTCATCATCAGATATTCCACCATTTTCAATTTTGGATACTTCTGATATATATTTATTGTGTTGTGAAATTCCCCCACTGGATATATTAAGATAACCATTAAAAACCGTGGAGTTTGTCAGTTTACCACCCGACTGAATATTTATAGTTGGATTAGCATCACCACTAAAGCCACTCATATTAGCTATTTGATTGAGACCATCCACGACTGCCCCACTATGAATAGTCAATATGCCATGAATCATATCTACAGGACCATAAATCTTTTCGGAGTTGGGCTGTCCTTCCCGTTGAAAATAGGTTTTACCTTCTTCATCCACATCCGCGATCCAGTTGCCACCTGTTAACAGAGGATAGTCATTTTCTATCGGATAATTTGTAAAATCAGGCGGGACATAGTCTTCAGGTTCATTATATACAGCCCCACTTGCTATATGTAATTTAACATTTTGAGCGCCTGAATTAATGGAGGTAATATCAGGCATATGATGATCGGTCATAACGGCACCTGACGCGTAGTAAATGTCTGACCTGTTTGCCGCAGTTCTGAAAGAGCTTGATCCCCCCTTAAAATTGCTATTAATTAATGTACCGCCACTTTCTGCTGTATCACCTGGATTGTAGAATGTATCATTATTTGAAATTCCGCCATTATCTATCGTCACTTTTTCTGATACCATAGAGTTATCGGATGAGATACCGCCATTATAAATATGAATATCACCATTTATAAGATTGGAATCTTTAATCACACCACCTGACTTAACATTAATTAATGGATTAGCATGATCACCATTGAATCCACTCATATTCGCTATTTCATTTAACCCACTTACGACAGCACCACTTTCAATATCCAATATGCCATGAATCATGTTTACTGGCCCCTTGACACTGATACCACTGCTTACATAGACAGTATTCCCGGCATCATCTAGTTTTGCGGTCCAACGGCCACCGGATAATATTGGATAATCATTCTTAATAACAAGATGCCTAAAATCCGTATCACTTGAAATAATATTATTACCAGCCATAACAGTTTTATCCCTATAAAATAAAAAATTAAATAATCTAAATCAATCTTTCCAATTGTTTAATATTTCACTTAAGCAATATGAAACCAATTTTCAATATATAATTATAATTTTACCACAATTATAATTATGATGTAATTAATGAAATTATTAACATAATAATTATTTTTAAGATACTGATTTTATTCAGAATTAAAATTCAACTTAAATTTATATAGGTAAATCGGACAAATTCAGTATAAATTTAACAAATTCATGACGTTTTGAAAACGTAAATAATCCTAAACAAAAATAATATGTGAATAATACATATATATTATTGATAAATATGTAAAAAATTTAATAATCGATCATATCAAAAAATTAGTTAGCATTTTTTAGCCTAGAATATATTAAAATATCATTAAAAAATTTTATTCTTTTTTGAATTGTAACATTTCATGGGACTAATTAATTTCTTTATTTACAAATCCCAGTACAGTAATATGCTGACCGATTTAATTTGAATAGTAATATAATTTAATTTTTAAATATAGGGCCATATTCATGACAATATTAGTTACAGGTGGTTGCGGTTATATTGGAAGCCATACTTGTATTCAACTAATAAAACAAGGTATTGATCCAGTTATCATTGACAATCTTTATAACGGCAAGGAAATCGTTCTTGATCGCATTAAAAAGATTACTGGAAAACGACCAAGATTTTATCAAGGGGATATTAGAAACAAAGATCTTTTAGACACCATATTCAAAGAAAACAATATAGATGGAGTTATTCATTTTGCAGGACTGAAAGCCGTTGGTGAATCGGTACGCAAACCATTGGAATATTATGATGTCAATGTTTATGGTACTATCAATTTGCTTGATGCCATGAAAAAGGCCAACATCAAAAAATTTATTTTCAGTTCATCCGCAACTGTTTACGGAACCCAGCCGATTATTCCATATATCGAAACCATGGAAACCGGAGAGCCAACCCAACCATACGGTCGCAGCAAGCTCTTCATTGAGAAAATTCTTCAGGATCTATCAATCGCGGACCAGGACTGGTCAATTACAATATTAAGATATTTTAATCCCGTAGGAGCGCATCCATCAGGATTGATTGGCGAGGATCCTCAGGGTATTCCCAATAATCTCATGCCTTATATCACTCAGGTAGCTATTGGAAAATTGGCCTCCCTTGCAGTATTCGGCAATGATTATGAAACCAGAGATGGAACGTGTATCAGGGATTTTATTCATGTTATGGATTTGGCTGAGGGACACTTGGCCGCACTCAACTATAATGATACCCAATCAGGAGTGAATATTTTCAATTTGGGTTCCGGTCAGGGAAATAGTGTACTGGAGGTTATAGCCACTTTTGAAAATGTGTTCAGAAAAAAATTGCCATATCATTTTGCCCCACGCCGTGATGGAGATCTACCGGCATATTGGGCTAATGCTGATCGCGCCAAAAAATTATTGAATTGGGAAACGAAATTGAATCTGCATGATATGGTACAGGATTCTTGGAACTGGCAAAGTAAAAATCCCAACGGTTTTGAAGAGTAGCTTTTAAATTAGCGATATATTGATAAAATTATCACAATCTGTAAAACAATGATTGTGATAATTCATTCAACCTTTTAAATGACAGATCAATTGTGCAGAAGCCAATGAATGATGATGCACGTTAAAACCGACAAAAGCTGGGGTTGAGGAAGGTGTCACATCTATTCTTGCTATATTCAATGCATGAATCGTAATTATATAATGATGCGGTTTTCCAGGTGGTGGTGCTCCACCCCCGTATTCCTTTTGACCAAAATCATTTCGAATCTCGATTGCACCTTCAGGCAGCAATTTATTGGAGGAAGCCCCTTCAACCAGATGTGTTATGTTGGGTGATATATTGACAACAACCCAATGCCACCATCCAGACCCGGTTGGAGCATCAGGATCGTACATGGTTATAACAAAGCTTTTTGTATTATCTGGAGCATCCTCCCAAAATAAAGAGGGGGAAAGATTACCTCCATTCTGTCCCATGCCATGATAACGTTGGGCATTGGGCATTTCATCACCCTCTTTATAGGAATGGCTCCAAATTCGGAAAACCATATCAATCTCCTTAAAAATGTCATTATATGACAGTTATATTTTATTTTTCTAAAACTGTATATGGTTTTAATTTTGCAGAGATTACAAATAATTTGATATTACATGCAAATTCTTTACATTTTTTATTTCATAAATCCAGGAAAAATGAAATTGAATATCAAAAATTGTCAATATTTGCTGCCACTCTTTCTTCAAAATTTTTTCTTGCTCTGGGCAAGTCTTTATTTATTAAGGAAAACACATTTTTCTCTAGAAAATAACGCGATAATTTCAAACCATTCATCCAATCTTTCTGATTGCCATTTTCTTCCTCATTCAGAAAAAAAGATGGAAAAGGGAATAATTTTGGTTTCCACTTTCCTGCCATAACTTCCGTAACCACTTTTCCCGTACGTGGAGACACAAAAAAAGATTGACACTTGTCAGATTCATAACAGATTGATATATCCAACGCATACCCCAGTGCCGCAATAAAATTTAATTCCCATCGTAATAGCCGAGGAACAATTTCTTTATTTGAATCTGTAGGGTTTTCCGCGACAAAATCAAGATATTGAAAAGATGATTTTGCAATATATTCCACCGGTTGACGCTCGAGTAATCCACTTTCGGCTACAGCACATAAGGACAGCATGGCTGAAAATGCCAATGGACAAGGCGATAGAATTGCAAAATTCGAACGTATCAATTCGCCTTTGAAATATCCCAACTGATCTGATAGTTTCGCTGACCAATCGACATTGACAAAATTTCCCGTCTGCCAAATGGAAATTTGACGACGGGAAATCATACCCTTGACAAGCCCCCTGAATAATCCCTGCTCTAGCGAAAGAACAGACACTATTCCATCAGTTTCTCCATAAGGGCGTGTATTCAAAACAATAACCGGGGAAGACCATTCCTGCATTCTATCTCCCCCACCCTGTTAATTGTAATCAACCCTTGGCAGCTTGGGCAACTTCAGCAGCAAAATCGCTTTCTTCTTTTTCAATGCCTTCACCCAGATGGAAACGTTCAAAGGCAACAAGTTTTGCTCCATTTTTGTCAACAACAGCCTTGACTTTGCTTTCACCATCATGAATCCAGGTTTGTTCCAAAAGAACAACTTCTTCATAGAATTTACGTAAGCGACCCTCAACCATTTTTTCAATGATATTGTCCGGTTTACCTGATGCACGCGCCTGTTCAATAAAAATGCTTTTTTCACGTTCAACAGCGACAGGATCAATTTCTTCAACACTTAATGCAATTGGACGTACAGCGGCTACCTGCATACCAATTTTACGACCGAGGTCCTCAATTTCATCAGATGCTTCAGGTGCCTCCAAAGCAACCAGTACACCAATTTTTCCTAAACCTGGACGCAAGGCGGAATGAACATAGCTTGCAACAACACCAGAAGAAACTTCAAAAACACGCACACGTCGAATGGTCATGTTTTCACCAATTGTGGCAATCAAGTTGGTTAGATTTTCTGCAACAGTTTTTCCATTTTCCATTGTGGCATTTTTCAAGGCCTCGACATCTTCACCCACTGTCAATGCAACTTTGGCGACATCCTCAACAAATTGTTGAAACTGTTCATTTCTGGCGACAAAATCGGTTTCAGCATTAATTTCGACCATGGCGGCCTTGTTACCCGCTGTCGCAATTCCTACCAATCCCTCAGCAGCCACACGTCCGGATTTTTTTGCAGCAGTGGCCAATCCCTTTTTACGTAACCAATCAATAGCTTCCTCGATATTGCCAGCTGTCTGATTAAGCGCCTTTTTGCAATCCATCATGCCGGCACCGGTTTTTTCACGTAATTCTTTTACTAATGCAGCTGTAATCTCTGCCATCATTTTTCCCTTTTCTTAACACACGAACGTCTCGATCAATATCGAGACGTTATGCTTGTATCATTTAATATAAATTGATTTTTTGACGAATTTCATATTAAATCGTCAACAATCAGAAAACTTATTGGCAATTAAGCTGGAACGTCTGGTGTCTCTTGTACAGAAACAGATTCCATAATAATTTCAGGAGGCAATTCCTCTGCCGCACCAATATCTTCACCTGCGGCACCTAATTCCTTGGAAATACCATCCAACACAGCACCGGCAACCAAATCACAATATAAATTGATTGAACGTAATGCATCATCATTTCCTGGAATTGGATAGGTAATTCCATCAGGATCTGAATTGCTATCCAGGACAGCTACAACAGGAATACCCAATTTGTTAGCTTCCTGTACAGCCAATTTTTCCTTATTCGTATCAATGATAAAGAGTATGTCCGGCAAACCACCCATTTCCTTGATACCGCCAAGTGAACGTTCCAATTTATCACGTTCACGGGTCAACTGAAGAATCTCTTTCTTGGTCAACCCAATTGTATCGCCATCAAGCGTTTCTTCGATCTGGCGTAAACGCTTGATAGAATTGGTAATGGTCTTCCAGTTTGTCAGCATACCCCCTAGCCAACGGTGATTGACATAGTACTGCCCACAACGTTTGGCCGTTTCCGCAACAATCTCAGAAGCTGTACGTTTTGTGCCAACAAACAATACTCTTCCACCATTGGCAACTGTATCACGAACGGCATGTAATGCGCGATCCAGCATAGGAACCGTTTGTTGAAGATCAATAATATGAACCTGGTTACGGACACCAAATAAGAAAGGTGCCATTTTGGGGTTCCAGCGACGTGTATGATGTCCGAAATGAACACCCGCTTCCAATAACTGACGCAAAGTAAAATCTGGCATTGCCATAAATATTATCCTTATAACTGGTTAAACCTCCGTAAAGTACCGATTACCTTTTTCAAGCACCAGCGGTCGAACCTTTACGTGTGAATTGTCGAACAATTTCGATCATATCGTATATGATAGATTTTTGATAAAAATTCAAGTGAATCTTTAATAAAGAAACATATGCAAAAATATTGATCTTTATGAAAACATTTTTTAAATTTCTTTATTCTTGATTATCAAAAAAAATAATGAATAGTTAGTGTAAAATAAATGACTTCATTATCGTTTAGTCTTATGCGTAAAATCATCCAATATAAATAATCATTATCTATTATTTTGAAACTCCTTGATTATTTCTAATAATTTCAATCCATAATGTTCCAATTTCATATTCCCTACACCTTTTATATCCTTAAAATCTTTCAAGGTTTGGGGATTACAAAGAGCTATTTCCCTTAACACCGAATCATGAAAAATGATATATGGAGGAACCTGTTGTTTACGCGCCTCATCTGATCGCCATTTTTTTAATTCATCAAATAATTTATGCCGGTTTTGTGTTATTAGCAATGTATCGTCTCTATTTTGACATTTATATATTTCAGATTTTTCAATATCTTCACGCAGAAATAAACTCTTTTTCCCCCTTAGCAACGGACGGGCTTTTTCTTGGTTTAGAAACAAATTTGAAAATTCCTCTCCCTGACGCAAAACATCGCGGGCCATCAATTGGTGAATAACAGAACGCCAAAAATTGTGTGACTTATCTTTCCCAATACCAAATAAAGAAAGTCGATCATGCTGGAAATTTTCAACTTGAATATTATATTTGCCTCGCAATACATTAATAATATGCATTGCTCCAAAACGTTGTCCAGTGCGGTATACTGCAGAAATCACTTTCTGAGCCGCTATAGTTCCATTTAACAGTCTTACAGGATTTTTACAATTATCACAGTGATTACAAGACTTATCCAGGTTTTCTCCAAAACAATGCAACAAAAGTTTTGTTCGGCATTCAGCCGTTTCAGATAATGCCACCATCATATCAAGTCTTGAACACGCGATTTTCTTCTGTTCATCTGTAATCGTAGAATGTTCAAGAAAATATCGCGCCTTAGCAACATCAGCACCATTATAGAATAAAACGGTTTCGGCAAGATCACCATCCCGTCCAGCTCGACCTATTTGTTGATAATAATCTTCTGGTCCCCTGGGCATATCCAAATGTACAACCAATCTGACATCCGGACGATCGACTCCCATTCCAAAAGCAACCGTCGCAACGATAATTAAAGGCTCTCCTGATCGAAACCTTAATAGGATACCTCTTTTTTCAAGTGCGGATAAACCGGCATGATAAGCCACAGCGGTAAAACCATAACGAACAAGATTATGAGCTATCCGTTCAGATTTATTACGACTTCCACAATACACGATACAAGCCGCATCCCGATATTTTTTTAATAATTCCCTTAGCTGTTTGGATTCGGTATTTTTTTGTATTACACGTATAAATAAATTAGACCGATGAAAACTGGATCGCAGAATTTTGGCTTCAGGCATATCCAAAGCCTGAATGATATCTTTTTGCGTGACTGGATCAGCTGTTGCTGTAAGGGCAATTCTTGGAACAGAGGGAAATATCCAAGGTAAATCACATAAAAGGCGATATTCCGGACGAAAATCATGCCCCCATACGGATATACAATGGGCTTCATCAATTGCAATCATGGAAATTTGAATTTTTTCCAAAAATTTCAATGTATCGTTTTGGAGTAAGCGTTCTGGGGAAACATATAAGAGTTTGAGTTTTTTTGAAGCAATATCATGACGGATATTGTATGCTTCCTCATTTTCCAATTCTGAGTGTAATGCACCTGCACTCACACCTAATTGCCTTAAAGCTGCTACCTGATCATCCATCAATGCAATTAATGGTGAAATAACCAAGCCCATTCCAGGACGACACAAAGCCGGGATTTGATAACAGATACTTTTACCTCCCCCGGTGGGCATCAATAACAAAACATCCTGATTTTGCATTACAAGATCAATCGCCTGTTTTTGCAAACCACGAAAACATTGATACCCAAAAACTGTTTCTAGTATTTTTTGGGGGTCTCTCTCATCATGCAATCTAACTTTATCAAACAAGTTAAAAAAGATTATCCAGATAGAATTTATTGAACTATAATTTCCACACGTCTTGCCGCCACTTGACTTTTACGATTTTCTGGCGGACGGGGAATATCATGAACACGATTTGACAGAATTCCATCATCCACAACCTTTTGCGCAACAATTTTGGCACGCTGAATTGCCATCATTTCATCTTTGGATAAATCGCCATAAATTGCTGCATAACCTTTGACATAAACCTGTTTTTCAGGAAATTTTTTCGCATAAGTAGCAGCTTGAGAAATGGTTTTGTTAGCCGAATCATCCAGATCCGTGGAAGCAAATGGAAAAAATACAACATAGGTTCTATCATTCTTTTGCGTTAAAGAACCGGATTGGGAACATGCCCCCAACAAAATGGATGCTAGTAAAACAGGAACAAATCGACGCATTTAATTACTTTCTTTCAAGGCAACATTTTCAAATCAATATATAATATCAACAAGTAATAAAATATATAATTTTCTTTTATTCCGCAACTAGTTGTCCATTAGATAACCGCCATACCTCATCTATGTTTTCAACACCCGTTAAACGGTGCATTATCAAAATCACCGTTCGGTTGCCTGTTATCTGATTTAGGGTTTGAAAAAACGCTTTTTCAGTATCACCGTCTAATCCTGATGTTGGTTCATCCAAAAGTAAAATCGGGGCTTTTAGTAACAATGTACGTGCCAATGCAATCCTTCTTCCCTGTCCTCCGGAAACCTTTACACCACCCTCTCCAAGCCAGGTATCCAGTGCATCCGGCATTTCACGAACAACATTTGCCACTGCAGCATCAGAAAGGGCTTGCCACAAATCTTCCTCTGTCGCATCAGGGTTCCCAAGCAAAAGATTCTGACGAATTGTATCATCAAATAAATGGGTGTTTTGAGAAAGCCATGCTATTCGTTTGCGGACTGATTCATTATCAAACCAGTCAAGATTTTGATCAGCCAATGTTATTGAGCCCTTTATTGGCTGAATGACCTTTAATAACAAGGCCGCCAGAGTGGATTTTCCCACACCGGATGATCCTATAATGGCAATTTTTTTTCCTTGTGCAATCGTCAGGTTCAAATTCTGATAAAGCCATGGTTGTGACTCTCCCCAACGAAACGATACATCCCGAAACTTGATATCCCCGGTTTCAGGTGGAACTTTACTAGATTTAGAATTGTCTTCAACTTTTTTATTGTCATTAATATTCACAACTCTTATGGCGGCATTGACGATTTGACCTGCCAAACCTCCTGCCTTGCTCAAAGGAACGACCAATTCAAATGCTGTAATAGTCAGAAAAAGACAGAAAACCGTGTGAAAAGCGTTCAATCCATGAAAACCAATGTTTAATCCGCTCATCAATACAAATAAAACAGCAACTTGACCAAAAAAATATGCGATGACTCCTATTAACGCTACTTCCCTTGCCTGAATATATTGTTGATCAAAAAGTTCATTCTCGTTTTTTTTCATTAATATGGAAACTCGATGTTCTGCTCCAAAGGCTCTTATTTCCCTTAAACCATGAATAAAATCCAGAACTGTTATTCTCAGCTGTGCCGTACCCTGAACAAGTTTTTTCCCTCTTTTCCGGGTTATGAAGCCCGCACCAAATGGGCATAAAAATGCAGAAATTCCATAACAAATCACGATTGATACAGCCAATGCCAAATTATAATGGGCTATGACTGTAAAAAGCACAAAAGATGTCAATATGGAACCGAAAAACGGTAAAATAAGACGCAAATATAATCCGTCCAATGTTTCAATATCAGAAACCAATCGGGATAATATATCCCCACTATGACGGAAACCCAATCCTGCCGCACTTCCCATAGCAAGTGTATGGAAAAACCATATCCTTAAGTCTGCTAAAGCATGAAACATGGCATTATGGGTAAACAATCTTTCCACATATCGCATAATCATGCGGGAAACCCCGACGATTTTTAAAAACAGCGAGCTGGTTATGATTGCACCCATAGCTGTCAAGGCAACCTTGCCCCCGGCAAAGCTCATTAAAGCCAATCCCAATAATACGGCTATCAAGGAGATAAAAATTCCAAAAAGTAAAGCGGGCAACCGTTTATACCATATCGAAAATATTGTTTTAAACGCTGCCGTCACGGAGGATTTTTCAGATCTGGTAATATCTTGAATATTTTGCATATTATCCTTCCTTCTGACAGGAAATTATAAATCCATGATTTAAATTGATGTGTATACCAGGCAATTTTTGCCCCTGTTCCGAATGGGTGGCCATAATGACTGTTCTATTTTCAGTCAGTTTCAACAATTGATTAAAGATATCCCTCTCCGTTTCGGGATCAAGATGAGCTGTAGGTTCGTCAAGCAATAATAATGGAGCGTTTTTCAGATATGCTCGTGCAATAGCAATTCTTTGGGCCTGTCCACCCGATAACCCATAACCGTTTTCACCAATCACCGTATCAAGCCCATGCGGTAAATCTAACAAATATCGATCTATCGCCGCCGCTTCAATGGCTTGTTGAAATTCTTGCTCGGTTGCGGAGGGTCTGGCAAACATAATATTCTCACGAATAGTACCGCAAAAAATAACAGGTTTTTGTCCGATCCATGCCATTAATTTTGACAATGAAGCAGCCGAATATTCGGTAATATCCAATCCATTTACCAAAACCTGCCCCTCATTCGGCTTTATAAATCCGAGAATCATTTCGATAATGGTTGATTTTCCTGCACCAGACTGACCTATCAATAAAGCTCTTTCCCCTGCCTTGATGTCGAAATTCAGGGAATGTAATATACGACCTCTTTGAGCGTCCCAATGATAGGAAACATTTTTAAAGCTTATTTCCACTTTATCATTGAAAGGAATATCCTTTACATTGGTTGAAAATTCATTTTTGACAGGCAATTCAACAATAGATGCAGCCGTTCCGCCAAGTCGTGCCCTGTCCTGATAGGCCAAAGCCAAACTGCGTAGAGGACCAAAAAACTCCGGAATAATCAATAAAGTAAAGAGAATATGCGTGACAGGAATAGATTGTATTGAATGAATTTGGACAAATTGACTTCCATCCATCAACACTACCAGAATAATCGCGATAATCATCGCACAATCAATAGAGGCAGACGACAAAAAAGCAACCCGTAATATTTTCATCGTTCTCTTACGCAATTCATCTGCTGATAATGCAAGTCTATTGGCCATGTCATCTGATCGACCAGCCAATACAATCGTTGCAATCCCTCTTACTCTATCAAGAAATTGAGCCTGCAAACGGGTCATTGCCAAAAATTGCTTTCTTGCAGCCATGGCTGCTCCAATTCCAAAAATTGCCTGTGCAATAGGAACCATCAAACCACACAAACCCATAATCAATGCTGACCATGGTTGAACCAAATACACGAAAAAAAGAATAAGTAGTGGTGAGGCAATCCATAAAACCGATGCCGGCAACCATCGTGAAAAATAACCATCCAAAGATTCAACCTGATCAACCGCCAATGCTGTCAAAGCGCCACTTGATTGTCGCCTTAATATTGAAGGACCGATTTGCATAATATGATTGATAATCAAATTACGTAGGCGATGTCGTGCTTTAAGACCGATTTTGATCGTAAAGTCACCTTCCAAAAAAAATACGCATCCTTTGAGAAACGATAGTAACAGATAAAATAATATCAGTATTAAAATTGGAAATTGTATTGGTATGGATGGGACCAAGATTTTTCCGATAATTTCAGCAATCACCCATGCCATACCGACAGCAATCAAACTTGAAAGCAATCCTAAAATTACAAGAGGGAAAATTGCCTTTTTGCCAATTTTCGTTTGTAATCTTGTCCAGTTTTTAATTTTTGTTTTTTTATCAGGCATATAATCCACTCTTTATCACGATAAAAAGATGCATTGGCAATTCAATCTGGGTAATTTACAATTTAAAAAGTAAAATAAAAAAATTATCAGATTATTCAAAATTTCAGTAATTTTATTTATTCCCAAATTTTTAAAAACAAAATCAATTTATTATCAAAATTTTGTCTATTTAATAAAAATATTTACATCTTCATATTTAATAAATATGTTCTAATATACAAATTTACTTATATAGCAAACATTCTGTAAACCACATTATCTCATTATATGTCATCCCCACTTTTGCTTATACAAAATCTTTCTTACAGTTTTGGAGGTCACCCCCTTTTTACCGACCTGAATTTCAATATTGCAAATAATGAAAAATTATGTCTGGTTGGTAGAAATGGATCAGGAAAATCCACCTTATTCAAAATTATAATGGGATTGCAAAAAAGAGATTCAGGAAATCTTTTTATACAGCCTGGCACAACCATTCAATGCCTATCCCAAGAACCTGATCTTTCTTATTTCACAAAAACCATTGATTATGTTTGTTCAGAATTACCCAACCCTGATGATCATTTTCGTGGGCGAATTCTGCTTGAGGCACTGGGATTAACTGGTAATGAAAATCCTGCACATCTATCAGGGGGTGAAACAAGACGCTGTGCACTGGCCAAGGTTTTAGCTCCAAGACCAGATCTATTACTGTTGGATGAACCCACAAATCATCTGGATCTTCCAACAATAGAATGGCTGGAATCTGAATTAAAATCTTTATCTTCTGCGATTTTAGTGATCAGCCATGACCGTCGATTTCTGGATAATATGGCAAAAGGCATTATCTGGCTGGATAGAGGACAGGCAAGGCAACTTTCCATGAGATTTTCCGAATTTGAATTATGGAGGGAGAATTTTTTCGAACAGGAAGCGCTGGAGTATCATAAGTTAAATCGTCAAATTGCAAGAGAGGAGGATTGGGTGCGTTACGGCGTTACCGCCCGACGCAAACGTAATGTTAGACGAATGGCGGAACTTTCAGAACTTCGTCTAAAAAGAAAAAACCATATACAGAATCCTTCCTTGGACACCCTACAATCAAGTGATGCAGAAAATTCCGGTAAAATTGTCATAGATGCAAAAAACATAACCAAATCCTATAATTCAAGAACAATCATAAATAATTTAAATTTACGTATTGTACGTGGAGATCGGCTTGGCATTATTGGTCCAAATGGTGCCGGCAAAAGTACGTTGCTGAAATTATTGACAGAGCAGGAACAGCCTGATCAGGGAGAAATCAAACTTGGAAGCAAACTTGAGATCAATTATCTAGATCAACACAGACAGATTCTTGATCCTGAAAAAACATTGGCAGAAACGCTGACACGTGGACGTGGAGATTATGTAGATGTCGGAGGGGAAAAAAAACACGTTATCGGATATATGAAACAGTATCTTTTTCAACCAGAACAAGCAAAAACACCCGTAAAGGTTTTATCTGGTGGAGAAAAAGCTCGATTATTGCTTGCTTGTGCTTTGAGCCAACCTTCAAACCTGATGATTCTGGATGAACCTACGAATGATTTTGATTTGGAAACGCTTGATTTGTTACAGGAAGTGTTGTCCACTTATAAAGGGACCCTTATTCTGGTCAGTCATGATCGAGATTTTCTTGATCGAATTGCCACTTCAGTTCTTGTAGCTGAAGGTGATGGTATCTGGACAGAATATGCCGGTGGATATTCTGACATGATGGCACTTCGTGAATATAAACAGGAAAATCTTATCAGGAAAACACAAAATAAATCGCAAAAATCAACATATTCAAAAATACCCATTAAACCAAAACCTAAAAAACTTTCATACAAAGACCAGTATGAACTGGATCATTTACCAGAAAAGCTTCAGAAACTTCAAATCTCTATAATGCAGCTGAATCAACTTCTCAATGATCCAGGATTATATCAGGAAGACCCTGATTTATTTGAAAAATTCACACGGCAATTACTGGATAAACAAAAAGAACAAGAAAAACTTGAGGAAAGATGGCTTGAATTGGAAATCTTGCAGGAGAATTTGAAGTCAAATGATGAATTAAGTAATTCATCTAATCAGTAAATCCTGTAATTTTAAATTATTAGTTTTACCTGATTGAATTGTCTGTCATGACAGCCATATATTTTGTAATATGTTAATAGGAATGACATGAAATTTCAAGCAACTGCCGGCTTTAAATATCAACAATTTGAAAATCACGTATAATCATAAGGAGGAACCCTGTTCATGGAAAATCATAACCATCCATTTTACAATCCAAGGTTAAGTTATGAGGAAAACTACCAGAAAGGCCCTTTTGGAGATTTTACACAAAAACCGGAAATTTCTATTGTAAACCAACCTTCTGTTCATTTTCTGGGAAATAAGATTAATCTACCATTCGGTATTCCCGCCGGACCTTTACTCAATGGCAAATATGTAAAGGCGGCACTGGACTGGGGATATGATTTGTGCGTCTATAAGACGGTCAGAACAAAAAAATATAAATGCCATCCCCTTCCCAATGTCTTGGCTGTCCATCCGGAACATAGACTTTCAGAAAATGTTGATACAGTATTAGCTGATCAAAATTATGATTTGCCTTTATCCATAACAAACTCTTTTGGTGTCCCCTCTTTTGATCCAGATATATGGCAACCTGACATGGAGGACGCAGTTAATTATGCGAAACCGGGACAGGTTGTAATCGGCAGTTTCCAGGGCACATTGGGTGTTACCAATCATATCGAGGAAAATTATGCAGAAGCGGCCCGTTTGGTCGATGAGACAGGTGTTCCTCTTCTAGAGGCAAATTTGAGCTGTCCCAATGAAGGGGTAAATAACCTTTTATGTTTTGATATTGATAAGGTTGAACGAATTACCCACGCGATCAAGAATGCCGTACCAGATAAACCATTGATGCTTAAATTGGCTTATTTTAAAGATAACAAACTTCTTTATTCTTTTCTTGAAAGATTGGCTCCTATCGTTGACGGCTTCTGCGCAATCAACACCCTTTCGGCAAGACCTGTGACCTCTCAAGGTAAACAGGCTTTGGGAGAGGACCGTCCAACAGGAGGAGTTTGTGGTGATGCAATTCGTTGGGCCGGTGAAGAAATGGTTTCCCGCCTATATGAATGGAGAGCCAATCATAATGAAAAATTTGTCATTATAGGTGTTGGGGGAGTTAATAGTCCTGAACATTATCGAACATATCTTTCCCTGGGTGCTGATGCTGTCATGAGTGCAACCGGTGCAATGTGGAATCCTGCGCTAGCATTACAAATAAAAAAGGCGCTTCAATAATTTTTTACATTAAATCAAGTTATCAAAATAAGAATATTTTCGATAACTTGATTTAATGGATTCTCCTGCTAATTTTTCATTTATTTCAAAAACAACAACCCTGTATTATTATAAATGTCATTTAATCTATATTATGACGATTACACAGTTCATTTTTTAATAAATGGTTATGTAATATTATCCTGTTTAAAAATCTTAAAATATAATCCTAAATAGCATGAAATCATTTGCCACTAAATCATATCATTTTCACATCAATATTAATTTTTATGGAAAATTAATTGTGAAACTTCAAAAATTAATACTGCAAAACTTTTTATCATGCTGATCATTTTCGTCGATGTGAAAAAAGGATTATTTACCATTTCTTCATAACAATTAGCACAAATCATCAAAACTGCTTTGTTACATCATGATAAATTACAGAACTATATCCCTTTAAAGATATATTAATATTAAAAGCTATTTGTTTTAGAATTCAATAATCCAGAAACCTGCATTCGCTCTCTTGATTCTTTTATACTTTTGATCACCGCCAATGCTGCATTCAAAGCCCTTCGCCCCGCAACCCCATCCACGAGAACTGGTATTCCATCAAGACAGGATTTTACAAAAGCATTATGCTCAGCCTCCATATTATCATGATCTTTCCATTTCACCACTTCTCTTCTAAATCCATTGGTACCAGGTAAAGGCATACCCTTTTCTTTTCCAATCATGACCAATTGATTTTCCACAAAATCAGCCGATAAATACCCTTCTTCGGAAAAAATTCGCATTTTACGCTCAGTTTTTAAGGAAATACGACTGGCTGCAATGGTCGCAACGCATCCATTTTCAAAAGTAACCCGAGCATTTGCTATGTCTTCGAATTCTGATGTCACGGATGCACCCAACGCATCCACTTTTCGTATATGAGATGGTACGATAGCTAGAACAAGATCGAGATCATGGATCATTAGATCAAGAATAACAGAAACATCAACCCCTCTCGGCTTGAAAGGTGCAATTCGCATGGTTTCAATATATAAAGGCTTCTTTATACGTTCATGTATAACTTTCTGTTCCGCTGAATAACGTAAAAGATGCCCAACTTGCAAGACAAGTCCACGACTATTTGCCAGATCAATGAGATGATCAGCCTGATCAAGCGTTGAGGCAATCGGTTTTTCTATTAGAACATGCCTACCTTTTTCAAGGGCCTCAAGGGCCAATTCATAATGAAATTCTGCAGGTGCGGCAATAATCAAGGCATCACAAGATTGTAACAGCTGGTCAAATGGCATATAGGGAACATTACCGGCTTCTTTTCCAACTTTTATTGCATTGCCAATTACTGGATCATAGATACCGATCAGATTTTCCCGTTCTGCTTTAAAAGATTTTAAAGCATGAAAACGACCAAAATATCCCGCCCCAGCAATACCCACACGCAAAATCGACTGTTCTGCCATTTGTTTTCTCGCTTTATATTAAATTTAAACTTACAATTTTTCTTAAATTTGGATAGAAAATAAAATATTCTTAAACTTATTTAAACATTGTTTTTATTTATAATGCTATATATACCTTGCCATATAATAGTATTATAACCAAAACATATTGCATCGAATAACATGACAACGACCCTGTTGTTAAACGTTCCCTTTAACCATTTTCAGTCCATCGGGACAAAAAGGATTTAGTCGTTACTGCGATGATGTATTACAGTCGAACAAAACTTGCCCTGGTTTTCGCCACTTGTTTCATGGGGCTATTATTATGTTTACCCAATTTTGTTAAACATCCATCTTTTAAGATACCTTGGCATCAGATCCATCTTGGCCTTGATTTAAAAGGAGGATCCTATTTACTGATGCAGGTGGATGTGGAGACCATCAGCAAAAACCGTTTACAGACGTTGAGTGACAATGTTCGGCAAACCCTTATTTCCAAAAATCTGGGTTATCGCAATTTACATATGGTTCCCAAAGATCATACCATTGTTTTTAATTTGCGTGATCCAAGTGAAAAAGAGGGTGTTATATCTGCATTGAGATCAATGCCAAAAGCGGTTCCCAATGAATTTGAGGTTAGTAATAACAATGATCAAATTAGAATGGAACTTTCAACTGATGCAATGCAGCACCGCGCAAGCGAGGCGGTAACTCAATCCATTGAAATTGTTCGCAAACGTATCGATGCAACAGGTGCTGTCGATCCATCCATAACCCGTCAGGGTACAGACAGAATCATTATTCAGCTACCGGGCGTCAGTGATCCGAACCGAATTAAGCAATTACTTGGTACAACAGCTAAAATGACATTTCACTTATTGGATGAAAATGCAAACCCAAACCTACCTCCACCCGGTGTAACATTTCTCCCAACAGCTGGAAATGAAAATGAAAAATTACCAATACGTGATCATATTGAAGTTGACGGTGCCGACCTAACAGGAGCAAGTGCTGGATTTGATCAGCAAAGTGGTGAATATGCAGTAAATTTCAGTTTTGACAATGCAGGCGCACAAGCTTTCGCAAATGTTACTCGTGCCAATATCAACAAACGTTTCGCTATAGTGTTGGATAATAAGGTTATAGAGGCACCTGTCATTCGGACTCCAATCACAGGCGGGAATGGTCAAATTACAGGCGGATTTGATGCGCAAAAAGCCACTGATCTTGCCTTACTTTTACGAGCGGGTGCCTTGCCTGCTCCGCTAAAAGTGATGGAAGAACGTTCAATTGGTCCATCACTGGGGGCTGATGCTATCAGGGCTGGAGGATTGAGTCTGGTAAGCGGTTTTGTCCTTGTCATTATTTTTATGCTTCTATTTTACGGTCGTTTTGGTCTCTATGCGAACATCGCTTTATTTGCAAATCTCGTATTGATGAGTGCCATTTTATCTCTTTTCGAAGCGACACTAACCTTGCCAGGTATGGCGGGAATGCTTCTAACCCTTGGAATGGCAGTTGACGCAAATATTCTTATCAATGAACGCATTCGCGAAGAAACACGTAATGGCCGTACGCCCCTTAACGCTTTACAAACTGGATTTGATCGTGCTCTCAATACAATCATCGACAGTAACGTCACCGCTTTCATTGCACACGTCATGTTATTCATATTTGGAACGGGTGCGGTCAAGGGATTTGCATTGACTATCACCATTGGTATTGTTACGACCCTTTTCACCACCTTATGCCTCTCCTGGATGCTGACAATTCGCTGGTATGCTGTCACCCGCCCTAAAGAACTTCCGATTTGAAAGAAAGAATATGCTTGGTCGTCCTTTATTACATCTCGTCCCACATGGCACAAAAATTCATTTTATGCGTGGACGCTTTGCCGGCCTGATAACATCAGCGGTTTTATCTGTTGCATCAATTATTCTTTTCTTTCATCCCGGCTTGACATTGGGACTGGATTTCCGTGGCGGTATTGTGGTTGAAGCGCAAACTCCTGAACCTGCTGATTTTAGCAAATTGCGCAAATTTTTATCTGATGCCGACATTACAGCAGCTGGATTACAACAATTTGGTGGGAAAAATAATGTCCTGATCCGGCTTGACGCACCCAAAGAAAATAATGACGATGCAACCCAGATCTTGATCAAAAAAGTCAGATCAGCCGTTACAAATTATGAAACTGGTACAAAAATTGTACGAGCCGATGCTGTTGGTGCCTCTGTTTCCTCTGAATTATTCAGAAATGGGCTTTTGGCACTTGGAATAAGTCTTTTTATGATTATGATTTATATCTGGTTTCGATTTGAATGGGAATTTGCACTTAGCGCCATTATAACCTTGCTTCTTGATTTAACAAAAACAATCGGATTTCTTGTAATCACACATTTTGAATTCGATCTGGTCATGGTGGCTGCCATCTTGACAATTCTAGGCTATTCAACAAACGATAAAGTTGTCGTATATGATCGAGTAAGGGAAAATCTAAGAAAATATCATTCCATGCCATTTCAAGAATTGCTTGACCTATCAATTAATGAAACGTTAAGCAGAACCCTTGCCACTTCGTTTACCGTGTTTTTAGCCGCCTTACCTCTTGCTCTGTTCGGTGGTGCATCTCTTTCCGGTTTTGCGTGGGTAATGTTATTTGGTATTGTTGTGGGAACGTCTTCCTCCATCTTCATTGCCGCTCCCCTGCTTCTATTTATGGAAGAGGGAAGCTTGAGAAGAAAAACCAAAAGATCATCCTAGAATTATTTTATGAGCAGTTTAAAAGAACTGCTCAATTTTTAACGAATATTATTTTTATTCAAAGACTGTATCAGTATTTCCACAGAATTTTTTGCATTTTTCAAATTATGATTATTCGGTTTCGATAATGCCATCATAACGTAATGTTTTGCATTTTGATCCTTTAAAAAAATATCCTGAAAATCAGTCAATGAAACAGAAGATAAACTACCTAGATAACCAATACACATACCATGAGTAAATATGTAATTGTAGGCAATGGAATGTGGGGTTAAGCGTTCAGATGACTTTAATGAATTTTCTTGTGATTGACAGGCACTCAAGGGAAACAAAAAAAGGGTTAATCCTAATAAAACATATCGCTTAAACATTTAAAACTTCTTTGTTCCCATAGACTTGTAACCAATTTATCAAAAATTGATCTAGGATTGTTTTCTGTTTGAAAGAATGTCTCTTATTTCCTGCAGTAAAACTTCCTGTTTTGTTGGTTGTGCGGCTTTAACTTCTTGCTGCGTCTTGATACGATTATAGATATCATTCAACCCTCTGACAATCAGGAAAACAACAAATCCGATAATTAGAAACTGAATAATCGTGTTGAGAAAAACTCCAAAGTTTAAAGTTACCGCACCTATTCTTTGTGCCTCGGCCAATGTTTTAACATGAGGTCCCTTTAAGGTGATAAAGAAATTACTGAAATCGACACCACCTAGAAACAAACCAATGATGGGATTGAAAATATCATTCACCAAACTTTTAACCACACTTGTAAAAGCTGCACCAACGATAATACCCACAGCCAGATCAACAACATTACCCCGCATGATAAAGGATTCAAATTCATGAATCCATTTAATGCTCCTACTTTTTTTAGCCATATTTTCATTACTCATTTTCATTTCCATTCAATTGCTCTAAAAAATAGTTACGTATCAATTATATTTGAAAAAAGAATTTTAAATAAGAAAAAAATGTCAAACAGTAAAAAATAACAAAGAAGAGATTGATTTCGAGCAGTAAAATGACTATAAATACATTTTCTTTCTCCGTCTGTTAACGGAGTTTTTTTTACAATCTGTTAAGAGAAAATCATGAAAAACGATATCCATCCAGATTATCACGAAATTACAGTCGTCATGACAGACGGTACTGAATTCAAAACCCGTTCCTGTTATGGCTCTAATGGCGATACATTGCGTCTTGACGTAGATCCCAAATCTCATCCTGCATGGACCGGAGTTCAGCGTATCAATGATACACGAGGTCAAGTTGCGAAATTTAACAAGCGTTTTGCTGGTATCGGACAAAAAAAGATTTAAATAATTAGATTATTTTATTAACCTTATTGAGATAAGGGTGACTTCATCACCCTTATCTCAATCAAATAAAATTACTAAATTACAGCTTTTAAAATAGTCTATATTGTTTTAACTTAAAATTTACAGTTTTAAGTTTTTAATAATAATTTACTCTATTTTTATCATACAGGATTGTCATGACCTTACCTCTTATGCCTAAGGCTACCGCAGTATGGCTTATTGAAAAAACTGCTTTAACCTTTAATCAAATTGCAGAATTTTGTGGCATGCATCCTTTGGAAGTCCAGGCAATTGCCGATGGCGAGGTAGCTCAAAGTATCATTGGCTATGATCCTGTTGCTAATGGCCAGTTAACCCAAGAAGAGATTAATCGCTGTGAGGCTGATCCAGATCGAAAGCTAAAACTATCAGCAAATCGCATGCAAATCGTCAAGCGATCAAAAGGCGCAAGATATACTCCCATTTCAAAGAGAAATGATCGTCCTGATGCAATTGCCTTCCTGTTAAGAAACTATCCCCAATTGCTAGATCAGCAAATTGCCAAGCTTTTGGGAACGACTAAAGATACAATTGCCAAAGTAAGAGATAAACAGCATTGGAATTCCGCCAATATTAAACCACGTGATCCAATCATACTGGGATTATGCAGTCAAATGGATTTAAACAGTGCTGTTGCCGAAGCGAACAGACGTGTTGAGAAGGATGAGACGGATATCTCTTCCCTTAATCCCTCAGAAACAACAGAACATCAGGAATCTTCAGAAACAAAGAAAGAAGAGCTAGATATCAATCATATATTTTCCAATTATTCTGAAAAAAACAATCAATCCGACGATCTAAATTAATTATGCCATTACCCCATCCCTCTTCATCAAATATCTCCCTTGCTGTTGGTGTTATTATGGGCAGCCAGTCGGACTGGGATATTATGAGACACAGTGCTGATATATTAAAAAAACTTGATATATCACATGAAGTAAAAATTGTATCGGCTCATCGTACACCTGATCGATTAAGGGAATATGCAATATCCGCTGTTGAACGGGGGATCAGGGTTATTATTGCAGGCGCAGGTGGCGCTGCACATCTTCCCGGTATGGTTGCCGCCTGGACACATTTGCCAGTTCTTGGTGTACCAATGCAAACCCATGCCCTAAACGGTAAGGACAGCTTGTTATCAATTGTGCAAATGCCTGCAGGTATTCCGGTTGGCACCCTGGCCATCGGAAAAGCTGGGGCCATTAATGCGGCACTTTTGGCAATATCTATCCTATCTATCGCTGATCAATCAATCGCCCAACGCTTAGTTTCCTGGCGCAAAGCACAAACAGATTCTGTCGCTATTTCTCCACTTTAATTATACATTATTAATAAGAGGGACTTATGCTCTTACCTAATTCAACCATAGGAATCGTTGGAGGCGGACAATTAGGCAGAATGTCTGCTGTAGCGGCGGCACGTCTTGGATTTAGAACACATATTTTATCTGACATTATGGATGCCCCTGCCGCTCAAATGGCTTCTGGCATTACGGTTGGATCTTATCATGATCAATCAATTTTAAAACAATTTGCTGAACAGGTTGATGTAATAACATTTGAATTTGAAAATATAAATATAGAAGGAATAGAATATCTTGCCACCGTACGACCTGTTCATCCTTCCAGCAATGTCTTAAAAATCAGCCAAGACAGGTTTCTTGAAAAAGACTTTTTAAATCAACATGATATTCCAACCACTCAATGGATTTCTATTTTTCAGTTAGAAGATGGCATAAATGCGGCAGAAAAACTGGGATTTCCTTTTATCCTTAAAACCACTAGATTGGGATATGATGGTAAAGGTCAGGCCGTTATCCGTACCGACGAAGAATTCAAAAAAGCCTTTAAAAATTTGAATCCTCATCCTCTAATTGCTGAAAAAAAAGTAAACTTTTATAAAGAAATTAGCGTGATGGTTGTTCAGAATGAACATGATGAATTACAAACATTCGATGTTACTGAAAACCGACATAAAAATGGAATTCTTGACCTCAGTATCGCACCAGCCCGAATTACCTCAGCATTGCAAAATAAAGCCAAAGAGATCGCAGTTAAGATAGCCCAGGCTCTCAAACTTGTTGGTATCTTGGGAGTTGAAATGTTCATTGATGATCAGGATAATATTCTTGTCAATGAAATAGCACCCCGTCCTCACAATTCAGGACATTGGACAATGAATGCCTGTCCCTTTGACCAATTTGAAATGCATATTCGTGCTGTCGCAAATCTTCCCTTACCGCCTTTAGCTCGACATTCGGATGCCATCATGAAAAATCTTATAGGCCCCCAAACACTGGAATATTGGCCAAAGATTTTAGAAAATGATCGAATGATAGGACATTTATATGGAAAAAAGGAAGCAAAACCGGGTCGAAAAATGGGACATGTCAATATAAATTTTCCATATAATGGTTTACCCGGAGAATTCGGAATTAAAGCGGCATTATCATTTCTTTGTTCTGGGGATTAAGCAATCCACTTTCCACAAAAGAAAAATAGATACCATTCCCGATTATTATATGATCGGCGATATCAATATTAACTGCTTCCAAGGCTTCAACTAATATATATGTTAACTTTTTATCCGCTTCCGAAGGTAACGCTATTCCACTGGGATGATTATGTACCAGAATCAAGGATTTAACATCGAATTTAAGAGCATATTTCGCTATTTCACGGATATGGATGGATGTGCTACTCACGGTTCCTGAAGCTTGATGACTGATTGAAATGATATGGGCATTCCTATCGAGAAGAATAATATAGAAATGTTCAATCGTTTCTCTTGATAAGAAAGCAATTAGATAATCGGTTAAATATTTTTTAAACTGTAGAATGTTTTTATTATAAATTTCTGATTTCAAAATACGTATACTTGCTGCATAAATAAGGGAAATAAACGCTATATCCTTTTCAGATAAATTGAATTCCTCAATTAACTGATTTTTGTCATAGGTAAAAAGATGCGGAAAAGATCCAAGTTTTGTTAAAATATTTTCTTGCCAATTTTCATTATGTTGTTCAAATTTCATCCATTGGGATAACAAAGTTAAATATTGTGAATCAGATTTTATATTATCTTGTTTTTCTTTCATAAAACTGTGCATTTTCATATTGAAAATATCCTCAATTCTCAAAATATTGATTCTTTATGTTCGAATAGGATAAGTTCTTCATTAATACAGATTAAATATTAATTACGTAAGATTAAATACCAACAAATTAGGAGATTGAATTCTTGAACCAAAAAACTGCCAACAAACAGTGGGGAGGACGTTTCACCTCTGGACCTTCAGCCATTATGGAGCAAATAAATGCCTCTATCGGCTTTGATAAAAACTTATGGAAACAGGATATACAAGGGTCAATAGCTCATGCAGAAATGCTGGCCAAACAGAAAATAATTTCCGAAACGGATAAAAACAGTATTCATCAAGGCCTTAGGGAAATTGAGCGAGAAATTCAATCTGGTCAATTCGAATTTAGCAGAGCCCTTGAGGATATTCATATGAATATCGAAGCCCGTTTGGCAGAACGTATCGGTGAGGCAGGAAAAAGGCTTCATACAGCACGTTCAAGAAATGACCAAGTTGCGACAGATTTTCGTTTATGGATCAGACAAAATATCGATGAATTAATTCCAATAATAAATCATCTGATGCTGACCCTTGCTTCCCGAGCTCTAGAATATGCGGAAACAGCTATGCCCGGTTTCACTCATTTGCAATCTGCCCAACCGGTGACGTTCGGTCATCATTTACTGGCTTATACAGAAATGTTGAATCGGGATCGGGGACGATTGATAGATACACGCAGACGACTAAATGAAAATCCCTTGGGTGCAGCGGCTTTAGCTGGCACCTCATTCCCAATTGACCGCCAATTGACTTCTAAATTATTGGGATTTGACCGTCCCATGGCAAATTCACTTGACGCGGTCTCTGATCGTGATTTTGCCCTGGAATATCTTTCCGCTCTTTCCATCATGTCGATTCATCTTTCACGCATGGCGGAAGAACTTGTAATTTGGTGTTCACCTCCTTTTTCTTTTATCCAGCTTTCAGATGCCTATACTACAGGTTCATCCATCATGCCACAAAAACGAAATCCAGATGCCGCCGAACTGGTTCGGGCCAAAGTTGGACGAATTTCAGGGGCACTTACAGGACTTTTGACCGTTATGAAGGGTCTTCCTCTCGCATATGCTAAAGATATGCAAGAAGACAAGGAACAGGTTTTTGCTGCAACCGAAACTATTATTCTGTGTTTAGCCGCTTGCTCAGGAATGATTGCAGATTTAAAGGCCAATCAAGACAATATGGCCTATTGGGCAGGGTCCGGTTTCTCTACAGCCACAGATCTCGCAGACTGGCTGGTTAAAGAATTAAAATTACCCTTCAGAACAGCTCATCATGTTACAGGAAAAATTGTCAGCTATGCCGAAACACATAATCTTGCTCTTGAGAATGTGCCTTTACAAAAAATGCAGGAAATCGAACCTTTGATTAACAATGATATATATTCAGTTTTAGGAGTTCAGTCCTCACTTGCCTCTCGAACCAGTGAAGGCGGCACCGCTCCCAAAAACGTAAGAAAATCTGCAAAAATATGGATCGATAAATTAAAGGATATGTCATGAAACGTTTTTTTTCTCTTTTTTTCGCTCTTGGTAGTCTTGCAATCCTCACAATCACCCTGTCTGGATGTGGCAAAAAGTCATCTCCTAAACCGGTTGGTCCCCCTGAAAAAGTAATTTATCCCCGAGCCTATCCACCTCAAGACTAATCCATTAATCCCTGGGTGGGTTGGTGAGTAATACCGCCACGCCACCAGGACGATCTGAATAAGCGGCAATCTGAATGGCTGTTATAACCCATTCCTTGTTTTTATTTACTGTAAACAAAGGGGCACCACTACTTCCATATGTGGCTTGACAATCATGCGCAAGAATGGTTTTACCCTCATTATTTTTTAATATATCGGTTACATGACATTCTTGATCAGCATATAAGACTTCCTGACGGTCCTGATCATAACCAGCCAGATATATATTCATACCGATATAAGGTTGATCTTTATTAAAACCGAAAAAATCCTCTTGATTTGTTTTTCCATCATTAAGCACAAGATAGGCCCAGTCATGATGAATATTGTCCAATGTGGCTTTTTCCGAACCCTCTCCCTTATAATTTTCTGATTTAATAATATTAAGGACATTATAAGCTGATCGGTAAGTTTGTCGCTGGTATCCCAGAAGAAAATGAACAGAATGTGGATTGACAAAATGATTGGTTTTTCTAATCCATAAACAATGAGCTGCAGTTATCACCAATCTTGAACTGACAAGAAATCCCGTACAATGCGTACCAAGCTCTGTTTGTACACGTCCCAAAATTTGCCAAGGTTTCTCTGCAGCATTTACCAATTGTCGATGATTGTTTTTTTGGCTAATGCCTGGCAAATCTTTTGCGGGAACGGAATAGGATAAGGTCGAAATCAATATAAATATCGTACAAGCAAATATCCTGATAAAAATATTCAATTTTCCTTCCCTTATCGCTATTTCTTTTTTCCTTAATAAAGAATAATTATATTATTCTATCCTACTGTTTTTTTATAGATTGTTATAAAATCAGTATAATATTATTTTTTTCCGACTAAAGGCTTTTTGATTAATGTCATCTTCTAAAACCGAACCTGAAACAAATTATCAAACCCTTTTACAAACGCATCCAGACTTTATTATTGATGAAAAGAAGGGACTCTGTTTTGGTAAAGTCTCACTTCAATCTCTTACTGATCATTATGGTAGTCCTGTATGGGTAATCAATGCAGATATATTAACATCACGTTTTCAAAAACTTTCTAAAGCATTTCTGCAAAACAAAATGGACGTTTCTATTCATTATGCCGTGAAAGCAAATGATCATCTGGCCATACTTGATCTTTTGGCAAAAGAAGGAGCGGGAGTTGACATTGTCAGTCTGGGTGAATTAAAGAGAGCACTAAAAGTCAATATCAACCCACGAAAAATTTGTTTTTCAGGAGTGGGAAAAACAGAGGAAGAATTAAAAGCCGCCATTCAATTAGAAATAGGCCAAATCAATGTTGAGAGCCGTGAAGAGCTTCATCTTATTTCTAAAATAGCAATGGATACAGGAAAAAAAGTCGCAATTTGTTTAAGAATCAATCCTGATGTCGATGCCAGAACGCATCATAAAATTACTACAGGTTTGGCGGAAAACAAATTTGGTATCGCTTATGAGCAAGCTCTTCAGGTCTACAAAGAAGCAAGCCAACTGGATAATATTCTCCCATTGGGATTTGATGTCCATATTGGTAGTCAGATTTCATCTGTAGAGCCCTATAAAAAAGCTTTTTTAAAAATGGCGAAACTTGTTAAACAAGCACGTAAAGAAGGATTAGAGGTCTCTGTTCTAGACTGTGGAGGTGGTTTTGGCATTTCTTACTATGACGAAAAAGAGTCCGACCCATATGCTCTAGCTAATTTAATGCAAGGAATTTTCTCTTCCCTTAATATCCGTATTTGCATTGAACCTGGCCGCTGGCTGGTTGGTCCGGCAGGCATCCTGATCAGCAAAGTAGTCAGAAGAAAAAACAATGGGCCTGAGGCTGCCCCTTTCATTATTCTTGATGCTGCCATGAACGACCTTTTGCGTCCAGCAATGTACGATGCGTGGCACGGTATCTTGCCTATACAGGCTGAAATATATAAGCGTCCCTTGGAAAAACAGAATATTGACGGTCCAATATGCGAATCCAGTGATATTTTTGCTCGCCAACGGTTACTTCCCCAATTAAGGGAAAATGATGAAATTGCCATTCTGGATGCCGGTGCCTATGGACACGTCATGAGTTCCTCTTATAATGCCCGTCCCCAAGCTTTACAATTGATGATCAAGGATAAAAGATTATTTGTTATCAAACCACGACAAACATTTGAATCCTTATGGAATAATGAAACTATACCCAACGGATAATTGATTTATATTATACCGAACATGTAAGCACAGTCATTATGACATTCAGATTGGTTTTCTTTTATTTATAAAGGTCAATAAATAAAAATATATTTAATAAATATGTTTTTATTTCATTAGGTTTTAATCAAAAAAAGCACTTTATTTTTTTAGTGCTTTTTTAAAAATTATTTCAATCTATAGCTCACACCATAATCGCATCAAATTATGATAAACATTTGTCAACTCTAAAATCTGAGGATCATTATCATCCATTCTGGTTCTTAACTTAATAATCGACATATCCAGATCAAATAAAACCCGCCTCTTGTCAGAATCTCGAATCATTGACTGGGTCCAGAAAAAAGATGCCCAACGACTGCCACGCGTTATTTTGCTGACAGAATGCAAGCTGTAGGTTGGGTAAACAATCATGTCGCCAGCAGGAAGCTTGATTGATTGCGCACCACTTGGATCATGCATGATCAGCTCTCCACCATCATAATCCTCAGGATTATTTAAAAACAAAGTCGAGGATACATCCGTTCTGATACGCATATTGGCTTCATGAATTGGACGTAACGCATTATCCACATGATCAGGGAACTCCATGCCTTCATCATAACGGTTGAATAAAGGCGGGCAAACCCGATAAGGAACAACTGCTGAATTGAAAATCGGATTACGTCCTAGAGCTTTCAATATAATTTCTCCCAATTCTTTACTTTCGGATGATTTCTGGTCAATTTGTATATTACGCTTGACCTGGGCAGATTGTTCACCTGCCGTTACCTTACCATCTACAAAAGGTGCCCGTCTATAAACAGACTGAACGTAAGCCAACTCTTCTTTATTTAAAACTTGAGGAATATGAATGATCATCAAACTAACCTAATTATATTTTGAAGTTATTCTAACATGTTCAAACTGAACATGAATGCTCTACCATTAGATGGTGTCACACGATTACTGAATAAAGAGTCATAGTTCAAACGGTTGGTCAGATTGTAAATATTGAACGACACTTTCCAATGATCGTCGAATTTATGAGAAAGCATGGCATCAATCGTTACATTTGATGGTACTTTTGCATTGTTTCTGTTATTCAAATAAACTGGTCCACGCCATGTTACACCTCCACCAATCAACAGGTTGTATGGTGTATTGGGCATTATATTATACGTTGTCCATAAATTTCCCTGATGAGAGGGAACATAGAACATGCGATTTCCCTTGACATTAGGCGTTAAAGAACCTGTAACTTTACTATGATATGCAGCAAAGGCACCATAAACGCTCCAATTATTCGTAATATTACCGGATATACCCAATTCAATTCCCTGATTGTAACCTTTGTCACCCGTACTTGTCACCGCTCCTGACAATGGATCACTAACCATCTGGTTGCTTTTTTCAAGATGGAACAAAGATGCTGTCAGTCCCAGCCGCTGATTCAAAAGACTCCATTTTCCACCCAGTTCATATAAATGGCTTTTTTCCGGTTTCATTCCGTTTTGACCATCCTTCATCGGTGCATACGAATTTGTCAAATACATACCCAATGGCGTTGTAGAGGATGACCATGTGAAATAGTAGGCCTGATTTTCATCAGGATTGAAGAGCAAACTTACTGTCGGATTGAACACATTATCGTTCGTCGACATACGGTGCGTTGTAAAGGATTTGCCCCCTTGGGTATTATAAAACGCTTCCCAGTTGTCATAACGGAAACCACCCTTAATTGACCAGGCTTTGGTGAACCATATCTGGTCATACAAGAAAACACCAACATCACGGGAATGCCCATATCTACGGGATGGATCCCCTACTTTACTGTTGGGATCACCAGGCATGATATGTATTGGATAATCAATCGCATCCGTTGGATGAACAAGATTGTTGTTTGGCAGGGATGCGGAAAATTGCCCGTAATGACGGCTTTCATGAGCATAGGCAATATCAACACCAGCCGTTAATTGATGTTTGATAAAACTTGTATTGAAATTGGCAATTGTTGATAAAACGTTTTGGAACGACCAAGTGCTCTGTTCATATGGACTTGGACCTGCCGTTTGAATAATAGCATCCTGAGGACGACCATCAAAATATGGGTCACTACAATTTGCTGGCGTACATTTAGGTCGTGTAACAGAAAACTGACGTTGATAATTACCATATCGAGTATCGTTATGGATAACAATATCAGGAGTGATGTTATAGGTTAAGCGTCCCGTAACCTGGTTATCCTGGGTTTGGTCCTTATCCATTTTGTTACCATACCAATTTCCCCTTCTTATTCCATATTCGGTCGCAGGTCTACCAATTGTATGACCAGGTTTTGTAATTACAGGAACACCATAATCGGGAATGCGATCATCCTGTTGATGTACAAATTGCAAAACATAACTTAAATCTGTTCCCAGACCAAAAGCTATGGATGGCGCCAGACCCCAACGATGGGAATATAAATTATCTCTTCCCACAACATTATTGCTGTTGGCCATACCTTCCATACGAACAGCAATATTATCATTAATCTGCTTGTTCAAATCAAAAGTGCCACGGTAATAATCACCGTTTCCACCAGTAAATTCAGCTTTATATTGATCTTTCAAAATTGGTTTTTTTGTTACAACATTAATGGCACCACCCGTAGTTCCATTCCCAAATACAGATGAAGATGGCCCCTTAATAACCACAACATTTTCATAATTGAAACTGTCACGGCTATAGACACCGAAATCTCTCAGGCCATCTTCATAAATATCATTCTGGGCCTGAAAACCGCGGATGAGAAACTGATTTCCGGACATGCCGCCACGTCCTTCCCCAACGGAAGAGGTTACCCCCGGTACATTTTTTAATGCTTCATCAAGAGATTTGACATTTTGCTCTTCCATAATTTTGGCCGGAACAAGATTGATATTCTGAGGGGTATGCATGATATCCTGTGGCATCAAACTGACACCTGTATTCTGCGTCAGAATATTATCATTCTTTTTTCCACGAACAAGAATATGCTCATTCGTTGTTGACTGGTTATCTGTTGTTTGATCTTTTGTTATTTGTTGATTTACTTTATTTGCTGATGATGCAACAGCATTGTTCGATTTTTCTGCATTTGCAGATTTGGTGATGGCGGTATTCCCTAATAATCCGACCATTACTGCCAATGATACAGGTTGAAGCGTCCTTTTTATTCCTGACAATTTAAAAATCCATCCAATAAAATACTGATAATGATAATTAATAACATGAGATATTGAGAATCATTATCAGTATACAGATACAATTGCAACTGGCGGAAATCAAATAAATCATGATGGTTTGCAAATGAATAAATGGACAACAAAAATTGTAAAATTGTTTTTTACATATTTTTAAAGAGTTATAATAAATTTCATCCGTTTGAGATTGACTGAATTTTAATTCAAATTTTCAAAATATGTGATAATAATACAATAGGTATAAAAAATAAATGTTTTATAAATATGACAAATTATTGGTTAATTAAATCGGAACCTTCTGCTTTTTCATGGCAGGAACAATTGAGAAACAAAATCGAACCCTGGACAGGGGTGAGAAATCATCAGGCAAAAAAAAATCTACAACTAATGAAAAAAAATGATCTGGCTTTTTTCTACCATTCCAATGAAGGTAAGGAAATTGTTGGTATTGTCAGAATTGATAAAGAGGCCTATCCCGATCCGACCGATACAGAACACAGATGGTTTTGTGTTAATGTAGAGACAATATGTTCGGTACCTGTACCCATTACCCTAAAAAAAATCAAATCCATTCCTGAACTGGAAGATATAGCACTTATTAAACAATCCAGATTGTCAGTAATGCCAATCAGTTCAGAACATTGGCAAATTTTATGTGATCTTGGAGATGTGAAATTATAAGTAAATTCATTTTCCTTGCTAAAATTTAATAAACACTTGGACAAGTTATGAAAAACAACAATAAACAAATTCCCGATCATATTCATCTTTACCAGCATGACATACCTTCCGGGCTAGATCTTGGAAAAATAGTCGCAATTGACACTGAGACCATGGGATTAAATCATGATCGAGACCGGCTTTGTTTGATTCAGTTAAGCAAAGGGGATGGACAGGTTCATATTGTCCAGTTTGTACCCGAACGGCTTGGTGGTAAAGGGTTCAATTCCTGCCCCAATCTAAAAAAATTACTTACTGATCCCTCCATTGCAAAATTAATGCACTTTGCCCGATTTGATGTCGGGATATTACAAAAAACCTTTCAAATAAGTATGAAATCCGTAATTTGTACAAAAATTGCAGCTAAATTGGTCAGAACATTTACGGATAAACACGGACTGGCTGTTCTATGCAGAGAATTACTTGATATTGAATTAAGTAAACAGCAACAAACTTCAGATTGGGGTTCACCAACCCTGAGCATTGAACAATTGACCTATGCAGCTGCAGATGTTCTTTATCTTCACCAATTGTGGGAAATCTTGAAAGTTTTATTAATCAGGGAAAATCGTTTGGAAATTGCAGAAGCCTGTTTTTCATTTTTACCAACAAGAGCCACCCTGGATCAGCTCGGATATCTAGATCCTGATATATTCGATCATCGCGGTTAAGAATTTAACAGTTTCATTTCATTTTGAAACTCTATATATATTATTATATCTGTTTTAATAATAATTAAATTTAATCAAGTGCATTGAAATGACCAAAATTGCCTCATCAGAGATTGATACAGCTCTTGAAGCTCTATCTATAGAATCTAATGGCATCCTGGATTTGATTAATGCACTTCGAGACAAAACCGAACTTACTCAATCTTTCTTGGAAACCGCCAATCTCATATCTGAAATTAATGGTCGGGTGGTATTAACCGGAATTGGCAAATCTGGGCATATTGCAAAAAAAATTCAATCAACACTGGCCTCCACTGGTACACCATCTCTCTTTGTTCATCCTTCTGAGGCTTCCCATGGAGATCTGGGAATGATTCAAAAAGATGACATCATTCTGGCTGTATCCGCTTCTGGTGAAACCCAGGAATTATTCAATATAATTATTCATTCAAAACGATTCAGCATCCCATTGATTAGCATAACAACCAATCCACAATCGACCTTGGCAAAAAATTCCAGCATAATTCTCTCACTTCCCCATTCAAGGGAGGCATGCCCACTGGGTTTGGCACCAACGACCAGCACGTTAATGCAACTGGCAATAGGAGATGCCCTGGCAATAACATTATTGAAAATGAGGCACTTCACCGCATCAGATTTCGGTATTTATCATCCCGGTGGTAGATTGGGCAGCAGACTTAAGATTGTTGAAGATTTAATGCACACAGACAAGGATATCCCCTTGGGGCATTCAAGGATGCCTATCACCGATGCAATCATGGAAATGACTCAAAAAGCCCTGGGTTGCATTGGTATTATTTCTGAAAATGGGAGGTTGATCGGGCTGATAACAGATGGCGATCTAAGGCGAGCATTCAACAAGGATATAAGAAAATTGACAACTCAAGAAATCATGAATCCCTCGCCTCTTACCATTAAATCCGATATGCTGGCTGCTGAAGCGCTGAAACTCATGAATAATGATAATCATCCCATTACCTGTTTATTTGTCGTGGATTCCAGAAATCATCCAATAGGGGTTTTGCACATTCATGACCTTTTACGAGCGGGCATTGCATGAATATGTCAACAAACAGTCAACCGAATGAAGAATCTAGTTCAAAAAACAAAATTGAAAGAACCGATTTTCAGGACAAGGAAAAATATTTAAGTCATAGATCACAAAATATCATTGAAAGACGGCATATTCCTAAACCCGCAGAAATGGAACGCCGGAACACCATTATGAAGTGGGTTAAATGGGGCCTACCAATTACAGCCCTTGTTTTGTTAAGTTCCATTGCTGTCTGGCCGGAGATTGATCGGGCTTTGCATACCAACAAGGAAGTGATGAAACAGCTTTCCCGTATCAAGATTGAAAGTGGAACCATGATCGATGCTACTTTTCATGGCTTGGATACACATAATCGACCCTATACCATAACATCTGAGAAAGTTGTTCAGAAATCTAACAATAGCAATCTTATCCATCTAGGCAATCCAAAAGCTGATATTTTATTGCAGGACAATGTTTGGATGATGGTCACGGCGGACAAGGGAAATTATACACAGCATGAACAGGATTTAGGATTGATTAAACATGTTGTTTTATACCGAAATGATGGAGTTTTCATGTATAGCGATATGGCAGACGTTGCTTTAAAGTCCTCTGTTGTGACTGGCAACAACTGGATTCATGCTGAAGGACCCTTTGGCATCTTGGATGCCCAAACCTATTTCCTTGACTTGCATGCCGGAATTGCCCAATTTAAGGGACCAGGCCGATTGGTCTTGAATGATGATAAAAAAAATAATTCCTCCAATCCTACTCAAGCTAAATCATCGGAATAAAATTGATGAATAAACGCAATTTATTACCTTTTGCCATTTCAAGTATCTTTTATGGTTTTTTCAACATCCATACTGTCCATGGTCAAAGTATAGATCTATCACATGGTGGACAGATTACGGTTACAGCTCTTGGAGGATTTGACTGGGATCAAAACGCCAAAAAAGTGACCGCCTATAATCAAGCCAAGGCAGTTCGTGAAAATGTAACGGTCACAGCAGACAGACTTATCGCCTATTATCGAAAAAAAGCTGGTGATACAGAATCAAAGTCCTCTCAAAACCCCAATCCTCAACAAAAAAGCGGTGATATAACTCAAAGCGATTCAGGTTCAAATGAAATATATCGTCTGTACGCTTATGGTCATGTTCATATTTATACGAATACCGATCAGGCCTGGGGAGATAAAGCAGTTTATGATATTGATCAGGCAACCCTGGTTTTAACGGGTAAACATATGAAATTAACCACCCCTCAAAATGTCATGACCGCAAAAGATGCCATGGAATATCACTCCCAAACCAGAATGTCAGTTGGTCGGGGTGATGCAACCGTAATTAATATCAAAGATGGTCGACAAATCAATGCGGATGTACTGGTTGGCTATAGCAGCCCTGATGATCAAAAAAAACCTGAACAAAAAAATAACGTGACTGACAATAAAAAATCTGATGACCTTACCAAATCCGGAAAGTTGGAAAAAGTCAACGCATTTGGTAACGTTGTCGTGCGAACCCAATCTGAAACTGTTCGTGGAGACCGCGGTGTTTATGTTCCCAATACAGGAATCGCCCGCATCGTGGGCAATGTTCATATCACAAGAGGCCAAAACCAGCTAAATGGTCATGCTGCCATTATCAACATGCATACCGGTATTGCTCACATGACAGAAATGCCTGGTCAAAGAGTCCAGGGACTGGTCGTTCCAAACCAAGCAAATCAAAATAATCAACCAAGCGATAAAAAATAGTTTTTAATTTTTATAAGTGAGTTTCAAATTCCATGCATGAAACCGAATCTGCTTCCAATAATACATCATCAACCAAAAATTTACCTGATAATGAAGGGCTATTTGCAGACAACATAGGAAAAACCTATAAAAAACGACAGGTTGTCAAAAACGTGTCATTACGCGTTCATCGAGGAGAAGCTGTCGGTCTTTTGGGTCCAAATGGTGCGGGCAAGACTACAAGTTTTTATATGATTGTTGGGTTAGTTCAGCCAGATACAGGATCAATTCGCCTTGATAACACAGATATTACGAAACTGCCAATGTATCGGCGAGCAAGACTTGGCATTGGTTATCTGCCTCAAGAGGCAAGTATATTTAGAGGGTTGAATGTAGAACAAAATATTATGGCAGTTCTGGAAGTTGTTGAATCCAATGCCGATAAAAGACATGAAACGCTTGATGGATTATTGGCGGAATTCGGAATTTCACATTTACGACATTCCCCCTCCCTTTCCCTATCTGGTGGAGAAAGACGCCGTTTGGAAATAGCCCGAGCGCTTGCCAGCGATCCGAATTACATTCTTCTGGATGAGCCATTAGCTGGAATTGATCCAATTGCTGTCGGAGAAATTCGTGATCTTGTTTCCCATCTCAAGGATCGTGAAATTGGTGTGTTAATTACGGATCATAATGTAAGAGAAACCCTGGAAATTATTGATAGGGCATATATCATGAACAGTGGCCAGCTTCTTATGGAAGGACGTCCTGAAGAAGTGGTCGCTCATGAAGATGTACGTAGAGTTTATTTGGGGGAAAAATTCACATTATAATTCACCTTAACGGTTAAAAGTTAACTATAGATCTTACCGTTAATCAAAATAATAGAACAATTACCCCCCACGCGTTGATAAAGCTTTAATTTTGAAAAATTAGATACTAGAATAGTAAGGAATATAACTAAGGGAGAACCGTAATGGATATTTCCATCTTTGGTAATAAAATTGATATTCCTGATTGGTTTAGAAACAAGATTAATCAAAATCTTCAAGAAATCACGCAAAAATATTTTAAAAATATCGTTGATTGTTCAGTAACATTTAACAAATCCCCATCCGATTATCATTGTCAGATACATATCCATGCTTCTCGATCCCTTTCATTACGTGGAGAGGCAAATGCAGATAATGTACAAGAATCTTTTAATATTGCCCTTGAACATTTACATAACAGACTAAAAAAATATAAGGGAAGGTTGATTACAAAAAGAGATCATGCCCCTCCCGCTCATGAATTATTCGAAGGTAACCAATATATTATTGATAATGATATCCCCTTGGAAACATCGGTGGAATCTCAAAAAGATGCAAAAATCATTGATAAAAAAACGACTCATATAGACACATTATCGCTTCAAGATGCCATCATGGTTCTAGATTTATCAGAAAGACCGGTATTGATGTTTAAAAATCTGGATAATAACCGTATCAATGTCATATATAAGCAAAATGAAGATAGGATAATTCTACTGGATTCCGGAATGATATCTTGAACAAAAAACAGGGAGTTATCCCTGTTTTTTATATTGAATATTATCTTGTTATTATCAATTAATGAACCATGATAGGCATCATTTCCTGCTGCAAGATCGCAGCATATGCTGTCTTGGCATTATCTGTCACTGCCATAGGTGTCCCATCAGCCGCATGAATGGCAAATGCCTGTTCACCATTGATCGTGATTTCCTTTACGTAAGCCAGTTGGGACACACCCAAGGCTTTTAGCTGATTGTCTGTTAAATGACGAACATCAACAACGTCACTACCTTCCTTGGTCGCAATTAATTTAGATTTTTCTTTAATGTCGAAATCTTTCATAATTGATCAAGACCTCCTTTAAAAACAGATGGCAAGATAATCCTGCATCTTTCAATATAATATCATTCTTTTTCTGTAAGTTGCAAACTTCGTATCGCACCAGAGCGACAGGCATCTGATGTGCCAACTTTCTGTGACATAACTTTATTATATGATTTACGCCTTGCATTGGAATTTTGCACTATTTCAATATGGCGAATTCTTGTCTCCGGTTTGGGACGGATAATATCAATATGAAGCAACCCATTATCCAGCCATGCTCGTTCAACCTTGATACCCTCAGCCAAAATAAAAGCTCTTTGAAATTGCCTTGCCGCAATTCCTCGATAAAGAAATACACGCTCTTCATTATCTTCAAGCTGCCTGCCACGAATGACCAGCTGATTATCTTCCTGCGTTATTTGCAAATCTTCCATCATGAAACCAGCTACAGCCAAGGTAATCCGTAAACTGGAAGATCCAATTTGTTCTATATTATAGGGCGGATAACCATCAGAAGTCGATTTTGCCGCTCGTTCTAAAATCTGTTCCAAATGATCAAAGCCCAGGAACATAGGCGATGTAAAAAGCCTTCCTGACATGAAAGCCCCCTCCTTTAATATATTGAAGCGAGACATATAACTAGGCCCAAAATGGCACCTATCTATTTTATTATATGGAATAATCGCCAAGGACTACAAGTATTATATCTTTTAAAATTAGATTTCGCACCATAACAAAATATTGTATTAATATATTAAATCTTTATATAGACAATGATAGAATAATTTAAACTATGGCACAAATTTAGAAAATGAATGACGATATTGAAACAAGACCTGTTTTACTTGCAACCAACCCTTTTTTACGTAAAAAAACCAAAATCGTTGAAAAAGAGGATTTGAAAGACGTAAAAGGACTTTTACCCATGATGTTTGAAACCATGTACAAGGCAGGTGGTATCGGTTTGGCTGCTCCTCAGGTTGGAATTGGGCTGAGATTTTTCGTTATTGATCTCATGCAGAATAATCAGTCAGAAAAAATTGTCATTATAAATCCTGAAATTATTGAGAAATCAGAAGAATTGGAAAGTTATAAAGAAGGTTGCCTGTCTTTTCCAGATCAATATTCCGATGTAATTCGCCCTGAAAAAATTAAAATCAGCTATATGGATATCAATGGAAGTCGCCAAGAAATGGAGGCTGATGGATTGCTTGCACGTTGTATTCAACATGAAACAGATCATCTTGATGGAATATTGTTTGTGGATCATATTTCAAGCCTTAAACGTAACATTATTATGCGTAAAATTATCAAAGAGCAAAAAAGACACCGCTAATTATATATACGAGAAGCTAGGATGCGTATTGTCTTCATGGGAACACCGGATTTTGCTGTTCCCGCTTTACAGGCACTTTATCAAGCCGGACATGAAATTGTTGCCGTATATTGTCAACCTCCCCGCCCTGCTGGCAGGGGGAGGAAAATGACCCCCTGTGCCGTGCAAAATATTGCCGAGCAATTGCATATTCCCGTCTTTTCACCAATCAAATTAAAAAACCAGCCAAGAGAATTTGAACAGTTCACTTCTTTTAATCCTGATATAGCCATAGTTGCAGCTTACGGACTTATTCTACCTGAGGAAATACTTACACTACCTAAATTAGGCTGTATCAATATCCATGCAAGTCTTCTTCCACGCTGGCGAGGAGCCTCGCCCATTCAGACGGCAATCTGGTCAGGTGACCAAAAATCAGGTGTCAGCATAATGCAGATGGACAAAGGGCTTGACACAGGAGCCGTTTATATTGAAAAGTCTATTCCAATTACAAAAAAAACGACAACTCAAATTCTTCACGATCAACTTGCGCAATTAGGGGGTGAACTCATACTTGAAACCCTTTCACAATTGACAGAAAATCCAAATTCAAAACCCGCTCCACAATTATCAGGGCTCGCAACCTACGCTAGGCAATTGACAAAAGAGGATGGCAAAATTGATTGGAATCAATCAGCTGAATCTATTGATCGACAAATTCGTGCCTTGACACCCTGGCCTGGGACATTCTGCTTTCTAGAAGGAAAATTACTTAAGATTCTTAAAGCTGAGCTCAGCTCTCAATCAAGCATGGCAGAATCTGGAACAATTATACATCCTGATTTTTATGTGGCATGTGGTGAAAATCAGGTCCTTAAAATTCTGGAATTACAATTGGCTGGAAAGAAAAAAATGCCAATCAATGAATTTCTCAAAGGTTATCATCTCAAATTGAATACAAAACTTGTCTAATGAATTCCACCATACAAAGATGGGCCGTCAAAATCGAATATGATGGTACAGGTCTTGTTGGATGGCAACGGCAGGATAACGGCCTTTCTGTACAGCAAATATTAGAAGAGGCTGCCTGCAAACTATGCAACGGTCAGTTTAAAATAGCCAGCATTACAGCCGGTCGGACAGATGCGGGTGTTCATGCCTTGGGACAAGTGGCCCATCTTGATTTTCCGGCACATATACCCTTAACAGCAAAAAAAATTCGCGATGGCTTAAATTACTATATGAAACCTCATGCCGTTACAATCTTGCAATCAGGGCTGGTTGATGCAGAGTGGAATGCACGTTTTTCTGCAATAAAACGAAAATATATTTATGTTATCCTCAACCGTCAGAGCCGTCCTGCTTTGGATATTAATCATGTATGGCATGTACGAAAGAAATTAAATGTCGATGCTATGAACGAAGCTGCTCAAACCTTATTGGGAAGCCATGATTTTACATCATTCAGAGCTGCTGCATGTCAGGCAAAGTCACCAATCCGTATTTTGGACAAATTTAACGTTTATCAAATTGATGATAAAATTTATTTTGAAACACAGGCCCGTTCATTTTTACATCATCAAGTACGTAATATGGTAGGAACCCTTAAAATGATTGGAGACGGATATTGGCCAATAAAACAGGCCTATGCAATTTTACAGGGTAGAGATAGAAAATTGGCAGGAATCAAAGCTCCTGCAACAGGTTTGTTCCTCAAGGAAATAACCTATCCAGATGACCCTTTTCAGTGAACAGCTGACAATTCATGTGATAATCTGACAAGTGTATCACTGTTACAAATTGACAAAATAAACAACAATATTACTTCTGAAAAAAACAAACTGATAACAACGATTAGAGATTGTTTATTGTTAATCTGTAATCCCACTTTAATCGTCATCCATGATATCCAGATCATGTAAGCCAGATATAAAATCATTAAAACCGCCATAAAGCCCAATATAATTGATGGCGTAAAACCAGGTAACGATACAATCATCATACCTATAATCAAATCTAAAATTGGCATCCATTGACACCAACAATAACTTGAAACTGTTCTTTTCCAAAATCTTTCCTTATGCCAAAGAACAGAAAAAGAATGAATCAAAATCGGTATAAGTAATACTGTACATAATTTATATAAAAATAATGATATGGTAAAAATAAATAAATATGCTTTTTTTGCCTGAACAACACTTAATATATTAAAACCATCAATGACCACTAATAATGCTATCCACGGTGCCAGAGCACTTAACACTCCATCTGTTGAAGAGGGAAACAAATTTATCCCTTCTTCCTTACCACCACCCAGAGCAAGCATTCCCTTGAAAATATCTTTGAGCTTTGAATCAGAAGATTTTTTTTGATTATTTGAATTAAGTGTCATAGGAAATAATTTTTCAAAAACTGTGTGTAAATTGAACTTAATTTTTTTAAATCTTCAGTAGTTACAGATTCATTCGCTTTATGCATAGTTTGCCCGACAAGACCAAATTCAGCAACATTACAATAATTTGAAATAAACCGAGCATCGGAGGTTCCCCCCCCTGTATCCAGACGTGGTTTGACAGATGATATTTCTTCAATTGCCAAACGAATTGCCTGCACTTCATTTCCTGGTTCAGTCAAAAAAGCCTCACCAGATACAACTATATCTATTTGACAATGTTCTGCAACACGTCTGGCTTGAGTTTCAATCCAGCCTATTAAAGAATTCCCATTATGTAAATGATTAAAACGAATATTTAACCGCGCCGTCGCAGTGGCAGGGATTAAATTTGTCGTTTTATTCCCTACATCAATAGATGTCACTTGAACAGATGAAGGCTGAAACCATTTATTCCCCTTATCCAAAGGTAATGTTGTTAAAGAGGATAATATTTCCATCAATTTATGAATTGGATTATCTGCAAGATGAGGATAGGCGACATGTCCTTGGATACCTTCAACAGTAATAACCGCATTCAAACTACCCCGACGCCCAACTTTAATTACATCACCCAACTCCTGTGCTGATGTTGGTTCACCCACCAGACAAAAATCAGGAATATGTTTTTTTTCCTTCATCCACTCAAGCACTTTAACAGTACCATTAACACCGGGCCCTTCTTCATCTCCAGTAATCAAAAAACTTAATGACCCAGTAAAATTAGCTTGAAGAGATAGAAAATTCTCAACAGCTGTCACAAATGCAGCAATGCCACCTTTCATATCACAGGCACCACGTCCGTAAATGATATTATCTTCAATAACGCCTTGAAAAGGATTATGTTGCCAATAATTATTCCCCGCAGGAACAACATCTGTATGACCAGCAAAACATAAATGTGGCTTTCCTGTCCCGTAACGCGCAAAAAAATTCAAAACGTTGTCATTACCTTCACCATAAGGCAAATCATATATTTCAAAACCGATCTTTTTCAGTCTTGTTTTTAAAATATCCTGCGCTCCAAGATCTTGTGGTGTAACTGACGGACAACGAATCAGATCTTGCAATAGCTTCACGGGATCGTGCATATTAAATGGAACCAATCTTTTTCAGTATTTAACTTCTTAACAGCTCATTGATTGAAGTTTTTGAGCGTGTCCTTTCATCTACACGTTTGATAATAACCGCGCAAGCCAATCCAGGTAAAGTATTGCCGTCTTCACTTACCGCTTTTTTAGGCGGAAGGGTTCCGGGAACAACAACTGAATAAGCTGGTACCCGTCCCATGAACACTTCTCCGGTATTACGATCAATTACTTTCGTTGACGCACCTAAAAATACACCCATTGAAAGGACACTGCCTTTTTCAACAATAACTCCCTCTGCCACTTCACAGCGGGCTCCGATAAAACAATCATCTTCAATAATGACTGGAGCAGCCTGCAGGGGTTCCAATACTCCACCAATACCCACACCACCACTGATATGACAGTTTTTACCGATTTGTGCACAGCTCCCAACCGTTACCCAAGTGTCAATCATGGTTCCACTATCCACATAGGCACCCACATTGACAAAACTTGGCATCAAAACAACATTTGAAGCAATATAGGCTGAACGACGTACAATTGATCCTGGAACAGCACGAAAACCGGCTTTTGCAAAATCGGCATCCCCCCAGTTGTTGAATTTTAATGAAACTTTATCATAAGCGGCAATGCCAATTTCACTTTTCATGGCATGATTATCGTAAAGACGAAAAGACAAGAGTACCGCCTTTTTAATCCATTCATGTATTGTCCATTTTTGATCGGCTTGTGTTGCAACCCGTAACTTGCCAATATCAAGAAGATTTAATACTTGATCGACCGTTTCCCTTGCAACTCCCTGTGTTGTGGGCGATAATTGGGCCCGATTTTCCCATAATTTATCAATTTCATTTTGCAAGGCATCTATATCTGTCATAAATTTTTTCCCTTATCAATTATAAAATAATTTATATTATAATACTCTACCAGAACGAATTAAGGTCCCTGATCCACCTTCAGTAAATAATTCCAGTAAACAAGCATGTGGTACTCGTCCATCCATAATTACTGCAGCTTGGGCGCCAGCTTTAACTGCCTCTAAACATGTTTCAATCTTTGGAATCATTCCACCTGTTATAATTCCTGATGCTATTGCTTCCTTGGCTTCCTCTTCCGTTAATTCAGAAATAAGATTTCCACCTTTATCCAAGACACCCGGTACATCAGTTAACATAAATAATCTTGATGCCCTGACTGCCCCGGCAATTGACCCTGCGGCAATATCGGCATTAATATTATAGGTTTGCCCCTGTTTATCGGTTCCAATAGGTGCGACAACAGGAATTAGTCCAGAACCAGATAAAGCATATAAAACCCTAGGATCAATATGAACAGGTTCACCAACCAGTCCCAAGTCAATTGTTTTCTCACACTTGAGAGTTTCATCCCAGACATGTTTAACAAGCTTGTGCGCCTCGATTAAGCCGCCGTCTTTACCTGATATACCCACTGCCAAAGCGCCAGCCTGATTAATGAGGGTCGCAACCTGCTTGTTGACTGTCCCGGCCAGAACCATTTCAATCACATCAATTATAGCCTCACTCGTAATACGCAAACCATCAATGAAATTCGATTCAATTTCCATCCGCTTCAGCATTTGATTTATTTGGGGACCTCCCCCATGAACAATTATTGGATTGATTCCAACCTGTTTCAAAAGCGCAATATCATGACCGAAATCGTTTGACAAGTGATTGTCAACCATGGCATGACCACCATATTTGATAACAATCGTATCACCCGTATAGCGTCTTAAATATGGCAAGGCTCTTGCAAGCGTCTTGGCTTGTTCATGCGCCTCTTTGGCAGCTTCCTTAACTGACTCTAACGATTGATGATTACCCATAATAGTTAAATCCTGATGATTCTCTTAGATAAGCTGAGCCAAATCAGCCCGAAGTTCTTGAATACCTATATTTTTTAGACTGCTTGTAAAACGTATATAAGGATAGGCAGCAGTATGTTTTGCAATCAAGTCCTTTATCTCTTGTTCTTTTTGTGAAAATTGAACCGAGCTCAAACCATCACATTTTGTCATTACAATCTGAAATGTAACAGCCGCTCTATCCAATAAATTCATAATCTGATGATCACTTTCTTTAAGCTCTATACGAGCGTCAAGCAAAAGCATAACCCTTAAAAGCGTTGGTCTTCCCCTTAAAAAGGAAAACATCATCTTTTGCCAATCTTTTTTAACGGATTGAGAGGCCTTGGCATAACCATAGCCTGGCATATCAACAAAGACCAAACAACCACCAATATTGAAAAAATTCAATTGTTGAGTTCTTCCTGGCTCTGAAGAAGCTCTTGCCAGCATTTTTTGTCCTGTTAACGCATTAATCAAACTCGATTTACCTACATTTGAACGTCCGGCAAAAGCAACTTCCGGTAATAAGGAGGGTTCAAGCTGATTTAACCGTTGTGCACCAAAGAAAAATTTTGCTTCTCGAGAAAAAAGAAGCCGCCCAGCTTCAATAAACTGGGCATTTTCATCATTTTGATGAGTGGATATGCCATCTTTTGAAAACATGGCCACCTATCCTTTTTTTGATTTAGAAATGGCTTGCTTTTCCTTGATTGCCATATGTTTTTGAATAACAAGCTGCTGAATTGCTGTTAACAGGTTGTTCCAACTATAATAAATTACTAATCCAACAGGTTGCGTAGCCAGTACTACCGTAAAAATAACTGGCATCAATTGAAACATTTTCTTCTGGACAGGATCAATTACTGCAGGATTCAATTTTTGCTGCAAGAACATTGTTGCCCCGAATAACAAAGGCCAGATACCGACATGCAACAAAGGTGAAATAACAGAAGGATCAAAAGGAATAAGACCAAATAAATTCAGTATATTCGTTGGATCCGGTGCTGACAAATCATGAATCCATCCAAAAAACGGCGCATGTCGCATTTCAATTGTGACGTACAAATCCTTATACAAACACCAGAAAATCGGAATCTGAATTAACATCGGCAAACAACCACTGGCAGGATTTACCCCCTGCTCCTTGTATAATAGCATCATCTGCTGATTCATCTGTGCCTGGTCGCCTTTATAGCGTTCACGAATTTCTTTCATTTTTGGCTGCAAATCTTTCATCTTGCCCATCGAATGAAATTGTTTTGAAGCCAAAGGATAAAAAACAAGCTTTACAATCAAGGTAAATGTTAATAAAGCAAGACCGAAATTACCCCATAAACCATTTAACCAATCCAGAACGATAAAAATTGGATAGGTAAGAAATGAAAACCACCCGAAATCAACAGATTTCCAGAAATTGGGAATATGATATTCTTTTTCATAGCGGTTAAGAAGGTGAAGTTCCTTCGCACCAGAAAATACATTTCCATCCGTTACGACAACCTCACCAGGTCCTACAGAAATTGGCTGTTGTGAAGTGAAACCAACCTGGTATGTCCCTTTTTGATTTTCTGAATCTCCTGAATTATTCGCATGATCTTCTGGAACAAATCCATAATGAACTGTTACATTCTTATCCTGTTGTGGAACAATGGCATTTAACCAGTATTTATCGGTTATACCCGCCCAGCCCCCTTTACTGTTCTGACTCCAGGCAATATGATGTTCCCCTTTGGAATTTTCCCGCAGATATTTATAGGAATTTTGTTCCAGACGATCATTTATAATTCCTAATGGCCCTTCATGCATTAAATAGCCACCAACCTCTTTTGGTGCATATCCACGATTAACACGTCCGTAAAAAACAAAATGAACGGGTTGACTTGATTTATTCTTAACCTTTTGCTCAATATGAAAAAGATATTCCTTATCAAGTGAAATAATTTTCTGGAATTCAATTCCTGCACCATTATCCCAAGTCAGGGTTAAAGGGTGGCCAGGAGTTAATTTTTCTTCATCCGCCTTCCATACAGAAGTTGAATCAGGAAATTTAACAGACGTATTATCCGTATTAAACCAACCTGTTTCAATATAATTGGGTTTTTTACTATCTGCCTTGTCAAGGACTCTAACCAATGGTGAATCAGCTTTAACCGTTTCATGATAGTTTTTTAAAACCAAATCATCGAAAACAGCACCCCGAAGATTGATTGATCCTTTTACAGCGTTTGCCTCAAAAGGAATTCTCACTTCAGGACCAGTCACTTTTGCTATTGTTTTAATTTCATGAGGAATATTGGACTGGGACTGTCCGGTTCCAGTTTGTTGAGTCACCTGTTTTTCATTTTCATGCACTGAAGACGTTTGAGGCGTAAAATATTCAAATGCAAAAAGAATTAAAACAGAAAGTAAAGTCGCCAGAAAAAAGCGCTTATTATCCATTCAAAGCCAGCCAATCATTCTTTGTTTTAGAAAACTAATAACTTGTTTTTTTTGGAGGAACAGGGTCATTTCCACCCGCATTCCAAGGGTTACATCGCAAAATGCGCCATCCACCAAATAAAATGCCCTTTACAACACCATGTTGTTCTATAGCTATCTTCATATATTCACTACAACTTGGATTAAAACGACAATTATGTCCCAAAAATGGGCTTATACACAACCGATAAAAATCAATTGAATGAATAAGCAATTTTTTCATTTACGCATCAAATTTCATGCCAGCCTTCTTTAAAGCATGGTAAAAATCGTGGACGATATGGGGATAAGGTTTTGAAAAAGTTTTGTTACGTCCTATTAGAACCAAATCAACCCCACATAGACATATTTCTTTTCCAGCTTGATAAATCACGGCTCGCAATCGGCGTTTTATACGGTTTCGTACAACCGCGTTTCCTACTTTTTTTGTCACGGTAAACCCTACCCTTCCCGGTTGATTATCATGCCTGTTCAAGAATTGTAATACCAAACTGGATGTAGGGATTTTTTGCCCTTGAGCAGCCACTTTCAAAAAGTGCACTCTTTTTTTCAAGTGTAAAAGCTTAAAATCTGATTGAATTGACTGAACCCTTTGTAACCTTATCTTTCTAAAAAGTCGTTCTGACAAAGCAGATCTTACGCAGAAAGACGTTTACGACCTTTGGCCCTACGACTTGAAATAACCTTGCGACCGCCAACAGTAGCCATACGTGCACGAAAACCGTGGCGATGTTTACGAACAATTTTGGAAGGTTGATAGGTACGCTTCACGAAATTTCTCCTTAAAAATATTACAAATTGTATTTATTCCAGAATAAGCCATTAAAGGTCAACAGAATAATAACTCTTAAAAAGCTGTTTATAATCTGATTATGGGAAATCGTCAATCAAACTCAATAGCCATAAAATGTTTTTTATGATATTTTAAGAGAATTAATCAATATATATAATGCTTGAAAATGACATTTCATAAAAATCAATTCCATTTATGCAAAAATTTATTAAATTATGTTGTCTATTTGCTTGAAGGCGTTTTTGTTTATTTAATTTTAATGTTACTCTATAAATACAATTTAGATATAAAGCTGATTTTGCTATCTGGTTGCCTGATTTTTTGTGCAACTCTTTTTCTAATGAATTTCTTGTTTCAATCGCAAATATATAAAGTTAAAAACAATCATTATCGACAACTTTCACTTTTAAGACATGATGTTAAGGGCTTGTTATCACCAGCCTTATTACAGGCCGATCGCATCATCCTCAATAAGTCTGCTGATAAAAAAATTATTCAATCAGCAGAATCAATCGCCAGTTCTATTGAAAAAACTTCTGATTATCTAAATTCCACAAAAAAGATTGATAATTTATTCTAATCATTTTGAATGAGTTCAATTTTGTAACCGTCTGGATCCTCCACAAAAGCTATGAATGTTTTCCCAAATTTAACGGGTCCTGGTTCACGAGTAATTTTGCCACCCGATTGTCTAATTTTCTCAACCAATTGGGTAACATCATCAACACCAAAAGCAAGATGACCAAATCCTGTTCCCACATTATAGGGCGTTTCACATCCCCAATTATAGGTCAGTTCGAGTTCTGCCTCACCTTTGTCATTACCTTGATAGGCCATATAAACCAATGTATACTTACCCTCTGGCACATCCTTACGACGCACTTCATGAAGCCCCAGCTTTTTATAAAATGAAATGGACTTGTCAAGATCGAAAACCCGAAGCATTGTATGTAAAAACATTGACATTCAATTTTCCTTACGCAAATATTTTTGTTCAAATGTCACAGGATTATAGCTTAACAGAAACAGGCCTTTTTGATTTGCAATTGCAACCATTTCGTCTTTGTGGATTAATAATGTTCCCTCTGCCTCGAAGGCGATACCTCTTAATCCGGAATAATGGGCATTATATACCGTTTTTGGACCAATGGTTGGCATATCGGCTTTTCGTTCCTGATTCGGTTTGACCTGTTTGATCAAAATGCCGCCCAAACCTGGTTGCTGACAGTCTTTCGCCCGTTTTAACATGGCATCAGTTCCTTCCATGGCTTCTACAGCAATAACCAATTCATTTTGAACAATACATGCCTGTCCAATATCAAGCTCTCCTATAACTTTATTAATTTTAATTCCTTTAGCAATATCCTGTAAAGCCAATTTATCTGGAATAACATCTCCTAAAATTCCCTCATATACAGGCTGTAAAAATTCATGAGCTCCTCGTACTGTAAACCCTTCCTCATTTAGCACACGAACAAGGGAGGCAAGCAATCCATCATCTCCAGCAAAAAGGGCCTTACCTATTTTTCCTAATATTCTTACCCCTTCCGAGTCTGGACGAAGATCAAAAAATGATGGTCGTTTTACTGGTCCAATCAAGACAAGCTCTTTACAATTATTCTGGCGTAAAATATTTAGAATATGTCCTGCAGCGGCTAATCTTACATATTCATGTGGCCAAGAGCTGACAATATGAGGTTCTGCAAAATCCTTAAAAGCCACAATAAAAATAGAATATCCTTTTTTCTTTGCAGCTTCTGCAACCTTTCCTGGCAAAGGTCCTCCTCCTGCCAAGATACCTAAAACAGGCTGTTGTCGGTTTTTATCCATCTAATATTTAATCATCATTTTCAGAAGAGGAAATCATGCGTCCAACTTTAACCAATCCACGTCGGCTCGGATTCTGAATAAAATCCAGTATTTCCTTTACACGCTCAATATGTCCATATTTTTCGTGCACTAATTTCAACCGTTCATCAAAAACCATTTCTTGTTCATTTTCTTTCGGGAAAAGAATTCGATAAACGCCTCTTAAAGCATGCAACTCCTGATTTTTAACCCCATTTCGTTTCAGCCAAATCCAATGCATTCCCACCAAACGGGCCCGATTACCTATTACACTACCATAGGGTATGACATCAGATTCAACTCCTGTTACACCCCCTACCAGGGCCCCTCTACCAATTCTTACGAATTGATGAATAGCTGCACATCCCATAATTCGGGCATCATCATCTATGTGAACATGCCCCCCTAGGACAACATTGTTCACAATGATCACTCTATCTCCTAAATAGCAATCATGTGCAATATGAGAGTTAACCATTATCAGACAATCGGAACCTACGCGGGTCACCCCATTTCCGATAGCTGTTCCGCGATGAATTGTCACTTGTTCCCGAACAATGGTACGGGCACCAATGATACAGCTTGTCAACTCACCTTTATATTTCAAATCTTGCGGGGCCAGACCAATTGTAGAGAATGGATAATAGACTGAATCTTTACCCAAAACAGTTTTTCCCTCGACAATGACATTTGCTATAAGTTTTGCACCATCTTCAACAACAACATCATCACCAACAATACACCATGGACCAATATGTATTCCCTGTCCCAACTTAGCTTTTTCAGACACAATTGCCGATGGATGGATATAACAATCACGAGAGGAACGATTTTTTTGTATATTTTTTGTCAGAGTTTCCTCCATCCCCTTAAAATACTTTAAAAATAACTCAATATCTATAATTATGATAAAATTAAGTTTATATTTTAAATATTTCCATAAATGAATTTTTAGCCAACAATCATGGCACTGAAAATTGCCTCAGCCACTGAAACTCCATTAACTTTTGCTATACCGCGAAATTTCCAGACATTTGCACGGTTACGTTCTTTTTCCACATGAATATGCAATTGATCCCCTGGAACAACGGGCTTTCTGAATTTCGCGCTATCCACAGTCATAAAATATACAAGTTTACCTTCGAATTCACTTCCAAGTGTTTTTACAACCAAAACCGCTGCCGTCTGAGCCATAGCTTCAATTATTAAAACACCAGGCATAACAGGATGTCCCGGAAAATGCCCAATAAAAAACTGATCATTTACCGTAACATTCTTAATTCCTGTTGCAGAGCTTCCCAATTTTACATCAACTACACGATCAATAAGCAAAAATGGATATCGATGCGGAATAGCCTTCATTATTCCCTCGATATCAATAACAGATATATCGATTTCACTATTTATTGTATCTGATTGAACTGTAGAATTTTCTAGATTTTTATTCACGTTTTCAAACCATTATAAGAACGAAAAAATTAATTATTATTGCAAAACAAGAATGTTCATTCTTTTTCTTTTGAAGACGACTTAACAAGACGCCTTAAAAAAGCAACATTTCTGAAAAACTCTCGAAAAGGCATTGCCGGACTACCAATTACATCGGATTTAGCATCAATATCCGACATTACACCACATTGTGCACCTATTCGGGCATGTTCCCCAATATGGATATGTCCAATCAAACCTGCCTGTGCAGCAATTGTAACGAAATCCTCCAATCGGGTCGAGCCGGATATTCCAGCCTGGGCTACCACAATGCAGCACTTTCCCATTTGGACATTATGCCCGATTTGAACTAGATTATCTATTCTCGATCCCTCACCAATAACCGTATCTCTTACCGATCCCCGATCAATTGTTGAGTTAGAACCAATTTCAACATCGTCTTTCAGGATAACTTTACCTATTTGAGGTACACTTAAAAAACCATGTTCACTAATGGCAAAACCAAATCCATCCTGTCCTATCCTAACTCCTGGATATAACGTAATTCTATTCCCCAGAATTGCACAGCTCAAAGAAACATGACTTCCAATTCGACAGTTTTCACCAATTTCCACACCCTGTTCAATGACAGTATGTGACCCAATAATTGAACCCTTTCCAATTTTCACGTTTGCCTTTATCACTACAAATTCCTGGATTTCAACTTCATCATCAATCTGGGCAGTTGAGTCAATACAGGCAGAAGAATGAATACCGGCTTGAACCGAACTTTTAGGATAAAACAAAGATGCTATTCTCGCCCATTCCAAATACGGGTTTTTTGTTACCAATGCATGAGAATGATGGGGTATTTTATCTGCAAAAGCAGGTGAAACAATTATTAATCCGGCTTTTGTTTGAGATAGCAAGTCAATATATCGTTTATTATCAAGAAAACTAACCTCATTTTGCGTGGCTGATTGCAAAGGTGCAATTCCCATTAAATCAAAAGATTTATCTCGACCATTGTATGCCGGAACAAATTTGGCTTCAGAAGTCCCAATAATCTGTTCCAGGGCAATAGGCGCAGATTTTTTAAAAAAACGAGAATCACCAGGACAATTATTAATTGTATTCAGATTCACTTTATAATAACACCTGATTTTATTAATTATTTAGTTGTTTTCTTTGGTTCAACCGCTTTGGTCTGAGGTTTTTGAGGTTCAGGATTCGCTGTTGTTGGCATTGTTCCACTTTTTGCCAATTCTTCAGGATCGACATTTGCCGCAGGCACAAAAACAGATGGTAGATTTTTATTAAGCTCTTTTAAAACATCATTTGTAATATCGAGCTCATTAACGCTTAATGCGACTTGCTCACGATGTAGTACCAAATTCATATTATGACTGGAAGCCACATTCTGAATAATCTGAATCAATTCACGTTCAATCTGTCCAAAAGAAACTTGTGCCGCCTCTTGAATAATTCTGCTTCGATTGCGAAAATCCTTTTGTGCCTTTAAAACACGTGCCTGTAACTGACGTGCACGCGATTGAATTTGTTCAGAAGTCATTGTTCTAGCTTTTGCCTGAATTTGCTGCTGTTCCGAACGCCAAACTTTTTGTTCTTTTTGAACATCCTGTTGCAGATTGTCCCTACGGGCTTCCAATAATTTTGAGGCTTCAAGATAAGCGGTTGATTGACGCATAACATCCGGAACACTGATTACCCCAATTACAGCCTGTGGTGGTGGGTTGGATTTTGCAATAGGAGCTGGTGTCGGAATTGGCGGTAATGGCAAAACAGGCTGATTTTGATTCTGCATATCGGTTTCATCGGAATCATCCGTGTCAGGAACAGAAGCAACCGGTACAGCTTTACTAACATTAGCAGTGGAATGCTTTACTGTTTTTGGCGTATTGATAACAGGTTTTGTCTGGCTCCCTTTAGGAATGAACCATCCATTATTCTCGTCTGCGGCATGAACAGAATTATTAAATCCAGAAAATGAAGGAATAATCATTAACCCTGTCACTGCCAAAAAAAGCTTTAAATTTTTTGCCATTATAAATCCTTAAAACTGTTGTCCAAAACCAAACCTTAATAGTTGTACCCGGTCACGTCTCTGTTTGACAATAGGTATACCAACATCAACATTCAACATACCGAAAGGACTTTTCCATGAGATACCAGCACCAGTACTTACACGCGGTGTCATTGAATTTCCCCAAATCGGTGTATAACGATCTCCATCAGTCGCTTTATTGGTATAACGACGTTTGACACGCATTCCTCCCAAAGCACCCATATCCACAAAATAACGACCCATTAAACCCAGATCACGTGAAGCGGGCATGGGAAAATTAATTTGTGCTGAAGCCGTGTACATGAAACGACCTCCCAGGAAATCTTCCTCACCATGGGATTTACCCTCAACCACATGACTGATTGGATGGGTTCTTGGTCCAACTCCACCATCATAGAAACCACGCAGATTGTTACCACCAAGATAAAAGTTATCAATAACACTTCTATGATTATGTCCTGAAATATCGCTTATATACCCTGCACCACCACTGATACTCAATGTCCAATCACGATTACCGGTAAAATCATCCAGGGGGAAATACTGGGCAGCATCAATTTTACCGCGAACATATTTCGTGTCACCACCGACACCAGCAAAATCACCACCCAGGCGAACCAAGGTTCCACTGTGAGGATTCATTCTCGAATCTCTCGTGTCATAAGTAATCGTCGTACCAATTTGCGACAAGAATGAATAGCCTTTTTGATCAAGAATATAGAAAGATGAATGGCTCCAAATATCATGAACCCTTCTTTCCATAATCGAATATGTCCATTGCTGTGACAGAACGTTATTAAACGCGTATCCGATACGGAAAGTTGCGCCATACCTGTTTTCGGCATAGTTCTGATAAGTCTGATAATTATTTTCAAGATAGAATATATCAATTCCCGCAACCATATTTTTACCCAGAAAATATGGATCTGTTATCGAAAAATCAGCTTGTCGAGCATAATAGGCCATCGTACCGTTAATTCCCGCATCAACCCCTGTTCCAAGGAAATTACGCTGCCTTAACCCTATATTTCCCAACACACCGGAATCCGTGGAATATCCTCCCCCTAGTGAGAATTCACCTGTTGGTTTTTCCTGAACATTTACAGAAACCATTCGTTTATCAGGAGCGGAACCTTTACTTTTTTCTACTTTGACAGTTTTGAAATATCCCAAATCCTCAACTGATTGCTTTATATATTTTTCGGTTGTATCAGTAAAAGGATCATTTTCAGCTATAGGCAACTCACGACGGATAACCTTATCCTGAGTCACCGTATTACCGTTAATGTCTATTCTCTCAACATAAACCCTCGGCCCTTCCATAACATCAAAAAGCAGATCAACAATCTTTTTTTCCGGGTTACGCGCAATTTCAGGTCTTACCACGGCAAAAGGATGCCCCTGTGACTGCAATGTCTCCTGAATATCTTTAGCTAAGTCATCAATTTCCTTGCCATCATAGATTTGCCCTTTACGTATTGGAATCATCCGTTGAACTTTTTCAGCTGTCACATTTTCAACATTTGAACGGGCATCAACCTTACCCAGACGATATTGAGGCCCCTCTTCCATTGTATAGGTGATATAAAAAGATTTATGGTCAGGTGATAATTCACCCGTAGCATTGATCATTTTGAAATCGACATAACCGTTACGTAAATAAAATCTTCGAATCAATTCCGCATCATAACGGACACGTTCCGGATTATACTGATCGGAAGAGGAAAAGAATCGATACCACGCAGCTTCTTTTGAAGAGGTTACCTGACTTAAACGTGCCTCACTGAATGCATGGTTACCAACAAAAGTAAGTTTTTTAATTAAAGTTTTAGGACCCTCATCAATTCTAAAAACAACATCAATACGATTATGAGACAGGTTGATAATTTGTGGCGTAACAGTTACTGAATAACGTCCTTTTGCACCATACATGGCAAGGATACGCTGACGATCAGAAGCAATCAGTGAAGGGGAATAAACAGAACGCGCCCTCAAGGAAGTGTATTTCTGAATATCCGTATCCTTGAGTTTGGAATTACCCTCATAAGCTACACGATTGATAATCGGATTCTCTATAACCTTGATTTGTAACGTACTGCCGGAACGATGCAGACTTATATCTTTGAATAAACCTGTGGCATAAAGTGTTTTTAAAGAACGATCCAATAAATCCTTATTAAATGGATCACCTGGTTGAGCCAGCATATAAGAAAGAACTGTCGGGGTTTCAACTCGATCATTTCCATATACTTCAATTGATTGGATAATGCCGCCCTGTTTCGTTATTTGATTATCAACAGAACGCTTTTTATTACGGGATTTTTTTATAGAACTTCGACGATAATCCGCTTTTTTATGATGAGATGCATAAGAAGTTTTACTTGTTGTTTGAGCATGTAACGATACGCACATAAAAGGAAATATGCATACAGAAGCAAACAACGCCGAACGTTTACCGGACAAATCAGCCACCCTTTATTACCAAAACAAATCCATTCAATTCAATATCACAAGAAATACAACAATTAAATCAAATTTTATTTCTTAAACTAAAGGGGTAACGATTTTTAATCCTTTTTACAAGTTTTTGATTACAGAAATTGAATAGAATTTATTTACTGTGGCTTGTAAACCAGCTTATCAAACCTAATTGTGAAATATCGTTATATGTTGAAAATAAAAAAAGCAACAAAATCAATCCGAAACCGATTTGAAATGCCCATGCCTGAATTTTTTTATGCACAGGTTTACGACATACAGCTTCAATAACATAAAATAATAACCGTCCTCCATCCAACATTGGAATCGGAAACAAATTTATAAGGCCTAAATTAATGGATAAGACTGCCATCATTAAGATTAATTGATCAAAACCTTTTTCAGCAACTTGACCAGAAATCTGGGCTATTTTTATTGGTCCGCCCAGTTCACTCAAGGAACGTTGTCTGGTAACCATCTGCCCCAGTCCAATAACAGTGTCAGCGGTTATATTCCATGTTTCTCGGAATGCATATACGACAGAATCTTCGATTGACAATCGATGTTTTTCAACAAAAATTCTGCCCATGACAATCCCCAACTGCCCTACTGATTTATGGTCAATTAATTTTGAACTAATTGTGATCGGTAATGAAACTTCCTTACCTTCTCTCTTCACAATCACCGTTGTCATCATTCCCGGATGCTTTTTCGCAAATAAAGCCAGGGATTGAGCATCAGGATTTTTATATCTGTCAATTTGAATAATAATATCATTAGGCTTCATACCAGCTTGGCTGGCAGCACTATTGGGAACAATATTTTCTACCACTGGTTTAATAAAAGGTTTACCTGAAATTGCGAATACACCGGCAAACAGGATCACGGCTAAAACAAAATTAAAAAAAGGTCCTGCAAAAATAACGATTGAACGATCCATTACAGGTTTTGCATGAAATGTCTTCCCCGGAATCCAATTTGCTTTTTGTTCATCCGTGGCATCTTCCGGATCTTCAAATCCATGCGGTTTTACGTAACCACCCAACGGAATAGGACATAATCGCCATTCGGTTCCAACCTTATCACGCCATTTATATAGCGGTTTGCCAAAACCAATTGAAAATACGTCGACATGAACCCCACGCCAACGTGCAGCGAAATAATGACCAAGTTCATGAATGAATACAAGCACTCCTAATACAAATATGAAAGAGATAATTGTTACTATAAACGCATGCATCCAGTCTTACCCTATATTTCTTAGATTAGTTATTGTAATTGTTCAGCCACTCTTTTGCGCAACGACGAGCTTCCATATCCCAATGCAACACATCTTCTAGTGAATTCGCCGTCGGTGCATCAAGTTTTTGCATGACGGTTTCAACTAGAACCGCTATATGGAGAAAACGAATTTTTTCATGAAGAAATGCATCAACTGCCACTTCATTGGCTGCTGATAGAATGGTTGGCGCACATTTACCAGCTTTCAGAGATTCACGTGCCAATCTTAAAGCTGGAAATCTTGTTTCGTCAGGTGCTTCAAAATCTAACTTTCCTGCCTTGGCAAGATTCAATCGTTCAACATTTGAATACATTCTCTTTGGCCACGCCAGAGTATGAGCAATTGGAATTCTCATATCTGGAGAACCAAGTTGTGCCAAGATACTTCCATCCTCATATTGTACCATACTGTGTACAATGGATTGGGGGTGGATTAAAACATCAATTTTATTCTCGCTTACGGAAAACAACCTGGCCGCCTCAATAATTTCCAACCCTTTATTAAACATTGTTGCTGAATCAATGGTAATCTTGGCACCCATCGTCCATGTCGGATGTTTTAATGCCTGATCTAGTGAAACATTTTTCATCTCTTCAAGGGAAAATTTTCGAAATGGCCCACCAGAAGCGGTTAGAATGATTTTTTCGATTGCATTATATTGTTTATCCGCCATTGACTGAAAAACGGCATTATGCTCGGAATCAACAGGAAGTAATGTCGCGCCAGCCTCTTTCACGGCCTTTAACATCACATCTCCAGCTGAAACCAAGGCCTCTTTGTTAGCCAAGGCAACATAACGACCGTTTTTAACGGCGGCCAAAGTTGGTTCCAAGCCAATGGCACCGGTAATAGCCGCCATTGTCCAATCAACAGGAATAGCTGCCGCTTCCAAGACAGCCTGACGTCCTCCCATTACCTTTACAGGGAAAGAATTCAGCAATTCTTTCAATTCTGGTAAAAATTGATCATCTGCAATAACAGCATATTCAGCATTAAGCCTAATTGCCTGTTCAGCAAGTCTTTTAAAATTCTTGCCTCCAATCAAGGCAACCGTTTTGAACGCCTGGGGATCTTGCAACAAGAGATCAACTGTCGAACACCCAATACTTCCTGTACAACCCAATATTGAAACCGTCTTCATTTCCTGAAAATCCTCTTCATGTCCAAAACCAGAATGCTCCCTTGATTATTTAAACAAATATAAAGGTATATTAGGTTTTATATTAAATATTAATTGATTATTAGCTAGTGATCCACCATTCCATTTGACACCCTCTATTTCAGATGGCAGGAAAAAAGTAAGAAGAGCGACCAAAATTGATACTGTCAACAAAGCATCGCAACGATCCAGAACCCCCCCATGTCCGGGAATGATTTTGCCTGAATCTTTAACACCTAAAATACGTTTAAGTTTACTTTCAAGCAAATCACCAATTTGCGCCATAATACCGATAAGAACACTCAAAACACATCCGATAAGATAGGAATGTCCTATTCCTTGATTCAAATATCCAATGATACAGGCGCCGATGCACCCGGCACCAATCAATCCACCTATAGCCCCCGACCAGGTTTTTCCAGGAGAGACAGAAGGAATGAGTTTGGGTCCACCAACAAGCTTTCCAACAAGATAGGCACAACTGTCACTTGCAATAACAACCGAAACAATCCAGATGATCATCCAGGTTTGAAAGCCTGTCATAAACCGTAGCCACAATAAAGATAAACCAGCGCCACCGATAATCACTGATCCCAACCATAATTGTGGTCCAAAAATAAAGGCAAACCCCAATATGATATAAAGCGATTGTGTCCACATTCCTTCAAGGGCGGCGCAATAGGCTATAACAGGCCAAAATAAAAACAGGCACCCCTTAAAATTTTTATAACTAATTTTAAAAAGATTTTCCCATTCATATACCATTACGATACTTATAATGGAAATCATACCGATGTAATACCATTCACCCCATACGATACAAATCAAAGCAGCAGGAACAATAATCACTGCAGAAACAATTCGTACAGGCAAATCCTGCCAGGAAGCTTGCTGATTATTATTCACTATCTTCTAATCCCGGTCTGGCACCAAAACGTCGTTCCCGACGAATATAAATATCTATAACCCTATCAAAATCCTTTTTGTCAAAATCTGGCCAAAGCGTATCAATGAAAATTAATTCAGCATAAGCGGCCTGCCATAAAAGAAAATTTGATAATCTGCTTTCACCACTTGTTCGTAAAATAAGATCTGGATCTGGTATATCTGCCGTAAAAAGATATGATGCAAATAAATCTTCTGTTATGTCCCGTGAATCAAGCAACTTATCAACCCGATCCTGACAAATTCTCTTAACTGCCTGAATAACTTCTCCTCTCCCTCCATAGGAAAGAGCCAAAGTCAGGACAAGCGCATCATTATTCTTTGTCAAATATTCCACTGCATGCAAATCGTTTTGAAGATTTTGGTCAAAACGTGTAATATCACCGATTATACGAATACGAATATTCTGCTTATGAAGCTTTTTAACTTCGCTTTTAAGGTAAAATTTCAAAAGTCCGGTTAAATCTGATACTTCCTCTGGTGTTCTTTGCCAATTTTCAGAAGAAAACGCATAAAGAGTCAACCATCTTATCTTTTTTTCAATAGCAAATTCTATACTTCGTTTAACCGCCTGTGCACCTGCACGATGTCCGGCAATTCTCGGCAATCCTCTTGCAGCCGCCCAACGACTGTTGCCATCCATAATGATCGCAACATGTTGGGGTATTTCACAATCATCCATTGTTGATGATATTTTGACATTATCATGAACAGTAGGTAAAACCATTAATTATCAACCTGATGTTTATGATCTATACCTGTTTAATGTCACGTTCTTTTTCAGCAAAAACCTCATCAATTTTATTAACATACTGATCTGTTATTTTCTGAATTTCATCAGACCAATCTTTTACATCATCTTGGCTGATTTCACCTTTTTTTTCAGCAGCTTTGGTTTTGTCCATTCCATCACGACGAACACCCCTCACCGCAATTTTTGCATTTTCAGCATACCGGCTTGCAGCCTTAACCATTTCATTACGTCGCTCTTCGGTTAACTGTGGAATAGGCACTCTAATTAATTGCCCGTCAGGAATAGGATTCAATCCCAACCCACTTTCCCTTATCGCCTTGTCTACAGCGGATGCTAGCGTCTTGTCCCATACTTGAACAGATAACATTCGTGATTCTGGCGCTGTAATGGAAGCGACCTGAGTAATTGGTGTAATGCTTCCATAAGCATCAACGCGAATAGGCTCCAGCAAGGCCGGAGTTGCACGTCCCGAACGCAACCCTGCCAGATCATGCTTAAAAGATTCAATAGCGCTCTGCATACGTCGTGTCAGATCCTGCTTTAAACTATTAATATCATCAACCACATCAACACCTTTTAAAATTATTAAGATTATTTAATTTATCTTTTACTTATGATTTGAAGAAGAAGCAACCACTCTGGTACAAACACCATTACCCAACAACACATTTTCAAAATTGCCCTCTTTGTGTACATTAAACACTATCATTGGCAACTTATTATCCTGAGCCAGACTGAAAGCCGTCGCATCCATGATATTTAATTCCTTGATGAGAGCCTCAGAATAGGTGATTGTATCATATCTTTTGGCATCAGGATTGTTCTTGGGGTCGCTATCATAGACACCGTCAACCTGTGTCCCTTTCAGCATAATATCACATCCCATCTCAATGGCTCGCAACGCTGCAGCTGTATCCGTAGTAAAATAGGGATTTCCCGTACCCGCCGCAAAAATAACCACCCGTCCCTGTTTTATATGTGAAATAGCCTTGTTTCTTACATAATTTTCTGCAATCTGAGGAATATCAATCGCCGACATGATACAGCTTTCAATATGATGCTGTTCCAAAACATTATGCAAAACAATTGCGTTAATCACTGTAGCTAGCATTCCAGCATAATCACCATGAACACGATCTATTCCCTTGGAGGCTGCAGTCATGCCACGAAAAATATTGCCACCACCGATTACCAAACAAACTTCCACACCAGACTTAACAACATTGGCGATATCGCTTACAATAGCGTTTGCAACTTTGGGATCGATACCATAACTACCTTCACCCAGTAAAGCCTCACCTGAAATTTTCAATAAAACTCGTTTAGGAACAATTTTTTCTGAAGAAACCATTATAAATTCACATTGTAAATAAAGTTTTTTTAAGTGGTTAAAGATATTATATCAGCCATTAAAATTTTGAAAGAATGAAAATAAATTTTAATTGATTAACAAACAATGCTTATCCTATGAAAGATCAAGCCCTATGGCTTTTAATCGATTATTTTCACTATCCCAATTCTTTCTTTCCTTAACTGTTAAAAAAACGTGACATGGCCGTTCCAATAAACGAGAAAGTTCTTTTCGGGCTCGTTCACCGATCATTCGTATTTTTTGTCCTTGATGCCCAATTATAATCGCTTTGTGATTGGGTTTAGAGACATATATTACCAAATCAACCCGTATTGAATGATCAGATTTTTCTTTGAAACTTTCTGTTTCAACGGTTATTGCATAAGGAATTTCTTCATGAGTCTTCATAAAAATTTGTTCACGCACCAACTCGGCAGCAAGCAACCGGTCTGGCAAATTGGTCAAATCATCATCTGGATATAGCCATGGCCCTTCAGGAACCTCTTTTGCCAGTGCTTCCATTAAATCATTTACACCATTCCCCTTTTTCGCACTCACCATAAAACTACGTTCTATTGAAAGTAAACTATTAACCTGATCTGCAAGAGGTAACAGTTTCTGGGGGATAATTTTATCAATTTTATTTAATACCAACCAAATACGGCGGCTAGTTTCCTTCAATTTTTGAATTATAAGGTTAATCTCTTCATTTAATCCATTATGTGCATCCAGAATAAAAAGGGTTATATCTGAATCCACCGCACCGGTCCAGGCATTTGAAACCATCAATTCGTCCAGACGTCTTTTAGGCTTAAATATACCTGGTGTATCGACCAAAAGAATTTGAGATTGCTGATGCATAACAATTCCCAATATCCTCATTCTTGTTGTTTGTGCCTTGGGGCTGACAATTGACAATTTCGCCCCTACCATTTGATTTAACAAAGTTGATTTACCAGCATTTGGTGCGCCTATTAATGCAACAAAACCGCAACGCATCACTTATTACCCTGTCTCTTGATTTTATTAACCTTATTTAGTTTGCCCAGCAAATCCTTGGCTGCCGCACTCTGTGCACTTCTTTTGCTTCCCCCTTTACCTTGTCCCTCCATATTTTGTGCCTTGACGTTTATAATAAATACAGGCGTATGGGACGGACCCTCCTGGGAAACCAATTCATATACTGGTAAAGGCAATCCTCTTGTCAACAGCCATTCTTGCAATGCTGTTTTTGAATCTTTGGGAGGCAGCGCCTGCGCTTTCATAATATCAACCCATAATTTACGGACGAATTTTCTGACAGGTTCAAGTCCTCCATCAAGATACATCGCCCCCAAAATAGCCTCTACAGCATCAGCCAGAACACTTTCGGTATAATTGACCCCGGCTTTTTCTTCATGTGACGCAACATGAATACTGTTATGAATTTCAAGTTTTGATGCTATTTTTGCCAAAACTGTTTTGGACACAAGATTGGCATGACGAGGTCCAAGATCACCTTCCTGCTCATCCGGAAAACGTTCCAATAACCATTCCGCCATCACCAATCCTAAAACACGGTCACCAATAAACTCTAACCGTTCATTTGACCGGGCTCTTTTCCTTTTTTTATGTGCATATTTTTGTTCATACACTGCGGAACGATGGGTTAAAGCCTTTCGGAACAATGACTTTTTTACAAATTCATATCCCAGTTTATTTTCAAGTTCTTTTTCAGAAGAATTCAGGGAGTTAATAGTTATTTTTGTCATTTTACCGCTTTAAACAATCTATCCCAACGTATTTCAACTGGCCAATACCAAAATTGCCAAACTGGATGCTGACTATCATAAGAATAAAAAATAAACTGCACTTTCCCGATTAAGTGATCAATTGGGACATATCCAAGATAATCTGGCGAATTAGGATCTGTGAATCGACTGTCCGCACTATGTTCACGATTATCACCCATAGCGAAAAAATGTCCCTGAGGCACCTTGTAGATAACAGTATTATTTACGTTTAATTCCCCATTCCATAAATAGGGAGATTGTTCATATTCATCAAAATCTTTTTGCAGAATATCGTGTTTAACAATTTTACTATTGGCTGGTAGGAATTCAGTAAATCGATGATCCACTTCAACAGGAACAGAAGAATTCTCTTTATAGTGATATTCTCCTCTAAATTGACGTTCAACGGCCTTGCCATTTACGTATAAAACACTATTTTTTACCTGAACAGTGTCTCCCGGCAAACCGATAATTCTTTTTACGTAATAATCGTAGGGAGGCTTAGTACTTCTGAAAACAGCTACATCTCCTCTTTTCGGAGCTTTATACCATAGCCTGCCTTTAAGATCCGGATGATAGAAAGGTAAGGAATAGCGAGAATACCCATAACTGTATTTACTAACAAAAATATAATCCCCAACCAAAAGGGTCGGGATCATTGAACCAGATGGGATATTGCAGGGCTCGAATAGTAAAATGCGTATAACAAGAATAATAAGACCACCCCAAAAGATAGTATAAATCAATTCCTTGATCTGATGCCATATTGAAACATGTTTTTCATTATTTCCTGTATCTTTTACAGGTTTATTTATCTTATCCTGATTATTTTCCATATAAACAATCTATCTTGTTAAATTCCTAATAGGTGCCCGATTTAGATGCGGTATTTCAAAGTTTCACGATCACTGTTCATTTACGGTATTTATTGGAAGCATTTCAATAATAACTTGCGCAAATGCATAAGGATATTCATCACTCATGGTCAGTAAAATATTCGTTTTTTTATTTTTATCAATTAATTTTTGTAAAGATCTGAAAGCGCCATTATATAATCTTAATGTCGGTTTACCTTTTTCGTTATTGACAATTTCAATATCCTTGTAAAAAACCTCTTCTGTAAATCCCGTACCCAATGCCTTGGCACAGGCCTCCTTTGCTGCCCACCGTTTGGCATAAGTTCCAGACTTAAGTTTGTCTGATAGCATTTCAGCCTTTTTTATCTCTTTATCAGTAAATATACGATGAAGAAAACGTTCCTTATGGTGTGTAATGACTTTTTCGATACGACGAATGTCACATAAATCTGACCCAATACCAATAATCACTTTATTTCTCCATTAATCATGAACATGATCGTTCAACATGGACAATCCCCTTGACCATTTGCAAACCATTGATAACCTGATTTAAATGTGTAAGGTCTTTAACTTCCACATCCAAAAGAATTTCGATGAAATCCATATGTCGGTTAACAATTTTCAAATTTATCAAAGAGCCATCATACTGAACAATACGATTGGCAATAGTTGCCAGAATGACGTTGTCGTTTTCCGCTACAATTTTAATACGCGCTGTATAATTTTTCTGTCTATTCACCTGGTTTAATATATCATAGTCCCAATCCAGACTCATAAAACGTTCTGGGGTAGCAGAAAAACTGTTTAATGTTGAACATTCCTTGCGATGAATAGTGATCCCCTTGCCTGTTGCAACAATACCAACAATGGCATCATCGGGAATTGGATGACAGCAACCCGCAAAATGAACCACAATTCCCTTATCCATACCTTTCAATGGGGAAGAGAATTTATGATCGTCTTTATTTTTATTTTGGCTAATACGGCCTTTATCGCTTAACCCGGGCACAAAACGAGGGGCACGTTTAATAGGTTTTAATTCTGGGTAAGCAACATATACTATATCTTTGGCAGAAATATTATCGCTACCCACCGCTATATATAATTCATCAAGAGAGGTTTGTTTAAAATTCTTTAAAACAGTTTCAAGAATTTTTTGTGATCCATCAACACCTTCCTGCCGAAAAGCCTTAGCCAACGCAACGCGTCCAGCTTCCATTTTCAATTCTTTTTGTTGATTACTGACAAAATGACGAATTCGAGCTCTCGCTTTTCCAGTAACTACAAATCTTTCCCAGGATGGAGAAGGGTTACCTTCCCGTGCAGTCATAATTTCCACTTGATCGCCATTTTTTAATTTTTGGCGCAAGGGGATAAGTCGTCCATTCACTTTTGCACCAACACAACGATCCCCAACCTGACTATGAACCGCATAGGCAAAGTCGACAGGTGTCGCTCCTCTTGGTAGCTGGATCAATTCCCCTTTCGGTGTGAAACAAAAAACGAGATCCTGATATAATTCCAGCTTCGTATTTTCCAAAAATTCATCTGGGGCTGTTGAATCTTCAAGAATTTCAAGAAGATCCTGAACCCAGCGTAATTTTTTCATCTTGGCAGCAATGCCAATAACCTGGTCATTATTTTTACTGTTTTTGTTAATAATCGGCAACTGTTTATATATCCAATGAGACGCAACACCATTTTCAGCAATATCATGCATCTCTCTTGTACGGATTTGAATTTCAATTTTCTGATTGCGGGGAAAACGCAAGGTTACCCCCGTATGAATACTCTGATAACCATTGGCCTTGGGCGCTGAAATATAGTCTTTAAAACGTCCGGCTACAACAGGGTAATGACTATGCACTATACCAAGGGCAGTATAACAATCCTCTTTGGTTTCAACCACAATTCGAAATGCCATTATGTCGGAAAGCTGTTCAAAGGTAACCTGCCTTCGCTGCATTTTTTCCCAGATAGAGTAACAAGATTTTTCCCTTCCCGTTACCTCGACCTGCCTCAACCCACCCTTTTGGCAGATTGCCTTAAGCTCGGCACAGACTTCCTCAATAATATCTGCACCCTGTCCACGCAAGAAATTTAAACGCGCTTTAATAGAAGCATCTGCCTCAGGTTCCAAAACAGAAAATGCAATATTTTGCAATTCCCTTTTCACATTATCCATTCCGATACGTTCAGCCAATGGCGCGTAAATATCCATTGTTTCACGAGCAATACGCTGCCTACGATCCAGTCTTTGAACATAGTGTAAAGTACGCATGTTATGCAGACGATCAGCAAGCTTGACAATCAATACACGTATATCCTTGGACATCGCCAAGACAAGTTTACGAAAATTTTCAGCTTGTTTTGTCTTATCAGATTGTAATTCAAGCCTTGTCAGTTTGGTAACGCCATCCACCAAATCTGCAACAACCTTGCTGAATTCTTTTTCTATAAATTCTCGGGTAATTTCTGTATCTTCTATCGTATCATGCAAAAGACCTGTTACGATAGAGGCAATGTCAACTTTCATATGAGCCAAAATATTTGCCACAGCCAAAGGATGTGTAATATATGGAGCCCCGTTGTCACGATACTGTTTCTCGTGTGCTTGAACAGAAATTCTAAAAGCTTTCTCTACACAAGCAACATTCGCCTCCGGCTCATATTTCCGAATACGATCAATTAATCCAGAGCAATCAATTTGATTGCTTTCACTCAAGGCTATGGGAAAGCTGATATTTTCCACTTATAATCCAAAAATTAAATGACACTCTTATTTAATTTTATAGATTATAAAACTGAAAAATAAAATTAAATTATTCCTCTTTATTTTCAGAAGCCATACGACGACGATCCAATTCATGCATGATCTGATTAATGTTCTCAAAGGAATTTGTCGGTTTGGCCTGTTCTTCCTCGATTGAAACATCTTGAAGGCCAAAGATATTTTTTTCCGCTGGGATCAGATCTGCAACCTCTTCCTCCACCGGTTCAGGTTCAGGAGCACGAGTCAGGGTACGGATAATATCATTTTTAATTGTTGCAAGATCAATTTTTTCATCTGCAATTTCTCTTAGGGCAACCACTGGATTTTTATCATTGTCACGATCTATAGTTAACGCCTCACCTCTTGAAATGTTGCGTGCTCGTTGTGAAGCATAAAGCACCAATTCAAAACGATTAGGAATTTTTTCAACACAATCTTCTACAGTAACGCGTGCCATTCAAATTAATCTCCAGATTCAAAAGGATTTCACCAATATCATATTTTTATCAAGAAATCAAATGTAAGGTTCAATACCCTGATCAGGTGGTAGTTCTGATATTAATTCATCAAGTGATTTCTTGCTTTCGGGATGAACCCAATTTGGCAATACATCTCTTAAGGGATATAAAACAAAAGCCCTTAAATGTGCCCGGGGATGCGGCACGATCAATCGTGATGAATCTTTGATGATTTTGTCATGATATGCAATTATATCGAGGTCAAGCGGGCGAGATTCATTTATCTTTTGACGTATTCTACCTGCTTTGTCCTCCAATTCATTTAAAATTGAAAGTAAATCTTTGCATGGAATTTGACTATCAAATAATATGACACCATTTATATATAAAGGTTGAGATGACGGCGGAATTGGTGTAGTTTGGTACATTGGAGAAACGATCATGGAGGTATCATTAAGTTTTTTACCCAAATAATAAAATGCTTTTTGACACATTTCATAAGGGTTGTCTCCCCATGCTCCTGGAAGGTTGCTACCTACTGAAATAATAATCATAGTTTTGTAATAATTACCTAAATAAATAAATTTACATCAAAAGGATACAAAATATCTCGCCTTTTAATGTAAAATTGATATAACCTATAAAATGTTGATATAACTGATAAAACAAATTATGTATAACGATTTTTATTCTTATTTAACTCCTGCTTTCAAAAATTTTAAGGTGCTTATAAATGTTTCTTAAAAATAATGAAAAGGTCTGCTTATTTATCGATGGAGCAAACCTTTATTCCGCATCACGTAATCTGAATTTTGATGTCGATTACAGAAATTTACTCAATTTTTTTAAAAAACAATGTAACGTCATTCGTGCCTATTATTATTCTGCCGTCCTAGATACAGAAGAATATTCTCCATTAAAACCCCTGACTGACTGGTTAGCCTATAATGGGTTTCTTCTGGTTACCAAGAATGCCCGTGAATTTACAGACCAAAATGGTCGGCGAAGGGTAAAAGGAAGCATGGATATTGAATTGGCTGTCGATATGATGGAAATTGCTCCAAAAATTGATCATGCCATATTATTCAGTGGTGATGCCGATTTACGACGCCTTGTTGAATCCGTTCAACGACAGGGGGTACGTGTTTCTGTCGTATCTTCTATCAAAACCAACCCACCCATGATTGGTGATGAATTAAGAAGACAAGCCGATCAATTTATTGAATTAACAAGCATTGCACCCGAGTTCACTCGACGGCCAAATGAAGCCCAACAATAACTATACATAATCTTTATATCCAATTTTATTACAGTCTATTTTTTCAAAAAATATTTAATTTCATGATAAATTTAACACCTGACATAAATTGTAGCATTTGTCCTCGTCTTAAAAATTTTAGAGAAGAAAATAAAGAAAAATTTCCCACTGGCTGGAATGCACCTGTTCCAACCTGGGGGAATATTGATTCAGAATTACTTGTTGTTGGTCTAGCTCCGGGATTAAAAGGGGCGAACTTAACCGGGCGTCCTTTCACAGGAGATTATGCAGGCATTTTACTCTACAATACTCTTATCAAATACAAATTTGCCTCTGGAACCTATCAGGCTGATCCCAATGATAGTTTGACCCTGATCAATTGTAAAATCTTGAATGCCGTTCGTTGCGTGCCACCTCAAAATAAACCCACAACGCAAGAGGAAAAAAACTGTCGCCCTTATTTGAAATCAGCAATTGAAAATATGATGAATTTAAAAATTATTTTGGCGTTGGGTGTAATTGCACATAAAAATATTTTGTCATGTTTTAACATTTCAAATTCTAAAGTGAAATTCAAGCATGGACAATATATTCAACTAAATGAAAAAATATCGCTGGTCGACAGCTATCATGTATCAAAATATAATACGAGTACCAGATTATTAACGACGGAAATGTTTGAAAATTTAATAGAATCTATTCACGTCAAACTTGATTAGGATTACTTTCTCCTTTTTAAAAAAAATTGAAAAATAATTATCAAGATCATTATTACGACTAATAATCCATAAACAAATAACGGGAATATTCCAAGAGCCATCTCTACTGTCATAACTTAAATTCTACAGTTTTTTACAAGTTATAATATTTTCTAAATAAAATAACCCATTTCAATTAAAATAAAAAATTTTGTTTCTAAAAATTACAATAGATTTTGCTGATATTTTTATCTACTCATTTTATTTAAAATATTCAAATATACTCTTTAATTTTATTAAATAAATACCTTTATTAAAAGAAAACAAATATAACTAAATTAAAACTACAAACAACCTTTATAAAACAAAACACAAATCTTATACTTACACTATGATAGGAAATACTATGCCTTCTAAAATAAATGTAAGAGATATCCCCGTACAAAACATTAATTGTGGAAATATCATTTTTTATCTTGATCAACTATGGAAGGTCATAAAAATAAGATATTCCCTTAAAAATTCACGCATCAATTTTCATGCCATAAGACAAATCAATAATACAGACACAACATCTCTTGAAAATATAGACAAGGATATTATCCAATTGCAAAGAGTTCCCGAGGCTTCCATCACAATTGTTGAAAATACCTAACTTATTACTTATCAGCCATCTGAATTCTTTTTTATATATAAATGTTTCATTATTATTATAATTATTATTTATATATAAAAAATTTAAATTCCTCTATAATAATGTCAAGACTATTGCTTTTTTATTATTTCTGATAATAATAATTATTATCATTAAGCGTTACAAATCATATTATGCATCAAAAAACTTTATTCTTGATAAAATCCATTCATCGCTGGATAGGGCTGGCAGGTGGATGGTTTCTTTTTATAATTATTATTTCAGGCAGCCTAACCTTATTTGATAGTGAAATCAATCAATGGATGCGGCCAGAACTTGCACGGGTCAAACCGGCCCCCCTTTCCTCCAAGGCACTGAATAATGCCTACAAAATTTGGACATATAGCCAAAATATGCCCAAAAATTTAATTAAACTTCCCTCTTCTCGCGATCCCTATCTATATGTTTCCTATTTAAAGGACAATATAAAACGCAATATTGTTCTTGACCCTCATGAAGGGAATATTATTCCAGTCCGAAATACAGCAGGCGCTTCATTTATCGTTTCCATTCATAAAAAACTATATATGAATCCTAGATATGGACAATTTATTTTACTTATTGTCGCTTTTTTCTTTATTCTTTCAATCATTACTGGTGTGATTTTACATTATAAACCCTTTATCAAAATGCTTTTTAACCTTCAGGTCAAGGCTGCCCCCCTTCGACAACAACTTAATTATCATACGTCCATTGGAATAATTTTCTTGCCATTTCTTTTTATAATAGCATTAAGCGGTTTTTTATTCATCATTCCTCATTATCTACCTTCTCCTCATCCTCAATCAAAACCTGAAAATATATATAAAGACAATCTGAACACATTATCTAAACAAAATTTACTCAATTTAATTAATGAAACTGAACGTTATTTTAATAATCCTGCAGGATTCATTTTTTTTACTCCTAAAGAAATAAAAATAAGTGAAGCGAACAATAGTCATCTAACCAGTTTTAAAAATCTAGTCGGTTTTGATAAAACTACAGGAAAATTAACATCACATTCTTCCTTATCCCCCATGTTTGGTTATCCTGAAAAAGTTATTTTTGGCATTCATATGGCCAGGGCAGGTGGAGCCATATTCAGAACTATCAATTTTATATTAGGATTGGGCAGTGCGTTTTGCATAGCTTTTGGTCTTTTATATTATTCTAATCGCCATAAAAATAAACTTTTTACAAACAAAATAACCTATATTGGATATAAAACAATTGAAGGAATTAATACTAGCGTCATTATGGGAACTCTTATAGGATTCATATCCCTTTTATGGATCAATCGATTTATTCCCTTTGATTTTCCAAACAGAATCCATAATGAAATTTTTTTATTTTTCACAATATGTCTTCTTGTCTGCATTTACGGTTTTTTATCAGCATATTTTAACTATACAAATCATGCCTTAAAAAAATTAATGACAATATTCAGCTATCTCTGTCTACTTCTTCCTATTGTGGATCTGTTATTCAATAATATCCTGATAAAAGCCTCGTTACTGAATGGAAATTTCCTTTTTATAAAAATGGATGGCACAGTTTTTATTTTAGGTATTGTTTCATTATTGTTTTGCTCATATTTAAATAAAAAATCTTATCTATCATGATCATACTTATTATAACGTTAAATATTCTTGGCATATTCGTTTTTGCTGGCAGTCTGAAGAAATTTCAAGATAAACTACCAAACCAGTATTCAAACGAACAAATAAAATATTATTATAAAATTATCAGTGTGTTGCTTATATTTTGCAGCTTTATACTTTGTCATTTATGTTGGAGGAAGATAGGCTGGATAATTGGGGTCAACCTGACTTCCATCAATGCGCTTGCGGTCACTATCGTGATAAGTTACTTTCCTCAATTTTTTTTAAAATGGAATGACAAATTTCATTCTATATTTGATTCATAGTCAGGCAAGCATCTATATAAATTTATTCATTTACGGTCAGGCAGTAATTTCGTATCAAGACCCATCAATTGACCTAATCGGGACAAACGGCGTGAGACTGTCTCACTGATAACAGCATCCAGATGATGATAATAATATAATGTAAGTTTCTTTTTCCCAACTTTTAACCGTGTTCTCAACAAAAGGTTGGGAAGATTTCCTGATAATGTATATGCCAATCGAAATGCCAGTCCCAATATCACGGCCTGTTCATAATGTTTAGGAGAAAGAATTTTCTTGGAAGCAGACAGGAATTTATCATTCATGGTGGCATCATAACGTATCGCAATTGTCAAAGCCAAGAAGGCTCGCAACTGATGGTCAAACGCCATGCCGGCCATTCGTAAAATACGATAATAAGCCTGCTCTTTACGATAGGCTGGATGGTCATGACAACCACAATCAGAAATCATACAGGCTACCCAACGTTTTTGCTGCATATCCTGATCTTCATTATTAAAAAGTGAATCTGTCCACTTGATCAGAGCGGAAGGAAATTCCTGTACACGACCCAATCGTTTACAAATATCTAAAGCTGCAGCTTCTTGTGGGTTTTGATTACGATTATTTTCGGCAATAACATTTCGCATATACCAACCTTCCCGAACCCCCTCTGCGCAAAAAATAATTTTTGACGGTTTCAAAATCATTAATAACTGTTTCAACACCGTGGCGGCATATGGTAAATCGTTTAACCTTTTATGAATTAAGGCCTGTGTATTTAAATTTCCATCTTTTAGCTTAAGTAAAATCCAATCCACAAGAATTTTTGCTTCACTATAAGAAAGCGTATAATAATGAACGATACAAATCGGATAAGAAGTGTATTCCATATATAATTGTGCCATTGCTCGAAAAGCGCCACCGACCAAATATAATTTTTTCTTTTTGGATTCATGCAACCATTTAACCGATTTTATATCCCTACCCGCAATAACATTCGCTTTTGGAATTTTCTTGCCTGCACGATCCATCAGGCGAATAACACCCAAAGACAAGGTTTGTGCATTATATCGCTGCTGATTTGAAATTTGCACCAGCTCCATAGAGCCACCACCAATATCCGCAACAACACCGTCCGCATTCGGAATACTGCACATTACACCCGCAGCGGCATAATCTGCCTCCTGTTCGCCAGTCAATATTTGAACAGGTACACAAGGCATCCATTTATGCAATTTTTTTAAAAATTCATGTCCATCATCTGCATCTCTAACCGCTGCAGTCGCTAGGACAACAAATGGATATGCCTTCATTGTCGTGGCAATTGCATAAAACCTTTTAAAAACATCTTCAGCTAACAAGACACCTTGCGGATTGAGTTTACCTGTTTTTTCCAACCCGCTTCCCAATCTAAGTGTGGCTTTTTCATTAAAGATAATTACGGGATTACGCTCCCTTCCTTCAAAAACAACTAAACGAACGGAATTCGAGCCCAAATCAACAATTGCTGATCGTATTGAGGAAGAGGAATGGATCATTATTATTTCCTTTGAGGCAAAAAATTATAATAGATTATAGTCTAATCCAAAGGCCTTGTATCCAACGAGGGATTCTCCATAAAATAGTTATGTGCGGAAAAAGGAGGTTCCGAAGATTCAAGACGTTTCCATTTTTTATCCCTCCCCAATTGCCAAGACTGCATATTGTCTTTCAGATTTGCAACCATTAACTGATTTAAAATTTTATAATGAATATCTTCTGGCAAGATAGGTATCATTTCCTCGATCCGACGATCCATATTTCTTTCCATCCAATCTGCAGAAGACATATAGACTTTAGCCGATCTTGAAGGAAGCTCGTACCCGTTTCCAAATACAAAAACTCTGGCATGTTCAAGAAAACGGCCAACAATTGATTTGACAAATATATTTTCAGAAAGATTTTTGATACCCGGACGAAGACAGCAAATTCCTCGAACAATTATATTTATTTTTACACCTGCACAAGACGCCTCATATAATTTGTCAATTAATTGTGGATCCACAAGAGAATTCATTTTAAGCCAAATCGCACCCGGTTTGCCTGCATTTACGAAAGCAATTTCATCATCAATCAATTCATTTAAGGTTTTACGGATGGTTAGAGGCGAAAACGCAATTTTTTCCATTTTGTCAGGACGTGCATATCCCGTGACATAATTAAATAATTTGGCCGCATCACGCGTTAATTCGGCATTACAGGTAAAATAGGATAAATCAGTATAAATTTTTGCTGTAATCGGATGATAATTGCCAGTGCCAAAATGGGCATAAGAGCGTATGTTTCCCCCCTCTCTTCGAACAACAAGACTCAATTTTGCATGGGTCTTCCAATCGGCAAAACCGAAAACAACCTGCACACCGGCTGCCTCCAAATCCCGTGAAAGACGAATATTGGCTTCTTCATCAAAACGAGCCCTTAATTCAACAATGGCTGTTACGGAAATTCCATTTTCTGCCGCCTCAATTAAAGCTTTGACAATGGGACTGTCCCGGGATGTTCGATATAAAGTTTGTTTAATGGCTAAAACCTGAGGGTCTTGAGCCGCCTGACGCAAAAACTGAATCACAACATCAAAACTCTCGAAAGGATGGTATGCCAACAAATCTTTTGAGCGTAACAGGGCAAAACAGTCCCCGGCACTTTCCCGAATACGCGCGGGAAGATGAGGTGAATAATATGGAAAAAGGAGATCTGGCCTGTTATCAACAATGAGTTGCTTAACATCCACCAATCCCAGTATTCCCTTATGAACCGTCACCTCTTCCGGAGGCACTTCAAGAGCATGGGCAACTATTTCACCAAGTTTTGGAGGGAAATGTTCATCGATATCCAAATGAATCACAACCCCGCGTCTTCTTCTTTTCAAGGCTGTTTCATAGGATCTCACCAGATCCTCCGCTTCTTCTTCAAATTCGACATCTGTATCACGAATAACGCGTAACAAGCCATAATTCGCAATTTTGTATCCAGGAAAGATCGATGAAATAAATATCCTAACCAAATCCTCCAATAAAACAAACCTTTGAATTTTATTGCTACATAACGATAAAGGCAAAGGTATAAAACGCAACAGCTGCGACGGCAATAAAATCATCACATATTTGCGGCTGCTATTTTGGCTAATCAATCTTAAAGCAATTGCGAGATTTAAATTCGGTATAAATGGAATGGGATGGGCAGGATCCAAGGCAATAGGGGTCAGGATTGGAAAAATACGCTCCATAAAAAATTGATGTAACCAGGCCAGATCTTCCTTGTTCAACTCTTCTGCCTTACAAACAATGATACCTGAGTCACTCAATAATTTTATAAGTTCATGATAGATCCGTTGCTGGTCACTAAATAGTCCCTTAACCCTTTCCTGAATGGCAACTAATTGTTCTGCAGGTGTTAAACCATCAGGAGAAAGTGCTATCAACCCCTCTCTCACTTGACCGGTCAGTCCCGCAACACGTACGGAATAAAATTCATCAAGATTGCTTGCACTAATGGATAAAAAACGTACTCTTTCCAAAAGTGGATTATGTTTGTTTTCGGCTTCCTCTACGACCCTTTGGTTAAAATCAAGCCATGATAATTCCCGATTAATAAAACGCTCATAATCCATTTTGATATTATTAGATATCTGAATACTGTTTCGCTGCTTAATTTTGCGACCCGACTGTTTCACAGCAATTTTATTTTGTGTCAAATGATTGATATTCGATATATTTTTACGATTTTTTTGGATCATGTAATATTACTTTATACTGAATTATTTGCATTAAAAATTATTTTATTAATTTATCAATTTTAACACAATTTTCTCTAGTTTTTTCAAATAATTCAAAATCACGTTTAATTATAACATATTATTTCCATTTCATTATGAAATTGACAATTCATCAAGAATTTTCGTGACCAGATTTCTGGTCATTCCCCCCTGTTCAACAAGGGTTATTTCATCTAACCGTTCAATAAACTGACGTACAGCAAAAGCTGTTCTTGGTAATCGTAACTGAATAATATCCATAATGGACGTTGGAATAACCAATTGCCTGTCAGCTACTAACCGAAGAAATAAAAGCCGTAATAATTCCTCTTCAGGTTGTTCAATTTTAATCGCTATGATCGACCGTAATCGGCTAGCCAAATCGGGCAACTCAACTTCCCATCGAGCTGGTGGGGAACGCCCTCCTAAAACAGTTACGATCCGCAACTCTTTGGTCATGTTTAAAATATGCAACAATGAATGAAAATCAGTGACTAGATCAGCATCATCTATAACAATGGCTTTTATTTCTTTATTTTGTAATTTTTCCGACCAATATACAGAAGAGGTTTGTTGTAAAGCAGAAGCTGGAATATATAATGCCTGTTCCCTTTCCGCCCATATTTGCAATAAATGCGTTTTACCTGTTCCTGAATCTCCCCATATTGCCAAACGTCGATCTGGCCAATCTGGCACATTGTAGGTTGTTTTACTGATCCCAAGCCAGGTCCGTGCAGCAAAATTTGAAGGTGAATTTATAAAATCTGAAGAAATAAAACGAGGCTGATAGGTAAAGGGTAAAGCGAGCTGCCTTGACGTATTAAAAAAACAATTTTGTTTATTTTTTTCCTGCATTACTACTTTACCAAAATTCAATCTATCCTATAAACCCTATTATGGTGTAAAATTATCCTATAACCATTTCAAGATAAACCTATAAAGCAAGAATAGAGGCTGCTTAATAATGAAGTCAGATTTTTCTGAGAATACAGAACTAAATAACCAGCAGGATGAAATCACCTATGAAAATGCTGGTGTCAGTATTGCCACAGGGGATGCATTGATCGAAGCTATAAAACCGGTTGTCTCCCAAACTCATAATAATGGTGTTATGGGTAGTCTGGGCGGATTTGGTGCGTTATTTGACTTAAAAGCAACCGGCTATCAAGATCCAATTCTTGTTTCAGGAACCGATGGGGTTGGAACAAAGCTTTTGCCCGCAATCGAAACAGGGCTGTGCGACAATATCGGATTTGATCTAGTTGGAATGTGTGTGAATGATATCGTTGTGCAAGGTGCAAGACCTTTGTTTTTTCTCGATTATTTTGCTACCGGAAAATTAGAGCTTGATCAGGCACAACGTATCATACAAAGTATCAGTAAGGCCTGTGAAGCAAGTGGCTGTGCCTTAATTGGTGGCGAAACAGCGGAAATGCCAGGGATGTACAAGGAAAAGCATTATGATCTAGCCGGATTCGCCGTTGGAGCAGTTGAAAGAGATCAGATTTTACCCAAAAATATCACTAGCGGTGATAAAATTATCGCTTTGACATCAAATGGTGTTCATTCTAACGGATTTTCGTTGGTACGCTCAATCGTAAAAGCCCAAAACCTGTCATGGGAAGATGTGGCACCTTTCGATCCCAACCAGTTTCTTGGAGAGGCATTACTCGCCCCGACACAGCTTTATGTAAAACCTGTACTAAAACTTCATGAGGCTGGTCTTCTAAACGGGGCTGCCCATATTACAGGCGGTGGAATTGTCGGCAATCTTCCACGTATTTTACCAGACAATCTTGTGGCTGTTGTTGACGGACAAAGCTGGCCCATGCCACCAGTATTTTCATGGCTGGCCCACGCTGGCAACGTTCAACCAGAGGAAATGCTGAAAGTATTTAATTGCGGTATTGGTATGATATTGATCACATCAGATTTTGAAGCCGTGAATAAACTACTTAATGATACCGATGTCCAAGCCTATATCATTGGCCAAATTGAACCAAAAACAGAACTCGATAATGATCAACAGGTATTCTTCAGCGACCTACCCGATTTTACCTTTATTCCTGAAATTGATTAACAAGGTGGGAACCCTTTAAATGTCGAAGAAAAAACGTATAGCGATCATGATAAGCGGACGTGGTTCAAATATGCGTTCCCTTATTGATGCATGTGCCAAGCCCTCTTTCCCAGCATCAATTGAGTTGATCATTAGTAATAACCCAGATGCAGAAGGATTGGAAATCGCCCGCAAATCGGGAATTTCCACTCAAGTCATTGATGACTATGATTTTGGCAATAACAGACAAGCTCATGAACGCCAAATTAATGCGGCCCTTCAAGCCCATCATGTTGCAACAGTCTGTCTTGCAGGTTATATGCGACTTTTAAGCCCGTTTTTGATCAATGAATGGAAAGGTAAAATCCTAAATATTCACCCAAGTCTCTTACCAGCTTTTCCTGGTTTAGATACCCATAAAAAAGCCCTTAAAAAAGGGGTAAAGATACATGGTTGCACCATTCATATCGTAACAGAAAAAATGGATGATGGTCCTATTCTAGGTCAGGCAGCAATTCCTGTTCTTCCCGATGATACAGAAAACACCTTGGCAAAACGTGTATTGGACCAAGAACATCTTCTTTATCCAAGAGTTTTAAAGAATTTTCTATTGGGATTTGAAGCTGATTCGACTTCTGATACCCTGATTAATGGATAAATTTAAAAAGGTTGGAGATAAAGATCTCCAACCTTTGGTTTTATACGCAGATTTCAATGTCTGAAAAAAAGAAACGAATTTCAATAGCTGCATTTTCGGCAGAATCAGAACCATGAACTGAATTGGCCTCAATTGATTCAGCAAATTGAGCACGAATCGTATGTGCCTGAGCTTTTTTAGGATCTGTTGCACCCATGATATCACGATTTTTTTGAACAGCGTTTTCGCCCTCCAAAACCTGAACCACGACAGGACCACTTATCATAAATTCAACCAGATCATTGAAAAAAGGACGTTCTTTATGAACTGAATAAAAAGCTTCAGCTTGCTGCTTGCTTAGCTGAATACGTTTTTGTCCAACGATTTTTAATCCCGTCCCTTCAATTAAAGCGTTGATTTTACCAGTCAAATTACGACGTGTTGCATCTGGTTTTAAAATTGACAGCGTTCTTTGTAAAGTCATATTGAAATTTCCTTTAATCTGTAAATATATTGCAGAGAAAAAATACTCTATTGGTAAATAGAAGTATTTCTCTTATCTTGTCGATAGTTTTTTTATCATATTTTGCAGGCAGATTTGTGAGTACGCTGGTTATAAATCACCTTACCCTTCGAATTTTAGGTCGCCCCCTCTTGGAAGATGCTTCCCTTACCATTGAGAATGGGCAAAAAGTTGGACTGGTTGGCCGAAATGGAACAGGCAAATCAACATTGCTAGCCGCAATTTCTGGAGATATATCAATTGATGGAGGTGAGATCCTTTTATCAAACCGTATAAAAATGGCACGGGTTAAACAGGAAACACCATCTGGTAATTTATCATTAATTGAAACAGTGCTTTCTGCGGATAAAGAACGTACGTATCTCATAAATAAGGCTGAATCAACACGGGATGGGTATCGACTTGCTGAAATTCATGAAAGACTAATAGCCATACAAGCTGACAGCGCTCCGGCTCGCGCAGCAACCATTCTTGCAGGTTTGGGTTTTAGTGCAGAAAACCAACAACGTCCTATTTCGGATTTTTCTGGTGGATGGAGAATGCGAGTTGCTCTAGCGAGCACATTGTTTTTAAATCCTGATTTACTGCTCCTTGATGAACCCACCAATCATCTTGATTTAGAAGCGACTTTGTGGTTGCAATCCTGGATCAACAATTTTTCTGGCAGTGCAATAATTGTCAGCCATGATCGCAATCTTTTGAATGAATGTGTTGATGCCATTGCCCATCTTCATCATCAGAAATTGTCCATGACAGTTGGAGGATATGATGAATTTATCAGAATACATAACGAAAAAATACTTCAACAAAATCGGGAAACTGAAAAAATAGCCGCGAAACGTGCTCATATGCAAGCTTTTGTCGATCGCTTTCGTGCCAAGGCGACCAAGGCCAGACAAGCGCAAGCACGCTTAAAAGCACTTGAAAAACTGCCTGTTTTGGAAGAAATTGTTGAGGAAAGGGCAATACATTTCGAATTTCCCCAACCTGTACAATTACCGCCTCCATTAATTACCCTTAATCAAGTCAAGGTTGGATACGGCGATCATGTTGTACTTTCCAATTTAACATTAAGAATTGATCCAGATGACCGTATTGCCCTTTTGGGTGCAAATGGTAACGGTAAATCAACCTTTATCAAACTTATCGCAGGTTGTCTGAAACCAATGGAAGGTAGCATTCATAATCACACCAAACTTTCTGTTGGTTATTTTGCTCAACATCAATTAGAAGAACTTATTCCTGGTCAAACCCCATTCAGTCATCTTGAAAAGGTTTTACCAAAAGCCACACCCACTGAATTGAGAGCGCAACTTGCCCGATTTGGATTAAATACCGAGCAAATTGATACCCCTGTTCAATCCTTGTCTGGTGGAGAAAAAGCTCGACTTGTTCTGGCTCTTATCACACGTCATAAACCCAATATCCTATTGCTTGATGAACCTACCAATCATTTGGATCTTGATGCCAAAGAATCCCTAATTCATGCATTATCCTCCTTTGAAGGAGCTGTCATACTTATTTCCCATGATCCACGTCTGATAGAACTGATAGCTGACCGGCTTTGGTTGGTTAATAATGGTACAGTTGAATCTTTTGATGGTGATATCAATGATTACCGTCAATGGCTAACGGATAATAAACGTATTCTTGATTCATCTGTAAAAAATACAGAAACTGGCTCATCTCAAAAATTAGCACGCAAGGAAAGAGCGGAAAAACGGAAAATACTTCAACCGTTAAAAAATAAAATAAAGGCTCTTGAATTACTTATTCAGAAAAATAGTGAAGCCTATCTCAAAATTGAACAAAAAATGGCTGAACCAGAGTTTTATTCAAATGTATCAGCTGAAGAAATAACAAAATTACAAATAGAATTGGCTGAATATCAAAAACGAAAAAATCAAGCCGAAGAAGATTGGCTTATTTTACAAGATAAACTGGAAAATACTGAAAAAGAATTGTAAATAATTTATAATATACTAACAGGCAATGAATATGATTTCATCATTGCCTGTTAATAACATATTGAATCAGTCCAGTTTAGGATGTTGATCAATCAGTATCTGTCTACGTCGTTCCAAATCTGCGATTTTTTCATCAATTTCCTCAACTTTTTGCTCTATCGTATCAAAATGTTCTGATAAAATTTCTTTGGCCTCATTACGATCGGAAGCTGTTGGTGTTTCACCTCTTAAGGGTTTATTGGCCGTTTCAGGCATTCGTATTCCTGTCCACAGTCCTATTAATGAAATACCCATCAAATAAAATGCAGGCATATTTAAATTATGCGTTGCTTCAACCATCCATGCCACAATTGTTGGTGTCATGCCTGCGATTAAAATCGAAATATTAAAAGCAATCGCCAATGCGCTATAACGAATTTGAGTTGGAAAAATAGCTGGCAGGATTGAAGCCATTACACCAATAAAACAATTCAATAATATGGCAAGAATTAATAAACCAATAAATATAAAACCGACTGAATTGGTTTGAATCATCAAAAAGGCAGGATAAGATAATAAAAAAAGTCCAGTGCTACCCCCCAATATAAAAGGACGTCGTCCAATTTTATCACTTGTCATTCCAATTATAGGCTGAACAAATAACATACCAACCATTACGGCAATAATAATCAGTACGCCGTGATTCTCTGAATAATGCAAATTATGTGAAAGATAACTTGGCATATAAGTCAAAAGAACATAATACGTCACGTTGGTAACAATTACTATTCCAACACATATCATTAAACTTTTCCAATATTTACCGGCCACTTCCCGATATGATAACTTGGGTGAATTTCTGAGGTTTACCTTACTTTCAGCCTCCATATCCTCGACATGCTTTTGAAAGGCTGGTGTTTCCTCCAATTCATGACGCAAATATAATCCTATAGCTCCCAAAGGAAGGGCTAAAAAGAAAGGAATACGCCACCCCCATCTTTCAAACTGCACATCAGAAATCATGCTGGATATCAGAACAACAACACCAGCTCCAATTACAAACCCTGCGATGGATCCGAAATCAAGCCAACTTCCCATTAATCCACGTTTACGATCAGGGGAATATTCCGCGACAAAAATTGCGGCACCGGAATATTCTCCACCTACTGAAAACCCCTGTACAAGCTTTGCAATCAATAATAAGACCGGGGACATAATACCAATGGATTGATAACTTGGGATTAATCCAATACTACAAGTACCCAAGGACATTATGATTATAGTTATCGCCAGGATTTTTTGTCTTCCGTATCGATCCCCCAAAACACCACAAACTATTCCCCCCAATGGACGAACAAGAAAAGGAACAGAAAAAGTCCCCAATGAGGCAATCATTTGAACACTTGGTGAAGCATCAGGAAAAAAAACCTTACCCAATACAAAGGCCAAAAATCCATAAACCCCAAAATCGAACCATTCCATTGCATTTCCAAGTGCGGCTGCAGTTATGGCTTTTTTTAATTTGTCATCATCGATAATGGTGATGTCATTAATATTCATTGGTTTATATATTTTTTTTGCTGGCCTCATTAATATTTCCTTCAAAAGTATAATTTATCTTCATAAATCAATTTTTTTTATTTTTTAAATTTTTAATTTTTTTGATTTTAACAAGATTTAAATATTTTAAGGAAAATCTGTCCTTTCATAATCATATTGATCAACAAGCTTTCTTAATGGATCAAAAGCACTATCATTACAATCTTTTACAAATATCTTGCTTTCACTCTCATTGATGACTTCATAAAATATCTTGTTATTCCAATCCGCCTGACTGATCCCAAGCCACAATACCAAAGTGAAAGGATGAGGTTTTTCATGTTCAGGCTTGTTAATATAATAGTTTTTGTCCAGATCACGATTAAACTGAATTTCGACATCCCCGGTAGATGGTGGGTTCTGATGTAATGGTCCCCAACCTTTTAGATTGGATTTTATCCATTTCTTAACCGATTCAAGCTCTGAAGGTGTTAAACTACGTTTTTTGTGCAAGGGCCCAACAACAAGTTCTGCATTGACTATCGGTGGAAAAGTAACAGGTTGAATTTTATCCCTGACCGAAAGCCATATAATCATCACAATGGTAAGACAAACGATTAATACAAGGGTTAAAATTATATTTTGCTTTCTCATTCTTTTATTTTTTTACTTTTAAAACTGCTTGAATAACACGGTTAACCTGAGCATTCGAAAGTTCTGGATGAATAGGTAATGCCAAAATCCGTTTGGAAACTTCCTCTGATACTGACAAATATGTTCCATCATGATAGGAGTGATAGGCAGGTTGTAAATGCAATGGTAAGGGATAATAAATGGCCGAGGGAATATTTTCAGCCTTTAACGTATCTTGTACAAATTTGCGTTCTGCTTCATCACTTAATAGAATTGAATAAATTGCCCAGGCACTTTTACTATTTAATACCCGATCGGGTATTTTTACACAAGACAAAAGCGCGGCATCGTATAAAGTTGCAATTTCTTCTCTTCTTACAAGCTCCTCTTCAAGATAACCGAATTTGGCCAATAATATCGCTGCCTGTATCGTATCCAAACGTCCATTTATTCCCGTTCGCAAAACCTGATAACGTGTTTGTCCTTCGCCATGCGAACGCAACGAGCGATAAAGTTCAAACTTTTCTAAACTGTTTGTAAAAATTGCACCACCATCCCCATAGGCTCCAAAAGGTTTGGATGGAAAAAATGAGGTGATCGTGGCATCTGCCTGACTCCCCAGTTTCTTTCCATGATATTGACCACCAAAGGACTGAGCACAATCATCCAACAAAAATAAATTTTCATCTTTAGCAATCTGGCGTAATTCATTCCATGGCGCAGGCTGTCCAAAAAGATCTACCCCAATAATGGCTTTAGGTTTTAATTTATTTTCTTTTTTAACCTTATCAATTGCACTTTTGAGATTAATTGGATCAATTTGAAAAGTTTCAGGATTAATATCAACAAAAATGGGAGTTGCACCCAGCAATAATGGAACCTCAGCTGTTGCTGTATAGGTAAATGCAGGTAAAAATACAGCATCCCCTCTTCCAACATTTTCACCCATTAACGCAATCTGGATTGCATCTGTTCCAGATGAAACCCCTATACAATATGAAGCCCCGACATATTCCGCCAAACGATCTTCAAGTTCCTGAACTTCAGGTCCTAAAATAAACTTTCCATGTGAAAAAACCTTGTCTATACGATCTTTTAAAATCTTTCCTATACGTGCCTGTTGTTTGTTCAAATCTAAAAATAATATCGGATCATTCATATTCACCTCTAGTATAATTTTTTAAATTATCTTATTCGATTTTTTGATTTCGTTCATTTAATTCGACAAATGTTTAAATTCAGGCACTAATTTCTGCACATATGTTATTGCCTCAACGACATCATTATTATCACATGCATATCTAATCCGATCGATATATTCCGTAACCACCTTGATATCCATACCTTTGGGCGTTGCCATCAATAAACCGTCATGATCAGTTGGAACTGGGGCTTCACGACCATAAAATAATTCCTCAAATAATTTTTCACCAGGTTTTGCCCCGGTAAATTCTATGACTATGTCCTCATCCGGTTTTAATCCGGCAAGGCGAATCATCTGACGTGCCAAATCCAGAATTTTTATGGGTTTTCCCATATCAAGTACAAAAATGCCCCCTTGATGCAACATCTCATCCGTTTTGTCTCCATTCCCAAATCTTATTGTTGCTCTTACGCTAGCCTGTAAAACCAACCCTACCGCTTCTGGAATAGTCATAAAATAACGTTGCATATTTGGATCGGTAACCGTCAAAGGTCCTCCATGACTCAACTGACGCTTGAACAAGGGAACAACAGATCCTGTTGAGCCAAGAACATTTCCAAATCTTACCGTAATGAATCGCATTTTGCTCATACCCAACCATTCAAAACCCTGATTTTTCTTTTCAGGATCATGGTCACGAATGGTTTTATCGAGAGACTGACAATACATTTCTGCAATTCGTTTTGAAACGCCCATAAAGCTTGAGGGATTAACCGCTTTATCAGTTGATATCATGATAAATGCCTGTGTCCCGCATTTAACAGCAGCATCAGCCACAACACGCGTGCCAATAATATTTGTTAAAAATCCCTCGATTGGATTATTCTCGATTGTAAATACATGTTTCAATGCTGCAGCATGAAAGACCAAATCTGGTTTATATTTTTGAAAGAGGGAATCCACTCTTTTCTTTTCTCGTATATTGATTAAGATCGTTTCCCTTAAACCTGCAAAATTACTTTCCGATAATTCAATATTTATCTTCCATAGTGCATATTCGCTTTGATCAAGCAACAATAATAATTTAGGGGATAAATCAGCAACTTGCCGAACCAATTCTGATCCTATACTTCCTCCCGCACCTGTAATGGCCACGACTTTGCCCTTTATCATTTCAGCCATGCCAGCACGATCCAAGACAATCTGTGGCCTGTTCAATAATTCATCAAGAGCAATCGGTTTCAATTCTAAATTGGCGGCAGGTGATAAATGGGTAATTACTGGTGTTCTCTGAACATCAATATTCCATTTACCCGCAATTGCTAAAAAATCCCGCAATTGCTCCCCTCTTAATTCTTGACCAATAATCACGAATAAAGAAGGTAATTTTTTTTGTGCATCAAGCTGTGTCAGTATGACAGAAAAATCATCCAAACTTCCTAAAATGGGAATATTATGAATACGATGCCCTTTTCTATTCTGACGAAAAGAGATCAGTCCCATAACCGATAATACGTTTGAATGATCAAGCCGTATAGCCCGCATAAACAGATCAATATCTGCATCATTTCCAACAATGATAATTTTTCTTTTTTTATTGAAATAATTTCTAAATGCTTCTGAAGATAAAATCCGGTAACCTATTCTACCACCGCCCATTAATAGCAAAAGAACCATTGCATAAATAAACGGAAATGTCACGGAAGGTAATGGATATCCGGTTACATACAATAAACAGGTGAATAATATCGCACTGCCTACAGATGCAGCGGCTATATTTAACAAATCCGCTATCCCGGAAAAACGCCAATATTGTTGTGGAATATGAAATGGTATTCCACTAACCAGCAAGGTCAATACACCACCCGTTAAAAACCATAATGGATGGATAAACCCGCCCTGTGGATCAGAAAGCCAACGTGCCAATGGAGCGGCAATGGCCGCCAACAGTCCATCCATAAAAATATTGATAGCAATACGATTAAAAATCTTTTTTTGTTGGCTAGAAATAGTTACACTAGGCTGTTGCAAAATCACTTTTCCATTTAAATAATGTAGAATAACTTTATTTAATTACATTACATTTAAAAAACAATGAACTCTGTAAACTATAAATATTTGTTACTTATCTGGCTTATCTCCAATACACTATTATCCGCAACAATTGTGAAATATGTTGCCTCAGTTGGTATTATGGATAATCCAAACCAACGGAGTTCTCATACTTTTCCAATACCAAAAGGCGGTGGGATAGGTATCATTTCCGCCTTTTTAACTGCCAATATAAGTTTTATTTACTTATTTAACCAGCATTATTCTTTATCAATCATAGGTTTATTATCAACCATTACATTCATATCATTATTTTCGTGGCTGGACGATATCAAACAATGGTCAGCCTTATCCAAACTGGCAATTCAATTTATTGCATCCATAAGTGTTTGTATTTTTGTCTTTCCAGCCTCTTTCTTAGAAAACCATTTATATTTGCTTCCTTTTTTTATAATCTGGCTTGTTTATATAACTAATGCTTATAATTTTATGGATGGTTTAAACGGATTGGCTGCTGGAGTTGCCGCAATCTGCTGCCTGTTTATTTATTTTTATAGCACAAATATGGAAAATAAAATTTTTGCATTATCCCTATTGACTGGATTGCTTGGTTTTCTTCCTTTTAATTTTCCAAAAGCTGAAATTTTTATGGGAGATGTCGGAAGTCAAGCTTGCGGTTTGATATTGGCCTCTTTTGCCATTATCCCCTTAGGCACAGCGATCAACCCAAACTTTGTCACCTTAATTTCTCAAAATATAATAATATTTTTTCTTTTGTTTGGTTTCATTTTTGATGTGACCTTTACATTAATACGTAGAATAATTAACAAGGAACCTTTTTTACAAGCACATCGCAGCCATTTATATCAAATGGCACATCGCAGTCATATTTCTCCGTTTTTAATCACGTTTATAGAATGTTTATTTTGCATTTGGGGTGGTTTTTTATTCTATATATTCCCCCTTACTTCATTGCAAAACATTGAACTCGCGTGCTCGCTACTGATTTTGCCTCAACTTATCTGGACTTTATTCATTCTTTACAAAACACAGTCTTTAAATATAAAAAAATGGTAACTGTATGATATCCAGTTACCATTTCCAAAAATTCAAACAACTATTTTTTCATTTTATCTAGTTGTTCACCATTTAATTCATCTGCAGTCATATGACTTTTATTTGCAGATTTCTTAATGTTTTTTTCTTTCTGCTTGTCAGCCTCAGCTGCTTTTTGCAAATGTTTATCAACAAATTTAATTTCAAAACCTGCAGGTGCACCGGCCAATCTTCCGCCAACAGTGTTTGTATCCATTTTAATGATAACATTCTTTGCATTTTTTAGATTTCCAGCCCCTACACCAACACCAGCTGTGGCTTCACCCGTAGCAGCAGCATATTTTCCAGCAAAATCATATATATTTTTCAACTGATAAACACGTCCTGTTGCTTGAGATTTTGAAAAACCTAATGCAACAACATCACCACCCTTTATCTTGAACTTGTAAACATGTCCCCTATAATGAAGAACACCATCTCCCCAAGTATAACCAACGCCTAAATCTGCTGAATGAAAGGTCATAGTCACCGTACCTACGGATTTTTCAGAAGATGCAGCAGCTTGGTGAACACGTTTATGATGATTGGCCGCAAATATTGGATTAATCAAAAAAGACGATCCAATCAGAGTAGCGGCAAAGAGTAAGTTATTATTTTTCATTATGATTTCCCCAAATAGTTTCTGTACTATAATAACACTTACCTGGAAATAAATAAATATATTAAACTACATTCTCATTTGGGTATTAAATAAAAAAGCAGTTATTAAATTAATAACTGCTCTTACAACATATATAGTAATTGTTATATAACTATTATTATTGCTTCACAGCTTCGCTCATAATAGATTGAATATTCTGCAAATATTCATATCCTTCTTCTGTACGCTGCACTAATACAGAACGACGATCCATAGGGTCTGTTTTTCTACCTAGCAAATTGAGTTCTTCCAATCGATCCAGAGCTCTTGTGATAGCCGGTTTTGAAACTCTTAGAGCCGCTGCCAGTCCACGAACAGTCTGAACTGTTTCATTCAAATAACAAATCAAGAAAACAGCCAATTGACGTGCTGACAAGTCAGGTTTATCCTGACGTACCATTGTCGTGATTGTATTCTGGAGAATAACAATCTGTTGTTCAAAAGGGATTTTTTTAGAAGTCATTTTATAACCTTTGAATAATTACTTACATATAACGTTGTGTCAGTTAAACAAATGAGTATTATGACTTAAAATATCAACCTTCTCTACAAAAAATTATAACAAATTAATTACAATTAATTTGACACACCAAAAAAACATAGGAAAAGCAATAAAATTTCTCATTGAAAAATTAGTTTATTAAGATTTAAGCTTTATTCATCTCCTTTTTATTTTGATAATAAAATTATTTTACTCTTTTTTTTTGATTTTGTAACTATATAATAACAAAAAGTAATAAAAATAAACCAAGCGCTTCCGATATATAATGCCATACGCGTGTTAAACTGTATCATTAGCGTCAATAACGTGAAAAAAATAAAAATTATGCAAAGAATACAGGAGATATATCCACCAGGTAATTTGAAGAAAGAGCTCATGTGTTTATGAAAATGTTTTTTTCTATACTGGATATAGGACAGTAATATTAGCAACCAAGTAAATAATGAAATAATTGTCGCAACGGAAGCCACCAAAGTAAAAATTTCAATAATACTTTTATTATTAAAAAGTAATAAGATAACTGAAGTTAATAAACATAAGCAAGAAAATCTCAGACCATTTATCGGTATAGAATGTTTGGATAATTTCCCAAAAAAAGCAGGCGCTTTATTAAGTCTTGCCAAACCATATAACATACGGCTACTGGAAAATACCCCGCTGTTTGTGGATGATGCCGCTGACGTAATCACAACAATATAGACTATTGCAGCAGCTGCAGGGAGACCAGCAAACAAAAACAACATGATAAATGGACTTTTGGATGGATTGATACTTTGCCAAGGAATAACCGCCATAATAACCATTACAGAAAATACATAAAACATCAAAATTCTTAAAGGGATATTATTAATAGCCTTGGGTAAATTTTTTTCCGGATCTTTAGATTCAGCCGCAACGGTACCAATCAGTTCAACTCCAATAAAGGCAAAAGTGGCACTTTGAAATCCAGCCAAAAACCCCTCAAATCCATTAGGAAACAAATTACCATGATTCCATATGTTTTTTACAGAGGTCACATCTCCTGATGGAGAACGAAAACCCGTAACGATAAAAAAGATACCAACAAGAATTAAAACAATAATGGCTAGAATTTTGATAATGGCAAAACTAAATTCCATTTCACCAAATATTCGAACAGTCAAGCGATTTAAAATATAAAATATTGCGATACAGCATAAAGCCGGTATCCAAGAATACAAATTGGGATAAAATATTTGCGTATATCCTGAAATGGCAATTAAATCTGCAATACCAATGACAATCCAGCACAACCAGTAAGACCAACCCAAAACAAAGCCGCAACAAGGTCCAAGCAATTCTGTAACAAAATCTACAAATGATCTGTATCGTAAATCAGATAAAAGAATTTCGCCCAAGGCACGCATTACAAGGAATACAATAATACCAATAATACAGTAAATAAAAATAATAGAGGGACCAGCAAGTGAAATCGTATTAGCCGCTCCCATAAAAAGACCAGTGCCTATACACCCTCCAATTGCAATTAACTGCATATGTCGGTTACTCAAATTTCTTTTTAGTTCTGTATCTATACCCTGACCCATAAAAAACCTTTGTTACATTGATTTTTCAAACATGTTTGAAAATGATTAATTTTTTGCAAGCAATAAATTAATTATTTAATTATTAATTAAAATAAAATCTCAAAACAATTGTAATTTATAATTATCATTGAATGATTATCTAATTAATTTATCTATTATCCTGTACGCTTATCAAAAACAGCTGATATAAATTACCTATAATGACACAAATCAAAGCAATACTTGGACCAACAAATACTGGCAAGACCTATACAGCCCTTGAACGCTTGCTTGCTTATCCTTCCGGAATCATTGGATTTCCCCTAAGGCTTCTTGCCAAGGAAAACTATGACCGAATGGTTAAAATCAAAGGGAAAAAAAATGTCGGGCTTATAACAGGTGAGGAAAAAATTGTCCCACCCCAGGCAAAATGGTTTTCCTGCACTGTTGAGGCAATGCCCGTTCATATACCCGTTGATATTGTCATCATTGATGAAGTTCAGCTTTGTTCAGATCCAGATCGTGGACACATTTTTACCCACAGGCTTCTTCATTGCCGCGGAACATATGAAACAATTTTTCTCGGGGCTGATACAATCATCCCTATTTTGAAAAAACTTGTTCCATCTATCGAAATACAAACACGGCCAAGACTTTCATCATTAATATATAATGGATTTACCAAATTAACAAAATTACCACCACGTTGTGCAATTGTTGCCTTTTCAGCCCATGAAGTTTATGCCATTGCAGAATTGGTCAAGCGTCAAAAAGGTGGATGTGCTATTATCATGGGACGACTTTCTCCCCGTACCCGTAATGCACAAATGGAACTTTATCAAAATAAAGAGGTTGACTATTTGATTGCCACTGATGCAATTGGCATGGGTTTGAATATGGATGTCAATCATATCGCTTTTGTGAATTTATCAAAATATGATGGACGACAGATGCGTAATCTCTATCCAAGTGAAATTGCTCAAATTGCAGGTAGGGCTGGGAGAGGCTCAAGGGATGGAACATTTGGCATAACCGCGAATTGTCCAATAATTTCTGATAAAATTGTCAATGCCGTAGAAAATCATGCTTTCGATCCCATAAAACAAATTTATTGGCGTAATCATGATCTCGATTTTCAAAATCCCCTGACACTTTTTTCCACCTTAACCACACCCTCACAGTTTCCACAGCTTATAACTGGTCAATATTCCTCTGATCTTAAAAACCTATCTTATCTTATCCAAGACCATGAAGTACGTTCAATATGTACGTCACAATTTAAAACTGAATTGTTATGGGAATGTTGTCAAATACCCGACTTTAAAAAAATTGGCAGTGAATATCATGCGCGGATATGTAAACAAATTTTCCTTTTTTTGATCAAACAAGGCCATATACCTGAAAATTGGATTGATCAGCAAATTCAACAGCTAAATCATTTGCAGGGGGACATCGATACCTTAATGCAGAGACTTGCCAGTATTCGTATCTATTCATTTTTAACAACAAAAAATAATTGGGTAGAATCATCATCTTATTGGCACGCCCAAACAAAAGAGATAGAAGAAAAACTTTCCGACGCGCTACATGACAGTTTGGTATCAAAGTTCGTTAATCAAAGGGTCACAAACCTTATCCATCATTTATCTCACTCTAAACAAATAAATGCCTTTACCTCTATAACAAATGAAGGGAATATTTCAATTGATGGCGAGTTTATTGGTAAAATTCGGGGATTTTGTTTTCAACTTCCAGATTCAATCCAAAAAGAGGAACGCTCTTTTATTTTAAAAAAAATTAATAAATCGATTGAAAAATTTATCCCTCAACAAGTTAATCGATTAATTCACGATAATGATAAAGAATTTACGATAGATCATGATAAAAAAATTATATCATGGCAAAAATCACCAATCGCTCAATTAAAAAAAGGCAAGGATTTTTTTCATCCAGATATCTGCCTTTTAAATAAGGATTTAATTCAACAAGTTTTTCAAAATTTAATCTTGAGAAGATTGATAGAATTTTTAGAAAATTATAACCGAAGATTATTTCCAAATTTTTTTAATGCCTTGGATAATGATAATAACACATCAGAACTACGTGGAATTCTGCATCAACTTTATGAAAATGGTGGCATTTTATGGACTGAACAATATTTCAGTTTGTCAAAAGACACAATTAAACATTTGAAACATTACAAGATTCATTATGGAAATCACGCAATTTATATCGAAAACCTTTTTAAAGAAAAACAATATTATTTACGACATACACTCCTCACACTCAATGAACAGATTGCTAATCCTGTTTTACTTTCACCTAAACAAGTTGCTTATTCAACTTCTACGAAAATGAACAAAAATCTTGTTGCCAAGATGGGATGGCTTGTTGCCAATAAACAGATCATCAGATTGGATATTGCAGAAAAATTGACGTTCAAGCTTAAGAAAGCGTCAAAAAAACATCCTGTTTGTTTTCATAAAAAATGGATAGCACCTGTTCCATATTATAATGATAATATTATTCCACTACTTAAATCGCTAAAATTGCAACCCAAAAAACCAGAAAAATTATCATATGAAAAATTTGGTCCTCCAGCACCCTTATTAATTAAAAAAATTAAAATAAAAAAACAGCGCAAAATTAAACATATGACACATCTTACCCAAGATAATCCATTTAACATTCTTAAAAACCTACTTTTGAATCGTACATGAACTATCAAACTGAGCTAACCTGCCAACGTATTGATGTCTGGCTTTGGCATGCTAGAATATATAAATCCCGATCGATCAGTCATTTCTCGATTAAAAACGAAATTATAAAAATAAATTCAAAATCAGTTATCAAACCTGCAACTTTAATAAAAAAAGACGATATCATTACCATTCCCTGGAATAACAGTAGCAGGGTAATACAGGTCTTGGGTTTTTCAATCCGAAGAGTTTCAGCAAAATTATGTCACTCTTTATACAAAGAAATTCTTGAAAAATAGATTTTGATGTAATAAAGAAAATGAATAATTTTCTTGTTAGTCATCAAGACGATACCTAACTTATATAAGTAAGCTATTTTATATAATTAAGAAAAACAATTATTTAGGGAAAAACCCTTATTTAACTAGTATGAATCGGAGAAAACAATGGCCTATGTGGTCACAGAAAACTGTATCCGCTGCAAATATATGGATTGTGTAGAAGTATGTCCCGTCGACTGCTTCTATGCGGGTGAAAATTTTCTAGTTATAAGCCCAGAAGAATGTATCGATTGTGGAGTATGTGAACCTGAATGCCCTGCAGAAGCTATATTCCCTGACAGTGATGATCGTTCTACCGACTGGATTGAGATCAATGCTGAACTGTCCAAATCATGGCCAAACATTACAAGAAAAGAAAATACACCTTCGGATGCTGATGAATGGAACGGAAAGCCTGATAAAAAGGATATGCTTTCCCGGGAACCGCATAAGAGCTAATGTATATCAGTCTTTAATCAATAAAAAACCCTTTATCATTTGATAAAGGGTTTTTTTATAACTTGATTTCATTTTGCCCCATAATGATTTACAGGACAAAACGTAAATATAATTATCGAGACATCATGTTATAACTTGCATTATGCATTACGAATAACGTTCCAAATACAATAACGATTGCTACGAAAAGCGAAAATGCATAACTTACCAAATCAACACGTTTTTCTGGAGACACACTGACATGCAAGAAGAATACTGACTGAACAATAATTTGTAATGCTGCCAATACCCCAAGCGTAGTTGCAGTAGCCATCGTTGAAAACATATGTTCCATAACGATATAAAAAGCAATTACCGTAAGGATGATCGATAATACATACCCGACTATATAGGATGCTACAGAGCCGTGTCCTGCCTCTTCTGAGGCTGTAGTGTGATTTTCTGTCATTATGCCATACTCAACAGGTAAACGAAACTAAATACGCAAATCCAAACAATATCCAAGAAATGCCAAAATAAACTCATACAAGCCAATCTTGGCATCATTGTTTTGTTTAGACCCTTTGTTACCAATTGAATCATCAGAACCGTCATCCAAATCAGACCCAAAGTAACATGTAAGCCATGCGTTCCAACAAGTGTAAAGAATGCCGACCAATAAGCGCTGACGGTTGGTGAGGCACCATGTTGAACAAAAGCGATAAACTCTTGAACTTCCAAAACAAGGAACCCTAAACCAAGAATGGCTGAGACCACCATCCATAAAAGTGTTCCATTGTTACTGTTACGACGCGCCTGAATCATCGCGAAACCGAAGGTAAGTGAACTTGTCAACAGCAAGGCAGTTTCAATAGCCACTCGTCCCAGTTCAAACATTTCTTTACTGGTTGGACCACCAGCAAACTGATTTCTTAAAACTGCATAACTGGTAAATAAACACCCAAAGACAATGCAGTCCGACATCAAATACATCCAAAAGCCAAAGAATGAATGATTTTCATGCTCATGTTCGTGTTCATGAACATTTTGTGAAGTATTTGACATCGTTGTACTCATATTCTCAGCCATTATTCAGCCACCTGTGTCATAAGTTTACGAGAATGTTCTTTTTCAATACGTTCAACTTCTGAAGCAGGAATGACATATTCTTTATCATCTTTAAAGCTATAGCCAATAGCTAATACAAAATTAAGAATTACGGTAACAATCACAAGCCACCAGATATGCCAAACTGCCGCAAATCCCAGAACCAATGCAAACATGCCATGCCAAAAACCTGCAGACGTGTTTTTGGGCATAAGAATATCCTTATAGGTTTCAGACGTACGACGTGTATCAATTCCATGCTCTTTATTATATGCATAAGCATCACGTGATTGAACAACTGGAATATGAGCAAAGTTATAAACAGGAGCTGGAGAAGAAGTTGACCATTCAAGACTACGACCATCCCATGGATCACCCGTTACATCAATATTTTCAGGTTTTTTCGCGTTAATAATACCAAGGAAAATCTGTAATAATTGGCAAACAACACCACAAAGGATACAAAATACACCAACACAGGCAATCTGTAACCAGAAATGCCAATTGGGATTGTCATAATGATTCAAACGACGAACCATTCCATCAAATCCGGTAATGTATAATGGAACAAATGAAAGGAAAAATCCAAAGAACCAGAAAAAGAATGCGGCCTTACCAAGTTTCTGACTCATCTTGAAACCGGTTACTTTTGGAGCCCAAAAATTCATTCCCGCGACATAACCAAAATAAACACCACCAATAATAGTATTATGGAAGTGAGCAATCAAGAATTCACTATTATGCAAAACGAAGTCACTGGCTGGAATTGCCAGCATAACCCCGGTCATACCACCAATAACGAAAACAATCATAAATCCGATTGTCCAATACATTGGTGCAGTAAATTCGATACGTCCTCTAAACATGGTAAAGAGCCAGTTAAAGACCTTAACTCCTGTTGGGATGGCAATGATCATCGTCATGATACCAAAAAAGGTATTAACATTTGCTCCGGCACCCATTGTAAAGAAGTGATGAACCCAAACCAGCAAGGACAAGGTCGTAATCGCCAAACTTGCATAAACCATTGTTGCATAACCGAATAATGGTTTTTTGCAAAATACAGGAACAACTTCCGAGAAAACACCAAAGGCAGGAATTACAAGAATGTAAACTTCAGGATGTCCCCATGCCCAGATCAGATTCAAATACAACATTACATTTCCACCACCATCATTGGTAAAGAAATGCATTCCACAATAACGATCCAGTGCCAATTCAGCCACAGCTACTGTCAAGGCAGGGAATGTCGTAAAAATCATGATACAAGATGCAATAACAGTCCATGTGAAAACAGGAACACGCATCCATGTCATTCCCGGGGCACGCATTTTGACAACTGTAGTCATAAAGTTAACAGCAGTCAAAAGCGTTCCAACACCGGAAATCTGAACAGCCCAGATATAATAGTCTACCCCTACGCCAGGACTGAACTGCAATTCAGAAACAGGTGGATAGGCCAACCAACCAGCAGTCGAGAAATCACCAATAAACAAAGAGATGTTAACTAGTATAGCACCAGCAGTCGTTAACCAAAAACTTAATGAGTTGATAAATGGAAAAGCGACGTCACGGGCACCAATCTGCAAAGGAACGATAAGGTTAAATAGACCCTGCATAAATGCCATGGCCATGAAGAAAATCATGATTGTACCATGAGCAGTGAAAATTTGGTCATAATGCGATGGAGGCAGGTAACCAGGACTATTATAAGCCATGGCCTGTTGCAGACGCATCATGATAGCATCCGCAAATCCACGGAATAACATAACAAGTGCAAGCACGATGTACATTATACCGATACGCTTGTGATCAACCGAGAAAAGCCAGTTTCTGAACAATACACCCCATTTACCATAGTATGTGATCGCTCCTAAAACAGCCAATCCAACAATAACTACCCCAATAAATGTCCCTACCAATATAGGTACATGATATGGAATAGCCGAAAGACTTAATTTACCTAACATTTATCTATTCCTCTGCGTGCTTCATTTCACCAGATTGACTTGAGCTCATATGAATCATTTGCCCAGTAGCTTTATCCATAACCATACCATTGTTATATTTTGCTATGATTGTATCGAATAAAACCGGTTCCACATGAGCATAGTATTCAACTGGATTTTTAATACTATCTTCATGCAGTTTAGCATATGTTTCATTGTTCAAGTCTTGAGAAGACGCACGAACTTTTTCAATCCAGTCCTGAAATCCCTTTTCATCTTTAACCAATGTACGGAATTTCATATCTGAATATCCAGCACCACTGTAATTATTGGATTCCCCAAAATAATCACCTTCTGTAGAAGCCAATAAATGCAATTGAGTTTGCATACCGGCCATTACATAGACTTGTGACCCAAGCTGCGGAATCCAAAAAGAGTTCATTGTCGCATCGGATGTTAATCGGAAGGAAACTGGTGTATTAACAGGTACCACCAATTGATTAACTGTGGCTATACCATATTCAGGATAAATAAATAACCATTTCCAGTTTAACGCAACAACCTGAACATCAATTGGCTTGACTTGTGGATTATCAGCAGGTGCAGCGATTGGTTTATAAGGATCCAATTCATGAGATGAAACAAATGTTTTATATGCAAGAAAAGCAATCAAACACATTGGAATTCCCCACATACATATTTCAATCGGAAGTGAGAAATCCCATTTTGGTGAATATGTCGCACTGGTATTTGATGCACGATAACGTCTTGCAATAATTAAGGTTGCAATAATAACGGGAATAACAACGCAAAGCATTGCCCCTACCGTCATCATAATCAATTCTTTCTCACTTTGTCCTATCGGTCCTTTTGGATCAAATAAAACCAAGTTACATCCACCCAACATAAGAGTAGATGTTAAACCCACTACCGATAATGTAATTTTCGGTAATAATTTTTTCATTCTATGCCTCGTTGATTCTGACATCGCTCAACTCATCAGCGTGTTTATTTTATAAAACTTCTTTTTAATTGAGAAATCATATAAAAAAACAGTTTTATATTATTAAATTTTTTACATAAAATTCATTCTTCATAAAAAGACCACAATTTTTTCTAAATTTAGACATATAATCATGATCTTAGTATAATGTTATTTTATATCTAATTGTTTACTATAAATAACATCCCATTACAACTCACTTTATAAGCAAGCACTTATTTAAATATTGATTATGGATTATACCTATAGTCAAAAAAAATAGTGCTGAAAAAATCAGCACTATTTTCAACATTCATAAAACTGTCATTTTAAGCCTAGTTGTCGTTTTGACGAACACCCATGAATTGCAGCATAAACTGAAACAGGTTAATAAAATTCAAATACATACTTAAGGCATCATAAACGCTGGCTTTAAGCACGATATCAGACCCTTCATATTGATAGAGATTTTGATATGAAAGCTTAATACGTTGAGTATCCGTAGCGGCAAGACCTGTAAAAATGATCACTCCAACTATATTAATGATTAATCCTAGTTGTCCGCTTTTGAAAAAAATATTCGCAACCATGGCTAAAACAAGACCAAACAGGCCCATTCCTAAAAAAGAACCAATACCTGTCAAATCTTTGTGAGTTGAGTATCCCCACAAAGACATTCCTGCAAACATACCTGCTGTGACTACAAACGTCCTTACGATGGATTCACCTGTATATACATAAAAGATATTTGCCATACTAACGCCCATGACACCACAAAATACCCAGAAAAGCGTTTGTGCAGCTTGCGTTGAAAGACGATTGACCCCAAAGGACATTACCAATACAAATGCCAATGGTGAAAAAATAGCGATATAACCCAATAATGTTGGAGTGATTCCAATGGTTCTGTACCCCATCACTACCGGATGATAAAATATATCACCTAAAGATGTGTTAACAACCAAATATGAAACTAATGCAGTTAGCAACAACCCTGATGCCATCCAATTATAGATACGAAGCATATAATTTCTAAGACCTGCATCATATGCGACTTTGGCATTGACATTGGTCATATTGTTATAAGAATCAGGACGAAATACCATTTACTTTACTCATTAAAATTTTCATAGACTTATATAATATATTTCATTTACAGCCCAAATATCAAGCATTGAAAAAAAATATGTTATATTCATAATTAATACGCAAAGAGTTGAATTATAAAAACAGAATTGATCATATGCGCTTATTTATAGGTATTGATTTCCCAGATTATGTAACTCGCCATTTAAGTCAATTAAGAGGTAGTTTGACCTATGTAAGATGGTATGACCCTGGGACCTACCACCTCACACTAAATTTTATAGGTGAAATTAATGACTATGATCTGTTGAATGATCTTGATTTGACACTTGAAAAAATATCGCCTCCTTCATTCAATTTGACAATTGATAAGGTTAATCTATTTCAAACAGCATCCAATACCCAAATATTATGGGCGGGGATCCAGCCTTCTGAGAGTCTGGTTCATTTACGTAAAAAAGTGGAACAAATCTTAAGACAATTAGATATCAAAACTCAAAAACAAAAATTTGTTCCCCATATTACACTGGGGAAAGGTTCTTACCTTCCTCAAGAACATATCAAACAATGGTTGAATCATTATAACCTGTTAAAAATTCCCGATATTGAAATAACCCACTTCTCATTGTTCAGCTCGTATCCTGGTAAGGAGCAGCCCAATTACATAATTGAGAAAAATTATCCATTATCTTTTCAAACTTAAGATTTTTTGAATTTACCAATCAGATTAATCATAAAACTAGCATACTGGACTTCACAACAAACAAAATGATCCGTTTTATCCAGTTTCAAACTCGCCAATCCAAAATCGTGATAAATGGTCAGGTATTTTTTTCCCGCACCCCAAAAACCAATAGACCGATTTTCCTGTAACGCCAAATCCCTAAGACGCCAGATAGTATTGACAATTTCACGTTCATTACCCACGGGATCTCCTATTCCGACTAAAAAATTATCCTTACGAATAAAAGGTATAGCCGTTCCCTCCTTTGAGCAGATCAAGATACCATTCGGTTTAATATCATCCAGTAATTTATTGTCTGTATCAGACATAACCCGATATAATTCTTTAGTTTCCCCTGACCAGGGCCATGAAACTATTTTTGCTGGAAGCATAAGCTTAAACAATATTAAAATTCCGCTTATTCCCACCACTGCAATAATTATTTTTGTTGCGATTGAAATATTGCCAGAGAAAAAAACCTGAACAACTCCATATTGGGCAATTGATTGCGGGATTAACCAGTTTATTATCAATACAGTGGTTAAAAATAAAATAACCTCTACAATAATTTTGCTGGAAAACGGTGCATCCGTTAAACTGGCTGATCGATAGTAACACTTTCTAAACGGAGCAATAAAAAACGCAACCAAAGTCAGTATGGCCGGAATAATGAGATAAGTTCCCATAATCAACGTAATTACTGCTGATGCAACTAAAATACAAAGACTTAATCCCCATGCGAGTGTAATTCTACGGACTAATGACACCGTAAGAGTTAATAGGATAAGACCTAAAAACGATAAAATATAATCGCCTGTAAGTTCAATAAATAATGAAAAAGTTCCTGCATCGTGAAGAATCAATCCTGAATCAAACAAAGGCACAGCCAGATCAATCAAAGCGCAAATAAAAACTGCCGCTGCTGCAATGGCTACAGAAAAAGCCGCATCACTCTCCCGCAGATTTTCATCAATGAATAGAGATGGATTGAATCGTAACAGATTCTTTTTTCTGGGCTTATCAAATATGGATTTGCTTCTAATTAAAATTTCATGCACTGCAAACATACTGCCTGCAATAAACAATGGTATTAAATAATACAAAAACCGGAAAACAAATATAACACACATAATATTGGCCATTGGCATATAATTTTTTAAAGCCAATATCATGCTGCCCTCAAACACCCCTGCACCTCCAGGTACACTTGATATTAACCCGGCAATATAAGAAGCGATATAAATCGCCATAAAAGACATAAAATCAAGTGCAGGATAACCGGTCATGATTGAATGAGACGGCACGACACAATAAGGGATTGCAGCCGTTATTATAACTTCAGCAGTTGCGACAACAATTTGTGAAATAGCCATGGATGGCCGAGGAAACGATAAAGTATATTTCCAGATTTTTAACGTGTTGCATCGGAATGAAAGAAAAATATAACCAAAGACCCCTAACCACGCGACAATTCCGATAAAAATAAATATCCAGTCTGGCAATGCCTGCCCAATGATTGGTAATGAATTCGATTTAAATATTAATAACGCGCCTACTAGCACCGCAACACCTATAAAATAGGTAATGGAACAAAAGGCGATAACCTGAAGGATTTCTAAAGGCTTAAGCCCCCAACTCCCATATAACCGGAAACGAACCATTGCTCCAGAAACTGCCGACAAACCAATATTATGTGAAAGCACATAGGAACAAAAAGATGCAAAGGCAGTTTTCAAAAAAGACAAGCGGTATCCAATTTGTCTAACAGCCATTTTATCATAAAACGACAGGACAAAAAATGACAATAAGGTGCACACACCAGCCATTAACAAGGAAAAAGTGGGAATTTGTTCAAAAGATAGCTTAATCTCTTTCAGGCTGAGATGTTTGAATTCCTTTTGCACAACATAAATTGCAGCCATGAATAACAAAACACCAAGAATACGAGAACAATATTTTAAATGAATCTTCCAACCCGTGTTTTTATAATGTTTCCCATCATTCTGGGTGTTATTGAGTTTTTCGAAATCCGATGGCTGCATGAATCTTCTATGTTATAATTGATAAAGCAAAATCTTTCGATCTTCTTATATTTATCTTTTTATCGCCTTGTTAATCAACTCTATTGTTTCTTTTATTCCATATACGGCGATAAACATTCCAAAACGTGGCCCATCTTTTTGTCCGAGTAACACTTCATAAAGACAACCAAACCAATCCCTTAACGGTTCAAATTCGTATTTTTTACCGATTGCAAACACCAAATTTTGTAAAATATCTGGTTTATGCTCTTCCGCTGGTAATTTCTTCAATTCAACAGATAACTCAATCAAAGCCCTTGCCTCTCGTTCATCCGGTGTACGATAAACCTTATTGGGACGAATGAAATCAGCATAATATGCCAGGGCATTCTCTACTAGCTGAGCCAACATGGGGTTATTGTCTGGCGATACAGATTCATCATATCGTTTAAGAAATCCCCATAATATTTCGGCTCTTTCCGCATTCGCAACACTGGCAAGATTTAATAACATTGCGAATGAAATCGGACTTCCCACTTTTTTTGGTAAAACACCTCCATGTATGAACCAGGCAGGATTAGCATATTTCTTTTCTTTTTCAGCGGATACGACAGTGTCATCTTCCTGCTCTGATTTCTGCCAATTTTCAACATGTTTAAGATATTCATCTGTAGTCTTGGGTATAACATCAAAAAATAATCTTTTCGCCCGTCTAGGTGCATTAAACATATATTGCGCAAGACTTTCAGAGGGACCATATCGCAACCATTCTTCAATCGACAGTCCATTTCCTTTCGATTTTGAGATTTTTTGCCCCTGATCATCAAGAAATAATTCATAGGTTAGATTGGCTGGTGGAGTGCCACCAAGAATTTTACAAATCTTGCTTGAAAGTCGAACACTGTCAATCAGATCCTTTCCTGACATTTCATAATCTACCCCCAGGGCATACCAGCGCATTGCCCAATCAGCTTTCCATTGTAATTTTGCATGTCCACCTGTAACAGGGGTTTCAAAAAGCTTGCCATTCCCATCACGCCATTGAATAGTTCCAGATACCGGATCAATTTTTTCCATGGGAACTTGCATAACAATTCCCGTTTCAGGATGGACAGGTAACACAGGGGAATAGGTGGCCCGTCTTTCTTCTCTCAGTGTCGGTGCAATTACAGCAACTATCTTGTCGTGAACTTCCAATATTCTTTTCAAAGCGGAATCGAATTTTCCTGATTGATAATATTCTGTTGAGGAGGCAAATTCATATTCAAATCCAAAATGATCAAGAAAGGAACAAAGTTGGGCATTATTATGTGCACCAAAAGATTCATGTGTTCCAAATGGATCAGGTATACTTGACAAAGGTTTTCCTAAATGTTCTTTTAACATTTCCTGATTAGGTACATTTTCTGGAACTTTACGTAAACCATCCATATCATCTGAAAATGCAAGAATGACAGCTTTTTTGCCTGTCAGGGCCTGATATGCCTGGCTGACCCAAGAAGTGCGAGCCACTTCGCCAAATGTTCCGATATGCGGTAAACCAGAAGGACCATATCCTGTTTCAAGCAAGGCGGGTTTATCCGATTTATCTTTTTTATTCCGAACATGTTCAGCCAATTTTACGGCTTCCTCGAAAGGCCATATTTTGGGTATTGAAGTAAAAGAAGAAAAATCGTTTATTGTCATTATTTTACAGCCACTATAAAAATGCCTGCCCTCTGATTAAATATGGATTTAAAAAACTATTATCTGTTAGATTAACAGGATAAAAATCAATATATTATCATATACGTATGAATTGTTAGAAAATAAATGGTTTTAAAAGATTATTCCGCATTAATTATTCATGATAATCAATTTTCATTATTTAATACGGATGGAGAAATTCTTAATTTACCATTACAGACATTGATTGCTGAACTTGAACAAACAACTGAATTGCTGATCATACACAAATCTTATACCTACCGTAAACTAAAATCCCCAAAAACCATTCATACTGACCGGTGGCTTGATTTGCTTGAACTTGCCGCATTTGTATTTCCCGTTCAATCCTTTGGCTATACAGTCACAAATTTTGCCAATGCATTAAAAATCCCCATGCCTTTAAATCCTGAAGCTGATTTTTTAATAATTATCTGCGATTATCTTATCCTAAAATTCAAGGAAGAATATAATCATGGCAACAAAGACCTGATTGCCGCTCGCCTAGCGGCCCTCTATCATGCACAATGGTTATGGGCTCCAATATTATTATCTGCACTTGATATTTCTCTACCGTTACCAGCGCAACAAATGCAAGCTTCCGACGCACTCAGAATATGGCAACGATTACCAAAATGGCAAGAACTTTCCCCACGTCCCCAACCCAGTCAATTTCCTGTCAAACGCCAGGAAACCTTTAATCGTTTGGCCGAAATTCTGGGACCTGGCGCTGAAGATCGAGCTGGACAAATTGATTTTACAGATGTTGCCCGTTATGCATTTGAACCTTGTGAGGAACAGGGAAAACCCAATATTGTATTAGCCGAGGCAGGAACAGGTACAGGAAAGACCTCGGCCTATATTGCTCCAGCAAGTTTATGGGCTGAACACAATAAAGGAACAGTTTGGATAAATACCTACACGCGCCATTTACAAAGGCAAATCGAACATGAATTCGATCATCTTTATCCAGATCCTGCCACCCGCACGAAAAAAATTGTTGTCCGAAAAGGTAGAGAGAATTATTTATGTTTATTAAATTTAGATGAATATATTACGCTTCATTTTAATAAAAATGATGGTAACGGTAATAATATCGCCATTATTTTATTATGCAACTGGGCTGAACAAAGCAATGATGGTGATCTTTTTGGAGGTGACCTGCCCAACTGGTTCCATGATCTTTTTGACAACAGAATATTATCTATTCTTGCTGAAAGACGGGGTGAATGCATTCATGCAAGTTGCCCACATTACCAGACTTGTTTTGTTGAACATTCCATTCGCAGAGCCCAAAATGCAGAAATTGTTATTGCAAACCACGCCCTGGTCATTAACCACTTTGCCTGGTCTTTAGATAATGCCTCTCCTGAATGGGAAAGTAATCTACCGTCCCGCTTGATTTTTGACGAGGCCCATCATATATCGGATGCAGCCGATTCAGCTTTTTCAACCGCTTTCTCGGCTACTGAAACCAGCGAATTGAGACGATGGCTATTAGGAAATGAAGGAAACAATACACGTTCAAAAGGATTGAAAAAGCGTATTCATGACGTAATTATTGGCAATAAAGCGCTTGAAAAGGATTTGGAAGAAATTATTGATTCCGCCTTTATTTTACCCCCCTTAAATTGGTCAAGTCATCTTGCATCATTTCATGACAATAAGGATGAAAACCCAACCAATATATCTGAGCGTTTCTTTTACCTCATATATCAGCAAATTCAAGCCCGCTCTTCCCGTAACAAAATTATCAATCAGTCCTACGCGGAAACAAGACAATATGAATGCGATCTCTATCCGCTATTACCGGAATTAGTTGCACTTGTACCAAATTTAATTCAATCCTTTCAAAAATTGCTAAACTGTCTTTTAAAATTTACACGCAATATAGAAACCAAATTAAATAATGAAAAAGACTCTCTGGACAAAATGTCCCTTGAGAGACTTGAGACAACTCACGCAACATTAACCCGGAAAGCGGTTACTCCCTTAACTCTATGGTTGGATCTTTTGACTTCACTGAATAAACCAGAACATTCCAACAGCCAACCTAAAACTCATGTTTCATTTCTGAAATCTGAACATAAGAATAAAAATATAACAAACGTAGGTTTATTTCATCATTGGCTTGACCCAACCATTCCATTGATGAAAATGCTGGCACCCTCAATACAAGGTATGCTTTTCACCTCTGCAACCTTACGCGATGAAAGTAACAATGACACAGAAGCATCCTGGCAAGCAGCCGAACAAAGAGTTGGGACAGAACATCTTCCCGTTCAACCTCTTAGAGCTGCATTAAGTTGTCCCTTCAATTATGACAAGCAAGCCCGCGTTTTTGTAGTTAATGACATTAATATTCATTCCATCAATGAAGTGGCCCATGCCTACCTGCATTTATTCAAGGCTTCCAAAGGTGGCGCATTGGGATTGTTTACAGCAATTCATCGGTTACGTACAATTTATCACCAGATTAATGAATCTTTAGAAAAAGATAATATTTCTCTTTTTGCACAACATATCGATCCATTGAGTAATAATAGTCTGGTTGAATTGTTTAAAAGTGATATGCGCTCCTGTCTATTGGGTACTGATGCCATGCGGGATGGAATCAATATTCCAGGTAATTCTTTACGCCTTGTTGTATTTGAAAGAATACCCTGGCCTCGCCCTGATATTCTTTATCGAGAAAGAAAAAAGTATTTTTATAAGGACAAACCCAATCTTTATGATGAGCAAATTGTTCGCTTGCGCTTAAGACAGGCTTTTGGCAGATTGATACGTACTCAATCAGACAAGGGAATTTTTATTATTTTGGACCGTCGTACACCAACTCGTGTATTGTCCGCTTTCCCAAAAAATGTTCCGATACGAAGACTAAGCCTACAAGAGGTAATCAATCAGACGACCCTTTTTTATGAAAAATAAATCATCATAAACAACAAAACCAGCTCTTTATCAAAAGAGCTGGCTTGCTTACGGTAAATAGATAACTCTAATACCAGTAATCGTATGCTTCGATCTTACAAAGGCTTGAGATTAGCTGCAGCAGCTTTACCTCTTTCTGTTACAATATCATAGCTTACACGCTGATTTTCCTTCAAATCACGAAGTCCAGCAGCCTGAACAGCTGTAATATGCACAAAAACGTCCTTGCCACCTTCTTCAGGGACAATAAAACCAAATCCTTTTGTAGGATTAAACCATTTCACGGTTCCAGTATACATTATAACCGCGCATCCTTATCATATATAGAATATCAAGCCTTGAAACATAGACCTGATATAGAGTTAAAATCAAAACGAATAAATCGTTTACCTATTCAGAAAGAAAACTTTCATGGGACTATTTGACACATAAAATAAATAAACTGTCAATATAATTATTATTTATTAAATAAAAAAAACATATATATTGTAAATTTAATATAAAATATAAATAAATTTTTAGTATTTATTAAAATTTTAAAATATTTATTTATTATTTAGAATAAAACACTTAAAAAATATATCGTAACATTTCATTTACAATATTATTCAAGACTATTTAATATGGTTAATTTAACAATTACTACTTTATAATTGTGATCAAATATTCACATATATAAAAAGGTTACTGCCATTATTGACAGTAACCTTTCAGAATAAGATAATTATTTAGTTATTATCTTTTGTGCAATAAGGGAGAAATTAGAAATCCATTCCACCCATACCGCCCATGCCACCCATACCTGCAGGCATTTCAGGAGCTTTTTTCTCTGGACGTTCTGCAACCATCGCTTCAGTTGTAATCAACAGACCGGCTACAGAAGCCGCATCTTGTAAAGCGCTACGAACAACCTTTGTCGGATCAATAATACCGGCCTGAACGAGATCTTTATATTCTCCAACCTGAGCATCAAAACCGAAATTATATGAGTCATTTTCAAGAACTTTACCAGCGATAACCGCACCGTCTTCACCAGCATTTTCAACAATTTGGCGTAATGGGGTTTGCAATGCCTTGCGAACAATATCAACACCAACACGTTGATCATCATTTTCGTGAGTATGATTGGAAAGTCTTAAAGATGCACGTGCCAATGCGGTACCACCACCTGGAACAATACCTTCTTCAACTGCTGCACGAGTTGCATGAAGAGCATCATCCACACGATCACGACGTTCCTTAACTTCCACCTCTGTAGATCCACCAACGCGGATAACAGCAACACCACCTGCTAATTTAGCAAGACGTTCCTGTAATTTCTCACGATCGTAATCTGAGGTTGTCTCTTCAATCTGAGCACGGATTTGGTTACAACGTCCCTTGATTTGATCAACGTCACCAGTACCTTCAACGATTGTTGTATTTTCCTTATCGATATGAACTTTTTTAGCGTTACCAAGCATTTTAATTGTAACGTTTTCAAGTTTAATGCCGATATCTTCACTTACAACCTGACCACCGGTTAAAATGGCAATATCTTCAAGCATTGCCTTACGACGATCACCAAAACCAGGCGCTTTCACAGCAGCAATTTTTAAGCCACCACGCAACTTGTTAACAACCAAGGTTGCCAATGCCTCACCATCAACATCTTCAGCAATAATCAACAACGGACGACCGCTTTGAACAACACTTTCCAACAAAGGCAACATTGGCTGTAAAGATGAAAGCTTCTTTTCATGGATCAAGATTAAAGGATTATCAAGATCAGCGGTCATTTTTTCTGCGTTTGTAACGAAATATGGAGAAATATAACCACGATCAAATTGCATTCCCTCAACAACGTCGAGTTCTGTTTGCAACCCTTTGGCTTCCTCAACAGTGATAACGCCCTCTTTGCCAACTTTTTCCATGGCTTTGCTGATCATATCACCAATTTCTTTTTCACCATTTGCAGAAATGGTTCCAACCTGAGCAATTTCGGATTGGGTAGAAATTTTCTTTGTTTTTGCCTTCAATTCTTCAACAACGATTGAAACCGCCTTATCAATCCCGCGTTTCAGATCCATAGGATTCATACCGGCAGCAACCGATTTTAACCCCTCACGAACAATCGCTTGAGCTAAAACTGTGGCGGTTGTTGTTCCGTCACCGGCAACATCATTGGTTTTTGAAGCAACCTCGCGAACCATTTGGGCGCCCATATTCTCAAACTTGTCAGCAAGCTCGATTTCTTTTGCAACAGATACACCGTCCTTGGTAATACGGGGTGCACCAAAGCTTTTATCAAGAACAACGTTACGTCCTTTTGGACCCAAGGTTACCTTAACTGCATCTGCCAGAATATCAACGCCACGTAACATACGTTGACGTGCATCAGCACCAAATCTTACATCTTTGGCTGCCATAATCTTAATCTCCTACAAGAAATTCTTTAAAAAAAGTCAAAATCAAAAGCTGGTGAAAAATTGCGGATTAACCTACAATTCCCATAATATCGCTTTCTTTCATAATCAAAAGCTCTTCGCCATTTAATTTGACTTCGGTCCCAGACCATTTACCGAATAAAACTTTATCACCTTTTTTAACATCCAGAGGAACAATTTGTCCCTGCTCATTACGAGCTCCCGGACCTACGGCAATGACTTCGCCTTCTTGAGGTTTTTCTTTTGCTGTGTCTGGAATGATAATTCCACCGACAGTTTTTTCTTCACTGTTTAGCCGACGAACGACTACACGGTCATGTAATGGACGAAAATTCGTCATTTGGATCGCTCCATAATTTCTATATAATGCCCTTAATCAAAGCAGCATTATGGGTTTTAACTACGCGCGTTTTTGCCGCGTTACTCCAAATATTACAGTGGCATTATTGCCACTTATATTTGGTTTTAAGGTAACCATAATCATGTACAATGTCAACTAAATTTAATTCCTATGCACAGATATAAGTTACTTAAATTTTATCGATTGATTTATTGTGTATAATTACAATATATTTTAAAGAATAATACTTATTAAGTAAGTTGCTTACAAAAGATTTTATCACATAACATAACGTGCTTTCAGACTTAAATCTCTTTTTCCGTAACCTCATATCGTCTTATGAATGCTAAAAATAAAAAAAATCTTCTTTTGAAAATTGGTCAGGAATTTTTTGCAAGCCAAGGTTTTACAAATGTTGGTTTAGCTGAAATTCTCAAACAAGCAAATATTCCCAAAGGCTCATTCTATTATTATTTCAATTCCAAGGAAGATTACGGCGTTCAGGTCATTGATCACTATATTGACAATTATATAATGGCTCTTCAGTCCTTACTTAAGTCTTCTTCACTTTCAGGAAAAGATCGTCTACTTAAATATTGGGAAAAATGGCAATTTTCACAATGCGACAATAATTTTGAGGGACATTGTCTTATCGTTAAATTAAGTTCTGAGGTGACGGATTATTCCGAACCGATGCGTAAGGCATTCTGTAGAGGAACCGACCGGATATTATCTCTTATCGCACAAATTATTGCCATAGGCCAAAAAGATAATTCCATTCACAATCAGGCTGACAATTTTTTTATAGCTCAACAACTATATCAACAATGGTTGGGGGCAAGTTTAATGGTGAAAATACAAAAACGGTCTACAGCATTTACTATTGCTCTCCATTTCACAAACTTTCTTCTTGACAATAATATTTAATTTTTCATAGATTAATAGACGACCGGTCTACTATTTTTTTGAAAATATAATTATTAGTGAGGTTTACCACTATGCCTATCCTATTTGATCCCATTCAGTTGGGCGCAATAAAAGCTTCCAACCGTATCATCATGGCTCCTATGTCACGTTCAAGAGCGACCAAAGATCACATTCCCACCCCTATGATGATTGAATATTATCGTCAAAGGGCAACAGCTGGTTTGATTATTTCCGAGGGTACAGGAATTTCACAAGAGGGAATGGGATTTCCCTATGCTCCTGGTATATGGAATAAGGAACAGGTTGAAGCTTGGAAACCCATAACCCGGGCTGTTCATGATGAAGGCGGTAAAATTATTTGCCAATTGTGGCATATGGGACGCACAGTGCATTCTTCATTTTATCCATCCCCAATTTCTGCATCAGCAACCACAGCGCCAGGTCATGCACATACTTATGATGGGAAGAAACCCTATGTTCAGGCAAGGGCTTTACCTGTTGATGAAATTCCAAGAATACTCAATGATTATGCCAAAGCGGCACAAAATGCGATGAACTCTGGTTTTGATGGTGTCCAGATTCATGCCGCAAATGGCTACCTGATTGATGAATTTTTACGTGACAGCAGTAATTTCCGTCAAGATGAATATGGCGGTTCAATTGAAAATCGCCTACGTCTACTAATCGAGATTACGCAAAGGGTTTGCCATGAGGTGGGTTCAGATCGAACATCTGTGCGTCTTTCTCCAAATGAACGTGTACAGGGTGTATTTGACAGCAATGCCAAAAGCCTTTTTATCGCTGCCAGCCAAGCATTGAGTAGAGAAAAAATTAATTTCCTGGAAGTCAGGGAACCACAAATCGGCAATAAAGATAATTATGTGGAAAAAGATTTGACAGATGCTGATTATCATCCACCGATTTTTCCTTCTATGCGGGAAAATTTCAAGGGTAATTTCGTTATTAATGGAACGTATAACGGTCAACTGGCCCAAAAAATTGTTAAAGCGGGACAAGCCGATGCAGTTTCTTTTGGTCGTCCTTTTATTTCCAATCCGGATTTGGTCGAAAAAATTAAAACGGGCAAACCCTTTGTCCCACATGATTCGTCCATTTGGTATACTCAGGATGAAAAAGGCTATATTGACTTCAAGTAAAAAAATGAATGAATAGCCTTCCCGTATCTTTAATGATAATATCATTATGTTCATTTGCTTACGTCAATAGATAAAACTGACTTAACATGATAATAACATTGGAAAAATTAAATGGTTACTTTATTTGACTCTATTCAATTGGGCGCAATAAAAGCATCTAACCGTATCATCATGGCACCCTTAACCCGGGGACGGGCCACAAAGGATCATATTCCAACTTCTTTAATGATTGAATATTATCGTCAAAGAGCCTCTGCAGGTCTGATCATTTCAGAAGGAACAGGAATTTCACAAGAGGGGTTGGGATGGGCATATGCTCCAGGCATATGGAATAAACAGCAAGTTGAGGCATGGAAACCTGTAACCCAGGCTGTTCATGATGAGGGGGGGCATATTATTTGTCAGTTATGGCATATGGGTCGAACCGTGCATCCATCATTTTATCCTTCTCCTATTTCCGCATCAGCAACAACAGCTCCAAGATATGCACATACATATGAAGGAAAAAAGCCGTATGAAAAAGCACGTGCATTACCCAAAGAGGAAATTCCCCGATTAATCAATGATTATATAAAAGCTGCAAATCATGCCATGGAAGCGGGATTTGACGGTGTACAAATTCATGCCGCCAATGGATATTTGATTGATGAATTTTTAAGAGACAATTGCAATTTTAGAACGGATGAGTACGGCGGAAGTATTGAAAATAGAATCAGGCTACTAATTGAAATAACACATAATGTCTGCAAAACAGTGGGATCAGACAGAACATCAGTTAGACTTTCACCAAATGAGGAAATTCAAGGCGTTCATGACAGTAATCCCGAACCATTATTTATCGCCGCCTCAAAGGCTTTAAGTAAAGAAAATATTAATTTTTTGGAAGTGAGGGAACCACGACCAGGTGAAGACAATTTTGTCATGTCAACACTTACAGATCAGGATTTCTACCCCCCCATCGCTCCCGCAATGAGGAAAAATTTTAAGGGAAATTTTGTCATTAATGGCTCCTATAATGGGCACTCTGCTCAAAAAATTATCAAGAACAATGAGGCGGATGCCGTTTCATTCGGCCGACCATTTATTTCCAATCCCGACCTTGTTCACAAAATTAAAAATGATATCCCCCTAAAACCATCTGATAGCAAAACCTGGTTCAGTCAGGGAAAAGAAGGTTATACGGATTATCCCGTTGCAAAATAATCCAAGCTCTACTCTGGTTTATAAAAATTGATCAGAGTAGATTCAAAAATGAAATTATAAAACCCGACCAGCAATCGTTTTTAAACGTTCAACCAAAACAGGATCACGTTTTTCCGGTGCCGTTATCAATGCATAATCCAGGGCATGTTTACATTGACATTCACTGTTTCCCTGAGGTCTTTTCCCTAAAGCTGGAATAAATTTCTCAACCAAAGAGCTAGCATGTCTGGCATTTTGCTTCAGTATTCTGACAACAGCTTCAACGCTAACCGCATCATGTTCCTCATGCCAACAATCATAATCGGTAACCATAGCAATTGTCGCATAACAGATTTCTGCCTCTCGCGCCAAAGCTGCCTCTGGCATATTGGTCATACCAATAACAGACGCACCCCATGAACGATAAAGCTGACTTTCCGCCCGTGTTGAAAACTGGGGACCTTCCATAACAAGATAGGTTCCCCCCTTGACAACTTTGATTTCTAATTGTTTTGCCTGTTCATACAGCATCTGACTCAATTTAGGACAAAATGGATCAGCCAGAGATACATGGGCAACCAATCCCTTTTCAAAAAAACTTTTGGTTCGTAAACGTGAACGGTCAATTAATTGATCCACCACAACAAATGTACCTGGGGACAATTCCTCTTTCAGGGAACCGACAGCAGAAACAGAAACAAGATCCGTAACACCTAGTTTTTTCATCGCTGCAATATTCGCCCGATAATTCACATCTGTTGGGGAATATACATGGCCCCGACCATGCCTCGGTAAGAATACACAGGAAACACCATCAAGTGTACCTTTTAATAACTGATCGGATGGCTTTCCCCAGGGCGTATCAACTTCCACCCACTGTTGATCACTCAAACCTGAAATATTATATAATCCCGAACCACCGATAACCCCAATGACTGGCTTATCATGAGTATGATTATTTATTGACATTTGACCACACTTTACGATTAATAAGAAATACAAGAATAACGATAAAAATCATATAAAGAAAAAGCATTATTCCCATACGATGACGTTCTGTCAAATGGGGGTGTACAACCCAATTCAGAAAAATGACAACATCTCTTGCTTGTTGTTCAACAGTTGCTGACGTGCCATCTTCATAATGAATACCTCCATCAGTCAAAGGAGGTTTCATTCCTATCTGGTGATGCGGTGCATAAAGATTATAATATGAGGCTTTATTGTCAAAATGAAAACCTGATGGTGCAGTTTCATAACCCAATAATAGAGCCATCACATAATCGGCCCCGTTTTTTCTGATCATCATGTAACGTGAAAAATCCGGCGGTATTTTACCGTTATTGGCTGTTTTCGCAATATTATCATTAAAGTACGGTTTTTTTAAATAATCAGTTACATTGGCTGGACGGTAATAATCCTGCCCTTGATTATCCTTGCCATCCATGACCTGATCCCTATGGGCAATTTTATCAATATGCTCAAGAGTCAATCCCATTTGCTGCAAATCAGCATAACGCATCACATTGATGGAGTGACATGAAGCACATTTTTGTCTATAAACCTGATAACCCCTTTGCACACTCGCATTGTCAAAATATCCTAATGAACCTTTAAAGCTCCACTCATAATGCGGTATAATAATTTCATGATTTTTAATTAATTGATTTTTATCCGCTGCCCAGATTGTCATCATTGCCGTTATAAAAATCAGGATATTTAAGAAAAAACCTAGAACAATCTTCTTAACCATGCCCATAAATCGCGTCCTATTTATTATCACATAATGAAGAATCATGTAATTTACATCGAATTTCAAAACGGGCCGATAAGGGTAAAATCACTAAAAAATGGCAATAATAATACAATAATGAAAGACGTCCCATCCATATAAGTGAGTTAAATGTATGAAATTTTCCTACAATACCCAACATTACAAAAGCAATAACCAAAATAATCAATGATATACGGTAAATAGGTCTGTATCGTGCCGATTTAACAGGTGATGAGTCCAGCCACGGAACCAAGAATAGAAGAAAAATCGTTCCTGCTGATAAAGCCATTCCCCCAAATTTATATGGTATTATTTGTAAAATTCCGTAAAAAGGTAAGAAATACCATTCTGGAGCAATGGACGCTGGAGTTTCCAGTGGATTGGCTGGAATATAATTTTCACTATTCGTCAACAACCCTGGTTCAAAAAAAATCAAAATAACCATTATTAATCCGGAAACGCCTAGAACCAGTCCATCTTTTGCCACAAAATAAGGAAAGAAAGGAAGAACATTCTTTTTTGATGTAATATCGATTCCTTCAGGATTATTGGATTTTACATGATGCATGCAAATGACATGAAGAAAAACGATAAAACAGATTACAAACGCCATAACTAAATGAATTGTATAGTAACGATGTAATGTCAGTGCGTTTGGTATTTCTCCACCCATCAACCAACCGGACAAATTTTGTCCTATAATTGGAATGGATGAAATCGCTTGAATAACTACATTAGCAGCCCAGTAAGACATTTGCCCCCATGGCAATATATATCCAGCAAAAGCCGTTATCATTACAGAAACTGTCAAAATCATCCCCGAACACCAGACCAGCTCTCTTGGTGATTTATAAGAACCGTAATATAATCCCCTAAACAAATGCAAATATAGAAAAGCCAGAAACAAATTTGATCCTGCCATATGAATGGATCTAATTAACCAGCCACTTGGCACCCTTCTTTCAATCATCTCTATTGATAGAAAAGCATGATAAGGCAAAGCTGTATAATATAAAGTTAAAAAAATCCCTGTCAGTAACATCAAGAATAAAATAACAGTTAAGACAGCACCAAATGTCCACCAAATATTCAAATTTTTAGGCATTGGAAACTGAATGTATTCTTTCTGAATCACCGAAAAAAAGGGAAAACGTTTGTCCAGCCATAATTTAAAAGACTGTTTGTTCCTAACAGTTTTTTTTCTTTGCCCATTCTGGGATAAATTCAGATCACCCATGCCATTAACTTACTCAATAAAAAGCATACAAATTCTAAAATATTATAAATAATATAATAAATAACAATTTCGCCTTTATATTGCTACAATTCCATGTAAAATAAAACCAGTCATGTTTTTTATTAATGATTTACTTGTTTTTTCCTCTTAAAAAAATAATTTTCTATAAAGCAATCCTTCATGTCTTTATCGATATCCAGACGACATCTACTTAAATTTTTATCTCTGACAGGTATGACAACAGCTCTACCCTCATTGCCTATTAAAGCTAATGAAGTTTTATCAACGGTTGACCCTACTAAAGATGGTAAAGATGATTATTCACTTATCGTGGGTGGTACAAAAGAAAGTCGAATAGGTCAATTTTCCAGCACACTAGCAGATTTATTTAAACAGAATATCGAGAGTAACCCTTTGTTATCTCTGCAATTCACAACTGGTTATGATAGTGTAACAGCATCAAATTTATTCGATACAAGATTAACCCAAGACGGCTCGATCGCATTGATAACTTCTGGATCTGCCATTATCGCAGCCTTGGCCGCTGATCCGCGTGTTCATTTTGATTATCAACATTGGATACCTGTATTTTCAACCATCACTCCAATTATTGTCATATCGAGACAACCTTTTCACAACTCTATTCCTGATCTTTTAAAGAATAGAACAATGAAAGTTGGAGTCTCCACCCTTATTGGAAAAGAACTTCCAACATTATTGGGAATTGAACTTTTACAAATCAGTACTAAACCCGTAATCGGAATTACAACGTTATCAACTGGAATTGAAGCATTACGTAACCGAACAATAGATATATTACAGATAGATTCCCCTGAGGGGTTTGCAGAACTGCCAAAATTGTTGGCCGAGGGATTTCATATCTTTTTTTCATTTGATCAGGAATCCTCTTATAGCCCTTCTTTTTCCAGTCTCTACACGAAATTGCCCCATTATCGCACAGGCAACACATTATTTGAAATATGGCAAACCCTTGCCCTTGCAGCCAGAATTAATTTTGCCGTTTTCTTGCCCATGCTGACCCCTTCAGCGCTTGTTACAAAATGGCGTTTGAATTTCGAAAAAATCACTGATAATCCTTATTTTCAATCAATTGTACATGCCAACAATATTGTCACTCAAAATAGTTTAAAAACAATTGATAATTTTTCAAAATTGATCCCCTCTGCTACAGCAACTTTGGCATTGAGACGCTGGTTGTCATTGAAAATTTCCCAATGGGAAAATTGAAAAAAATTCTAACGCCTTTTTTTCAGTAGAATTCTAACCGCTCCATTATTCGTGGCAGACACATAGGAAGTTGCAAGTATCATTGAATGTATATAAGGACGATTTAACCAATGAGGTAATTCTCTTTTGAGTATACCACCACCTTGGGATAGATTCCCAACACCTGTTATAATTTCGATACATCTTATTTGTTGTCTATAGGCATTTAAAATAAAATTTTCCAAGGCTAAAAATGCATGATGTGCTGTAAAACCGTGTAAATCTAATCTCCATTGCGATTTTAACTCGCTATTTTGAAACTTCTTCCAGGTATTTTTATCCAGTCCGGATTGTTTCTGTCCAATTGCCATGAAAGAATCATTTTTATTATCTAATTGCTTCTTATGAGCTTTAAAAAGTTTATAATGCTGTATGAACAAGGAATTTTCATTCAGCACTATTTTCTTAATATTGTTCGTCTGTTTGAAATTATTTTTATTCGTTTGTTTTTGAGACATGAAAAATGAATCAAGATCATTTTTTATATATATTAAATTATCCCGTTTTACAGATTTTTTAATTGAATATGTAAAATTATCCCATAATATTCGTTCATCTTTACTAAGTTGTCTTTTTTTCAAAATAATCCTCTTTCATTTACCCTTATCTTATCACAACAAAAAAACCTTTCACCCGTTTTAACAGGTGAAAGGTTAAACAAATAAACTAGCTTGAAATTATGGATTCATTTTATCAATGGCTTGACCTTGATATTTTCCTGTTAATGATTTCAGGAATTCTACAATATCATCAACATCCTGATCTGGAATTTGATGATCAGGAGTTTGATATTTAACCATTTCAATTACAGCCTCTTTTAGGGTTTTCGCACTGCCATCATGAAAATAAGGCGTGGTCAAGGCAATATTACGTAATAAGGGAATCTTAAAGAAAAAACGATCATTTTGATCATGTGTAAAGTTAAATCGGCCAAAATCCGCATTTGTCAAGGCTTTGTTTAGACGATCCTGGAAAAAATCACGTTGCAGTCCCATTTTGGCAAAAGATGCTCCACCAACACCGACTCCATTATGGCAACTTGCGCAACCGATATTCTTAAATACTTGATATCCATGTTTAGCCCGTTCACTAATCGCACTATCTATCCCCTTCAAATACATATCAAAGGGACTGTCTGGCGTAATCAAGGTTTTTTCATATTCTGCAATCGCTTCTGTTATTGTTTTCTGGTCAATTACGGGGCTGTTATAGACATTCATGAAATCTTTTTCATATGAAGGGTCTTTACGTAATTTGTCAGCAACTTCCTCCCATTTTTTTGATCCCATTTCAATCGGGTTCATTACGGGCCCTGCAGCCTGTGCCATCAGATCGCTGGCTCTTCCGTCCCAAAACTGGGTGTGATTGAATACAGAATTATATACGGTGGGTACATTGATAGGACCTTTTTGACCATTAATCCCGGTTGCTGTTACAAGATTATCCACCCCACCCTTTTTCAGATCATGGCATGAAGCACAGGTAAGAGTATTGTCACCAGACAAACGTTTTTCGAAAAACAGTTTTTCTCCCAGGGCAACCTTTTTGGCATCGACCTCTAAAGATTCAGGAATAGGTTGAATGGGTTCATCAGCAAATTGTTCTGCAACACCTGATGTTGCGTAACTTTGTCTACGTTCACGCTTGATCCATTTAATCACGGTATCCCGTTGCTCAGCTGAAAGTCGTGCATGCCAGTGCATTAACAAATACAGTGATGGCGGCATTAGATTTCGTTGCATTACGAATTCTATACGAGACAGGGAAACATTATCAACTGGCTCGCCTTTATTCATCGAATCAAGAACGGGTTCAAGATGAAAATTTTCCAGTCCCTTTGTGCGATCACTTTGCATCAACTGATTTGCCACAGGTATCTTGAAATAGAAAGGCATATCCACTTTTTGCGTATGACAGTAATCACAACGGGCTTCCCTTAAAACATTAAAAGCATCCATCGCCATTTTATCGTGACGCAATGGTGAACTATCTGACAAACTAGGAGCTGTAGAATGATCATAACGGGTTAAATACGTAACAACCCCTCCATAAACGATGGCAAAAACCACCAGAAACATTAAAATAAGTTTTTTCATCCACTATTTTCCAAACAATACATAACCTAGAATTTTTATAAATCTTTAGAATTTCAAAAAAAATATCAAGTTTTGAATTAATAATAAATCAGAATTCATCTTTTATTTGGTCAATACCGCTTTTTCCAACCTTTCTTTGGCAATTTTTACATAATTTTTATCAATATCCATTCCTATGGCCCTTCCCCCTTCATAATGGGCTGCCAATAAAGTAGTTCCCGTACCCATAAACGGATCCACTACAACTGGATTTTTTCTTCCATGCAACCTTAGACACATTTGGGGCAACGCAATTGGAAAAGTTCCAGGATGATTGAATTTTTCCGATTTTTTTCTAATCGTGTCATAGGGAATAAACCATACATCACCTCGACAACGTAAATCATACGTATGAGATCGTCTAGCAATATTGGATTTATCCTTATATGGAACCCCTACATTGAGACGATTTAACTGTACGATCCCAGTTTTCGTCAAATGGAATATATATTCATGATTGCGATGCAGAAATCGTTTGCTGACTACAGGTTTGAAATGACCGTAACTTTCCTCGCCAATTGAAATAGACTTCACCCATTCTATGTGATTTTGCAATATGAAAATTTTTCTCAATCGGACAATCAGTTCAAATGGCAACCAAGGATTTGATGATGATCCGGCAATATTCAAAAAAAACGAAGCATCATCCTTCATGACTCTTTTAATTTCAAAACAGATTTTTTCAAGCCAATCGAGATATTCTGCCTCTCCCTTTTTATCCTGATAAGCGCTATAGACTATACCAAGATTATATGGGGGAGAGGTAATAAAAACATCTACGGAACGGTCTTTCATTTTTTGCAAAACCGTTAAACAATCCCCCCTAATAATAGTATGCCTATCAACCCTGAAGCTATATGGACGTAATAAAAGTTCCTGTTTTATTTGAACTTTGGTCTTTTTACGTAAAGACACCTAAAATCTCACTTGATTATCGCTTCACTGATACAGGAACTGACTGATTGGAATGGGAAAACTGACGGGGCAACAAAAGATATATCTTTCCTTTTTCATTCATCAACCCCGCATACCATTCAGCGGTCTTACCCCATCCGGTGAATAGGTCCAGCCGGTTCATTCCATGAATATCCCCGCCCAAGTCATGGGCAAAGACCATATGTTTCCATGACCTTTTATCCTGATGTCCAGGTTCAGGCATTAGGGTTTCAATCCATAAAGGACTACCCAACGGTATCCATTTTTTATCAACAGCAGCAGATCGACCTGCACTTAAACTAACATTAAAAGCACCTTTTGGTCCTTCATCAAGAATTTGATTATTTAAAATTTTAAAGAAAACGTAATTTTTATTTTCTTCCATCAGGGAGAGTGCTTGATCAGGATGGTTGAATAACCACGTCCTCAATGAATAAATATTGATTGCATCAGAATTCATATATCCTTTGTCAATAAGGATTTTTCCTAATGGTGTATAGGGTTGTCCATTCTTGCCGGCATAAGCCAGACGTAAAATTTTACCGTCCGGTAACAAAATCCGGCCTGATCCTTGAATTTGCATAAAAAACAGATCTGCCGAATTTTTTAACCATACAATTTCAAGATTTTTATCGTTTAATGCCCCTCTGTCAATTTCAGCACGTGTGTAGTAGGGAATAAATTGATTATTCTGCATGTGACCATACTGAATTTGACCATCAACAGTTTTACGCGCTTTCAGATCGTTGGGACGTGTATATACAGGTACTTGATAATTGCCTGTTTTTACAGTTGACCCTTCAATTTCTGGTTCATAATATCCTGTCACCTTTCCTTTTTGAATTCTATAGGAATATTGATAGGGTTGCAGCCATTGTTCAAAAAAGTTTTTCACTTGTAGAGGTTGTTTGATATCAATCTGTTCCGCAGCAATACAAACTGGAATCCAATCCTTAGCCTGATTTCCTGGCAAACCGCTAACTCCCCCTAGATAAGTGGTAGATGGCAATTTTCTTATCTGCCTACAGGTTTGACGAAAAACTGTCAAAATTTGTAAGTGGTTTTCCTGATTCCATCCTTGTAATACCTGATAGGAAACCGGATAGTATTCTGACAGTTTTTCCTGACCTTCCTGTACACAAGCGGTCAGACATATCCCAAGGGATATCGATATTGCACGAACAAAGCGTTTCATAACAAGCCTATTAAATTCAAGTTCCTGTACGAGTAGATTTTAAACGCCAGGAAATATCCTGACCATTCATTCCTAATACACGTTCAAATAACCAGAAATCAATAAATTCCGTCACAGATTCCGTACCAACTACAGGTTCTTTCTTTTTATCAAATATACAATTCAGTTGATCGGAAATGATCTTAACCTCAATCAATGCTTTTTTAGGATCAACTTCAGATTTAATCTCAGCTTTTGTTATAGCGATCGAACAAATTGCTTTAATTTCAATTTTTTGAATTTCGTGTGCCTCTTGACGTTTTTTAATGGCCCTTTCAAATGAAGAATAGGCATCTGATGTCAACATTGACCCAAGACTATTTAAGTCTGCATTAGCAAATGCAGTTAGAATTTTACGAAATACTATTTCAGTGCCTGCTACAAATTTTTGCGGAACAAAAGTTGAATCGAGCGCGCTAATATTTTGTAAAGTCTGTCCTAATTCACTATTGGCAGCCGGTATTTCATAATTAACCTTGGGTACAGGTGCTACTGCTGGCTGTACGGGTTTATTTTTTGTATTTGATAAAAAAGCTGGTGCTTTAACTGTCAAGGAAATGGCTTCGTGTTTCTCAAATCCAGTTTTTTTCCCTAATACGCTTCGCAAACGGAGAATCAGAAAAATCGCTATCAAGGAAAATATTATAATATCTATGGGAATATCACCTACAGAAAAATCCATCTTTTAACCTGTTAACTTGAACCTATATTGAAGTTATTTACTATATTCTTTTATGATCATTTAAAACATTAAAAACAAATTATTTTATTTAATTATTTCAATTTTTAAACTGCCTCTTGTTTTTTTACTATAAGTTTAATTAGTATAAATCGTTTTATTTAATGATAAAATTTATGTTATATGAAAATTTAAAAATTTTTAAATTAAGAATATATAGAGAATATAATGACTGACTCAACAAATACGGTATCGAGCAATCAAACAGAAGGAACACCCCCTTCCCTTCCATTAACCCTTAATATCCAGTTTACAAAAGATCTTTCATTTGAAGTCCCTCACGGAGCTGCCATTTTCGCAAGTTTGCAAGAGGCTCCTCAAATATCGGTTTCAATTGACACAAATGCCAACCGATTAAATGAAAACGGAGTTTATGAGGTCAGTTTAAAAATTAAAATTGACGCTGTAGAGGCACAAAAACAAAATGAAGGTACCAGTCGCACAATTTTTATTGCGGAACTTATCTACTGTGCTGTTGTAACCCTGAATAATCCGCCAGAAGAATTGATTGAACCCATTCTTCTTGTCGAAGTTCCGCGTTTGATTTTCCCTTATGCACGAAATATTATAAGTGAAGTTACACGAGATGGAGGGTTTCCACCCGTTGTTCTACAACCCATAGATTTTGTTTCTTTATGGCAAAATAAACAACAACAGGCAGCCCAAACACATACCGAGGCAGGTCATGCATAATTTTGAGCATGCTATCACTTTATAAGATAAAGCATGGATTCAGTAGAGGGATGATCCGCAACGACAATCCCTTTCCACTGAAAATTCTCCAATACCTTTTTCACTTTTTCACTTATTGCAATAGCATAAATCTGGTTAAGCAAATATCTATACTCTTCATATAGAAGATCCTTAAAAAACTGGGCTGTTTCCGAAGAGAAAAATAGAATTGTATTAATTTCCCCCTGTTTGAGTTTCTCAATAAAAGAAAAAGGTATAAAATCTTTTCGTCTGGTTTCGTACACTTCTTCCACAATCATTTTGAAACCAGAATTTTGTAAATTGGAAATCAATTGTTTTCCCTGCCCTTTTCCTACAGGAAACAATAAACCGCCTTGTTTGGGAAACAATTCCCTTTGAATTAAATCATTCAAAGCGTTCGAATCTTTATGCGCACTTAGAACCTTTTCAAAACCAGCAATTTTAGCATCATGCGCAGTTATATCGCCAACAGCAAAAACATGGATATCCCTATATCTTATATCTTGCCGAATAAATAATTTTACCGTAGAAATGATAGCTTGGCGACTTGTAAACAAAATAGCCTGAATTTGATCAATATTGGTAAATTCAACAGACAATTGATTAACATTCATCAAGGGTAAGGCTAATGTTTTCCATCCCAATTTCTGAACCTTTAAAATCGTTTCACTCAACCCTGGTTCTGGCCGAGTTATTACAACATAATTTTTTTGCTTGTCACCCAATTTCAAGACTCAAAAATATCATTCGGACTATCTTTACGCAATTGTTTACCTAACTCATGACCGATCAATTCAGCTTCTTCCAGGGTTCCTATAACATCTTTTTTGATTAAAAAAGAACCGTCTTCTCTTGCAACCAATCCCGTTAAATGCAACCGTTCTTCCTGACCCGGAAAAGAAACAACCCTTGCATACCCGCCAATTGGTGTTCGACAAGATCCATCAAGCTCAGCCAGCAAGGCACGTTCAGCGCTGGATACCGCCTTTGCCTCCCTATTTTCAATTGCCGAAAGCATTTCAAGCAATTCTGTGTCCTTTTCTCTAACTGTGATTCCAACAATACCTTGACCAGCCGCTGGAACCATAATTGAGGGATCAATCAAAACATCAATTCGATGTTCCATATCCAGTCTTTGCAATCCTGCAGCAGCAAGAAAAGTTGCATCAAATTGTTTTGAGGTAATTTTATCCAAACGTGTCTGAATATTACCCCTCAACAATCCAAATTTCAAATCAGGTCTATAATGCAGCAATTGAGCTTGACGTCGTACGGAAGAAGACCCGATCAACGCGCCTTTTGGTAAAACATCAAATGGATTTTTAGAATCAATGGGTTGATATTCACTTCTAACAATTAAAGCATCCCTCGCATCTTGTCTTTTTAGCGTACATGCCAAAACAAGACCTTTGGGCAGGTCTGTTTCTAGATCTTTAAGGCTATGGACAGCAAAATCAATATTCCCTTCTAACAGCTGTTCATGAATTTCCTTGGCAAATAATCCCTTGCCACCGATTTCAGCCAAACGTCGATCCTGTATGCGATCTCCTGAAGTATGAATTTGAAATTCCTGAAACGCCCCAATCTGACGTAATAAAGGGCAGAATTGTGTCAATAATGTGAGAAAATTGCGAGTCTGGACCAAAGCCAAAGGAGAACCCCTGGTCCCTACTCGCAGAGGCAGTCCTCTTTTTCCATGGGCTTTAATATAGTTTGCTTTCTGTAATTCCGCAGCCTTGGCGGCAACCCGTTGTAAATTGGGATTTGAAGCAATATGTACTATGTTTTTGATATCCATAAAAATATACTTTATCTATATTTATGCTCATATTCTCTTTAAAAGAAAAATATTCATTATGATATCCATACACCAAACACGTATAAAAACAAATAACTGCTTTAAAATTCTGGCTATTGAATCTTCTTGTGATGATACAGCATGCGCAATCATTCGTTCGGACGGAATGGTTTTGGGAGAAAAGGTTCATTCACAAAAGGAACATGTTCATTTTGGTGGTGTGGTACCAGAAATAGCTGCCCGTGCTCATATGCACCATCTTCCTTCTTTGGTAAATTCATTGTTGGATGAGGCAAAAGTTTCTTGGTGTCAAATTGATGCCATTGCCGCAACCTGCGGACCCGGTTTAATTGGTGGGGTAATTGTTGGCAGCAGTTTTGCAAAAGGTCTGGCACTTTCAAAAAAAATTCCCTTTATTGGTATCAATCACATCGAGGCTCATGCCCTTACTGTCCGTTTACCGGATATTTCAAGCAAGAAAATAGAATTTCCCTATTTATTATTTTTAACATCAGGTGGCCATTGTCAATGTATCTATGTTGGCGATGTCGGTAAATATCAACACTTGGGAGGTACTATTGATGATGCGGCTGGCGAGGCTTTTGATAAAGTTGCAAAAATGCTTGGACTTCCCTGGCCTGGTGGTCCAGCCCTTGAAGCCTTGGCAAAAGAGGGAAATGAAAATGCATTCATCATGCCTCATCCTTTATATGGCCGTGACGGATGTGACTTCTCATTTTCCGGACTTAAAACGGCAGTGGCTAATTTACTAGAACCCTATAAGGACTTATCTTGCTTGCCACGCTCTTTGGCAGCTGACATTGCGGCGAGTTTCCAGAAAACTATAACGGATACCATTATCAACAGATTAGAGAATGCCATTCAAATGGCCCCTAAAACCAAAATTCTTGCGACAGCTGGTGGGGTTGCGGCCAACCAATATTTAAAGTTTCATCTAATGAGACTTGCCAGTCAATATAATATGGAATTTATAGCACCTCCAATTCGTTATTGTACGGATAACGCAGTTATGATTGGATGGGCAGCAATTGAAATTTTAAAAAAGACCATTACAAATAATTTTATTCCAAACGACATTGATTTGATACCTCGTCCACGTTGGCCTTTGTCTGAAATGAAGTCTCGTTTTGAACAATAAGTCTTTTATTATTTGAAGGATTATGAAACATGAAGAAATCGATTGCTGTCATTGGTGCCGGCGCTTGGGGAATAGCCCTTGCCATTCATGTTGCTCGTACAAACGCCAACGTATATTTATGGAGTAGAAAAGAGCTTCCCGATCCGAATACAAAAACACTTTCAAGATTAAAAAATTTCCCTTTACCAGATAATATTAAGGTCCATAATTCATTTCCAAAGAATGCCGACCTTATTTTCCTGGCAGTACCCCTTCAATTTATCCGCTCCATTCTACCGAATATCAGTAGTTTACAATGTCCGATTATTGTCTGCTGCAAAGGTGTAGAACAGCAAACCCTTAAATTTCCATCAGAGATAATTGAAGAATTTGTGCCAAAACAGAATATTGCCATTTTGTCAGGCCCAAATTTTGCTCACGAAGTAGCAGCAAATTTACCAACAGCCAGTGTTATCGCGTCTGAAAACATACAAATGGCCCAGGAAATTTCAGATGAAATTTCAACTTTTAATTTTCGTTTTTATAAAAATGATGATCCCATTGGTGTTCAAATTGGCGGTGCTGCAAAAAACATATTTGCAATTGCCGCAGGAGCGGCAATTGGGGCCGGTTTGGGGGAAAATGCCCGTGCTTCGCTAATAACCCGTGGTATTAGCGAACTCTCGAGACTCAGTCTCGGATTGGGAGGATCTCCCAGAACATTATCAGGATTGGCTGGATTGGGAGACATGATTTTGACATGCACGGGAACGTCATCTAGAAACTATTCATTAGGAATCGAATTAGGTAATGGAAAAAAACTTGACGCCATCCTAAAGGAAAGAACTGTCGTGACAGAAGGCGTTACAACCACTCCCGCCTTGCTTAAAAGAGCGCAAAACCATCATATTGACGTTCCAATTATTGAAACAGTCGCCGCCATATTAAGTGATAAAATCACCATTCATCAAGCAAAGGAAAGATTGATGTCCCGTCCCATTCCTTTCGAATAAATAAACATTTATATTTGAAATAATATTTAATATAATAAAAAAAATTTTAAAAATCTTGTCAACGAAACTGAATCCATAACATATATAATGACCACATCACTCTATGATTTAACTATATCCTCTTCTACAGGAGAAAGTATTAACCTTGGTAAATTCCAGGGTAAGCCTTTATTAATTATCAATACCGCGTCTCATTGTAAATTTACGCCTCAATATGAAGATTTACAGGATTTATGGCTTTATTTTAGAAATTGGGATTTGAATATTATCGCCATTCCTTCCGGTGATTTCGGCAATCAAGAGTTTGAAACAAATGAAGAAATCAGGAATTTTTGTCTTAAGCGTTATCGTATTGATTTTATTCTGGCCCAAAAAAGCCATGTAAAGGGAAAACAGGCCATTCCACTTTTTCAATGGCTGAATAAAGCAGGGGGATATATATCAAAACCAAGATGGAATTTCTATAAATATATTATAAGCCGTCAGGGTAAGTTGTCATCTTGGTATTCATGTTTAACACGTCCTTCATCCAAGAGATTTATTAATGCGGTTGAACGTGTAGCCTATGATTTATAAATCTGATAATAACTAAATAATGATAATAACTAAATAATATTGTTTTATAAAACACCTTCACCTTGGTAAAGGTTTCAATGTTTAAAAATCTTTTAACAGTCAGTGGATGGACCATGTTAAGCCGTCTTCTGGGACTGGTTCGGGATCAACTGCTTGCCGCCTTTCTTGGAGCCGGTTCTTTACAGGATGCCTATCAGGTTGCCTTTAGGTTACCAAACATGTTTCGCCGTTTATTTGGTGAAGGCGCTTTTAACGCCGCTTTTGTCCCCTTATTCACCCTAACTCTTGATAAGAAAAATATCAACGAGGCTAAGAATTTTGCAAATGAATCGTTCAATATTCTTATATTCATCTTGTTGATTTTCACCTTACTGGGTGAAATTTTTATGCCCCAACTGCTTCACATCATAGCTCCAGGTTTTACCACCGATAAAAATCGTTATCATGAAGCCATTATTTTAAGCCGTATCACCTTTCCCTATATGATCTTAATCTGTGGAGCAGCTTTATTGGCTAGTGTTTTGAACAGTTTACATCATTTCAGCATTGCCGCTGCTGCTTATGTCAGTTTTAATATATTTGGAATTGCCGCGCTGCTCTGGTTAACCCCTTTTATGCCAAACGCAGCATGGGCTGCAGCATGGGGAGTTACAATTTCAGGAGTGGCCCAGTTTGGTATTTTATGGTTAGCGGCAAGAAAAGCTGGTATCACTATCCTTTTCCATCGGCCAAAATTAAGTCCAAGTATCAAAAAACTCTTTACGAAGATGACCCCCGGTATTATTGGAAGTGGCATCACACAGATCAATTTAACCATTGATACAATCATCGCCACCTTGTTACCGACCGGTAGCGTTTCAGTCATGTATTTTGCTGACCGAATTAATCAGCTACCCCTTGGTGTTCTGGGGGCTGCTGCAGGAACAACCCTATTACCCCTATTGACAAAAGAGCTTAATACCGGAAATAAAGAAGCTGCCTTATCCATTCAAAATAAAACTCTTGATTATTGTTTGCTTTTGACACTTCCTGCAGCTTTTGGTTTATTTACCTTGGCCCCTCTTATAATTTCAACTTTATTTGGTCATGGTGCTTTTAATCTTGACGCTGTCTATAAATCAGCTCAATCCTTACGGACCTATACAGTTGGCCTTCCAGCCTTTATCCTTATCAAGGTTTTATCTCCTGTTTTTTTTGCCCGAGGTGATACATCTACTCCTGTAAAAATCGGTATATTCACCCTTTTGTTGAATTTCATCCTGAATCTTATATTCATGTATCCTCTTGCCCATATGGGCCCCCCTCTGGCAAGCAGTATTGCGGCCATTGCTAATGTCGGGGCCCTTACTTTCATTTTATGGAAGAAAGATGCGTTTTACCTACCAGTTTCTATAATAAAACGTATCATTTATATGATTGTTGCCGCATTCATCATGAGTTTGAGCATATTTTTGACAGAAATGATTTTCTTTCAAAATATAATTAAAAACCCAATTTTATTTCGTATAATAGATCTTTCTATTTTAGTATTAACAGGCGGACTTGTTTATGGAGGAATTCTTCACATTCTTGATATCATTGATTTGAATTCGACTTGCCTAAAAGTCAGACAAAGAATTTTGAAACGATAAATAAAAAAGCAGTTTAAACAGGTATATATGACACTTCCTTCTGCAAAAGGTGCCACACCCGTAATGGCACAATGGTTTTCTCTTAAAAAAGAACATCCTGATGCCCTTCTTTTCTTTAGAATGGGTGATTTTTTTGAACTGTTCTTTCATGATGCAGAAGCGGCGGCAAATGCACTCGATATTGCCCTGACTGCTCGTGGTACCCATGCCGGACAGCCAATTCCCATGTGTGGTGTTCCCGTTGGTACTGCTGCAACCTATCTTGCTCGTCTCATCAAAAAAGGATTCAAGGTTGCCGTTGCAGAACAAACAGAAAGTCCAAAAAACAGAGGAAAAAATCAAAAAGGCCCGCTTTCAAGAGCTGTTATACGTTTAATCACTCCAGGAACCCTGACCGAAGATGAATTATTAAACGCTTCTCAACCAAATTATATCCTTTGTATCATCCCTGACCTTAAAAAAAATTCCTCCAATCTGGGAGCGGCATGGATTGATATCTCAACAGGAATTTTTGAAACTAGCTATTTCAAATCCTTTCAATTAGATGATTTTTTAGCCCGTATCAATCCCTCTGAAATCTTGGCACCCAATCAATTATATCTAAATTCGTATGAAAATCGTCAAACAATATTGAATGAAATCAGTAATATCAAGATTGCTCAAAAAAAACTTGCGACTTTATTCAATATCAACTCCTTATCCGCACTAGGTGATTTCAAAAATGAAGAAATTATTGCTGGATATGAACTGATCACCTATATTGGCCAAACACAAAATGGTAGAATTCCACAATTATCACGTCCTCAATCACAAAAATACGAATCAATCCTAGCTATTGATCAAGCAACGAGAAACAGTCTTGAAATTCTTGAAAATAATGCTGGCAACAACCAATTTACCCTATTTTCCAGCATTAACCGTGCCATTACGGCACCAGGTTCAAGAATGTTGGCAAATTGGCTGTCGTCACCCCTGACTGAAATCGATAAAATTGAAGCCCGACAAAAAGGATGGATTTATCTATATCAAAATACACAGCTTCTAACCCTTTTACGCCAGACCCTGAAAGGTTCGCCAGACATTGCCCGCTCTCTGGGTCGAATTTCGGTCGGCAGAGGTTCTCCCCGTGATCTGGCATCCATACGAAACGGTTTGCATGTTGCCAGAAAAATAGCACAAATCTTGTCGAAATACGAAAAAAAAATTGATCGAACTCCACCTTATATCCATAAAATCAAGCATTATCTTTTATCAGGAAACATCCTTCTTGAAAATTTAACCAAAGCCTTGATGGAAAATCCTCCCCTTAAACTGGAAGAGGGTTCAATTATCAAAGAGGGTTATGATGAAAAGCTTGACACTTACCGTCATCTTCATCAGCAAAGCCGGCAAATAATTATTGATTTGCAACAAAAATACTGCAAAAAATATGATATTTCCACATTAAAGATTCGATTTAGCAACCAATTGGGATATATCATTGAGCTCAGTCGTACTGCAGCCGCAAAATTAAAAGATTGTCCAGAACTGATTTTAAGACAGGGAACAGTTAATCTTGCACGTTATACAACCGACGAATTAAATATCTTAAATACAAAGATCCTTGAATCTTCCTCCATTTCTGCAGAATATGAAAAGATGCTTTTTGATAAGCTGATTGAGGAAACGTTACGGGAAAGAGATTTGCCGCTTCTGGCAAACGCCATTGCTGTCATTGATGTTTTACAGGCATGTGCGACGCTTTATTCCTCGCAAGAATGGTGTGTACCAACTTTAACCAATGATACACGCTTCACACTTAAAAACGCACGCCATCCAGTTGTTGAGGCCGCGTTACAAAATCCTGATAAGTTTACACCCAACTCCTGCAATTTATCCAACAATAAAAGGGTTATGCTGCTTACAGGTCCTAACATGGCCGGAAAATCAACATTCCTAAGACAAGTCGCCCTAAACATCATTCTTGCACAAAGTGGTTTGCCCTTACCTGCAACAAATGCCGAAATTGGAATTGTCGATCGCCTGTTCTCAAGGGTGGGTGCCTCTGATGACCTTGCCAATGGCCGATCAACCTTTATGGTTGAAATGACCGAGGCAGCTTCAATTCTAAATCAGGCTGGTCCCCGTTCTCTTGTTGTAATTGATGAAATAGGAAGAGGAACTTCAACTCTGGATGGATTGGCCATCGCCTGGGCTATATTAGAAACCTTGCATAATACGATACAATGTCGTACAATTTTTGCCACACATTTTCATGAATTATCACAATTGACCCATCATTTGCCATTTATACAAAATTTTACCATGAAAATTAAAGAATGGAAAGGTTCCATAATTTTCCAATATGAGGTAGTGCCTGGCGCAGCCGAACATAGTTGGGGTATTCATGTCGCACAGTTAGCAGGAGTTCCAACAACAACGTTAAACAGGGCAAAATCGGTTTTACAAACTCTTGAAACGCAACAGTATGGTTCCCAAATCTCACTTCCTCTATCAGACACTGATGCAACGGTTGGAAATCAGGATCATTCCCAAGTAAATTTTGATACTAAAAAACGAAAAATGCTTAATGAAATAGAAACTGCCCTTATAGAAATCAATCCTGATCAAATCACTCCAATGGATGCCATAAATATTCTTTATAAACTAAAAAAAGTTATTGATAGATGATGATTTTTTTTTAATTATTATCTGTAAATGCCCTTTATTCTATTATGAAATTGGTTAAATAAATTGAAGCAATCTTTACTTAATTTCTCCTCTAACCCTGAAAAAGCGACAGAATCTCTTCGCAATTACGTTCAAAAGGTTTTAAATAATAATCCAGATTTATCCAGAGAGGAATTGCTTCAAATTTTCAGACGTCATCTCGGGCGCATACAGACACAAATTCAATCCGAATTTGAGATATCCAAAATTCCAGGACTGAAAGCCGCCACGGAATTGGCCGAATATATTGACGGTTTAATTACCGTTATATTTGATTTTATCTATAAAACCTTACCCTCCACAGATATCGCCACACATTCCATAGCATTGGTCGCGACAGGTGGATATGGAAGAAAGGCCCTTGCCCCGTTCAGTGATATTGACCTTCTTTTTTTAACGTCTGAGCATCCCTCAAGCAATCTGCTCAATACGATTGAACAATTTTTATATTTTCTTTGGGATTTAGGGTTAAAAGTTGGTCATGCCACACGTTCCATTTCGGAATGTCTTTCAACAGCACAAAAAGACATAACCATTTTGACCACTTTACTTGATTCACGTTTTGTAAGCGGAGATCAGAAACTTTTCAACCAATTTAGTATTGAATTCAAAAGGACCCATGAAACCGTGGGTGATGTTCGTTATATTCAGGAAAAGCGTAAAGAGAAAAAAAACAGGTACAAAAAATTTGGAGAAACTCCATATCTAGTTGAACCTAATATCAAAGAAGGTTTGGGAGGGCTAAGAGACTTACAGACAATTCATTGGGAATGCCGCTATATCCTCGGGTTAAATCAGCAGGACAATATCTTTATCAATCCATATATCGGATCCTTGAATGTACTGAATGAACAAGAGGTTCGACGTTTAAGGAGAGCGCATAATTTTTTATGGACGGTTCGTTTTCAGTTGCACTATATCGCAGGACGAGCTGAAGACCGATTGACTTTTGATATGCAGCCCATCATTGGGGGGAGGATGGGATACACACGACATGGACAACAAGTCGGTGTTGAACGATTTATGCGACATTATTTTCTTACGGCCCGCGAAATAACGCGTTTAACCTATGTTATCGAGGCGGCTTTATATCTTCATGCCCAACGGCTCAAAATAACCGATTACCAAAACAATAAATTTCTTGAACATACCGGTTTTGCCCTTTTAGAAAACCAGCTTTTTCCAACGCCAAAAATTTCATTTGACAATCAGCCCATTTACATGATGCGAATGCTTAAGATTGCCCAGACCCAAAAACGTGCCATTCATCCTCTGGCAATTCATCAAATGATCAGAGCGGAACGACAGACCAACCTATTACGTGGGGACAAAGAGGCTTCCCATATTTTCCTTGATCTGTTATGCGATATACCGAAAGTACTTACTTCAAAGGCACGCTATAAACGTCTAAGCCAGAATAAAAATGAACGTCAGATAGCTGTTCCGTTTGACCCAGTCTCGGACGAACAATATAATTTTCATTGGCTGCAAATCCTTAATACAACAGGTGTATTGGGTCAGTTCATTCCTGAATGGCGTCATATGGTGGGACAGATGCAATTTGATACCTATCATGTATTTACCGTTGATCAACATAGTATTGAAGCTGTCAAACTTTTGGCGCTACTCGAAGCAGGATATTATCCCGAGGATTTACATTTTGCCTACAAACTCATTCAGGGATTACAGTCACGACGGGCATTATATCTTGCCACCCTTCTTCATGATTCAGGCAAAGGCAAAGGTTCAGATCATTCTGAACTTGGTTCTCAAATGGCGGTTAATATTTGTGCAAGATTGCATATGTCAGCCGATGAATCAGATACCGTTTCCTGGCTTATCCTTCATCACCTGCTTTTAAGCAGTACTGCATTTCAACGCGATATCGATGATCCAAAAACAATTTTGGATCTGGTTGATACCATTCAATCTCCAGAACGTCTTCGTTTATTATTTTTACTAACCGTTTCTGATATTCGTGCCGTTAACGATAAAGTTTGGAATGCATGGAAAGCCACCCTTTTAGTCGAACTTTACAACCGAATATCCGAGGTTTTAGAAGGAAGTCTTGCAACTGCTGAACAAGATACCCGAGTCCACCAGAGTAAAGATAATATCACCAACCTGTTGAATAGCAAAGAATTCAATTCATGGGAAATTGATGATTTTATCAAGCTGGGATATGCCAGTTATTGGCTATCTTTTGATCAAGACACATATTTGCGCCACGCGGAAATAATTACAAAAGCGAATCAAGCAAGCTCTCCCCTAACGGTCCATACCCATCCCATTCATGACCGTGGTGTCACAGAAGTCACCATCTATACACAGGATCACTCCGGTTTATTTTCAAAAATCGCAGGTGCCCTATCGATTGCTGGGGCATCCATTGTGGATGCACGAATTCACACCCTCACAAATGGCATGATTCTGGATACATTCTGGATACAAAACGCCTCCAAAGATGTTTTTGATGAACCCCACCGCCTGAAAAGAGTTGAGGAATTAATTCATTCAACTCTCGAACAGAAAACAGACATAGAACAATGCATATATAATTATTCCCATCACCTGTTATATGGAAGACGTATGCGGGCAATTCATGTCCCTCCCCGTGTTGTTATAGATAATCAGGCTTCTAACAGTTTTACCGTCATTGAAATTAATGGACGTGACCGGATTGGTTTACTTTATGATGTGACAAAGACTATTAAGGAACAAAATCTACAGATAAGTTCCGCCCATATTACAACTTATGGTATTAGAGCTGTGGATGTTTTCTATGTTAAAGACGCGTTTGGTCTAAAAATTCAAGATAAAACCAAATTGTCTCTCATAAGAGACGCTATTCTTCAAAAACTTTACCAAGCTGAAGAAAAAATTACTGGTCAACAATCTGAAAAATCTAAGGTAACACAACATCAACCTCAGTCAGAAAATATCAATTTATAAATTTACTTACCTTCTTTTCCAATGCAAGTTTTACCTTATCAATGACAGCTTGCCAGCTCTCTTCCCCATTCCCCGCTTTTTCTTGTTTAAATAATGTCAAAGTTGGATACCACAAATTCTTTTTTGGTATATCGGGACTTTGATTGTACCATCGCCAGTCCCCACCATAACGGTTTAAAAGCCAGGTCTCTTTACCTAAAATACCGGCAAGATGCGCTATTACAGTATCAACTGTTATGATCAAATCCATTTTCTGCATAATTATGGCTGTATCAAGTAAATCACCCTGTGGTAAAGTCAATATTTTATATTTATCAAGTAATTTCTGAGAAAAATTAATTTGTAAAGATTGAAAAATCACATGTTGAATTGAAAATAACTTTGATAATAATTTAAAAGATATAGACCTTATTCGGTCAAATCGATAATCCGGACTGCCTGCCCAACAAATTCCAACATGAAATTTGTTTTCATGCAAAACTATTTCACTTGTTTTATCAAGAATAACTGTAGGCATAATTGGAATGAAATTAATATCTAACAAATAGGGCAAACTCATTAATCTTGCCTGGAAATCAATTGGCTGATTAATTTCCTCCCCTTTTACAATAACTTTACAAATATTATTTAATTCTTGTTGAACAATAACCAATCCAACCAATCGATATACTGGTAAAGGAACTTCCAAAATTATAGAAAGGTTTTTATCTAAATATGGTAGATACCGGATAAACTGAAGAATATCCCCCAATCCCTGTTCTGATCTTATCAGCAATGTGCCTTTTAGCACTTTCCCGTCCCAAAAAGGTATATCAGAATATTCTGGAGCAATTTCAAGTAAAGGATGACGAGATTCCATAAGTCTCCAGCCTTCTTTAAATTGACACTTGGCCAATAATACCGATGACAAATTATATTTTATTCTGTTCTGATCTTCCTCTGACAAAAAATGAAAATTATCATCATGAAACAACCGAATATATAGTTTTTCAGCCTCGTCAATCATTCCTAATTCAAAAAATAACGTACCTAAATTCAAGCCTACTTTCAGATCTGCCGGAAATTTGTCATAAACCTTCTTCAGTAACTTTAGAGATTTCAGCAATGATCCCTCTGCCATATAAACAAGGGACAAATTAACCTGACATTCTGAATTGTCATTCTGCTTATCAAATGCTTTTTCCAAATAATGTTTGGCTTCATCAATTTGATTTAATTGAAATAATATCCCCCCCAAATTAGCATAGGCACCGTAATCATCATGTTTTAAATGTATAATTTTCTTATAAACAATAACAGCTTCATCCAATAAATTTAACGCCTGCAAAACCAATGTAAGTTTAAATAGAAAATCTATTTCTCCTGGATTATTTCTGACAGATTCCTGTGCAACCGACAAAGCCGTTTCATAAAAATGCCGATCCCAATAAAAATCGATCAAATCATTCCAATAATTGAATATCTGCTGTTGTAATTCAACCGCCTGCTTAAATGTCTGTTCGGCACGTGTATAATCATCTAAATCGTTATAAACTCTAGCTATGGCGTTTAATGCCCGATCATCGGATGGTTGTAAAATAATTGCACTTTTTAACGCTGATTTAGCCTCATTTAAATGACCCTGACAATGCAGCGCTTTCCCAAGAATTACATAATATTCAGGTTTGGACAAAAGTTGGACGGCCCTACCTGCGAAACCTATGGATAGATCAAATCTTTTGGCCATATAAAAAACAAGTGCGCGCCCATATAATGCATCTGGTTCATCAGGATTGCTTTCTAAAATTTCAAAGAAAACTTGATCCGCTTCTTGAAATTTTCCCTCGGATATGTAATCCATACCCAATTTTATCAACAGCTTATAATTTGTCATAAACAAATGTCACTTTATAAACAGAAGAATGATCAAAAATTAATCAATACAAATTTATTGGTTTAAAATTTCGTGCGTTATACATTTTTTTTATTCTATTATGAGAATAACAGTATTAAATAAGGTTAGTCTCTATCATAATCTTTGATTTTAACTTATAAATAAACAAAAATTAACTGGTAATAGAATATTCATCATGAGCATTTTAAAATATTGTTTCATTGCCCTGTCCATGACCCTGATGGTTGTGTTCGTCTCTTTTGACAAAGGTATGGCAAAGCAAAAATTAGATCAACCCTCTCTATTACCATCCAATGCGTTACAAAGCGTTGCAACTGTTAATCAATATATTCCAAATTATATTGCGGTTGATACGGAAAAAAGAATTTTTGTTCAATTTTTCAATTACAATAGAGATTCAGGCCCTTCCCTGGCAACTATAAACGCTGATAATTCAGTTACTCCATATCCGGGAGGTCAATGGAATGACTGGAACAAGACATCCAACCTTGATCCCTCAAACGCATTTGTTGGATTATCTGGAATGACCTTAACACCTGATGGTTATCTATGGATCATTGATAATGGTATCGATAAATTCGGGAACAAACCAAATAAAAAAGGCATTAAAATAATTAAGATAGATATTAAAACCAATAAGGTTGTTGATACCTATCCCATTCCTTCCTCTGTCATTTTGCCTAAATCGGTTTTTAATGCGTTGGCTGTCCACGACCATCATGCTTATTTTGCAGATAAAGGTGCTCCCGCCTTGATTATTATGGATTTAAACAATAATCAAGCCAGACGTGTCTTAAGCAATTCATCCAGCCTATATTCTCGACAACCCATTATCGTCAATCATAATCTTATACGTCCAAGTAGCGATCAGAATTCTTTTTTCAACGTTAACCAAATCGCAATCACCCCCGACGGAAAAAGACTTTATTATCAGGCTGTCAGTGGACCACTTTATCGTATCGACACCATGTATCTCAATGATCCTACATATTCGGAATCCGAATTAAATGAAGCGATGATTTTATGGCTTGAAACTCCCTCTTCAGGTGGGATCACATGTGATAATGAAGGCAATCTTTATTTTACTGACATATCCACAAACAGTATCTATCGTTTTACCCAGGGACGCATTTTAAATAAAATTGTTACGGATCCCCGCCTACAATGGCCCGCTCATCCTTTTGTTCTACAGAATAAAACCCTATATACTCCTGTAAATCAGTTTATCCATCATTCGGCACTGGATCATAATAATCATTCAACGATTAAATGGCCTTTGACGATTTACAAAATTGACCTTCCACCCTTAAAATAAACTCTATCTAAAAAACAGGTTACCATGCGTTACATATCCACACGGGGACAAGCCCCAATTTTAAATTTTTCTCATACGCTCCTTACGGGTCTTGCAGAAGATGGAGGCTTATATATTCCTGAAACCTGGCCACACCTTTCCCATAATGATCTTAGGGAATTGAGAAAGCTTGATTATTCAGAACTTGCCGCAAAAATTATTGGTTTATTTACAGGGGATGATATACCTGCTCCCATCCTTTTGGATTTATGCAAACAATCCTACGCAAGCTTTAACCATAAAGCAATTGTCCCCTTGGTTCAGCTCGAACACAACCTTTTTGTTCAGGAACTTTTTCATGGTCCCACCCTGGCTTTTAAAGATATGGCGATGCAGCTTTTGGGACGCCTGTTTGATTATGTTCTCAGTCAACGAGAGGAGCATATCACAATTGTAGGTGCGACCTCAGGCGATACAGGCTCTGCAGCAATAGAGGCTTTTAAGGACAGTAAATATCTTACGGTCACTATTTTACATCCCTATGGACGCACTTCAGAAGTTCAGCGTCGTCAAATGACAACCGTCCTTTCACCCAATATCAATAATATTGCCATTAAAGGTTCCTTTGATGATTGCCAGGATTTAGTCAAGTCCATGTTTGCGGACATGCCATTCCGTAAAGAAATGCATTTATCTGCCATAAATTCCATTAATTGGGGACGTATCGCCGCACAAATTCCCTATTATATTTATGCGGCACTATGTTTAGGCGCTCCTGACCGTGAGGTTTCCTTTACTGTCCCAACAGGAAATTTCGGCAATATACTTGCTGCATGGACGGCAAAGAAAATGGGGCTTCCCATTAGATTTTTAGGAGTCGCCTCCAATCATAATGATATCCTAACACGCTTTTTATTAAATAATGACATGAGTATACAAGAGGTAAAACCGAGTTTATCTCCCTCAATGGATATCCAGATTTCTTCGAATTTTGAACGGTTGCTTTTTGAATTGCTTGATCGTGATGCAGCGCAATGCTGTCAAATCATGCAAAATTTCCGCAAGGATGGAAAAATGAATATTCCTGAACAATCCTGGACAAAAGCGACTCAGAATTTTAAGGGAATGTCACTGAATAATGAAGAAACGAAAAAAGCCATTACAAAAATTTTCAAAGATTCACTGTATCTTGCAGACCCACATACTGCAATCGGAATAATAACCGCACAAAAATATCTTGAAAAAGATGTCCCTATGGTAGCTGTTGCAACAGCTCATCCGGCCAAATTCCCTGATGCGATTAAACAGGCAACAGGAATTCTTCCTCCACTGCCACTTGCAATGGCGGATTTATATGAAAGAAAAGAAAACTATCAAATTCTTCCTGCAGATTTACAAGCGATTGAAAATTCAGTCCGCACTGTAGCCTATCAAAATAATTTTTAATTTTAGGATAGTTATGAATCAAGCCATAAATATCACACGTCTTCCTTCCGGCATGTTGGTCGTGACTGAACAGATGAAACATGTAGAAACCGTTTCCATGGGAGCTTATGTTTCAGTCGGGACAAGATATGAAAAGGCTGAAGAAAATGGAATATCCCATTTTCTGGAACATATGGCTTTCAAGGGTACACACTCGCGCTCTGCATCCGTTATTGCGGAAACGGTTGAAAATGTTGGTGGACACATCAATGCCTTTACCGCCCGCGAACTTACAGCCTATTATCTTAAACTTTTAAAGGATGATGTGGAACTGGGGACAGATATTCTGGGCGATATCTTGACCCATAGTATTTTTGATGCGGAAGAATTTGAAAAAGAGAGAAGTGTTATTCTTCAGGAAATCGGTCAAGTTAATGATACACCTGATGAAATCATTTTCGATTATTTCCAGGAAACCGCTTATCCCGATCAACCAATGGGACGTCCCACTCTTGGGACAAGCAGTATTATCAGATCTTTGCAAAAAGAACATCTGCAACACTATATGAATTCACATTATAATGCGGAAAATATTATTTTCTCTGCAGCTGGTAATATTGAACACAATAGAATTGTTGCGTATGTAAACAAATATTTCAAAGACTTACCAAAAAAAAAATCAGTCTCTCCTGTTGCAGCCCTATATAAAGGTGGGGAATTCAGAAAATTAAAACACTTGGATCAGGCACATATTATTCTGGGCTTTCCATCATTTACATTCAAACATCCATGTTATTATGCCTCCATTCTTTTGTCTATTATTCTCGGTGGCGGAATGTCCTCTCGTCTTTTTCAGGAAATACGAGAAAAAAGAGGGCTTGTTTACACAATCTACGCTTATAACCTCACCCATCAGGATGATGGAATATTCAGTATTTATACAGGTACTGGTAAAGAACAGGTCAAGGAATTAATGCCTGTTCTTGTACAAGAATTGAAAAATATTCAAAAATACATCAAGCCCGAGGAATTACAACGCACCAAGGCTCAATTAAAGTCTTCCCTGTTAATGTCAATGGAAAGCACTAACAGCCGTTGTGAACAACTTGCACGTCATTTACAGATTTATGGCCGGATCATTTCCCCCCAGGAAATTTCCAAACGCATTGATGCTGTCACCCTTGATGACATATGCCAAGCTGCAAAACACATTTTTACCCGTGTTCCCACGCTAACAGCACTGGGTCCTATTGAAAACGTTCCATTTCTATCAAGTATTACCGAAAGTCTTGCACAATGACAGATCATAAAGATTTTATCAAAAACCTGATTTTAAAGGCTGAAAAGGCAGGGGCGACCGATGCGGATGCAATCTATCTTGAATCTACATCCGTTGGTGTGCAGGTCAGAAATGGTCAGGTGGAAGAGCTTGAACGTTCCGAATCAAAAACAGTTGGATTAAGAGTTTTAGTAAACAAACGCGTTTCAACAGTCTCAACAACTGATTTGCAACAACAGAATATGGAAAAGCTGGTAGAGCATGCTATTTCAATGGCAAAAATATTGCCAGAGGATCCCTATGCCGAATTGCCCGCACCCTCAGGAAAAAATTATATTGAACCGCAAAAGCTAGATCTGTATGACCCTACAGAACAATCAACCAAACAGATGATTGAGCAAGCCAAAGCCGTGGAAACTGCCGCAATAACCATAAAAGGAATAACAAATAGTATGGGAGGAAGCTGCAGTTATGGCAAGACAGCTATGACCCTGGCAAACAGTAAGGGTTTTTTGGGATCTTATCAACGTACCTCTCATTCGCTGGCTGTTTGTGTTCTGGCAGGAACCGGTACAGAAATGCAAAGAGATTATGACTTTCATTCCTCTGTTCATCTTCAGGATTTACAGTCCCCCAAAATCATCGGTGAAAATGCCGCCCGTAAAACGTTGGCCAAATTAAATCCTTCCAAACCCAAAACAGGTATATTATCTGTCGTTTTTCATCCTCGGGTTGCCAACAGCATTGTTTCTCATCTGGCAAGTGCATTAAATGGTCATGCAATTGCAAAAGGAACTTCTTTTTTGAAAGAGAAAATGGGACAGTTTGTTTTTCCCGAAAATATAACCATTATTGATAATCCATACAAAATAAGAGGGTTGGCATCTCGTCCTTTTGATGCTGAAGGATTGTTTCCTGAAGAATTGAAACTGGTTGATTCTGGTAAAATAGCCAATTGGTTGTTAGACAATCGTACAGCAAAACAACTCGGTCTGCAAAGCAACGGTCACGCAACCAGAGGCCCATCATCTCCACCCACACCAACGACAACCAATCTGTATATTCAGCCTGGCGAACAAACCCCCGAAGAATTGATGAAAGATATTGCAGAAGGTATTTACATAACAGAACTATTAGGTTCATCGGTCAATATTGTCACAGGTGACTATAGTCGTGGCGCCAGTGGGTTTATGATCAGAAATGGAAAAATTGCTGAACCAATTATGGAATTCACACTTGCTGGCAATCTAATGGACATGTTTTCAAAACTTCACGTCGCAAACGATCTTGATTTCAGATATACTACCAATAGTCCAACTCTACGGATTGATGAAATCAGTATTGCTGGACAATAATTTCATAACCTTAAGAGATGGATCAATAAAATGAAACGTGCGACCTTACACAGCCGTACACTGTTATTTTTATTAAGTGCTGCTTTGATTAGCCCCCCGCTCCTCATTTCTTCCTCTCATCAAGCTGAAGCAAGAGCAGGACGAGGGTTTTCCATGGGTAGCAGGGGAAGCAGAACCTTCAGCTCACCTTCCTATACTAGAATAACACCTAATGGAGGACAATCTTTTCAACGTACCATGACGAGACCTCCAGCAACTAATAATTCAGGTTTTAATGCGCGCCCTGTAGCACCGTCAGCTCCAACTACGCGACAGATATCCCCCAATAACGCAACAGCTCCGCAAAGAGGAAATTTTCTTAAAGGAGTTGCCGGAGGAGTTGCCGGAGCGGCAGCCTATGATATGTTGATGGGTCATCATCAAACCAACGCCCAAACTCCCGCTGCTAATGCCAATCAAAATACTGATCAGAACATGAATCCGTCAGATCCCAATACAATGCAATCACATCCGACACCAATGTCTCAACAGACACCCAAAAAGCATAATTCATCAGGATCTCTTGTATGGATTATAGTTCTTGGGCTTCTGGTATGGTTTGGTATCCGTTATTTTCGCAAAAATTCTGCCATTAATAAAGGACAAGGAAACAATAATTCAATAAATCCGATTAAGGAATATATCAAGGAATCAAATATACAACTTAATCAAAACGATTATACTGTTTTCCAACAACGACTCATCGAAATACAGGAAGCCTGGAATCATCAGGATTTGGGAAGTATGCAAAAAATTGCCACTCCCGAGATGGTGTCTTATTTCAATGAGCAACTTACCGATTTGGCTAGTAAAGGTCTGCATAACAGCACTTCAAATGTACAATTTGAACAAGGGGATCTTTCCGAAGTTTGGACTGAAGGTACACGTGAATATGCTACCGTGGCTATGCGTTATTCGCTAATCGATATAACGACCGACAATAACGGAAACGTTGTAGAAGGTAATCCGAATCAGCCTGTAACGGTAACAGAACTTTGGACTTTCGTACGATCGGTTGATCATAATTGGTGGTTATTGTCTGCCATCCAACAACAGAAATAATTTAAACTTTGATTAAGGTGATAATATATAAAATTCCACTTAATCCCAAAAATGCATAAAATAAAATTTTATTCCTTTGAATGTTACGGCGTTTTTTTTCCTGCCTTTCTTCAAGGGATATTTTTTTTTCAAAATATATCATGATTGATATTAGACACCCCATAAATCATAAATATAATGATCTATAATCAAGGCTAAAAATAGAAAGAAAAGATAAATCAAAGAAAAACGAAAAGACCATCTTGCCGCTTTATCACTTCTTAAACTTTTTCCTGAATGATCCTGTTTTTCAAGTAAAACACAAATGGCCATAAACATAAATCCGACATTCAATATCAACGCTGCCACCATATAGACGCTATGCGTGAAATGAAAATACACAGGCAATAAACTGACAATGGCCAACAAAATAGTATATATGAAAATCTGCCACCGTGTATGTCTGGCCCCTTTTACAACTGGAAGCATGGGAATACCAGCCCGTCCATAATCCTTGCAAGCATATAGGGATAAAGACCAAAAATGGGGAGGTGTCCAGAAAAAAACAATCAAAAACAGTATTATTGGGAATAATTGGATCTGTCCAGTTACACTTATCCAACCTATCAAGGGAGGAAAAGCACCCGCTGCCCCACCAATAACAATATTTTGCGGGGTTGATCTTTTTAACCAAACTGTATAAATCACACTATAATAAAATATTGAAAACGCCAGTATAAAACTTGCAAAAAAATTTGTGGCCAGAAACATAAGGATGACAGAGATAATGGATACAGTTACCCCATAAATCAAAGCATCTGAAGATTGAACCCTCCCCGAGGGCAAAGGACGGGTTATAGTCCTGTTCATAACACGATCAATATCCTGATCGTACCACATGTTAATGGCACCAGCACCTCCTGACGCAAGACAAATACAAATAATACTTATCAAAGAAATAAAAGGGTTTGCATATCCAGGTGCCAAAATAATGCCGACAATTCCTGTAAAAACAACCAAAGAAATAACCCTTGGCTTTAACAGAAGGAACCAATCCCTGACATTGCTTCCAACAATTAGTGGGTCGAAGCGTATACGCTGGTTGACAGCATTATTCTCAATCTGAATTTTACTCATCTGTTTTGCTTGTTTGCAGTAAACATGGGAGAAGGCAATTTCCATTCATTCGTGATTGCACCTTTACCCCAATAATTGGCTACAGGTTTAACCACGTTATAAAATATGGCATTGATAATCACACCCTGAAAAACAAATATGGATAGTCCCATAAATATGTCACCCCAAAAAACTGTGTTTCTACCTAATGGGATTATTTTCAATGTCAGAACAATTCCAATCATTGTAATCACAAAATGTGAAATTCCCAATGATTCTGAATATTGTTTGCCAAAAATTTTACCCATCCAAAAATAAAACCCTGCAAAAATTGATAATATAATTGCATAAGTTAGAGTTGAATGAATCTGATCTATTCCTTGAATTAATCCTTTATATGGCCAGGCAAAAAGTAAAAGGAACAAGCAGCCCAACGACCACAGCATAGGTGTTGATATGTTTTTTAAGCCTGTTTTAAACAAGTTCAATGCAAAAATACTTAAAACACATATCAATCCATATAAACCAACGGCAAATATAGTTTCGATGTTCACAAATGAATCTGTCTGAAAGTAGACTTCTGTAAATATGGATTTATTCCAAAATAAAAATAATAGAAGAGAGAATGCTGTTGTAATGCCAATTAATAAAATTTTATCCGATTTGATTCTGTTTTCCGAGATTGTCTGAAAAATATGAAATAAGATACCAAATGATGGCAAGATTAAAACTACAACCATGGGGAAAACGAAATTTTTTACAGTTTGTGAAATCGCCCAATCCAACTGCATATTATAATTGAAATAATCTCGTGTTAATATCCCCAATAATATTGATCCCACTCCCAATAAAAAACTCGCACTTATAACATGCATCCAGGCAAATAGGGGAATTGAGTAATATTTAATATCCTTCCCACGATTATTAATAAAAGTAACAAGGACATTAATTGAAAATAAAACCGAACCAATTGACCAAAATACCAGGCTTATCAAGCCCATCAATCCAGTTTCTGAATTAAAAAAGGAAAAAAAATTAAAGAAAAATCCTGTCCATAATAAAATAATTGAAAGGATATTGATTAATGGAAACGCAAAATTTCTGCTTCCAATTAAAACAGGAAAGAACCATGAACCGAAGGCTACCATTAACGCTGGCTGTAAGACAAAAAAAACCATCATTCTGGCATGAGTCTGGAAAATGTTGATGGCGGCAGTTTGGTCATGAATTTGAAATAATAAAGGTAGAAATTCATTCAGTTGGTAATATAAAGCGGTGATCCCTCCACTTAATCCTGCCAAGATAGCCAAAATAATGGCACTCATTCCTACTTTATAATTGATTTTCATTAATAATTTTCCACAAATACACTTTTTTTAGAGTATATCTATCTTTCAAAACTAACCAAAGTAAATAATCCTAAAGGCGGGACCGAATTTATTTCAGCCCTTTTTAACACTTCTGGTGGTAACAAGGACTGAATGGCAAAATCGGGATGCCAACCCAATGCCTTGGATGCAGGAGCCATAATTCGTTCAACATATGACCGGAGTCCTTTTTGAGCTATAAAATGATTCACAAAAAGAATATGTCCACCAGACTTCACTACACGTTGTAATTCCTTAAACAATCGGTCTGGATGAGGCACAACCGAGGCAACAAACATGCCAACCGCAATGTCAAAAGAATCCGTTTCAAAAGTCGTTGCTTCAGCATCCATTTCCAACAATGCATCAACATTATCGATTTTTTCTTTTTTCACACGCTGTTTGGCCTTTTCCAGCATATCGGTTGAAAGGTCAATACCCGTCACTCTTTTATCATTATGATAAGAAGGTAAAGCCAGACCAGTTCCGACACCCACCTCTAATATTTTTTTCCCCGGTAAAGAATTAACCTTTTCAACGGCACATCGTCGGCCAAATGAAGAAACTGTACCAAAAACAGTATCATAAACCTTGGCCCAGCGACGATAGGCAAGCTTAACTGCATCTGCATTTAAGGCAGTATGAGGTAAAGGAGACACGCTATTGCTCCAAATTTGGTGAAATAACAAAATAATACAAAAATAACACCTTATAATCCAATTTCATAAAAATAGAAATTTTTTTTATTTACCTTAAAATTAAAGTATTATTTTTTATAATTTTTCTTTGGATAATCAAAATTCATCGAACACTCTTTATTGTTTCCCGAATTATGTCTATACTCCATTTTATTAACAAATTAAATAAAATATAATTAGGACTTAAGCGTTAAAATGTTAATGACAATTGTGGTATGGATCCTCGCGATTGGATCAATCATACTATGGAGCTATAATTTTACTTACCTAAAACATCGTGAAATATACGAGTGGTTTGATAACAAATTTGGCAAGGATGACCCGATACCGCCAATGCCTTCAAAATCGAATTCTGATCAATCCAGTGATAACAAAGAAAAATAATCTTTAATTCTTTTTCATTATAGATAGGATTCAATAACATTCCAGATACAAGCGGCAGAATTCATTTGATTAAAACGGTCCAGCTCTTGTAACCCTGTTGGTGAGGTGACATTAATTTCAGTAAGGTAATCCCCCAATACATCTATCCCAACAAAAATCAACCCCTGCTCTTTCAGGGTTTTACCTATTTTAGAGCAAATATAAAGATCCCGTTCAGTTAATTGAGTTTTCTCCGCCACTCCCCCAACATGCATATTGGATCGCATATCTCCTTTTTGCGGAACTCGATTGATTGCACCGATAGGTTCCCCATCAACTAAAATGATCCTTTTGTCTCCCCTTTTAACGGAAGGCTCATAACGTTGCACCATCAGGGGTTCATTGGATATTGAAAACTGCATTTCTAACAATGCATTAAAATTCTCATCCTCATCCTGAATGCGGAAAACGCCTACACCCCCATTCCCGAACAACGGTTTAACAACAATATCTTTGTATTCCTCCCTAAACATCCGAATTGTTTCGACATCACGTGAAACAAGCGTGGGAGGCATTAATTCAGGCCAAAATGTAGCCATTAATTTTTCCGGTGAATTTCGAACGGATTTTGGATTATTTACAACAAATACCTTGTCCTTGCTCACACCATGAATACGTTCCAGAATATGTGTGGCAGTAATATATCCCATATCAAAAGGTGGATCCTGGCGCATCAACAGCACGTCAAAATCTGCCAGATTCACGGTTTCCACTTCTCCAAATTTTACATGATCACCTGTAACCTTTTGAATATTAACTTTTCGACCTCGTGCTGTTACATACTTACTTTTTTCATTGTTGAACAAACTTAAGCTATTTACAGAATAAACAAAAAGTGAATAACCACGAGCCTGTGCCTCGAGCATCAATGCAAATGTTGAATCTCCATGAATATTTATTTTTTCCAAAGGATCCATTTGTACCGCGATTTTTAACATTTTTAAATATCCATTCTATTCTGACTCTGCATCATAAGTGATTTCTAAAATTTCAAGGTATTTTTCACCAACAGGGGTTTGCAATCTTATTTCATCCCCTACTCTAGCACGCATTAATGCCCTAGCTACAGGGGATACTAGACTTATTTGCCCTTTTTCCGTGATTGCTTCATCTGTTCCAACAATAGTAACCCTATGCTCACAATCATCCTCAGTTAAATAACGCACTGTAGCACCAAAAAAAACCCGATCTTTTCCCTGTTGATCAATGGGGTTTACAATTTGTGCGTTCTCTAACCGTTTGGATAAAAATCGAACCCGACGATCAATCTCACGCAATCTTTTTTTTCCATAAAGATAATCTCCATTTTCAGATCGATCTCCATTACCGGCTGCCCATGAAACAATTTCCACTATTTTTGGACGCTCTTCATGCAATAGTTGTAATAATTCCTTTTTCAAACGTGTATAACCCCAAGGGGTGATATAAGGTAAAGACATATAAACAAACCTAAATTCTAAAATAATTTCTATATTCCCATAAAGGAATAGAATATCCTGCCTTTTAAAATTTGCCCCGGTTTTAAAATAAACAAGCCGCGATCAGAAATTTCTGGCATATTGATTGCATTATTCATGTTAGTTGCCGGTTCCATAGTAAAAAAAGATTGGTCTGGCGGGGTATATACAACAAAATGCCGAAAAATAACGCTGGCAGAAACCGTTAAGAAACTATTACTATATTTCCAGCGGATAAACGCTTCGCGATCCCAGTTCACATAACAATTATCCAGAAAATCGTCTTGTTTCAAAATACGCATTTGATCAAAGTTCCATTGATCTTCGTTCAACATGCGACCCTCTGGCAATCCATCCGGACCATTGTTCCATACAGACGGTGCTGAAAAACCAATTTCGACAAGATTTCTTCTTGGCAAATAGGGATGAAAGCCCATCCCGATGGGTTGTTTGCAAATATCAGTATTTTTACATGACATTTGTATAAACAATCCGCTTTCATAAACACAATATCTCAACCTGGCAAAATATGCATAGGGCCATTCCTTTTGAGATCCCTTATCCGGATTATAATTCAAAGTTAAAACAACACTATTTTCCGTAAAGGATTCAAGATCCCAAGACCTTTGCCATGCATTACCATGAATGGAATCCTTTCCGTTCGACGCATTGGGGGTTAATTGATAAACACTGTTATTGAATTTAAATTTACCGTTTGCAATACGATTAGAATAAGGCAACATTGGATAGGCTGCAATAATCTGGTCAGAATGTCTCGTCAAGGGCGAACGCTCGACTGGATAAAAAATCAATAAATCTTTTCTCAACCAATATGCTATGGCTCCACCCAAAGAAGGATATATGCCAATTCTATTATTTCCCGCCTTAATTTCCAGCATCCCGCATCCCTATTTAATGTTTCTTTGATCTTTGACGCCTCGATGGACCATAGCCTCCCCCACCAGGTCCAAGAGGTCTTGGTTTAAAATTGCTTTTTAGGATTCTCCCCTCTTCTCTGGTACGGATTGTCGGTTCAATATCAGAAATTAATCCCATATCTAAATCTTCCAATCTCTTTATTTCATCTCGTATACGAGCAGCCTCTTCAAACTCAAGATTGGTGGCAGCGTTACGCATTTCTTTTTCCAATTCTGCTATGGTTCCTTTCAAGTCCTTCCCTATCAGAGAATGAATATCAGAAAATTCTGTTGGGGAAACCGTTACATAATCCTGTTCATAAACAGAAGCAATGATCTCTCCAATTTTCTTTTTTACCGTTGCTGGCGTAATATTATGATCTTCATTCCATTGTGTCTGTTTTTCACGACGTCTTGAAGTTTCTTCGATCGCATATTTTAAACTGTCCGTCATTTTATCCGCATATAATAAAACACGTCCATCAACATTTCTTGCTGCCCGTCCAATCGTCTGTATCAAAGAGGTTCTTGACCTTAAAAATCCTTCTTTGTCAGCATCAAGAATGGCCACCAATTGACATTCTGGTATATCCAGACCCTCCCTTAGAAGATTGATCCCTACCAGAACATCTATCACACCCAAACGCAAATCTCTTATAATCTCTATACGCTCCAAAGTATCGATATCTGAATGAAGATAACGTACCTTTATACCAGCTTCACTCATATAATCAGTTAATTTTTCAGCCCATTTTTTGGTTAGCGTTGCAACAAGAACACGCCCACCCTTCTTGATGACCTTATTTGCCTCGAACAATAGATCATCCACTTGCAATTCAATTGGTCTTATATCAGTAACAGGATCAGTCAAACCGGTTGGACGTATGACCTGTTCAATAAACACGCCTCCTGTTTTCTCTAACTCCCAGGGACCTGGTGTCGCACTGACAAAAATGCTCTGGGGACGATAACAATCCCATTCCGCAAAATTAAGTGGTCTATTGTCCATACAAGAAGGGAGTCGAAAACCAAAATCCGAAAGCGTTTTTTTACGTGCATAATCCCCCCGTTCCATTCCTCCTATCTGAGGTACACTTACATGACTTTCATCCACGATAAGCAAGGCATCTTCTGGCAGATATTCAAAAAGAGTAGGTGGAGGTTCACCGGGATTGCGTCCTGAAAGATAACGGGAATAATTCTCAATACCCTTACACAATCCTGTTGTTTCGATCATTTCAAGATCAAAAGTTGTACGCTGTTGAATACGTTCGGCCTCCAACAATTTGCCTTCAGCTACAAATTGATCAATTCTTTCCTTCAACTCAACCTTGATATTTTTAATTGCCTGATTCAAGGTTGGTCTTGGCGTAACAAAATGACTATTGGCATAAATAGTTATCGACTTTAAGTTTGCTGTATTAACCCCGGTCAAAGGATCAAATTCGTTAATTGATTCAACCTCATCCCCAAAGAGCTGAATTCTCCAGGCACGATCAGCGTTTTGAACGGGAAAAATATCTATTGTTTCGCCTCTTACACGAAACGTTCCCCGCTGAAAGGCCATATCATTTCTACGATATTGCTGTTCTACCAAAGCTTTTAGCAAATCCTCACGATTTACCACTCCACCTTCCTCAACCCGCACAACCATATGAGAATAGGTTTCTGGAGATCCAATACCGTAAATACAGGAAACAGAACCAACTATAATAACATCATTACGTTCTAGTAAAGCCTGTGTAGCCGCATGTCGCATACGGTCAATCTGTTCATTGATCTGACTATCTTTTTCTATATAAGTGTCAGATCGAGGCACATAGGCTTCCGGTTGATAATAATCATAATAACTGACAAAATATTCAACCGCATTATTTGGAAAAAATTCTTTCATTTCTCCATAAAGCTGCGCTGCAAGCGTTTTATTGGGTGCTAAAATCAAGGTTGGTTTTTGCACGGCCTCAATAACCTTGGCCATGGTAAAAGTTTTGCCTGAACCTGTTACACCTAATAAGACCTGGTCACGATCTCCAGCCTCAATTCCATCAGTAAGTTGTTTGATGGCGTTTGGCTGATCTCCTGAGGGCTGAAATTGCGATACAATTTCCAACCTGTTCATTTTCGGCTTTGCCGGAATCTTTTCTGGATGAAAAATGACAGTTCCGCTTCTTTTTGGTTTTTTCATGGAAATTATCTGATTTTGTTATGATTTCTATATTTGATTTAAGATTAAGACTTTGTATTTGCTATATTATATAGCATAATAAATAGGCTACTAAAATGAACAATCCCAGTTCATAGATCAAAAAAACAAATGTCTGTTTTCATCGCCTGAAATATTCGATAAAATCCATTTATATAAAAGATCATTCATTTAAATCAAACAGAGATACAATGTCTAATTCATCTTATCACACCAATCAACCGAATCATGATACACTAAAATCCGAAAAGAAAAAATCGGATCAACTTCCTTCTTGGGACCTGACAGATTTGTACCCATCACCCGATTGTCAAGAATTAAAGAATGATCTGCAAAAAGCTCAAACCCTCATCACACAATTTTCTGAAAAATGGAAGGGAAATTTATACCAGACATCAAGTCAGGAATTAAACCATGCTTTTAAAAGTTATGAAATAATCAATGAAATATTGGGAAGAATTGGATCTTATGCTCAACTGATTTTCGCAACTGATTCGACCAATTCTCAAAATACCAAATTTTATCAGGATATCCATGAAAAAATAACTGGATTAAGCACGCAGTTTCTTTTCTTTACCTTGGAATTGAACCAGCTTAGCGAGGAAAATGTCAAGAATAAATTGCAAGACAACGAATTACTGCAGTGGAAACCGTTTCTTGATAAAATCCGTATATTGCGCCCTTATCAGTTAAGTAATGAAATCGAAAAGCTTTTCCATGAAAAAGCAGTTACGGGAGCCAATGCATGGTCAAGATTATATGACGAAACATTGGCGACCCTGGAAATCCCCTTAAAAGATAAAACCGTTTCTTTAGGTGAGGCTTTGAATAAATTATCATCTTCACAGGCAAAAGAAAGAAAAGATGCAGCCCAGGGATTGAGTTCGGTATTTTCGAGAAATCTGAGACTTTTCTCGATTATTACAAATACGTTGGTAAAGGATAAGCAAATCTCTGACCAATGGCGTGGTTTTTCCCGTCCAGACTCACAACGAAATTGTGATAACCAGATTGAAGACAGTGTCGTTGATGCGCTGGTTACCGCTGTTACCAATAATTATCAAAATCTGTCACACCGTTACTATCTTTTAAAAGCAAAATGGCTGGGTGTGGACAAATTACATCATTGGGATCGTAATGCTCCCTTACCGGAAGATCATGATCAACCTATATGCTGGAGAGACGCGAAGACAATCGTTTATCAAGCGTATCATGAATTTGATCCTCGGCTGGGCAAAATGATTGATCAGTTTTTACATAGTCCATGGATTGATGCCACACTACGTACCGGGAAATCCTCTGGTGCCTTTGCCCATCCCACTGTTCCATCGGTTCATCCCTATATTCTTCTTAATTACCATGGTCGCAGCCGAGATGTCATGACATTGGCCCATGAGCTGGGGCACGGGATTCACCAGATTCTTGCTGCAAAACAGGGATATATTCTATCTGATACACCGCTGACCCTTGCTGAAACAGCCAGTGTATTCGGAGAAATGCTGACTTTCCAGAGCCTTTTAAAAAACCAAACAGATCCCAGACATCGTCATATTCTCTTAAGCCGTAAGGTTGAGGATATGTTAAACACAGTAGTAAGACAAATTGCATTTTATCAATTTGAACGCAAGGTTCACGAAGCCAGACATGAGAACGAGCTTTTACCTGAACAAATTGGTCAGTTCTGGCTTGAAACGCAACAAAAAAGCCTTGGTCCAGCTTTTGAATTTACACCAGACTATAATACATATTGGACATATATACCGCATTTCATCCATACACCTTTTTATGTTTATGCCTATGCGTTTGGTGATTGTTTGGTAAATGCACTCTATAATGTCTATCAGGAAGGGTTTCCCGACTTCCAGGACCTTTATATTGAAATGCTGAAGGCGGGTGGAACAAAAAGTCATAAAGAACTTTTGGCGCCTTTTGGATTGGATGCCTCTGATCCAGCCTTTTGGCAAAAAGGATTGAATGTAATCAATGATTTCATAGATGAACTGGAACAAATTTAGATGGTGCATAATAACGATAATCTTGATAAAACCAGTTTATTCAGTGGAATGAAACGTATGGTCAATTCTACCCGGGCGGTGGGGGGAATTGCCGCACGGTTGGCTGGTGAAAAAATGGGAATACCGATTAACAAAGCTTCCCATGCAGAAGAGTTGAAAAACATTCTTGGGAATCTCAAAGGCCCCATGATGAAGGTGGCGCAATTAATCAGTACCATTCCCAATATCCTGCCTGATGAATATGCCGATGAATTGGCACAGTTACAATCAAATGCCCCTCCGATGGGATGGTCTTTCGTCCGTCGTCGCATGAGGGGAGAATTGGGTCCGAACTGGGAAACCGCTTTTGACGAATTTTCACATGAATCTGTCGCCGCAGCCAGTCTTGGTCAAGTCCACAAGGCAAAATTGCACGATGGAAGGGAAGTTGCCTGTAAATTACAATATCCAGACATGATTAGCACTGTTGAATCAGACCTCAAGCAACTTCGTCTATTAATTGCTTTATACCATCGATTGGACAATGCAATTAAACAGGATGAGGTTTACAAAGAACTTGTTACACGTTTACAGGAAGAACTGGATTATAAAAGAGAAGCGGCCAATTTAAGACTTTTCTCCTATATGCTCAAAAATAATGACACAACAGTTATACCAAATGTAATTGAAAATCTTTCCACTGAACGTCTTATAACCATGGATTGGATAGAGGGAAAGAATCTAAGATCCCTCATCACACCTGAATTAGATCAGGCTCATAGGAACAATATTGCCCGCGCACTCTTTAAAGCCTGGTATATTCCTTTTTATCAATATGGTGTCATTCATGGTGACCCGCATATGGGAAATTTTCTTATCAATCATCAAAATCAACTGTGTCTTCTTGATTTCGGTTCGATACGAATTTTTCAAGGTAAATTTGTCAAGGGTGTTATTGATCTTTGCCATGCCGTAGAAACTAACAATGAAGAATTAGCCTATCAGGCCTATACCTCATGGGGATTTAAAAACATTTCCAAAGAGACAATGACTGTTCTAAATGAATGGGCAAGTTTTCTCTATGCCCCCCTTACCCAGGATAAAGACCGTTATATACAAGATGATACAGATCCGGATTTGGGACGTAAATTGGCCAATAAAGTACATAAAGGGCTTCAACAGGCTGGGGGAGTGACACCACCACGAGAATTTGTTCTGGTTGATCGTTCTGCGATAGGACTTGGAAGTTTATTTACAAGATTAAATGCAAAATTAAACTGGCATCAATTATTTCAGGAAATCATTGCAGATTTTGATGTTGACAAACTGGATCAGGAACAGGGAAAGGCAATAGAATTGGCCCGTGTTCCTCCCCCTTTGGAATAGAATAACGGCTACAGTGATTTAGTATGGAAAATTTGCTAGATCACTGTAGATATCAGGCAGTTAAAAGATTTAATACAAACCTTTAACTGCATGATATAATTTTTTGAATTTTTGATATTTTTCTTGATATTGCGCACTGACAGATTGATTGGGAACATAGGTTGCCTGTATGGAAGGTTCTGGCAATAAATCTCCAAATGCTACATTAGGATGACAACTCAACATTGCCAATCTTGCGGCACCCAATGCTGGCCCCACATCTCCACCTTCACGATATTGCAACGTTTCTCCTGTAATATCAGTCAGCAATTGACGCCAAAAAGAGCTTCTTGCCCCTCCGCCAATCAAACTGATATGGTCTGGCCTTAAACCCGTGGCATGTAAAACTTCCATACCCTCCGCCAATCCAAAACTTACCCCCTCTATTACTGCCTTGGCTATATCCTTCCGATCATGTTGATGGGTTAAGCCAAACAACATTCCATTTGCCTGGGGATTATTATGAGGCGTTCGCTCACCCGAAAGATAGGGAAGAAAAATAACGGATGATGGAATTGAAGAGGCCTGTCCTGCCATTTCCAGCAATTTAGGCACTGTCTGAATTCCCATAATCCGAGCAGCCCAATCCAAACAGGAAGCAGCACTCAGCATAACAGACATTAGATGCCAGGTGTTCGGCAATGCATGACAGAAACTGTGAACAGCCTGTTTACAATTATTCAAGAACCCATCACTCGCGACAAAATATACCCCGGATGTTCCCAAAGAAAGCATAGCCTGACCTTTTCGCCAGATACCAACCCCAATTGCTCCAACGGCATTATCACCACCACCGGCAATAACCGAAGCTTTTGAAGTCATTCCCCATCGTTGCGCTAATTCAGGTTTAACCGTTCCGGTTGCCTGATTGCCTTCAAACAATTGAGGCATATTTTTTCGCGTCAACCCACATGCCTTTAATAAATCATCATTCCATTGACGATTTTTGACATCAAGCCACATAGTTCCAGATGCATCAGACATATCAGATGCATAAATTCCCGTTATCAACCAGCGAAGATAATCCTTGGGTAATAGGACTTTATCAATTTGTTGATATACTTCCGGCTCATGTTTGCGAACCCAAGCTATCTTGGGTGCAGTAAAACCAGGCATCAGTATATTGCCTGTTATCTCTCTTGAATTTTGTACATTCTCCTCAATTTCATTACACTCCCGATAACTACGCCCATCATTCCATAAAATAGCAGGACGCAATATTTTACCATTTTTATCCAGCAAAACTGCCCCATGCATTTGACCCGTCAACCCTATCGCCTTTACATCTTTCAAGGAATATTGACTCGATAGTGACAAAAAAACCTTGTCTGTCGCCTCCCACCAATCAATTGGATTTTGTTCTGACCAAAGGGGATGGGGACGATAAACTTTCAGTTTTTCAGTATGGCTGGCGACAATCTGATGGTTATCATTCAATAAAATACCTTTAATACCTGATGTTCCAAGGTCAATCCCGATATACATAACCATCCTTTATAATGAAATATAATACAAAAATAATATCACTTATTTGACTGTTCCAAGCGTGACGCAGGAATTTGAAAATCCCTTATTGCAACTTTCATTCAAAAGTTTTTTAGCCTTCCCCTTATTCTTTGGAAAATCCTTACCAGACAGAAAAGCCATTCCAAGATTATACATTGCCTGGGCATTCCCTTCCTTAACAGAATTTTGCAAATAATATTCTGCCTTGCCAATATCCTTCTTAACATCCTGTCCAGTCAGATATATCTGTCCCAAAAGACGGGCCGCTTCGGAATTTCCATTACTAGCCAAGATATCAAATAGTTTAATTGCCTCAGATACGTCTTTTTTTGTACCAACCCCCTTATAATACATCTTGGCAAGAATGAATTGGGAATCTAGATCTCCTGCCGCAGTGCCTTGCATATAATATTGGAAAGCCTGACTGTCATCTTTTTGAACCCCCAATCCATTTTCATAAAGTTGACCCAGATTATAATAAGCCTTTACTTTTCCCTGTTCAGCCGCCTCCCTAAACCAATAAATGGCCTTGGAGTAGTTCTTGTCAATCTGATCATTATTTTTATATAATTCTGCCAAAACAAACTGGGTTTGTGCATCTCCCTGATTTGCACCCTTTTGATAGTATTGAATGGCCTTATTGATATCCCTTTTCACCCCTTGACCTGTTTCATACATCAAACCTAGAGTATAGATCGCATGAATATTATTTTGCGCTTCAGCCTTTTCAAACCAGAATTTGGCCTGATCATAATTTTTTTCTATGAAAAATCCCTGTTCATATAATTTACCCAGATAGAATTGCGCCTGAGCGTTCCCCTGTATTGCAGATTTTTTATACCAATCAACAGCTGCTGACGGGTCTTTCGGAATTCCGCTGCCTTTTTCATACATAGTGGCCAATTGAAATTGTGCCTTACTATCTCCTGCCTGTGCCGCTTTTTTAAAAAGGTCAAAGGCTTTCTGAAAATCCTTGTTAACCCCTCTTCCTTCCAGATATAATTCCCCTAGGGCATAAATTGCGTCATTATTTCCGGAATTGACCGCCATGTTGAACCAGTTCAGTGCCTTGGAATAATCCTGGGAAACAATTTTTCCCTCTTCATACAAAATCGCCAATTTATATTGTGCTTCCGAATATCCTTTTTCAGCAGCCTGCTGCAATAAAGATAATGCCAATTGCGAATTTGGATTAACCCCTTTACCCACCATATACATCATTGCGAGATTGTATTGAGCTGTCACATTCTTTTTCGAGGCTTTTTCATACCAATAAAGAGCCTTGGAATATTCTTTATCAACCCCAGTCCCGTTTTCATACATATTGCCAAGTTTATATTGGGCGTCAGCATAACCTTTATAGGCGGCCTGTTCAAAACATCGTTGAGCCAATTTCGGACTTTTTGTAATATTTTTCCCTTCCAGATAAAGACTTCCAAGAAAATACAAGGCATGAATATTTCCCTGATCGGCAGATTTTTTGATCAGTTCTATACCTTTAGTTACATTTCTATCATTTCCCTCAAGATAAATGATACCCAATTGATACTGCGCATTTGTTTCCCCCTTGTCTGCAGCGGTTTGATACCAGCGAATTGCACGTGAAAGATCTTTTTTTACCCCTTTGCCATTCTTGTACATATTGCCAAGTACATATTGGGCCTTTACATATCCGTGACGGGCTGCCTTGCGATATAACTGAATAGCTTTTTGATAATTCTGCTCGGTGTTTTCGCCATATTCATACATCACACCCAGCATATATTGAGCCTCGACATTTCCCGCCTCAGCTGATTGCTCAAAATATTCACGTGCTTTTTTATAGTTCTGAGACGTACCCTCACCCTGCATATAAAGATTTGCACGATTAAATTGTGCCTCAATAAATCCCTGACGAATCGTTTTATAGAAACAGATGCACAAAAACACAAAAATTATGCAAATTACTGCTGCACTTTTACCGATAAAGGCAATCTTAGATCTGGACATAAACCCAACAATAACAAAAAAGAAAATGAATTAAGGCTGAATTATAAAGAATTTAATCGATAAAATAAACTTAACAAATCAATTTATTACAGACTGGTATCCCGCTTTATCTCATCTTAAAACCTGATAATGAAATATACCAGTTACAGATATCATGTTTCGCTTAATCGAATTAGCTCCATCCCTTTTTGATGATCGTGAGGTATTCCTCTTCCCTCTAAATACATTTTTCCAAGGATTAACTGTGATTTTTTATGATTTTGATCGGCAGCTTTTTGAAACCATGCCGCAGCCTTATGATTATCCTGGATAACACCATCTCCCTTATAATACATGACTCCCAAATTAAATTGAGCCAAAACATAACCTTGTTCCGCAGCTTTTTTAAAATAATCATAGGCCTTTTGAAGATTTATTCTTGATGTCTTTCCAGTTAAATAAAGATATCCCAAATTATATTGAGCATTCATATCATTTTGATCGGCTGCCTGTTCATACCAATACACGGCTTTGTCAATATTCTGGAGGACACTCTTACCCTCCTCATACATTTGTCCAAGCATGAATTGCGCCTTGACGTAACCCTGCATCGCGGCCTTGTTATAAAAGCTGAAAGCCCTCTTATAATCTAATTCGACCGTATTTCCAGTAAAGTACAGATTGGCTACAAAATATTGTGCCTCAACGTCATCCTGATAGGCGGCTTTCTCAAAATATCCTCTGGCTTTATTAGTATTTTTTTCTCCACCTTCACCATTCCAATACATCAAAGCTAGATTATATTCCGCTTTACGATCTCCCTGATTAGCAGACAGTTCAAAATATTCACGTGCTTTTTCAAGATCCCTCGAAACACCTTGACCATTCATATAGATGAACGCCAGATTAGTTTTTGCCTCCATATTACCTTTTTGGGCGGCCTGTTCGAAATAAACTCTTGCTTTACTATAATCCTTATCAACACCCTTACCATCAAGATAGATTAAACCTAGATTGAATAAAGCCTCACCCTCACCCTGACGGGCGGCCATTAAAAAATATTCATTGGCCTTTTGATAATTTTGCTCGACAATTTGGGCATCCATATAAATCTGCCCCAGTATCATCATTGCCTTTGTATTACCTTTTTGGGCCGCGTTTTCAAACAATTCAAAAGCTTTTTCAACGTCAGCTTTAACACCCAAGCCCTCGTAATAAATTATAGCCTTATACAAAATACCTTGCGCATATCCCGATGCAGCAGCTTTTTCAAAATATTCCAAGGCTTGTTTGTAATCTTGTGAAACACCATCCCCGTTAAAATACATTAAACCTATATCAACAGGATTGTTTCGTATTGCAGGTGAAGTTTCAGTTTGTATCCGATGATTTTTTTTATTATTGGATTTATTGATTATATAAAATAATGCAATGAAACCTGTACATAAAAGAATAATTATAAAAAAAATCATATGAACCCTATCGATTCAAATTGAATGTTTAGATCCAAAATAATTCTGAAAACGAAGATAATCAATAGTAAAATTAGTTATTTATAATTCGAAAATACTTGTTCACACTAAATTAATACTTGCCTCTTATTCAGTAACAACTTTATATTTCCTATGAATCATCCAATTTGAATTTTTAAGAAAATTTGATCATGAAAAACATTAAACCAATTTCTCTTGAAGATTGTCTTCCTCTCAGACAGAAAGTCTTATGGCCTTCATTAACAGTGGAGGAATGTATTGACCCAGAAGATCAATATTCAAAACATGTTGGATATATTCTTGATAACCAGGTTGTCAGCTGTTTTTCCATTTATCCAAAATTGCAAAACAATTATCAAATTCGTAAATTTGCAACTTCCCCCTCTTTTCAAAGAAAAGGTATTGGGACAAAACTTTTCACAACTGTTCTTAATGAGCTGAAACAAAAGAAAATTGAATTTGTGACGCTGAATGCAAGAATAACCGCGGTTGAATTTTATAAAAAATTTGATTTTTATTTGTCCGGAGAAAAATTCATTAAAAAAAACATACCATTTATTCCAATGCAAATCGCATTGAAAGATTTTAATTTTAAATATAATTCAATTGAATAATTATTCTAAAGATATGCAACTATACAGGATAACAATTTATTGAATGGCGGAGAAGGTGGGATTCGAACCCACGGTACGCTATTCACGCACGGCGGTTTTCAAGACCGCTGCCTTAAACCACTCGGCCACCTCTCCGACTTATGAAAACTTCATATATGATTTAACGTGGATTTGGCAAGCATTTTTTTTACTTTTATTAATAAAACTGATTTTAAAAATGAAATTTCATTATAAGATTAATTTGTTTAGATTAATAATAAAATAAAACATTAAATCGCCAAAAATCTTTGATAGAGTGACAAACATATCAGGTATTTCTTGATTATGTTTTATAAACCTTCTTTTTATCGGATATTTTATTACAATATTGGGCAATGATCGCAATTACAAATAGCTGAATTTGATGAAAAATCATTAAAGGCAATATTATCATTCCCACCATTGAGGGAGGCAATAACACGTTTGCAATTGGAACCCCGGAAGCTAGAGATTTTTTTGATCCACAAAAAACAATGCTGATTTGGTCCTGCCAACAAAATTTAAAAAGTTTCGATAGCAAAAAAGAAATTATTAAAATTGTATCTAGTAAAACCACGTCAATTAAAATCAGTTTCATAAGCTGATACAAGGATAATTTGTACCATAAACCCATATTCACTGCCTGACTAAAAGCTGTATAAACAACAATCAGGATTGACCCACGATCAGAACAGGATAAAAGACGAGAATTTCTTAATGCCCATTCCCTTATCCACGGCTGCAGGATCTGTCCCATGATAAAGGGTAATAACAATTGGTAAACTATGTTAAGATTATCTCTTGAAAAAATAGCCTGATGGTGATTTGAAAATATTGATCCAACCAAAAAAGGAGTTATGAAAATTCCCAGAATATTTGAGGCAGTAGCTGAACATATTGCAGCCGGCACATTTCCTTTTGCGATTGATGTAAATGCAATTGACGATTGTACTGTAGATGGTAAACAGCATAAAAAAAGAATGCCCATCCATAAGTCAGGCAATAACATTTTTGGGAATAAATAATGCAAGCCTAATCCCAGTATAGGAAAAATGACAAACGTACATGCAAAAATTAGTAAATGTAATCTCCAGTGAAAAATACCCTCAATCACTGCTTGACGAGATAACCTTGCACCTTGCAAAAAAAACATAAGAGCAATGGCTATTACAGCCAGATTGTTAAAAAAAAGAACACCCGAACCGTGACATGGAAAAAAGCTTGCCATTGCAACGGTCATTAATAGTAAAATTAAAAACGGGTCCAGATATTTCGGCATTGAAAATCCTTAATCTTTTAGTTTTGATCCAAATCATTATCCAACTATTATAATTTTCAATCTTTTGTAAATAACCCTTTAATATCTTTCTTAATATCGATATAGTTTAATTCTTTTTTGAAAATGAAAAATGTTTCTATGGTTATGAGTATATTTTTAAAGTCTTTGCCTTTTTTCGTGCTGATACTTATTTATTCACTATTTAATAATGCAGTAGCTTTCGCTTCTGTAACTTGGCATTCATACTGTTCAAATATATCATCAGACACTGTTGATCATCATATCAATTCTTTACAAGTTACTAATTATACTGTCAAAATTCCGGATAATTCCAATGTTTTCCTGAATAGCAAACAGTTAATGGTAAACCAGAGCGGTAAAACCTTGTCCAAAGATCAGTTGCAAAGAGTTACCAATATCACATCGACCGGATTGTTGACCGTATTTCTGAAATATCAAATCAATTCCTGTAACAAAAATTACTATACTGATTCTATTACACCTATATTAAAACAACTTAAACAAAACGAACAACTTACCATTATATGGCGAAACATTTTAATAAAAAATTTAAACAATGCCTACAAAGCTGATGAAATACGGTTGCAAGTTCAAAATATCGCTGACAATGTAAATTTGAAACTGTTTTTTTCAGGTCTGAATGAAATAAATCCCTCTCAAAAATCAAACATTTTCCTTCCAAGAGAAGGCATTTTGAATCTGAATACCCCTTCAAAATATTATCCCCTAATTTTAGCCGCCGCGAGTGGCAATAATGAGGATAAATTTTATGACCTGTCATTACCATTAAAAATCAATAATTTAATGATACAGAACAATTTAACCCATATTACTGCGTATGGAAACGCTTTACTTGACCGAGAGCTCAACTTTCAATCAGCAAAAGGTAAAATCACTGTAAGCAATATGGAAAAATTGATTGCAAATAGTGGTTCTACTCGTATAAATAATCTAAAGACAGCATTGATTTTGGCTAAATTTGCTGGACGTTCTGTCGGAAACAATAATCTTGAATGGGATATAAACTGGCAGGGAAATCTGTTCAAGGTTAATAATGTTCCCATTCCCGTATGGTAATTTAAACAAAGAATATGAATTAAACAGTAACCTGATTAATGGGCTTGATACCATACCGATTATTTTCTGAACCGGGAAAACTTGCCATAACAAGAAAAATAATCTGAATTAAAAAATTGAGGTATAGATAGGGTAAGGGAATAATCATCAACAAAACCCACCAACCTGACAAATTAAGATCATGCAGGCGACGTATGAACAGTACAAATGATGGAAAGATCGTTAATAAAAAATATATTAAAAAAAATAGATGGATATCACAATAATAATAATGAAAAGTCACTCTGTAAATCAAATGAAAATATTCATCTATACAAAATAAAAAATATAGAATTAGACTATTTAAAACTGCAAAACACCAAAAACCTGATCTGCTTGTCCTGCCACTGAAATAAAAATAATGAAGTATAGCATCCCACCAATTCGATATAAAAATTGAAATCACCCGACCCAATCGAATATTATGCATCTTCATTATTTTATTTATTTCTCAAAAAAAAGCGAAACCATGGCTTCCCATGACTGCACCAATGATTGCAATGAAACTGATGATTAATAAAAACCAGTGTAATCTCTGAACCTTAACATATACCTTATCGGGTTGTTGCTGGCCACTATTCCCTAATTTTTTATTGAGTATAAAGGGTTCAATTACAAATAACATGGTTGTAAAGATTAACCACACCAAAAACATGGCATGCATCCACCAAAATTCTATATGCTCAAACCGATTCCATATTTGCATTCGCCATACCATGTAAAACCCGGATAATCCGGCTATCAAAGTTGTAAAACGAGCCTGTGTAGCAAAACGGCTTTCAATACGATGAAATATAGACAATCGTTCGCTGGATGAAAAATTTTTACGAATGGTTGGTAGAAGAACCGTTGTCACCATACATACCCCACCTATCCAAATTACAATTGCCAATACATGTAAAGCCCGCGCCAAAATTAAATCTGACATCTTGTTTCTCTTGAATTAATTAATATGTATATTTTTTACATCAATTTAATTTGAAAAAAATAAAAGTGCAATTATAATTTGCAAGGTAATAATATAAATAGCGAAATTTAATGTTCAAAACTTTGCAATAACAAAGAAAATGCCTGTGTAAAATTGTTTCGATTGGGGTATCTCAGATAATATCCTGAAAAAGAGGGACAGTATTCAGATAAAACATGTACAAGATGTTTTTGCTGAATGGCGTGATAAACCTCTTTCAAGGGTATATAGGCAAAACCAAAACCATCCAGTGTGGCCTGTATGACCTGGGTTAGGGTATTACAAGAAAATTGACCTTCCATATGGATTATTTGTGTATTACCCTTTACAACAAATTCCCAATCATACTGATTTTGCATAAAAGAAAGAAAGTAGTTTATAGATTGATGTTTGAGCAAATCATCCGGCGTTTTTGGAATTTTTTTATCTTGTAAATATAATGGTGACGCCACAACCGCTATTTGGACAGGTGCGCTAATTTTTATTGATAAGAAATCTTTGTCTACAACTTCGCCAAGGCTTATTTTTGCATCATATTTTCCATGAATTTCTTTTTGAAGATTGGAGGAAACCTCTACATTAAATTTTATATCAGGATAATGTCGCAAAAAATTTCGCAAATGAGGCCATACAACAAAGTTTGCAGCATGTTCATCTGTTAAAAGATTGATATTTCCAAAAGGCCTTTTTTTCAAATCAATAATCTTGCCAAGCTCTTCAACAATTTCCTCTAATCTCGGCGCAATATTTTTCAATAAAATCTCACCAAGCTTGGTTGGCTCTACACTTCGTGTAGTACGGGATAATAATTGCACATCCAGATTTTTTTCAAGATTTCGCATGGTATGACTTAATGCGGATTGGGATACACCTAATTTTGATGCTGCCTTTGTAAAACTTCTTTCTTTAGCAATTGTTAAAAAAACCAAAAGATCATTGACATTTTTTTGCAACATAATCTAATTTCTCTACTTAACCTTATTTATTTCTTAAAAAAACATTTAAATTACGTAACATTATCATTGGATTAAAAAATATTCAATGATTTTAATAAATTATGTCTTATTAATAAATAAATTCATGAATGCTTCAAAATGTCATTTCTAGCTAAATTCAGTCTGCCTAATTTAGGAAATGACGTTTTATTATCGGTAAATTTCAACAAGCTTGCTTAATAAGAATTGACAACGCTGAATCCGTTTTGCAAACGGGGTTTCTCGCAAATATATCAATTTACCATCAGGACGCAATCTCACAGACTGATCTTTAATACCGGCTATCCATTGTACTAATCCTTCAGGATTTTTGAATTGATTGTTAAAAAACTGAACAACAACCCCTTTCGGTCCAGCCTCAATGCGATTAACACCAACTTTTTTACAAAGTTTTTTCAGTTTCATTACATGAAGCAGATTGCTTACTTCTTCAGGCAAGGTCCCAAAACGATCTATCAATTCAACTTGCATGGCTTCAATATCATCATGATTTTCCAGATTGCCTATTCGTCGATATAAACCCAATCTTACTGATAGATCCGTCACATAGGTTTCCGGGATCAGAACAGGTAATCCCAAAGTGATATTGGGTGTCCAATCCTGATTTTCCAATAACTGATTATTTTTTTCTGCACGGAGGCTTGCCACTGTTTCTTCAAGCATCTTCTGGTATAGCTCAACGCCAACTTCCCGAATATGACCAGACTGTTCTTCTCCCAGCAGATTACCCGCCCCTCTCAAATCCAGATCGTGAGATGCCAAAGTGAATCCTGCCCCAAGATTATCCAGTGACTGCATTATTTCCAGTCGCTTTTCAGAATTCTTGGAAAGAAAATGATGCTGTGGCCATGTCAAATACGCATATCCACGCTGCTTTCCCCGTCCCACACGACCTCTCAATTGATATAACTGACCTAATCCAAAATGATCAGCCTTATAGATTATCAGTGTATTGACAGTTGGCATGTCCAGTCCACTTTCAACAATATTGGTCGAAAGCAATACATCATATTTACCTTCATTGAATTCAGTCATCACCCGTTCAAGTTCTGTAGGGGATAACCGCCCATGAGCTTGTACCAACCGTAAATCGGGAACTATATCCAAAAGTTGATCTTGCAGGTTTTGCAGATCCTGAACACGCGGTGCAACACAGAATATTTGCCCCCCTCTGAATCGCTCCCTTTGAATAGCTTCTCGAATAACGATACGATCAAAGGGCATGATAAAAGTTCTAACAGCCAAACGATCAATTGGAGGCGTTGCGATTAGACTTATCTCTCGCATTCCAGTCAATGATAATTGCAACGTCCTTGGTAATGGGGTGGCAGATAATGTCAATACATGAATATCTTCACGCAAGGTTTTCAATTTCTCTTTGTGCGCAACACCAAAATGCTGTTCTTCATCTATAATAAGCATACCCAAATTTGCAAACTTGATCGTCTTGGCTAGTAAAGCATGTGTACCAATCACTATATTGACATTGCCATCTGCCAATTCCTTTTTGATCTGTGCCGCATTTTTTGATGTCACCATTCTGGAAAGTTGGGCAATTTTTACCGGAAATCCCTCAAAACGTTTCACAAAGGTTTGATAATGTTGACGTGCCAATAGGGTTGTCGGTACCACAACCGCCACCTGGCCTCCATTCATGGCCACAATAAAAGTGGCACGTAATGCCACTTCTGTCTTACCAAAACCAACATCACCACAAATCAAACGATCCATGGGACGTCCGGAAGCAAGATCCTGAATAATATCAGCAACAGCCCTTGCCTGATCATCCGTTTCAATAAAGGGAAACCGTGCACAGAACTCTTCCCACAATCCTTCAGGAGGGGTCTCGATCGTCGCTTCCTGCATCAAGCGGGCCGCAGCTGTTTTCAATAACTCACCAGCCATGTCCCGAATACGAGCCTTCATTGTGGCTTTACGTTTTTGCCATGCAGGACTTCCCAGTTTATCCAGAGCCACACCCGTTTGATCAGATCCATAACGGCTCAATAACTCAATATTTTCGATAGGTAAGAATAATTTTTCATCACCATGATAAACAAGTGCCAGACAATCGTGTGGCGCAGCACCGATTTCCAGATTAACCAGTCCTTGATAACGACCAATTCCATATTCCTGATGTACAATAAGATCTCCCTCGCTAATTTCAGAAGCTTCTGAAATGAACTGCTCGGCTTTTTTCCGTTTTCTATGTGGACGTGAAATTCTTTCCCCTAACAAGTCGGCTTCAGAAACAAGAATGAAATCATCGGCAACAAATCCGCGATCCAAACCAAAAGTCAATAATCCAACAGAAGCTTCCCTGAAATTTTTAACTTCTTGCCACCCTTCCAGTTTCTGAACGGCGATTTTGTGTTCTTTCAATAATGTGGCGATGCGCTCTCTTGATCCGTTTGTCCAGCCGGCAACCAATGTTTTCCGTCCAGATGAGTACCATTCCCTGAATCTTGACTTGAACATATGAAAAACATTATCGGCTTCGACTGTCAGATTACTTTTAGCAAAAACTATACCTGGCCTTCCCCCTGCATCCATTCCACTGGATCCGTCAGGCATTGCAAAAGGATAAAAATACACCCCTTTATATCGCGTGACTATATGATTCCATTCAGATTGAGTAAGATATAGCAAATCAGGTGGTAAGGGACGATATACAACTTCGCCATTTCTTACTGGCTGTTTGCGGGCTTCATAATGATCAGCAATCATTTCCAGCCTTGGTTGCAATGCCTCCTCGGCCTGATATGAAAAAGACAGTTTAACATCAGAAACATAATCAAAAAACGTTTCCATCTTATCATGAAAAAGAGGTAACCAATGTTCAAGTCCTTGAACCATTCGGCCTTCCGAAACGGCTTCATAAATAGGATCACTCATTGATCCCTGACCAAACAGTTCTCGCCATTTCGTACGAAACCTTGATATGCTTTCCTCATCCAGAGAATAAGCTGCGGTAGGTCTTAAAACAAGTTCCGTAACTTTCCGAGTTGAACGTTGCGTAATCGGATCAAAACAGCGAATTGAATCTATCTCATCTCCGAATAAATCCAAGCGGACAGGCTCTTCTTCCCCAGCCAGGAAAATATCAAATAAACTACCCCTCAAGGCAAATTCACCCGGTTCCATAACTGTATCCGTACGATTGTATCCCTGCGCAACAAGAAGTTCGACTAAAAATTCCTGATCCAGACTTTCACCCTGTTTAAGGGTCAGAGCACGTCCTGCAAAGACTGATCTGGGTGCTATTTTTTGTAACAGTGCGGGTATTGTCGTCAATATGATCCTTGGCCCGGTCAAGGGTTCAAGTAATTGCGTCAATGTTGCTACCTGTTCCGAGGTTATTGCCTTGTTCGGGGATACACGGTCATAAGGCAAACAATCCCAGGCAGGAAAATTCAAAACATTTAATTGAGGTGCGATATAATAGAGTAAATCAGCCAACCGGTTCATATCTATATCATTCCGTGCGACATGAACCAGAACATGATTATCTTTTTGATAACATTCCTGAGCAATTTTACTTAATAAAAAGGCATCATATCCCTCGGGAGCTCCCCATATCGGCAAAAAATTTTTAAATTGCTTTTTTGAGGCTCCCCCCATGCGATTTCTCCTTAATGTTTATTCGGTTTATTTTGTTGAGCAAAATGATATAGCGAAAGAAAAACAGGACTCTCAATTTTTTTTGGGTAAGGCTCGAAACCTGTCAACCATAACATCAGATCTGTATCAGCCAATTCCATTATTTTTTCAAAATCCTCAATTTCAATAATTGTCATTGCTGGTACATTCATCATCGCAAACTGACCGATGATTAAGTCAGCCTCGAAGGTCCCTCTATGAGTTGCACGATAAATCAGTCTGCGTTTTCGTGCCTCAAGTGAACTTATATTTTCTTTTTGCTCTACCATTTAACATATCCTATACTGATATCTAAATTTAAACAATTCTACACTCTTATAACCAAAATAATCATGAGTCCCCCCTCTATTCCACCTTCCCTTTATCTTTCCATAAAACCTATATTGTCCCCCTTATCCAGCCTTAAAGGTATAGGTCCGAAATTGAGCAAGTTAATGACCCATGCAATTGATGGTGAGCGAATTATTGATCTACTCTTTCATTTGCCCACTTCAATAATTGACCGACGATATCGCCCCAAATTGCAAAATGCAATCCCTGGAAAAATAGTTACACTTCAAATAGAAATTACCCATATTGAAAAACCCCGTCATCATAAACAACCTTGGCGTATATTTGTTAACGATGGCAGTGCCATAGCTGAACTGATATTTTTTTCATCGTGGCAAGCAAAAAAACTGACCCTTAATACAATATTTGTTGTTTCAGGTCTTTTAGAAAATAAAAATAACAAACTGATTATAACCAATCCACATTATATTGAACCTATATATAATCAACAGGCCATTCCATTAATTGAACCTGTATGGCCCTTAACAGCAGGCCTTTTCCCAAAAAATCTTTCAAAAGCTTTACGGCTGGCATTAAACCTATGTCCCGAATTGCCCGAATGGATCAATCCTTCCCTTTTACATCAACACCATTGGCCAAGTTTTAAAGAAGCGCTTCACTTACTACATTTTCCAGGAGATTTCCCCACTTTTTTTGAAAATCAAACCTATGAAGCTGTTGAAAGTCGGGCACGTTCCCGTTTGGCATTTGATGAGTTATTCGCGGAACAATTAGCCATTACAAAAATAAAACATAAAAATCAGTTAACCACAGGAAAATCCCTGATTGGTGATAATCATCTTATTTGCTACGCTTTACAAAAATTCGGATATTCACTGACATTTTCCCAAAGACAGGCATTCAAAGAAATTCAGACAGATATGGAACGCCCTTATCGCATGCTAAGATTATTACAGGGAGATGTCGGTTCCGGTAAAACCATTATTGCTATAATGGCCGCCTTACAGGCTGTTGAAGCGGGATTCCAAAGTGTTATTATGGCACCCACTGAAATTCTTGCCAGACAACATTATGAAACCTTTATGAAACTTGCTCCTGTTGAAATTTCATTTTTAAGCAGTTCCATAAAAGGAATAGCTCGCAAGGAAACCCTCGATAAAATTAAAACCGGAAAAACAAAAATTGCTATCGGTACACATGCCTTGTTTCAGGAACAAGTTGTTTTTCATAACCTGGCGCTTGTCATTATTGACGAACAACATCGTTTCGGTGTTGAACAACGCATTAGACTGGGAGAAAAGGGGGAAAATACAGATACACTTGTAATGACAGCAACCCCTATTCCAAGAACCCTTTTACTGACAAGATGGGGAGAATTGCAGGTCAGTCGTCTTACAGAAAAACCTGCAAATCGGAAACCTATCCATACCACGCTGCATGCATTAAGCAAAATTGATAAAATCTTGGAGGGTATCAAAAGAGCCATTCAAAAAGGTTGTCAAATATTCTGGGTCTGTCCTCTAGTTGAAGAAAGCGAAGTTATGGATCTGGCTGCAGTCAAAGATCGTTACATAAGACTACAGCATTATTTTGGTATCGAGAATGTAGGCCTAGCGCATGGCCAACAAGATACCGGCGAAAGACAAGCTGAACTTGATAAATTTGCACAGAATAAAACCAAAATACTAGTTGCCACCACAGTCATCGAGGTTGGCGTCAATATTCCCAATGCTAATATCATGGTTATTGAACATGCAGAACGTTTTGGTCTTGCACAATTGCATCAATTACGTGGGCGTGTTGGAAGAGGAGAAAAACAGTCATACTGTCTTCTTTTACATGATGATAAAATTAGTTATATAGCGAAAAAAAGATTATCCCTCATACGCGACACAGAGAATGGCTTCCTGATAGCTGATGAGGATTTCAGGATACGGGGCGGCGGAGAGGTAACAGGTCGTAGACAATCCGGTTTACCCAATTTTAAAATGGTCAATGAAATCATGTTGGATCATTGGATTAATACAGCCTGTAAAGCTGCTGAATACTGGTATAACAAAGAAACTCAAGCCTCTATTGATGAAAAAACGTCAATACAAGTTTTACTCATGTTATTTGAAAAAAATAATATTCAAAACCTTATCAAAGCAGGATGATTTCCAGAATAGCATCACTGTAATAAAACAAAACAATTTTCAATAAATAATAATTTGTAATTCAAAAAATCTGAGGAAACATCATTTTAAGATAATTAAATTAACATAAATTTATTCTTCAATTATTGAAATAATTTCATATTTAATTTGCCACAAATCAATAATGTTATAACATATTGACAAATATTTCCTTTCTTTTTTTTATATTTTCATTTATTTCAAAAAAATTAAAGTTTCATATAATGATTTCAAATAATTTAATTTTAAAACAAGATTTCCGTTCATTTGAAAAAATATCAAAGCAAAAAAAAATTTGTATTTCATTCCCTGCCATTTTATCTCTTCCCAAAAATTTTAATACTATAACAGGTAAAAGGGATTTCATGCGAGGGTTGTCTTATTATAACGTAAGATCAAATCCTAAAAATAATGATCAAATAACTTTACCTCTTACGTATTTGACTCTATTTACTCTTAAAAACGCATATTTTATCGTTTTCCCGGGACTTGACGGAGTAATCGTAACATCCGAAGGATATATCGTTGATGAACCTTCTTGTTTTTTAATGAAACAACAATTGCCACCTAGTGAAAATCATTCTGGCTTTTTATTTCCAGACATTGAACAAAAGTCCAGTTTAGATAATGTTTTTGTGGGTTTTGACGCTGCTTGCTTTAATTATTATCATTGGTTATTGTATGGAATCTCCAAAACACAATTAGCCAATTCCATATTGTCACCTGATACAATTCTTGCCTTACCATCTGAACATAGCCTATTCGACAATCGGCAATGTGCTTTCTCACCAACAACTTATGTTCAAAGCCTTGAATATAGTGGATTGATTAATCGTGCCACTTTTATGAATTATGGTATTTACCCTGTAAAAAATCTGCATTTTTTCTGGCATAATCCCCTGATGCCGGAATTATATCTAACATTTGATGAAATTTATACCTTATTCGATACAATCCAGCCCCCTGTCAATGCTTCATTACCCAAACGTTTTTACATTTCAAGGGAGCATCATCCAAATCCTCGAATTAGTTTTGATGAACAGCGTATTATTGATAAAGTTTTGAATGAAAAATCAATTGAAAAAGTATTTCTTGAAAACATGGATTTTGCTGCACAAGTAAATCTTTTTCGTCAGGCTGATCTGATTATCGCCCCTCATGGTGCAGCTTTAGCAAATATGGTCTTTGCAAAAAAAGATACAGCTCTATTGGAGTTAAATAGAAAACTGGATAACCAAAATCATCTGCGTAATTGTTTCTATCTTCTTACCGCAGTTAAAAATCAACGTTATGGTTGCATAAATTTAAGTGATCAACCTTTAACAGAAAATGATTTATCCAGTGCTATAAATCAATTGATAAATTAGAATTCCTTCATCTGATCATTAAATGCAATACTAACAAACAAAGATCAAGGTAAGGTAAATTACGAGATATTATAATATTTTAACAGTTCACCCTTTAGGAAAAATCTTTTCCGTAGTTTAATAAATCCCCCCAATGATTAATAAACTTAATATCTTCAATTATGATTCAGTTTTCAGATATCGCATAAGCAACGCATATTCGAGAGAAAGATTTTTCTGGACAGGAATATAGACAATATGACTATTTCCTGGTGCGATTTTAATGGCTTCCCCTTTCGTATTTTCCATTTTTTCTAAAGTAAAGCTAACATTTCCGCCAGGAGTCATTATTTCTAGTTGATCACCAATTTCAAAACGGTTTTTAACCGCGATTTCGGCAAGACCATCCCTGAAATTACCAGTGAATTCACCAGCAAATTGCTGTTTCACAGAAATTGATGAGCCTGTTTCATAATTTTGATATTCATTATGTTTATGTCGACGTAAAAAACCTTCAGTATATCCACGATGAGCCAGGGATTCCAAACTTGTCATCAAGTTCATATCAAATGGCCGACCTGCCAAGGCATCGTCAATTGCCTTGCGATATATTTGAGCAGTACGGGCACAATAATAATGAGATTTTGTTCTCCCTTCAATTTTAAGGGAATAAACACCAATATTAACCAACTTTTCAACATGCTGGATTGCTCTCAGATCCTTTGAATTCATGATATAAGTGCCATGTTCATCCTCAAAGGCTGTCATCTCCTCATCAGGGCGTTTTTCTTCGCGCAGAATGAAAACTTTATCCGTTGTCTCCCCTTCACCCAAGGTTGGCGGAACATCACCAGATTTACAACATGTTTCAGATTGGTTTTTATTGACAATTTCTCCCAATTCATTTTCAGTTGCCTCTTCAACATCATATTTCCAGCGACAAGAGTTTGTACATGTTCCCTGATTGGCATCACGGTGATTAATATATCCGGACAATAGACACCGACCTGAATAAGCCATGCAAAGGGCCCCATGCACAAATACCTCCAATTCGATATCTGGAACATGTTGATGAATTTCTTCAATTTCCTTGAGGGAAAGCTCACGTGACAAGATAACCCGTGTTAATCCCATCTCTTTCCAAAATTTAACCGTGGCCCAATTAACAGCATTGGCCTGGACGGATAAATGTATGGCCATTTGAGGAAAATGTTGCCTCACCATCATAATTAGTCCAGGGTCAGACATGATCAAAGCATCAGGTTCCATGGTGACAACAGGCTCCAAATCTTTGATAAATGTCTTTAACTTTGCATTGTGAGGTGCAATATTAACCACCACATAGAAAGATTTTCCTTGAGCATGTGCCTCATCAATACCGATTTTAAGATTTTGGTGATTGAATTCATTATTGCGAACTCGCAGACTGTAACGTGGCTGTCCTGCATAGACCGCATCTGCACCGTATGCGAATGCATATCGCATGGCCTTTAACGTACCGGCTGGACTTAAAAGTTCTGTTTTCAAAGATTGACGCATAACAAGGTAAAACTTTAATGAAATAAAAAAGCCTTTTTAACAAGGCCAAAAAATTTTTCAACCTTTTAAAAAAGCTATATGCAGATAAAATTATTTATCTTCATAATTTAATTTATCTAGGCAAGAGAACATGCCTCCGTTAACCGTCTGACCACTCTTTCTCGCCCAATCAGCGGTAAAAGCCCTCTCATCTCCGGCCCTTTATCCTCTCGTGTTAATGCCAGACGCAATGGATGAAAAAGAGATTTTCCCTTTCGGCCACTAACCTCTTTCAAAATATTGGTCCATTGGCTCCAGGTCTCTTGCCCCCAAGGTTCAGTTGGCAAACATTCCAAGGCCAGATGAAGATATGATTTATCTTCATCCGCAACTTCAGGAATAATATCCTCATGAACCAAATCCCACCAATATCGCGTTTCAGACAATATATCGATATTGGGTCGGACAATATTCCAGAATTCTTCTGTAACAGCTTCAGGCAATCGATCTCTGACTTCTGAAAATTCCATTGTATGCAAACACTTTTTATTCAATGCCAACATTTGTTGAATATCGAACCTTGCTGGTGAACGCGAATATGAGGATAAATCATAATCCTTTGCCAATTCGTCAACAGACAACAATTGTGGATCTCTTGATGTCCCCAATCTTGCCAGATAGGAAACCACTGCTTTTGCCTCCAATCCGTCCTCGCGCAATCGGCGCAAGGAGATACTTCCCAATCGTTTTGAAAGCTTACCCCCATCCTCGTCAAGCAGTAACGGTAGATGGGCAAACTGGATGGTATTTGGATGATCAGACAATGCTTCAATCAAATCCAGTTGAACACCTGTATTTGTCACATGATCCTCACCCCGGATAATATGCGTAATGCCACTTTCAAGATCATCGACAACTGATGCCAAAGTATATAAAACGGTACCATCTGCCTTGATCATGACTGGATCGGAAATGGAGGATAATTTGACGTGACAGTCACCCATAACCAAGTCTTTCCATTTCATTTCACGCCCAGAAAGCATGAAGCGCCAATGAGGTTTTTTTCCGTTTGCCTCTGCCTCTTTTCGTTGTTCAGACGTAAGCTTAAGCATTGCCCGATCATAAATAGGAGGCTTATTTTGCCGACGACGCAACTCTCTCTTAAAATCAAGCTCCTCTTTGGTTTCAAAGCATGGATACAAATGCCCGGACTGTTTTAATTTTTCTATTGCTAATTGATAACGATCCATACGTTCAGATTGACGCATGAATTCATCCCAGCTAATCCCAAACCATTTTAATGCCTGATATATTTCCCGAACATATTCCTCCTTGGAACGTTCAACATCCGTATCATCAATACGCAACATAAAGGTTCCACCATGATGACGGGCATAAAGTGCATTAGCAACTGCTAGACGGGCATTTCCTACATGCATTAAACCAGTAGGACTTGGGGCAAAACGTAATTTCATAATCTGTACTTGTATTTTAATTAACAAAGAAAACTTATATTATTTGTCGTCTTCAGGAAAATCATCCTCTTCCACCAAACGACGTGGATCAAGCGCACGCCAGTCCCTTTCCATTGGCGTAGCAACATTTTCAATAAACATCATAATGGAATCCGAAGAATCCCAATTCTCTTTTTCTTGTGAATCAACAACTTTCGCATCTTCTCCAAAAGCTGACCAAGCATCAAAGATTTCCTGTCGTGAAGCTCCCGGAATACGGCATCTTTCAACACTGTCCCGAACATAAGTTTTGGCGAATGCATTGGCATGTTCCAAACTGTAAAAACCGGCAACCACTTCAGTGACCTTATTTTTTTGCTCACTCGAAAGATCAAAGATCTGCACATTATATTCTCTCTTGTCTTCTTTGTTCTGATCTTCTTGATTTTGCAAATTATTTACCCCAATCATATATTATAAATTATCATATTCCCAAGTTAGGCATATACTGTCGGGCAAGATTAATCAAAAATTCCCGACCTTTTTTAACCAAAGGTTTGCCATTATAAGCAATAATATCGGCAGTTGCATATGTTTCATTCCATAAAACAGGAATGAATGAACCGGTCCCGACAATATCAACCGGGGCTCTTGCTTCAGAAATGATACGACATTTCTCGATATCAAACCCTGAAGAGGCAATGATCTTAACCCTATCAAATCCAGCCTCATCAAGTTTTTTACGCATATACCATATTGCAGCCGCAGAGACACCTGTTCCTGCCAGATATGTCAATTCTTTTTCGGAACAATAGCGTTGGATTGTTTCAGGAGCATATCGCATTAACAGTTCATATGATGACTGTCTATTCAGTCCTTCAATGTATCGTCCACCATGAGTATCCAAGCGCAGCAAAACTTTACCCTGGGCCGCCAATTCTGGAAAAGCCTTGCAAACCGCCAATCCATCCGTAATTTCTTGACCAAAGTAATCAACCAATACACCAAGTTCCTGATCTGGAAACTGCCCATGAAACATTTCAGCAGCTTTAAGGGTTGAACCGGCATAACCGATCAAGGCATGCGGCATTGTTCCAAGTCCATGATGTAATCCATAAAATTTTGAGGTTATCGTACTCGCAGTCCCGATAAATCCTTTCGCTCCGTTCTTTTTTTGCGCTGCCTTGCTACCAACCCATGCAGCATACTCCACCAACTCCTGCATTTCATAACCGGCACAATGTCGCGCATCCATCGCGATGAAGCTTGTATCTGGCAAAAGTTGGGTCATCTGAAACGCATTGCAGGCGGCAACACAACAGGCGCCGAGTTTTTGCAATAATATGGTTTCCAGTGTGACAAGCTGTTTAAAGGATCCCTTTAAGTATAGTATCGGCAACCCTGCTCCAACCCATTCCCCTTCTGGAAATGCCAGTTTATAACTGGCATTAATTTTTTCCCTGGCGATAATATGCTCTAGCCATTCAAGAGCAATACGAGGTGCAGAAATTACAGGACGTCGTAAAAAAACGGCATAAACAACTTCTGTATCCCCATATTGCTCGATTATTTTTTGTGTACGAACAAAATACATATCCGTACGATCTAATATTTCCTCATTATTACCAGGTACTGTCACAGCCAAGGTAGATGACAGAATTTTATCCACGTTCTTTTTCTCTAATCCATCAGTCATCCATTTGACTTTCAATAATATTACAAAACAATATTCCTGTTAATGAGCCGCAAAATTTCTTTTGGTCAACTCATCAGCAAGCAGAAAAGCGATTTCCAAAGACTGTTCAGCATTTAAACGAGGATCACAAAATGTCTGGTATCGTTTTGCAAGATCAGACTCCTTTAGATGATGGGCTCCACCGATACATTCCGTAACATTTGTTCCGGTCATTTCAACATGAATACCACCCGGAATAGCGTTTGAAGAAGTCATTACATCAAAAAAACCTATAACTTCAGCAAGTATTGAATCAAATGAACGTGTCTTGACCCCGTTACTTGTTGAAATCGTGTTCCCATGCATTGGATCACAAAGCCATGTAACAATATGGCCAGAATCTTTAATCCCCTGAACTATCTTGGGCAAATAATCCCTAACTTTTGCAGCCCCCATGCGACTGATCAGAGAAATACGTCCCGGTTCATTGTTTGGATTCAAAATATCTAACAATTTTAATAAATCTTCCAAATCGGCAGATGGACCAACCTTGATACCAACCGGATTTTTAACGCCTCGCAAAAATTCAACGTGCGCACCATCAGGTTGACGTGTTCTATCACCTATCCATAAAAAATGCGCCGAACAATTGTACCAGTCATCAGATGTTGAATCAATTCGTGTCAAAGCCTGTTCATAGGGCAATAATAAGGCTTCATGAGATGTGTAAAATTCTGTTTCATGAATTTGCGGCGTATTTTGTGATGTCAAGCCACAAGCTTTCATAAACGCTAGAGTTTCATCTATTCGATTGGCCAATTTGTTGTATTGTTTTGCCAGAGGCAGGCGCTTGACAAAATCCAGATTCCAGCGATGGACTTCATTTAGATTAGCATAGCCACCATTTGCAAATGCACGGATCAAATTCAAGGTCCCAGCTGACTGGAAATAGGCAATTTCCATTCTTCTCGGGTCTGGAGTACGGGCCTCTTTCGTAAATTCAGCTCCATTGATAATTTCGCCACGGTATGATAAAAGACTCATACCGTTCTTATTTTCATGTGATGAAGAGCGTGGTTTGGCAAATTGACCTGCAATGCGACCAATTTTTACAACAGGAACTTTTGCTCCAAACGTCAGGACGACAGCCATTTGAAGAATAACCCTGAACATATCCCGAATGATATCAGCCGTAAATTCCTCAAAATTTTCAGCGCATGGCCCACCCTGTAATACAAATGCCTTACCTTCCGCTGCTGCTGCCAATTGCTGTTTCAGTTTACGCGTCTCACCTGCAAAAACCAAAGGTGGATATTGGAATAATTTATCTTCGATTAATTTCAATACGGATTGATCTGGATATTCTGGCACCTGTTTAATTGGAAATGAACGCCAAGAATCTGGTGTCCAGTTCTTATTTACATTAGCATCAGACAATATCTTACTATCCATTGTAAATCCTGTTTCAAAAAAAGCTCAAATTACAAATATTTTATCTAATATTTTACATTCAAACATACAATAACATTTTCCTAAAAAAACATATTATTTATCTTTTAATATAAAAAATTAACCATATTTATAAAATAATTAACCAGCAGCTTTAATATTGTATGGTGTTTCATATAATATACTCTATACAGATACACGATTTTTATATAAAACTTTCCTTAAATATCTTTGACCTTGAACGAATGGGAACAACAGTTAATGATGATTTTCTCTCGCCGGGCTTTTCTTGCCAGCTTAACCGCATTTATCCTTTATTCGGGTATTCCGCATGAAACTAAAGCTGCCTCCACCGTTCAAACTATTCGTGTCGGTATCATTAGTGGTCCTGAAGAGGAACTGGCCCTTACCGCCAAGGAAGTTGCAAAAACAAAAAACATTGATATTCAACTGGTCAATTTTGACGATTACAATATTCCGAATGAAGCGCTTGTTGGTAAAGATATTGATGCCAACGCTTTCCAAACAGTTCCCTTCATGGATGCGCAAATTCAGGCAAGAAATTATAAATTGGCCGTTCTTGGAAAAACATGGGCGGAACCACTGGGTTTTTACTCACATAAAATAAAATCCATCCGTGATCTTCCTGACCAAGCAAAAATCGCCATTCCCAATGATCCTTCAAATCAAGGCAGGGCTCTTAATCTTTTAGTGAAAGCCAATCTCATACAACTACGGCAGAATGCTCCGGCATTACCTAGACTTGGGGATGTCATCAGTAATCCACATCATTTTCAACTTATTGATCTTGACGCCGCCCAGTTATCCCGTGCCCTAGATGATGTCACAATGGCCGCGGTCAATACGAATTTCGTCATACCGGCCGGGATCAATCCAAAATCTGCTTTACTTAGAGAGGATATTAAAGACAGTCCTTATGACAATATCTTGGTTGTACGTAAAGGGGATGAAAACCGCCCTGAAATGAAATTGTTGCTGAAGAGTTTTCAATCTAATGCCGTGAAAAAGGCAATGGAAGATAAATTTCACGGCGCTATATTACCTGCATGGTGACACATTCTTTTCCTCAATGCAGTTTAATTGATAAAAATTTATGACTTCAGATTTACCCGTTATTGAATTTGACAATGTTTGCAGAAATTTTGGCAATCATGCCGCATTATCCAACCTTACTTTCTCCATTCAAAAAGGAGAAATAGTTGGAATTATCGGACATTCTGGAGCAGGAAAAACAACTCTGCTACGATGTTTGGCGGGGTTGGAAAAACCAACAAGCGGTAAGGTCAAGATTGAAGGAAAAGATATAGCCCATTTGCCTGAAAAAGCTCTTATTCCATTAAGACAGCGAATTGGGCTGGTTTTTCAGCATTTTAATCTACTTAATTCTAAAAATGTTTTAAATAATATTGCCCTTCCCTTGAAAATTGCTAGGATACCTAAAGCCAAACGAATTGAGAAAGCAAAAGAATTGCTCGAGCTGGTTGGCATTCCTGACAAGGCCCTCAATTATCCAGCCCAGTTATCGGGTGGGCAAAAACAACGTGTTGGAATAGCAAGAGCCCTGGCAGCCAATCCCGCCCTTTTGTTATGTGATGAGGCAACCTCTGCCCTTGACCCAGAAACGACACGTTCAATAATTGAACTTTTATTACGAATTAATCGGAAACTAAAACTTACAATTGTTTTGATCACTCATGAAATGAGTGTTATCCGCCTTTTAGCGGATAGAGTTTTTGTTCTGCAAAAAGGTAAAATCATCGAGGAGGGAGCAGTAGGTCAAGTTTTTGCTCATCCACAATCGGAAACAACCCAACAATTATTGCAAGAGGAACAGCCTGCCCTTCCCCAAAGTATATCCCAAAATATTCATTCCAACCCTGGCAGGAATGACCATGCCATTCTACATGTCATCATGATGGGCAGGGTTGTAAGAGATCCCTTAATAGCTAATCTCCAAAAAGATTATCAAATTTCCGCAGTACTGTTGGAAGGAAACATAACCCATATACGTGAAACACCAATTGGCACGACATTTCTTGCCGTTCCTGCGGATCAATGGCAACAAACAATAACAGCTCTTACAAGTATGGGCGTTGAGACAGTTGAAAAGGTTGGTTATGTCTGTCTTTAATCTTGATCAAATGAATAATCTCATAAGTCAGTACACTCATATTTCAACATATCAACTTGAACAGTTATATATTGCTATTGGCCAGACATTGGAAATGACTCTAGCTTGTGGTTTGCTAACCTTGACAGGTGGATTACCTCTCGCCCTTTTCCTGGTTATCACCGCACCTGACGGTTTAAGACCCGCACCGATATGTAATCGATCGATTGGATTCGTTATTAATATATTCCGATCCATTCCTTTTATAATATTGCTGGTGGCCCTAATTCCCGTAACACGATTTCTTGTTGGAACCGCTATTGGCACGACTGCAGCAATTGTTCCGTTAACTATTGCAACTATTCCCTATTTTACCAGAATAGCGGAAGTTTCCCTTAAGGAAGTCGACCGTAATCTTATTGAGGCAGTTAAAGCAATGGGAGGAAGCAATTTTACAATTATTAAAGAGGTTCTATTGCCTGAAGCTTTACCGGGACTCATTTCCGGTTTTACCGTGACTCTAATCCTGATTATTGGAATATCCGCCATGGCTGGGACCATTGGGGCAGGTGGATTGGGTCATTATGCTATACAATATGGATATCAACAATTCAGATCGGATATTATGGGAATTGTAATCGTTATATTGGTGCTCATGATTTCAGGAATTCAATGGTTGGGAGATTATCTTGCAGGGAAATATAATCACCGTTAATTCTTAGATAAAATTAAAATTACTGATATTTCTGAAATCATCAATTATGTTTTTATTTCAATTTATGTTATAGATTGAAGAACAAACCCATCCATTTCATCACGGGCTTAACTTTTCAAATTTGGTATATTATATCAAGAACGTAAATTATAAATCTATATCAGCTATTTTTTAAAGCCATAAAGGATAAATTATAATGAATTGGTTTAAAACTGGATTGTATACAGTTTTACTTTCTACGACTTTACTATCTGTCAAAACTTATGCACAAGTTACGCCAATCAATCAAGAAGAAAGCGGAACTTTACCAGGCTTATCCAAACAATCCGTTCAAATGAAATCCCAGGAAGCTGAAAAAGGGGGTGAACATATTACCGTTCGAGGACACCGTGAACCACCTCCCGGTTATACCTATGCACCTTCCATGAACATGCAAAATGGACCAGATCCCGAGCATCAACAAGCTTTGGCTGAATCGAAAGACAAGGTAAGTGGTGCCAATCTTTCAAAATATGGTACCGCGTATCAGGAAAGTGGCCCAATGGGACAGGGGAAATTAGGGGATTCAACAGGAAATGGATGGTTAACCCCCCGATAATCAAACTTTTAATTTTGTTTATCTGTAACCCTTGCAACCTGACGAAGGGTTACAATTTCCTCCGCAGAGGTTGGATGAATACCGATTGTTTCATCAAAAACTGCCTTGGTTAAACCTGCCGCAACTGCAACTGAAAATCCTTGCAGCATTTCTGGTGCGTCATCTCCGACAATATGAAGTCCAACAACCTTTTGCGACGATTGATCAACGATCATTTTAATAAAGGTTTTAACCTTACGTTCCGTTAAACTATAGCGCATTGACGTAAAATTGGAGATATAGATATCAACTGCTCCTCTTAGTGCAGCCTCTTCTTCAGTTAAACCAATGCTTCCAATTGGTGGATTAAAAAATACAGCCTTTGGAATATAATCATAGTTACTTTTACGAATTTTATTTCCGAATAAACGATCAGCCAGGGCATGTCCTTGAGCAATGGCTACAGGAGTAAGATTAACAAAATCTATCACATCACCGATGGCATAAATATGGGGAATTCGAGTTTCAAAATCTTCATTAACAATGATTTCCCCCTTTTTCCCCTTTTCAATCCCAATTTTTTCAAGATTTAATCCTGACAAATTGGGATGCCGACCAGTGGCAAAAAATACACAATCTGTTTGCACCACTTCTCCGTTATCAAGATAAAGATGATATTGCTCACCTTGTTTAATAATCTTTTTTGGATGGGCTTTGACATGTTGAATAATATCCTTACGCTGTTCAATCGCATCATAGACAGCCTGACGTATATCCTGATCAAATCCTCTGAGGGGGACAGGTTGACGATAAATCAAATCCACATTTGAACCCAGTCCGGCAAATATGCCGGCAAACTCAAGTGCAATATATCCAGATCCAATGATGGCAATATTTTCAGGACGTTTTGACAAATAAAAAGCTTCATCTGAAGTAATGGCATATTCATTTCCTTCAATATCAAGTTTCGTGGGTGATGAGCCTGTTGCAATAACAATATGCTTGCCTGTAATAAATTTATCTTCTGCATTTTCATCAGATAATACAGAAGATGAGATTTTAAGAGTATGGTCATCTTTGAAAGAGGCATGACCTGTAAATAGAGTCACCCCCGCCCTTTCCAACATGGAAATATAAATATTATTTAACCGTTTTATTTCATTGTTTTTTGCCTCAATAAATTCAGGCCAATGATGGTGTCCGGGAACCGTATCCCATCCATATCCGTGACTATCTTTGACCTGATTGTTGAAATTGCTTGCATAAACCATAAGCTTTTTTGGTACACAGCCAATATTTACGCAGGTACCACCCCAATATTGTTTCTCAACAACCGCAACACGGGCACCATGGGAAGCTGCAATACGGGCACAGCGAACACCGCCTGAACCTGCTCCTATAACAATAAGGTCAAAGTCGTATTTCATGAATTATTGCTCCGCAAATGCTTTTTCAATTACAAAGGAACCAGGTGATGAACCGTTGCCTTCTACAAAACCTCTTTTTTCAAGAATTGACTTGGTTTCCGCCAACATTTCTGGAGAACCGCAAATCATAGCACGATCATGTTCGGGATCCATAACAGGTAAATTAATATCAGAAAACAGTTTCTCATTTTCAATCAGGGTCGTGATACGATCTCTTACAGGAAATTCCTCACGAGTAACTGTAGGATAATAAACCAGTTTTTCTTTCACATATTCTCCCAGAAATTCATTATTTGGCAAATCATTTAAAATATAATTATGATAAGCCAGTTCCCCTTTGATGCGTACAGTATGGGTCAGGACCACTTTTTCAAAATTCTCGTATACCTCTGGATCACGAATAAGGCTCATGAAAGGTGCCAATCCGGTTCCCGTTGAAAAGAAATATAAGTTTCGACCGGGTTTCAAATTAGGAAGCACCAGGGTTCCCGTTGGTTTACGTCCAATAAGAACCGTATCACCGACCTTCATATGACATAAACGTGAAGTCAAGGGACCATCAGGAACCTTGATTGACAGAAATTCAAGATGTTCTTCATAATTAGCGCTTGCAACACTATAAGCTCGCAATAAAGGTTTGCCATTTACCTCGATTCCGATCATGCAAAATTGACCATTTTCAAATCTTAAACTTGAGGTGCGCGTACAAGTGAAAGAAAAAAGACGGTCCGTCCAATGATGAACAGATAAAACCTTTTCAGCATTTAAGTGACTATATTCTTTAGAGGGCGGGGAAAGACGAAAAGAATCATCAATCATCACTGATTCTGTCATTATTTACTAATCTCCTGCAATATTGGTCAATTTATATGAAATTTATCTTATATATTGAAACCCAATTCGTCATTTTTAAAAAATTACCGTGTTTAAAATTATCTCTAATAAGAAAATACTGATAAAATTTTTTGATTCAATCTTATTTAATCAATTTTTTCAAATTATACATAAATATAAGGCATTAAAATAAAAAAACTTATATTATAAGTACAATATGTTGCGAAAAACCTATATTATCTTTTATCTTGTATTCTAGATATGTACTAAATAATAAAATTCAATTTTTTAATCTGTTAAATCATATGAACTCATCCCCTGCTGAACTTGCCCTTTACAAAGTCTTACAAGAAACCCGGCTAGATATTACGCCTCAAGAGGAAAATCGTCTAAAAAAACTCATTGAACGTCAATTTGAAACTGACTCTGACACGATTGCACCAGCAAATTTTATAAAACTTCTCTGTAATATTCGTAGAAAGGGATGGGCCAAAAAATTAACCCAGCTTGTCCAACAAAAAAAATATGTTTGGGTTCAACCCGAAGATATTGCATGGGCGGTTTCGTTTATTCACACACCTGAACCCAATGAAACTAATTTTGAAAATGTATTGCGGCTTGCCCTAGGAAACCGTTTGAAACAATCAAGCGGCAATGCCCATGAGGCAATTCAGAATTTACAGCTTGAAACCAATAATGTTTCAACGAGAACATTCGATAATAAACAATTGACAATTATGGCAGATACCGTTGCCATGGCTTTTGATATACAGGATAAAGATAGTTTTATTGATCAGATTTTGACAGATTATAAGATCAATAAAGAAAAAGATGAACAGTTACTACAAACAGCCAAAGCCCGTAAGAAACAGGAGATAAAACGACAAAGGGAATGGGAAAATAGCCTTGTAAGCTTCAAGGATATACCTGCAATATTGCATTGCTCGTCCAGGGATGCCCTAAAATGGATTGGACAGAACAGAATTCCAATTGCCCAGAAAATAAAGAAACGCGGAAAAGATATTTGGAAATTTGATCCTGTTGAATTGAGAAAATTACGCAATCAAATTTCAAGTTGGATCGAAGAAATCCCTAAGGGAAAAAAGGGTAAATATATAAACCTTGGTGATCTCAATATCAAAAACAAGGTATTGGCCAATGTAGCGGCAATGGATCGATATGCAGGGCATTTTATAACAGCCCGCTCCCTGAAAAGACATATCACCATTGTGACTGGACCAACCAACAGTGGAAAATCTTATACTGCCTTGGAAACAATGGCTAAAAGTGAGAGTGGAATTGCCCTAGCACCACTACGTTTATTGGCGCATGAATTCAAGGAAGCCCTGGCGGAACGTGATATTGAGGCATCCTTGAAAACGGGTGAGGAGCGCAATATTATCCCTGGAAGCCGTTTTCTGGCAGCTACTGTAGAAATGTGCCCGATGGACAATCCTGTTGATGTGGCGTTGATTGATGAGGCGCAAATGCTGACAGATCCTGATCGTGGCGCAGCATGGACGGCTGCAATTATGGGCGTTCCGGCACGCCATGTTTTTGTTCTGGGTTCACCAGAATGTATCCCTATTGTCAAACGCATTGCCAATTTATGTGATGATCCCTGTGACGAGATTATTCTACAAAGAAAAAGTCCCCTTATCACTGCCAGTTCGCCAATCAGGTTATCAAAATTGAGAACGGGTGATGCACTTATCGCCTTTTCAAGAAGAGAGGTTTTGGATCTACGTTCCCTTCTAATGCAGAAAGGTCACCGCGTTGCTGTAATATATGGGGCCTTGAGTCCGGAAGTCAGGCGGGCGGAAGCAAAACGCTTCAATAATGGCGAGGCAGATATTTTAATCGCAACAGACGCTATCGGTATGGGATTAAATTTAGCCATCAAACGTGTTATATTCAGCACGATCTTTAAATTCGATGGTCAAAACAGGCGCCCCCTCACATCCCAGGAAATCAAGCAAATAAGCGGACGTGCAGGTCGATATGGCAAGCATGAAAACGGAATTGTAGGTATTATGGCTGGTGCGGGCGATCCTGCCTTCATCCATCGTAATCTGGAGGCCCCTCCAATCCAGGAAAATGATTTGCGGCCCCTGGTGCAACCTGACAGTGATATTGTTCAAGCAATTGCCAATGAAATCAATTCAACGAGTTTATTCGGTGTATTGACACGCTTGAAACGGGCTGTTTTACGTCCTGATGATCCCAATTATCGATTGGCAAAAATGGAGGAAACATTCGCGATTGCATCCTCACTGGAGGGAGTGGATGGTCTTTCCCTTAAAGATCGCTGGACATATTCAACATGTCCGGTCGATGACCGTGACAATGGCATTCAACGGCTTACTCATTGGGCAGCGGATCATGCTGCCGGCAAAACCATACCCGCTCCTGGATCTGGAAAATTACCCAATCCAGCCCAGGCATCCCGACGCGAACTTGAACGCGCTGAAAAAATGCATAAACGCCTGGTAAGTTGGCGCTGGCTATCCTTGCGTTTTCCCGATTTTTACCCAGATTTGGAAAATGCCGAGAAAAATACGAAGAAATTAAATGAATGGATTGAATCAGTCCTTCGCCAAAAACGCAGGAAAATTGAATTGTAAATTGTTGATTTTTACAAATTCTTTAATGAAACAAGATGATACAATAAATTATTACTATTTCATCCTGTTTATTTTAAAAGTGAATTAATCAAAATCTTTTCGATAAAATCGATTTTGGAGAAGGCAATGTTGTGGTTTTATCAATTAGGGTATCCACGACTTTATTCTTAACAGGCTTTAGTAAATTGGCCGTTTTAATACCTAACCTCCTTAATTTCCACAATCCCTTTTCTTCACGTGTATAAAGCGTTGCAATAGTGTTTGTCAGGGTAAACATCGGCATGGTTTTGATTCTTAACCGTTTTTCGAAATAACGTAATTGTTTCGATGTGCCGATTTCCTCTCCCCTTTTTAAACCTGCCAAAACTTCATCTGCCAAGATTTCCTGGGCAATCAGGGCAAAATTGTAACCATGGGCTGTGATAGGATGCATTCCAATAGCCGTATCGCCAACCAAGGCAGCATGTCTTGTTTCAAACCGGTTGGCAAATACAGTTTTCAAAGGATAAACATGCCGGGTGGAAACAAGCTCCATTTTTCCAAGCCGTCCATGTATGCGTTTCATTATTTCCAGATTGAATTGTTCGGCTCCCAACGATCTGACCCGATTCATTTCATCAGGAGGAAGAGACAATACAACAGAAGTGACATTATTATTCAATGGCAGTAAGGCAACAGTCTGTCCTTTGTCAAACCATTGCAAGGCAACTTGATGATGAGGCAACTCATGCTTCATACGACATACCATCATATGTCGATGAAAATCATGCAGCAAATATCCAATTTCAAGACTGTCCCTTATTTTGGAGAAACGTCCGTCACTTACAACAGCCAGTTTTGTAGAAAAAACTGCATCGTCCTGATCTGCATTGGAATATTCAACCCGGGCATAATCAACAAAGCAATTTAATTGATTACAGCGTGTATTGGATAAAACAGTAATCCCTTCACGAGATTGAACCTCTTCAAATGTTGCCTTTCGGATCAGATGATTTGGGACAAGATAACCAAGAGCCTCTTCGCCCTTTCCCTGCGTGTCAAAAATCAAAGGATTGTTTTCTTCCCCATTCTCAACCCTAGCCTCCCTGAGTGAAGAAATTTCATCTTGAGGAATACGGTCCCATATCCCCATTGATTTCATCAATGAAACGGAATGATGGGTCAAAGCTATTTCACGACCATCAAAAGAAGGTTCTTGCAAAGCTGTCATTGGGGCTGGATCAATAACAGTGACTTTCAGTCCAATCCCTTCCAGGGACAATGCCGCACTTAATCCTGCAGGACCCCCGCCAATCACAACAACATCCATCATATCTTTAATTTTTAACATCGTTTCATCTCTTTAACTATTTATGAATCAATTTTGAAATTTACTGCACTTCCCTGCCAGTTAGCGACATAATCATCCACTGAAACCCGTGGAGGTGCCTCAGATCCTTCCACAGGTGTTCCGATAAACATAAACCCGATCATTCTATACGGTTTTTTCAGTCCCAATAATTCCGTAATTTCAGGAACATCAATGGGGCCTGTAATCCATTTTGCACCAAATCCCAGAACATGGACAGCATTCAATATATTCATGGTTGCCGCTGATGCTGCCATCAACTGTTCATCAAGGGAGATAGACGTCTTGTCATCATGAAATTGACGAAATCCAAGTGCCAAGATCAAAGGGGCATTCGAAAAATTTTGCAATATTTTGGTTATATAAGCGGGGGGATAACAAGAATCCGGTTTTGTAAGGATCTTTTCCAATGATCTTACCCATTTTTCTCGATACTCTTTACCAATAATCACAAAACGCCAGGGACGTAAGCGCCCATGATCAGGAGCCCGCATCGCTGTTGATAAAATTTGATGCAATTCATCGTCATTTGGCGCAGGTTGAGTTAATGAACCACATGAAAAACGAGAAAGCAGAAAATCAATATTTGACATAAAATTATCCATTACAATAAAGTTATTTATAATTTTACCATTTATAATGTAAGTTTCATATCAAATCTAAACTTACTGTAATTTCCCCGAGACAAAAATACGTAAAAAGTATTATGAATTTAAGTTTTATTCATAAGAAATTCATGATTTCATAATTTCATTTCTTACTCTTTAATCTTGGCATTCCGGCAAAAGCAAGTTATTAATTGAATGTCAAATATAATTTATATTTTAAAGTTATCTTTTATGAATACGCAAAGACAGGTATCCGTACATCGCAAAACCTCGGAAACAGATATCCAGCTCACCCTGAATCTTGATGGAGCAGGTCAGTCCAATATCGAAACGGGAATCGGTTTTTTTGACCACATGCTGACAGCTCTTACCAAACATGGCTTGTTTAACTTGGACATAATGGTCAAAGGCGATCTACATATTGATTTTCATCATACAGTGGAAGATGTCGGCATAACTTTGGGTCAAGCATTCCAGAACGCGATTGGAGAGAAAAAAGGAATCTGTCGGTTTGGACAAGCCTCTGTTCCTCTGGATGAGGCCTTGAGCGAAGTCGTTATCGATATTTCTGGTCGCCCATACCTGGCATGGAACGTGTCTTTTCCAACAGAAAAGATAGGAAAGATGGATACCGAATTATTTGAAGAATTTTTTCGTGGGTTTGTGATGAGCGCCCATTTGAACCTGCATGCAATATTGCATGCGGGTCGTAATTCCCATCATATTGCCGAGGCAACATTTAAAGCAACTGCACGTGCTTTGCGAATGGCTTGCGAATTCGATTCACGTGCTTTGCATTCCATTCCATCAACCAAAGGTGTGTTGTGAAATATTTTACTGTCTATGCAAACCAAAACCAACCTTCCGAATTAAAACTGGTGCCTGAGGGTTTTTCTTGGCTCGTATTTATACTTGGACCTGTTGGTCTTTTTGTGCAAAAAAGCTGGATTCATGGATTAATTCTTTTAAGCATTTGTTTTTCACTGATTATCTGGATACATCCATCTTTCTTCTTGATGGCTTTGGTACATTTTATAGTAGGTTGCTTTGCCTTCCACTTTCAAAGAACGGAATTGCAATGGGCAGGATGGTATCTTCAAACCGTAATTGCCGCACCCAATAAGAAATTTGCCCTTCTTCGTTTACTTGATAAAAAACACCGTTTAACAAACTATATCAATTCATGAAACATAAACCCGACAGCATTATTGTTATTGATTATAACGGCGGAAACCTTGCCTCCGCTCAACGCGCCCTGATTGCGGCGGCCCACATGATCAATCTGCCTGTTGATGTTGAAATCAGCAACAAACCAGAACATATTCAAAATGCGGACCGTCTTATATTACCTGGGCAGGGAGCGTTTGCAGATTGCATGAATGGATTGCAATCCATTCCCGGTTTGCTTGAATCGTTAAATGCCAAAGTTCGGCAAGGGACCCCTTTCCTAGGAATTTGTGTTGGCATGCAAATAATGGCTGAACAGGGATTAGAACATAAAACAACCAAAGGTTTGGGATGGATCCAGGGTAAAATAAAACCTATCGATACAACAGATTTACCTTTACCCCATATGGGATGGAATGAACTAAATTTTAAAGTAAATGCACATCCTGTTATGAATGGAATAAATCCAGGTGATCATGCATATTTTGTCCATTCATATGCTTTGTCCGCTGAAGATAACAAGGATATTATCGCTACAACCGATTATGGCATATCCATTCCGGCCATCATCGCCAAAAAGAATGCGATTGGCACGCAGTTTCATGTCGAAAAGAGTCAACAGGTTGGATTACATATTTTGGCAAATTTCCTAAGATGGAATCCTACCCCCGCTTAGCAAGTATTTATTAATTACAATGGATAACATCAACTCAAACCTACTTCCAAAAATCGAATTAGAACAAATTACCACCCTTGATAATGATGATGATTTGCATGCAATCTGTGAATCTCTGGAAGCCGCAATACTGGCTGGTTATCATTGTCGCTGGGTTAAGGCACCACCAAGACAATTGTTGGAAAGCTATATAAAGGGATCGTTACTTGTTCCCGAAAAAACTCTTTTCACAGGTCGAATGGATGGACATATTGTCGCATTTTGCGAGGTTGAAACACCACTAAAAGAAGAGGAATCTCCCTATATTGCTGCAGAAATCACCATTTTTGCAGTTGCACCCTATGCCATAAATGTCGGCGTCAGTAAACGTTTACTTCTAAAAATCGAACAGACCATTGCCCAACTAGGTTTCCCGATCATTAATGTGCAAATTGATGAAAGTCAGAAAAAATTATTTCAGTTTTATTTGAAAAATGGATATCATCATTGGGCAACCCACCCTTATTATCGAAAAATCAACGGGCAAATTTTCAGGGGATATTTTTTATATAAATCCTTTTTGAACCTACCATAATTTTAACTTCATGAAGTGTAACTTATTTATGTCCAGCTTTTCTTCAGCAGTCCATCCCCTAACATTATATCCCGCGATTGATTTGAAAAATGGTCAATGTGTTCGATTACGTCAGGGTGAAATGGATCAGGCAACGATATATTCTGACAATCCCGGTGAACAAGCTCGAAACTGGAATAATCAGGGTTGTAAATGGTTACATGTTGTTGATCTTGATGGTGCCTTTGCAAAAAAATCTGTTAATACAGAAGCTATTTTAAGCATTCTTGCCAATTCTCAGGTGCCTGTTCAACTTGGAGGTGGAATACGGGACCTAAATGCTATCGAATATTGGCTTTATAAGGGCATAAAAAGAGTTATTCTCGGTAGTGTCGCTGTTAAAAATTCCAGACTAGTTTATCAGGCCTGCAAATCCTTTCCTGGTCAAATCGTGATTGGTATTGATGCCAAAAAAGGATATGTATCCACCGAAGGTTGGGCGGAAACCTCTGAAATGAAAGCCCTAGACCTCGCCTTACGCTTACAGGACAGCGGTGCTTCTGCTATCATCTTTACTGAAATTGAACGAGATGGCATGTTATCCGGACTTGATCTTGAACAAACTTCCAATCTTGCCCATCATCTCCAGATACCGATTATCGCCAGTGGAGGCATTGGTAACCTTGCACATATTGAGGCGTTACGAAACGTTGCCAATCAGGAGCCAGGAATAGAGGGGGTAATTGTTGGTCGAGCCCTCTATGATGGACGCATTCGGATCAATGACGCTTTAAAGGTGTTGGAAACATGTTGAAAACCCGTGTCATTCCCTGTCTTGATGTTAAGAACGGACGAGTGGTCAAGGGAGTCAATTTTGTCTCCCTACGTGATGCCGGTGATCCCGTTGAACAGGCATTGGTTTATGATAAGGCAGGTGCCGATGAATTGACATTTCTGGATATAACCGCAAGCAATGAAAACAGAAACACCATCATTGATGTGGTGAATCGTACAGCGGAAAAAATTTTTCTTCCTTTGACTGTTGGCGGGGGTATTCGTACACCGGACAATATACGTGCGCTTCTTTTAGCAGGAGCGGATAAATGCGCCATTAATTCCGCAGCCATTAAAAATCCGGATCTTGTTAATGATGGAGCTAATAAATTTGGCAGTCAATGTATCGTTGTTGCTATTGACGCACGATCTGATAATAAAGGTTCATGGGAGGTCTACAGTCATGGTGGTCGTAATCCAACGGGTATTAATGTCATTCAATGGGCAAAGGAAATGACCAGACGTGGTGCTGGTGAGCTTTTAATTACCAGCATGGATCGTGATGGTACGGGAAAAGGTTTTGATCTTGATCTTCTGAAAGCAATTAACAGTAATGTTAATGTCCCTGTGATTGCTTCGGGGGGTGTGGGTCAATTACAACATTTTACCGAAGGCGCACAAACAGGAGCAACAGGATTACTTGCAGCCAGCGTTTTTCATTTTGGCCAATTTACGATTGAGCAGGTAAAAAAGTCTCTGGCAGGAAACAACATTCCTGTCCGCCTTTCCTGATCTGTATTTAATAAAGGAAACAAGGTATGAAATCCAATCTAAATGGTGAAATTCTTGATCGTCTATATAAAAAGATTGAAGAAAGAAAAAATAATGACCCTCAAAAAAGCTATTCCGCCAAATTACTGAAAAAAGGGTCACACAAGGTTGCACAGAAATTCGGTGAAGAAGCTGTTGAATGCCTGATTGAATGTGCCACAAAAAATCCACAAAACCTGATCAGTGAAAGTGCCGATGTTTTGTATCATTTGTTGGCCATGTGGGTTATAACAGATATATCGCCTGAAGATGTTTGGGCGGAACTTCATAAAAGAGAGAAAATAAGCGGGATCGAGGAAAAGGCTTCTCGTAATTTAAAATCTTCAAAATAACAGGTGAAACAATGGCTTCAACTTCAGTTCGTTACGATTCTCAAAATATATTTGCTAAAATTTTGAAAAAAGAAATTCCAGCAAAAACAATTTATGAAAATGAATATGTGTTGGCGTTTCACGATGTAGCCCCCAAGGCACCAATTCATGCCTTGGTCATTCCCAAAAACCCTTATACCTCCTATGCTGATTTTTCTCAACGTGCAGCCCCCGAGGAAATTGTGGCTTTTACCAAGGCTGTTGCACATGTAGCCAATTTATTGGGTCTTGACAAAGATGGTTATCGCATTATCAGCAATATTGGCAGGAATTCCGGCCAAGAAGTTTTCCATTTTCACTTTCATATTCTTGGTGGGAAAAAGTTACCATTTGCTTAATTAAAATTTTTCCATGATTATTAAAGCAGATAAAGAAACACCTTTAGCAAAGGCAATGAATAAGAAAGAAATCAAGGAATTCATTCGTCTTCTTGCCAAGGCACGTCCGGACGCTAAAACTGAACTGAATTATTCTTCACCCTACACGCTTTTAGTGTCCGTTGTTTTGTCGGCTCAGGCAACTGACATATCTGTTAATAAAGCCACAAATAAATTGTTCAAGATTGCATCTACACCTGAAGCAATGGTTGCTCTTGGTGAGGAAAAATTAGTTCCCTTTATCAATTCCATCGGTTTATGGCGTGCCAAGTCCCGAAATGTTATAGCGCTTTCCAAACAATTGATCGAAAATTATAATGGGCAAGTCCCGCAAACAAGAGAGGCTTTGGAAGCTTTACCCGGTGTTGGAAGAAAAACAGCAAATGTAGTATTAAGTGTTGCTTTTGATCAACCTGCCATGGCAGTTGATACGCATATATTTCGAATAGGCAATCGCACGGGTCTAGCTCCCGGCAAGACACCCCTCGATGTTGAAAAAAATCTAGTAACAAATATTCCCCGAGAATTGATTGCGAAATCACATCATTGGTTGATTTTACATGGACGCTATTGCTGTAAGGCTAAAAAACCTGAATGCTGGCACTGTCCTGTTGTGCAAATATGCCATTACCAAGATAAAAACATAAGTCCGTTTTGATTTATTCACTCAAAGCTTCGGGTAAATTCGGAATACCACGTTGAATTGGTTCCATAACCCATGGACGATTGCCTCTTAATGACAAATCATTTTTGATCTTGTTTGAATTCAACCATATGCTATGTGATCCATATACCCAGTTTTTTTCTTTATCAACAAATGATATATCAGGACATAAACGCTGTTCCCATAATAAAGAAATTTCCAACCGCATAGCATGACATATTTCAGCTTGGAAAAAGAAATTCTCAGGTTTTTTTAATATGATCAAAACATGTTCATCCAGCAATTTGCAATAAAAATCCTTGCAAAGAATATTTCTGTCATGATTGTGAGAAAATTGAATTCTCACTTTTGATACACCCAAGTATTGTTTCCATCCCTCAATCGTATATTTGTTGCATCCATGCTGACAAATTACCCAAATAAACCCAGTTCGTCGAATGGCAATCATTTGTCCATCCGCAGATGTTACTAGATCAGGATTTTTACCCCATAAACAGGATATAATCCCTATCGTAATCAGAAGAATGCCGGTACTTTTTAATCGAGTCACGCATAAACAGATAATGCATAATCCAATAAAATAGCATGTCAACCCCCATCCAGGCATATCCTTAACCCATATAACCGCATAAGGGAAATCATTAACAATTCGGGCTGTATTAATTACCAAATTAATTCCATACGCCATCAAATGTAAAAAATAATAATCAATTCCTGTCCCGATAGTTACCAGGGATAGTAATCCAGTTGGCATGATCAAAAACATTGTTACAGGAACCGCAATCAAATTTGCCAAAATAAAATATAAATTCAGTTCATGAAAATGAGCCATAACAATTGGACATACTGCCAAGCCAGCCAGGAAACTGATCCATGCAGCCTCTGAAATATAGAAAAAAATTTTTTTTAAACCACGAGTGTTCTTGGATTTTTTAAAAAAACGGTCATATCCCCAACCATATCCTGTAATTATAGCCATCACAGCTGCCATAGACATCTGAAAGGATACGTTCATGATCGATGAGGGTGAAAAAATCAAAATCATCAATGCTGCCAGCATCAAATTATGCATTGATAAACTTCGACGATCCATAGACAGGGCGAAAACGATCAAACTTGCCATTATCAGACTACGAATTGCCGGCAAATGAAATCCTGTAAGAAGAAGATAGATACAACCTGCAATCCATCCAATTGATAACGCAATCATTTTCACTGGCCAATGCAAGGCAATATATTCACTTCGCAATAAAAGCCAGCGTACTGTACCGCCAACAATCAACATCACCGTTCCCAGATGCAGACCAGCAATGGCCAATAAATGGGCCAGTCCGGCCACAGCAAAAACATGTCTGTTTTCTTGAGATAAATTCACATCAATTCCGGTTAATAGAATTTGCGCAATTGCACCAGTCTCACCAGGCAATAAAATCCTGATACGACAGGCTATTTTTTCACGTATCAATTGTATTGAGGTTTTATCGCTTTTTCTAATTACGTTAATAGGAGCGATAGCATATCCATAAGCACCAATATTTTTAAACCAATCATGAAATTGCAAATCATAACTCGCCATTCTAACTGGAGGAAATGGATGCTTCAGCATCGCTTTAACCTCTATCCAATCTCCGACATTAATTTGGGAATGATCGGTATGGAATAATGTAATTTGAATATATCGATGCCATTCTTTCTGTTCAGATTCTGGATATGATAAAAAATGAACACGATGCACTAAAACACGGGTTTTTCCACTTGATAAAATCTCTATTCGACGAATTTTTCCTTTCATTGTAGCCGCATGCGTTGGCAAACGGTAAAAAGGTTCCTGTCGATGTGTTTGTAACCATGCAAGACAAAACCCTGATCCCAATAAAAAAACAACACAGTGAAAAATATAGAGATTCAGTTGAAGGGGATAACGCCATCGAATGACTGCCATTCCTATCAAACCGAATATTGAAAATATAAAACCATAAGATAAATCTGGTTCGCTCGTAAGAGTGAAATAAATCAGACTTCCAAGACCCAATATCACAGGCATCCATAATTTCGAATGGTCAGTTTCCCTTGCCAACAGAGCAATGACATTTTTTATGCTGTCTAAGATAGTTCAAAAACTCCATAAAAATATTTTTTTTCTAGACTTCATATCTTTATTTTTAATAATTAATATAAACATTATTTCAATTCACTTTTCATTCTACGTGCAAGAAAGATACCCATGACCGTTCGTACACGTTTTGCTCCAAGTCCAACGGGATTGCTTCATATTGGCAATGCTCGCGCTGCACTATTCAACTATCTTTATGCCAAACATCATCATGGCGAATTCTTATTACGGATTGAAGATACTGACAGAGAGCGCTCTACTCAAGAAGCTGTTGATGTTATTCTTGATGGACTGGCATGGATGGGGTTAACACCTGACGAACCGCCTGTTTTTCAATCGACAAGAATTAAAAGACACCAGGAAATCGTCCTTCATCTTCTCGAGACAGGAAAAGCCTATAAATGTTTCTGCACACCAGAGGATTTGGCTCAAATGCGTGCCAAGGCACTGGCTGAGGGAAAACCTCCCCGTTATAACGGATACTGGCGTGACCGTGATCCATCCGAGGCACCCTCCAATGCACCTTATACCGTTCGCATCAAGGCCCCCAAAGAAGGTGAAACCGTTATTCAAGACCTTGTTCAAGGAGAGGTCACCGTCGCCAATATCGAACTGGATGACATGATTATACTACGCGCTGATGGAACACCAACATATCAACACGCTGTTGTCTGCGATGACCATGACATGAATATCACCCACGTCATTCGTGGCGATGACCATTTAACCAATAGTTTTAGACAATTAATGATCTATCGCGCGATGGAATGGAATATTCCCAAATTTGCCCACCTTCCCCTTATTCATGGTCCCGATGGTGCGAAATTGTCCAAACGACATGGTGCAAGTTCGGTTGTTGAATTTCGTGATGAAGGATATTTGCCTGAGGCTTTATGTAACTACCTGCTTAGATTAGGCTGGGGTCATGGAGATGAGGAAATACTCAGTCGGAAAGATCAAATTAGGTTATTTGATCTGGATGGTGTTGGCCGTTCTCCATCTCGAATGGATTATGCCAAATTAACACATGTTAATGGATACTGGTTAAGACAGGCAGATGATGTAAGACTAACCAAAGATGTATTGTCTCGTTTGAAGGGACGAAAAGACCTTGATTTAAGCCAGAATAATGAACAGAAAATCAAATTATTGATGCCTGGATTGAAAGAACGCGCAAAAAATCTAAATGAATTAGCTGAAAATGCTTCTTTCCTTTGTATGTCAATTCCATTAAATTTTACGGACAAGGCACAAAAATTATTGAATGAAAATAATCGTGCCTTGTTGAGTAAACTTGTCGTGGAACTGAATGAACTACCTGAATTCACAAAAGAGTCTGTCAATAGCTGTCTACATGCATTTGCTGAAAAGGAAAACCTGAAATTGGGTAAAGTTGCCCAGCCTTTACGGGCGGCTGTAACAGGAAGCACCATGTCGCCAGGAATTGATGATACACTTCTCGCATTAGGCAAAAATGAGGTTTTGGCTAGATTAGGAGCTGTAATTAATGGTTAATTCCTTTGGACAGCATTTTCTTGGTATAGAAGGACTTCCCGAAGACCAAATTGAAATATTACTGGATCGGGCAGAAAACTATGCCTTACTAAACCGTTCTCGCAAGACCCCTCGCAATCTGTTGAGAGAACGTACGTTAATCACCCTGTTTTTTGAAAATAGTACCCGCACTCGTACATCTTTCGAACTGGCGGGGAAACGTCTGGGTGCTGATGTCATTAACATGTCCGTTTCCACTTCTTCGGTCAGCAAGGGGGAAACATTACTGGATACGGCCTATACCTTAAACGCTATGCGAGCTGATTTGCTTGTCATTCGACATGCACAATCTGGTGCCCCTGCGCTTCTTGCCCAAAAAGTCGATGCAAGTGTCATCAATGCCGGCGATGGAACTCATGAACATCCCACTCAGGCTTTGCTTGATGCATTAACAATTCGTCGCCACTTTGGAAAATTGACAGGTTTGACTGTTGCAATATGTGGAGATATAGCTCATAGCCGAGTTGCCCGTTCAAACATAATCCTTCTTAACACAATGGGTTGCAATGTAAGGGTTATTGGTCCAAGGACCTTATTGCCTTCAACAATCGCTAAAATGGGTGCCACCCCTTATTACTCAATGGATGAAGGGGTTAAAAATGTTGATGTTATCATGATGTTGCGTCTTCAAAGAGAAAGAATGAGTGCTGGATTAATTCCAAGTACCCGTGAATATTTTCGTTTCTTTGGACTGGATCGAAGACGGTTAAACCTTGCAAAGTCAAATGCATTGGTCATGCATCCCGGACCATTAAACCGGGGAATAGAGATTGACAGTCATGTTGCCGATGATCCACATCAAAGCGTCATACAGGAACAAGTCGAAATGGGTGTTGCCGTAAGAATGGCAGTTCTTGAAAAATTCTCTCACATAAAGGCGCAGCCATGAAACCAATTCTTTTCACCAATGTCCATTTAATTGACCCTCAATCAGGATTGAATCAACCGGGAAAACTTCTTGTCAAAAATGATAAAATTGCCGGTATAGACCTTCCGGAAACAGAAGGGCAACCATCAGATTGCGACGTCATTGATGGAAAAGGATCCATTCTTTGTCCTGGTCTTGTTGATATGCGTGTAACCGTGGGAGAACCTGGATTTGAATATAGGGAAACCATTGCCACCGCAGCAGAAGCGGCTTCTGCAGGTGGGATAACCACCATGGCAATTCTACCCAATAGTAACCCCGCCATCGACAATCCCGCGTTGGTAACCCTGCTAAAGGCCAAGGGTGAAATAACAAAATCGGTGTCCATTCTTCCTTATGGTGCATTAACAGTTGGTTGTGAGGGAAAGGAACTTGCAGAAATAGGCTTGCTTCAAGAGGCTGGCGCCATTGGCTTCACGGACGGAGACAAGGCGCTTGCAGATACCCGTTTGATGATGCAGACCATGGCCTATGCAAGTGGATTTGACGGATTGATCATTCAGCATCCCGAAGACCCCAGTCTGGCCAAAAATAGCAGTGCTACCCAGGGAGAGCTGGCAACAAGACTTGGTTTGCCTTCTGTTCCAACTGCGGCTGAAGCAATTATGATTGCCCGTGATTTACGATTGGCGGAACAAACAAATTGTCGATTACATTTTGGACATATTTCCACCGCGGAGGGACTTAATCTAATTCGACAGGCAAAATCAAAGGGATTGAATATCAGCTGTGATACCGCCCCAGTCTATTTTGACTTGAATGAAGAGGCCATTGGTGATTTTAGAACCTATGCCAAACTTTCCCCACCACTCCGTTCCGAAGCGGATCGTCTTGCAATCTGTCAGGGATTGGCAGATGGAACCATTGATGCAATCGCCTCGGATCATCTTCCAAGAGATGTGGATGACAAACGTTTACCCTTTGCAGAGGCGGCTCCGGGCGGAACAGGGCTAGTTACCCTTTTAAGTGTTACCCTTATTCAAGTCAAAAATGGCAATCTGCCCCTCGCAAAGGCTATTTCACTTTTAAGTAACAATCCTGCGAAAATCCTGCGTCAACCTATCGGAACGCTTGCCAGAGGAAATGTTGCAGATTTATGCTTGTTTGATCCGGATCAAACCTGGCAGGTTGAAGCGGGAAAATTACCAGGACGGGCTCAAAACACCCCATTTGACAATCGTGTCCTTCCAGGTGTCGTCCTTGGAACCTGGAAAATGGGACGCTGTATTTACAAAAGAGAGACCCTATGATTTGGCATATACCCCAATATGCATGGACATTAATGGCAGGCATTATCTTTTTGTCCTATCTGATTGGCAGCATTCCTTTTGGAATGTTGATTAGCTATATTGGTGGAATGGGAGATATTCGCCAAATCGGTTCAGGCAATATTGGCGCCACAAATGTTTTACGTACAGGCAAAAAAAAACTAGCGGTTTTAACTCTTTTACTCGATATGGGGAAAGGTTCTTTTGCAATATGGTGTTCCTATATTTTTGCCATCAACTATACAGTTCAGGCCGAATCCCTTGCCGCAATTTTTGTAGTAGTCGGCCATTGTTTTCCCGTTTGGATAAATTTCAAAGGTGGAAAAGGTGTTGCTACAGGGTTAGGTGTCAGCCTTGCCTTAACCCCTATTGCTGGTCTATTATCATGTATTGTATGGTTACTTGCCGCCAGACTGTCCCGAATTTCCTCTATAGGAGGGTTGTCCGCATTTGTTGCATGGCCTTTATTCATTATGATTTTCAATCATCTTGATCTTAAAACCCCTCTTTTATTTCCCGCCCTTCTTATAAGTTTACTCATATTTTTTCGTCATAGAACCAACATATACCGTCTCAGCAACGGTACAGAACCTCGTATTGGTGAAAAAAAACAAAAAAATTAAGTTAAATGTCCAAGAAACCATTATCTTCCACCCTATCTGTAAAACAATTACTTCCATATTTAAAAATTGCTAGAACGGAAGGGATCGGTGGAATCCGTTATCGACAATTACTTGACCATTATCAAACCCCTGAAGCTGTTTTGGAAATTTTACCAAAATTAAAACGTTCAAAAGATTCAACAAAAAAATTTCAAGTTCCTGATAATAAAATACTTCATAGAGAAATTGATCAAACACTTGAATTGGGGGGACAATTCGTTCTTCGTGGAACTCTGGAATATCCGCCCTTGCTTGATATGCTTGAAGATGCCCCTCCTATTCTGATTGCCATGGGCAATATCGAGTTATTAAAAAAGAGAAATGTTGCTATTGTCGGGGCGCGTAATGCTTCTATACATGGCATTAAAATGGCAGAAAATCTTGCGGCTGATCTATCCGTACATCAAATTGGCATAACCTCTGGTCTAGCCAGAGGTATTGACAAAGCAGCTCATAAAGGGGCCTTATACACAGGTTTCACCATTGCCGTAATTGGTTGTGGAATCGATATTTTTTATCCAACAGAACATAAAGACCTTCAAAAATCAATAGCAGAAAAAGGGGTTGTTTTAACTGAATTTTCTATTGGAACCCAACCTCAAGCCATGCATTTCCCACGCAGAAACCGTATTATTGCTGGATTAAGCTGGGGATGTATTGTCATTGAGGCTGCCCAGCATTCCGGCAGTCTTATCACAGCTAAACAAGCGCTTGATTATAACCGTCCCGTTTTTGCAGTACCAGGATCTCCCATTGACCCACGTTGTAAAGGAAGCAATAACTTGATTAGAATGGGGGCTATATTAACAGAAAATGCCATGGATATAATATCCGAACTCCCCCATCCCCTTATCCAAGAAAACACCCCTTCCAATACAGATCTTTTCACCTATTCTCCCGCAGCTGAAAACATATCCCTCCAGAACAAGAATCCTCCACAGGTCAATATACCTGATAAAAACAATTCAAGAACAATTGAAGATGATATTCTCTTTCTGCTTTCTGCCACCCCTACACCTATCGATCTAATCTTGAGAAATGTTCATTACCCTACCAATGAAATTCAAAGTACTCTTACCTTGCTTGAAATCCAGCAAAAAATTTTTCTTTGCCATAATGGCTATATTTTAAAATGAGGAAATCAAACGAATTCTTGAATTTTTCTTCTATTTTCGTTTTAATATGTAAATCACATCCATTTAAAAAAATTAATTAAAAACCAAAATAGCAGTTGCTTCTTACTAAAGAAAAGATAGTATTCTGTTTCTAATTGAAGAAATCATTTTTACTAATCCGTCTGGAGAGAAAATGACAGACGTCATCGTTGTTGAATCGCCTGCCAAGGCCAAAACCATAAATAAATATCTTGGAAACAAATACACTGTTCTCGCTTCTTTCGGGCATGTCCGAGATCTTCCTCCGAAGGATGGAAGTGTTAGGCCGACTGAAAATTTTGCCATGGATTGGGAAACGGATGAACGTGGAAACAAGCAGATCAAGGCGATTGCCCAGGCCTTAAAAAATGCCAAAACACTTTATCTTGCCACTGACCCCGATCGTGAGGGGGAAGCAATTTCCTGGCATGTCCAATCCATCCTGAATGAAAAGAAATTACTTAAAAATATTAATGTCGAGCGTATTACCTTTAATGAAATTACCAAACAGGCAGTTCAATACGCTATTCAACATCCCCGGAAACTGGACCAACCTTTGATTGAAGCATATCTTGCACGACGTGCACTTGATTATCTGGTAGGCTTTACATTATCACCAATTTTATGGCGAAAATTACCTGGATCCCGAAGTGCAGGACGAGTCCAATCTGTTGCCTTGCGTCTTGTATGCGAACGTGAAGCTGAAATCGAGATTTTTCAATCCAAAGAATATTGGACCATTCATGGCACTTTTATCTCTTCATCCAATAAGGATTTCACGGCAAAACTTACCCATTTAAAAAACAAAAAACTTGAACAATTTGATCTAAATACGAAAAATCTGGCAAAAGAGGCTTGTACATATTTAAATAATCAACAGTTTAGCGTTCGTACCATAGAGCGAAAAAAAACAAGAAGGAATCCATCCCCCCCCTTTACCACCTCGACATTACAGCAGGAAGCATCAAGAAAATTAAGAATGAGCGCACAAAACACGATGCGTACCGCACAACAACTTTATGAGGGAATTGAAGTCAAGGGGGAAACCGTTGGTTTGATTACCTATATGAGAACCGATGGAGTACAAATGGCAAATGAAGCAATTCAGGCCATTCGTAATCATATCAATACCGAATATGGCGAAAAATTTGTACCAAAATCACCACGCAAATACACAAGTAAGGCAAAAAACGCCCAAGAGGCACATGAAGCCATACGACCTACACATATCAATTTCACTCCTGAACAAATCAGTTCTTATTTAACAGCTGATCAGAAACAGCTTTACGATCTTATCTGGAAAAGAGCTCTTGCCAGTCAGATGGAATCCGCAGAACTTGATCAAATTTCCATAACAATAACAGATGAAAACCAGGCAAATTGCTTTAAAACAACGGGATCAACAATAACATTTGAGGGTTTCTTAAAAGTTTATACAGAAAGTTTTGATGATACAGATAAAGATGAGGTGGAAAATAAAAACAACAAAGGGTCACTCCTACCCCCCTTAAGAGAAAAAGAGACTCTTCAAACCAAAGAAATTTTGCCTAGTCAGCATTTTACCCAACCTCCTCCACGCTATAGTGAAGCCTCACTTGTTAAAAAAATGGAGGAACTGGGTATTGGTCGTCCATCCACTTATGCATCCATTCTCGGGGTTTTACGTGACAGAGGTTATGTTACTCTTGAAAATCGTTATTTTATTCCTCAGGATCGTGGACGTTTGGTTACTGCTTTTCTAACATCTTTCTTTAAACGTTACGTTGATGTCGATTTTACCGCCACGTTAGAGGGACAACTTGATGAAATTTCCGATAGTAAAATAGATTGGAAAAAAGTTTTACAGGATTTTTGGAACGATTTTTCCAATGCCATCGAGCAAACAAAAGAACTGAAAATCTCTGATGTTATTGATGCGCTTGATCATGATCTTGGCTCTCACTTCTTTTCCGAAACAACGGACGGGTCCGACCCCAGAAAATGTCCTGCCTGTGAAAATGGCAAACTTCATCTAAAACTGGGTCGCTATGGGGCGTTTATAGGATGTACCAACTATCCTGAATGTCAATATACTAGAAAGTTAAGTCTGGATAATGCTGATCAAGAAGATAATGAGATTTTAAAAGAAGGCAGCAAAATCCTTGGAAATAATCCAGAAAATAGTGAAGTAATCTCACTTCGTAAAGGACCTTACGGATTATATATACAATCTGGTGAGGCTGATCCTGAAAATAAAAAGATCAAACCCAAACGTGCCGCTATTCCAAATAATATTGATGGAAACACACTTACCCTGGATCAGGCCATTGCTCTGTTATCTTTTCCAAAATTACTTGGAGAATATCCTGAGACAGGTGAAAAAATCGAAATCGGATTGGGACGTTTTGGCCCTTATATCAAAATGGGAAATATTTTTGCCGCCTTGGATAAAAATGAAGATATTTTATCAGTAGGATTGAATCGAGCCTTGGAGGTTCTTGCAAAAAAAATGGCTTCTATCCGTAATCTGGGGCTTCATCCAAAAGATAAGGAACCTGTTTTATTAAGAAAAGGACGTTTCGGATTTTATATACAGCATAAAAAATCTGTTGCATCCCTACCAAAAGGTGATAACGGAGATAATACAACCCTAGAGGACGCATTGAAACTTCTCGAAGAAAAAGGAAAAGAGTTAAAGAAAACGCCAACAAAAAAGAAAAAAACAGTAAAAAAAACAAAAAAATAATATGATTTTTAACTAGATTATTGTGTTTTTTACGTGACAGATTTTGTTATTTTTATATTTAGGTTTTAATAATCTTAAAGTTGCTATAGCTTTTTTAATATTGGCTAACCTTATATTTAAAATATTTTATTGTCTTTGGAGAACAATCATTTTCCTCCTAATACGACATTTCTGTTTCTTTAGACTGACGCAAAATGCGATATGTTTTCTATATTTCATTTTGCAAAAATACAAACCTTTATTTTATTGTCTGTATATAATTCTTGCATTTAATACCTATACCCCTATATACGCACAATCTACTACATCCACAAAACCAAAAGATATCGCCCCGTTTAATCAACATAGCTACGAAAATGTCATCGCCACCGCATTGACTTTTCTACAACCCAGAATACTGGAAGAACATACGATAAAAGAATTGTCTTTATGGGGACTGAATGGCTTAAATGCCGTTGACCCCTCTTTATCAATTCATGAAATCGAAGATAAGCTTGTTCTTCAACAGTCTCAAAAAATTCTGGCTAACTATCCCTTGCCGGCAGATAACGATATACCCCAATGGGCAAAGACCATAACGGATATTTCTACCAAGGGATGGGAAAATTCCAATTTAATTCAATTGGCAAACAATCAAGGTCTTACCCAAGCTTTTTTTGATGAATTATTTGATCATATGGATCCCTATTCAAGATATGTCGCTCCCAATTTTGCATCCACGGATCGTAATCAACGAGGAGATGGTGAGGCAAATATCGGAATTACCATCTCCAAAGATAAAAACTATATCGTTATCAGCTCTATCAATACCAATGGTCCCGCTTGGTCAGCAGGACTTAACGTAGGTGAACGTATCTATAAAATAGATAGCAAACGTACCTATAAACAATCTGTTGATACAATTAATAACTGGCTAAAGGGCAGCAACAATTCATCTTTGACTCTTGTCTTGGGCTCACACGGTAGAAAAAAAACAAGAATCGTACATTTGAAAAGAGAAATTGTTCCACCAGCGACCGTATTTGCATTTACAAATGATAACATAATTATTTTGAAAATAACCTCCTTTTCAACTTTCACTGCGGAAGAAATCAATCAGTATCTTGATCAAGCTGTTCAAGATATGAAATTAAAGGGCCTGATTCTTGATCTCAGAGGAAATAGAGGAGGTGTTTTGCAACAGGCCATAACAAGCTCTGCATTATTGCTGGATCATGGTATTGCAGCAACGACACAAGGACGAGATCAAGAGTCCAATCACGTATGGGCAGTACAGGGAGGAGACATAACCAATAATGTTCCCATTGTTATTTTGGTTGATGGCAGAACTGCAAGTGCTGCCGAAATTTTAACCGCTGCGTTATCCGATCATAAGAGAGCCGTCGTAATCGGCAGCACAACTTTGGGTAAAGGTCTTGTACAAACCATTGCACAATTACCTGATGGAGGAGAGCTCTTCGTTACATGGAGCAGGGTTATCGCCCCCTTGGGATGGCCAATTCAGGGCTTGGGCATCATTCCGCAAATATGCACAAGTCGTGGAGTTAAATTCACTCAAAAACAAATGAATGAATTAATTAATGATCAATCTTCCTATGCACGTGATGTTATCTTTTCCAGACAATCACGTTTTCCGGTTGAAGCAAAGGACATTCTTCAAATTAGAAATGCCTGTCCCCCTGCCATCGGTTCAGATATTGATCTTGAGATTGCCGATGATTTGCTTCTTAACCCAAAGCTTTACCAAAAAGCACTTGATATGATCCCGAATGATTAAGTTGTATAGACAACCAAATTGGATTTTTCACGGTATTGATATTTTTTTTGATTATTACATTGCTAAATGATAACAATTAAAAATTGCTCTCTTGTATTTATTTAAGTTTGAAAATAGTATATTGCTTCTATTCAAGTAAATTTAAACCATGTGTTGTTTCAATGACATTTGATATATTTTTCGAACAAAAAATTTTTTTTACTTCTTTCTTCACTAAAAAAAGGGTATTTCAGTTCGAAGAATATTTTACTAAAACAATTTGCAGCTGATAGCTAGATTTAAGGAGTGAAAAATTAAGATGAGTTTGAAATTCCCTCTATTTGCTGCATCTATATTTAATATTTCTACCCTTTTATGTTTAACCACTTTTCTCATGCCCTCAACCACGATAAAAGCACAACCGGTTAAAGGTTTGTATGTAACGGGTGCTGGCGGGCTTAGTATCAATCAAGATCAAGTTGTGCGTCAAAATCCCATTATGCCTGATGGTCGCGATAAATATACACCAGGGGCCACTGCAGTAACGAGTCTAGGATATGGTCTTGGAAACGGTTTTCGAGTTGAAGTGGAGGGAAATTATCGCAACAATCCTTTGAAATATCAAAATCTCGGTTCCTATAAAGCCCGTGGTGAGGGACGCCAGCAAACTTATGGATTTATGGTTAACGCCCTTTTTGATATGGATGTGGGAAGCCCTTATATATTCCCATATTTCGGTGCGGGAATTGGTTATGGATGGTCTACAATGAATGGGGTAAAACTTCGCACCGCGGATCATCGTCTTACTGAACACATGGGAGGTACATTCGGGCAATTCGCTTACCAGGGAATTGGAGGGCTATCATTTCCAACCCCTTGGATTGTTGGATTGTCCTTCATTACAGAATATCGATTCTGGACAATGCTGGCACCCCAAAGTCATACCGCCGATGTATGGGGTACCCAAGGAGGAAGAAACATTACCCATCCTTATGGTCATACCAAAGGCAATCGGGATACAACCACCTATTTTAACCATTCCATTTTACTCGGGTTACGTTATGAATTTAACCCTGCCCCTCCTCCTGCAACACCTGTTGATGAAACCCCTGTAGTTCCTAAGGCCAGAAAATCAAGATTATATCTTGTGTTTTTTAACTGGAATAGTTACAGCCTGAGTAATCGAGCGCGACTTATTGTCCGAGAGGCTGCCCAAGCCTACAATAACGTGGAAAACACCCGTATTGAAGCGGATGGTTATACAGATACATCTGCTAGTCCCGATATTAAGGGAAAAAAATACAATATCGAACTTTCCTTAAAAAGAGCCAAGGAAATCAGATCCGAATTGATACGAAATGGCGTTCCGGCCGGCAATATTGATATACATGGATATGGATCACAAAATTTGCGAGTGCAAACAGGACCCAATGTACGGGAGGCACGTAACAGACGTGTGGAAATAATTTTACGCTAAATAGTTTCATCGTGGAGGGAATATCACATATTCCGGATTTCCCTTACGATACGGTTTTAAATAAGGATTTAAACCAATCCATTGAACAAAGATGTTGATAGATAACGTTCCGCAAATGAAGGAACAATCGTTACAATGACTTTACCTTTGTTTTCTTTACGGGCTGCCAACTGAATACTCGCAAACAGAGCTGCACCTGAAGAAATACCCACAGGAATACCATCCAATCGAGCAACGCGTCTTGACGTGGCAAGAGCGTCACTTTCTGAAACCATCAGAACCTGTTTAAGTAAATCGGTATCCAAAATACCTGGTTTAAATCCTGCCCCTATTCCCTGAATACCATGAGGACCAGGCTCCTCTCCGTTAAGAACAGCACTTTCTGCAGGTTCAACACCAAATATCTCCACCTTTGGATTATGTTTCTTCAATCCTCTGGCAATTCCTGTAATGGTTCCACCTGTTCCGATACCGGCAACAACAATATCGACTTTTCCTTGCGTATCCTGCCAGATTTCTTCCGCAGTGGTATACTCATGGACAAGTGGATTCACGGGATTTTCAAATTGTTTTGGCATCCAGGCATGAGGTGTATTTTCTACAATTTCTTTTGCTCGAGCAATTGCCCCAGCCATTCCCAGATGACTTGGGGTCAGCTCAACCTGTGCATCAAGAAAACGCATCATTTTTCGACGCTCAATCGATGCTTTTTCAGGCATTGTAACGATCAGCCGATAACCTTTCGCTGCCGCTATAAATGCCAAGCCAATTCCTGTATTGCCTGATGTTGGTTCAACTAGTACACTTTTATGAGGACTAATAATCCCTTCTTCTTCCGCCTGATATACCATTGCGGCGGCAATTCGATCCTTGACTGAAGATAAAGGGTTAAAAAATTCTAGCTTTAATAAAATATCAGCTTCGATATTATCCTGCTTTACTAGATTTCCTGGCCTTACAAGCGGTGTCCCACCAATTGTATCAATCAAAGAATTATAAATTTTACCTCTAGGTTGTGCCAACCCAAAACGATTATTTTTTGTCATAACAATTCCCATTACTCGTTGATTAAGGATAATAATCGCTATAAATAACCTATTTATGCAAAATATTTCCACATCACAGATTTTATTTATAAAAAATACTATTTTTCATCTTAAATAATTATTATATACTATTAATATTAGGATATAAATTTTAAATTAACTAAATATTTCTTTAAAACCTTAGGAAAAATATTTAATGCTCTTAAGACAAGATCGTGCCATTATCGCTATTCTTATTGTAACAGATATCGCCTTTTACTCAAGTCACAATAATACCGTAAGTGCTTCTGACATTTCTTCAAGGACAAAACTACCAAAAAGAAGTATTGAACCGATTTTACAACTTTTATCCAGAGCTTCAATCTTGGAAAGTACTCGTGGACCACGAGGTGGGTATCATCTGGCTAAACCAAAAAGACTACTTTCAATCGCTGATATCATTAAGGCCATTTCGGTTGATGAAAAAGAAAAATATGAAGAATTTACGTTTCCACTTTTTCAACAAGTTATCAAACCATTATGGCAATCTATTGATCAAAAAATCATGAAGGAAATAGCTTCAATAACGATGCAAGATCTCATCAGAAAAGCCGAGGAAAAAGGAATGAAGCGTCCTCGTCCCTCAGCTATTAATTTTACTATTTAACGTAATGGTAAATTCAAATCATTATTTAGCTTTTCTTACGATTTTTCGATGATGGGAGACAGCTCTATGACGTGTTGCCTTTTTTCGAGAGGTCGTATTTTTGTTCGCGGGTTCTATAGCGGGTTTAGGAATCTGAACACCTGTATTGTCTACTGTTACATCTACTGACAAAACCGTTTTATTGCCCCCATCCTGATGTAAAAGATTCACAATGAATCTATCTGTTCCTGCATATGCCAAAGATGGCGTGTATCTTATATAGGTTCTTTTATCATAATTATAAACAAATGTCTTGCCATGTTCAGGAACAGTTGCAATACCAAAAGAGATGAAGTTGTTTTTGGAGTCAGGTTGCACAATATTGAATTCACATTGACCATCATCGCTGCGAACTGTCATCGTCGTTTTCCAACTTCCATCCGCTTCTTTGACTATAGGTGTTATTTGACAAACAGATGATTTTTTTGAATATTTAAAAGGATTGGCAGCCTCCCTATCGGGTTGGGCCACTGGTTGCTGATTATGTTGACAAGCTGCCAAAGCAATTCCCAATGAAGCCAAAATAAAAGATGAACGCAAACGCACGAAACTAGCCTCCATTTATTAAATCCTACCTATAACTTGGCAGTTTACAATTACAAACTTGATGAGAATATTAGTTTAAACCCGGATTGGTAAAAAAGATGTAAGAATTTATACCTACCTTTTGTATCAATTACACATCCACTTACAAAGATCACTACCAGATAAAAACAAAATCACCAATAACTTTATGATATTTTAGATGAATTTTGACTTTTTTATTTTCGTTTATTATTGCAAAATGTGAATATAAACTATTGCATTATGTACAATTCCTGTTATATCCGATTTAATAATGTCATATACAACTGCAATAAACTTTTATAGAATAAATCCAATATTCTTTTAACTACCCAACCAATCTTTTTAGTTCATATCCGATTTGGAGCACTCAATGTCTCTATTAGTTAAACGTTTTCTCTTCTCTGGATTAATCGCTGCGGGAATGTTTTCGAATCCATCATGGGCTTCAACGGCCACTTGCAATAATTCCCCTTCTCACGAAGCTTTTAATATAGAAGGCTTGAAAAGCGAATTAATGGTGACAGCCCTTTCATGTCAGGCTCAAAATCAATATAACGCCTTTATCAATCAATTCCGCCCGATTGTTAGCAGTGAGGAAGTTAAATTGAAGGGGTATTTCCGGTCAAGTTACGGAAAACGCTCAGGAAAGGCATATCAAAAAGCATATGATGATTACATCACACAGCTAGCCAACGTACAATCCTCTCAGGGACTTAAAGCGGGAACAATTTTCTGCATTCAAAGAATGTCCATGTTTGATGAAATCAAACCATTGAAAACGGCAAGTGAATTGTCTCAATATGCAGAGGCAAAAGATATTCTCCAACCAGCATCTTATGAAATCTGTCAGGCACCAGCAACACATAAAAAAGGCAAAGTCGTTAGAAAAAGACGAATCATACGCAAAGCGGCTGTTCACAAGAAATAATTTCAAAATTTAAGAGTCATGAAGAAAACATTTTGTAAAAACGTGTTTTTATGCGAAATACACTTATTATGAACGATTTATTTTCTTCAAACAATTCTTCTAAAACCCATTTTGCAGACAAGAAAAATGTAAAAGGGATAAAATCTGTTACCAGCGATTATAACGCCAAAGACATAGAGGTTCTTGAAGGTTTGGAGCCTGTCAGAAAGCGGCCTGGTATGTATATTGGTGGTACGGATGAAAACGCCCTGCACCACATGGCAGCTGAAATATTGGATAATGCCATGGATGAGGTCGTTGGCGGTTTTGCAAACACCATTCACATAAAACTTGAACAGGATAACAAATTAACCATTCGCGATAATGGACGCGGAATTCCTATTGACCCTCATCCAAAATTTAAAAATAAATCAGCCTTGGAAGTGATTCTAACCACGCTTCATGCAGGAGGAAAATTTTCCAATAAAGTCTATAAAACTGCTGGGGGTCTTCATGGAGTAGGATCTTCTGTTGTCAATGCCTTATCTTCTTGGATGGAAATCGAAATTGCCCGTGATAAGATGCTGTGGAAACAAACCTATGAACGCGGATTACCGATTACTCCATTAATTGAATGTGGTTATGTACAAAATCGCAGAGGAACCCAAATCAGTTTTATTCCTGATACCGAGATATTTGGCAAACTGCAATTTTCACCGAAACAGTTGTATAAACTGTGCCGCTCCAAGGCGTTTCTTTATAAAGGTGTCACCCTAAACTGGTCGTGTGATCCTGAATTAGTGAATAACACTGATATTCCAAGGGAGACAATCCTGCATTTTGCTAATGGACTTGAAGACAGTTTGAAAGAAGAAACCGACTCGGACCAGTTGATCTGTCCTATATGGTCCGGTGACGTCAATTTACCCAATGATTCAAAAGGTGAAAATACAGGCAAAATTGAATGGTCTTTGGCATGGCTGGAAAAAGGTGAAAGCGGTTTGACATCGTTTTGTAATACCATACCGACGCCATTGGGTGGAACCCATGAACAGGGCTTCAAAAATGCCCTGTTAAAAGGAATTCGGACATGGGGGGAAAACCGGTCCAATAAAAGATCCTCAATCATCACTTCTGATGATATGCTGGGATCTCTTGCGGCAAAATTGTCCATCTTTATTCGAGATCCAGAATTCCAGGGACAAACAAAAGAGAAACTAAGCTCAAAAAATACAACCAAACTTGTTGAAACCGCACTACGGGATCGTTTTGATCACTGGTTGGCAGCCGATCCATATCAGGCAGATCAACTTTTCTCTTTCCTTCTTGATAAAGCTGAAGAACGTTTACAACGTAAAGAAAACCGGGAAACAGTAAGAAAAAGCGCAACAAAACGTTTAAGATTACCAGGTAAGCTGACCGATTGCACAAGTTCTAATACCAATCAAACAGAAATCTTTATCGTAGAGGGAGATTCTGCTGGAGGATCGGCCAAACAAGCCCGTAATCGCGAAACTCAGGCAATTTTACCTTTGAGAGGTAAAATTCTCAATGTTGCAAGTGCTTCCAATCAAAAATTAAATAATAATCAGGAATTAAAAGATTTAATAGAAGCCTTGGGTTGTGGCATAGGTTCCGCATTTGATATCGATAAACTACGCTATGGTCGCATCATTATCATGACAGATGCGGATGTTGATGGTGCGCATATTGCTTCTTTATTGATGACTTTTTTCTATCAAGAACTTCCAGAACTTATTCTTCAAGAAAAAATTTATCTGGCTCAACCACCCTTATACCGTCTTAGCCAAGGAGATAAAATTATTTATGCCATGGATGATAAGGATAAAGACCGTAATTTATCAAGGTTGAACCAAAAAAAAGGTAAAATTGAAGTTTCTCGTTTTAAAGGTTTGGGTGAAATGCCACCCAAGGATTTAAAGGAAACGACAATGGATCCCAAACACCGTATCCTATTGAAAGTCATCATTCCTCATGATGAAAAAGAAATCACGGAAACACGTGTTTCTGATTTAATGGGAAGAAAATCAGAAATGCGCTTCCAATTCATACAGGAGCATGCCGGTTCTGTTGATTTACTGGATATTTAATTCAATTATATTATAAATATTCGTTTTATCTGCCATGGAAAGGAATTATTAAATTCCTTTCTATTCGTTGTTAAAACATTTTATCGATGCCTAGAAAATTAAATCTTTTTATTTAGGCACCTTCAACACCATGTCCAGCCATCAACCGAGGTTTTACATGCTCGTCAAACTGCTTTTCATCAATCAATCCCGATTTTAAAGCCGCCTCTTTAAGACTTAATCCTTCAACATCTCCCATATGTGCAATTCTAGCCGCCCCATCATATCCAACGACAGGTGCCAGAGCTGTAACAAGCATTAATGAATTATCAATATATTTTTGAATACGCGCATTATTTAATGTTGTCCCTTCGACTGAAAATTCACGAAAGGCTTTAGCTGCATCCCTTAACAATCGGCTGGCATGTAGCGTATTCATGATAACCAGCGGACGCGTTACATTTAACTGCAAATTACCCTGTGAGCCAGCAAAGGCAACGGCAGCATCAAGACCCATGACCTGCATGCAAACCATGATCATTGCCTCACATTGAGTCGGATTGACCTTTCCAGGCATAATTGACGACCCCGGTTCATTTTCAGGCAAATGAAGTTCTCCAAGTCCACATCGTGGTCCTGAAGCGAGCCAACGAGTATCATTTGCTATTTTTAATAGAACAACCGCAACGCCACGTAACGCAGACATCGTGGCCACCATAGCGTCAAGTCCACCCAAGGAGGCAAACTTGTTGGGCGCTGTTACAAAAGGATAGCTGGTGATTTGAGCGATTTTTTTAGCAATTGCTTTGGAGAAACCTTTTGGCGCATTCAATCCTGTTCCAACAGCTGTTCCACCTGCAGCCAGTTCAAACAATTCTTTCTCTACTGATTTTAAACGATGTAAACTTTCCTTTAATTGAGCAGCCCAACCAGACCATTCTTGACCAACGGTTAAAGGAACTGCATCCTGTAAATGGGTACGACCGATCTTTACAACATCCATCCATTCCTTAGCTTTGTGCTCAATGGCATTATGTAATTTTTGTAATTCTGGAAAAAGATGCTTTTCCAATTCCATTACCATAGCGACATGCATAGCTGTCGGGAAACTATCATTGGAAGACTGTCCCATATTCACATGATCATTGGGATGAACAGGTTTTTTGGAACCGATCTCCCCCCCTAAAAGCTGAATGGCCCGATTGGCAAGCACCTCATTTACATTCATATTGGTTTGTGTACCTGAACCCGTTTGCCAGACACAAAGCGGAAAATGATCATCAAGCGCACCCTCGGCTGCCTCTTCAGCAGCCTGAATGATTGCTTTTGCCTTCGTTTCATCCAAACGGCCCGCTTCACAATTCACCTCTGCGGCTGCATGTTTAACAATACCGTAGGCATGATAGACCTCACGCGGCATGACATCCCCACCAATATTGAAATGATGCAAGGAACGTTCAGTCTGTGCTCCCCAATAACGATCCGCAGGGACCTCTATTTTTCCCATTGAATCACTTTCTTGACGCAATCCTTTTTTATCAATTCCAATTGCCACTTTTCCAGAAACAGATTTGATCATAATTTACCTTTTAAAAAAATTATTAAAATAATCACTATAAATCATAAAAAAAACCCACGCATAAGCCAAGAGAGGCAACGTGGGTATTAATCAAATATATTCGCTTAGACTATCAAATCTTAGCGAACAAAAATACTGTGCATATTATTAATATTATCGGCCACAATATGACCATGATTCATCAATTCTGCTATACGGTCTGAATTTGTAAAGGCAGTCACTACCGGATTAAAAACCGATAAGAAACTGTTTGGATAAATCCCCATCCACAGGATAATTACGGCTAATGGTACCAAGATTGTCATTTCTCTTGCGTTTAGATCCCGAATTGAATTGATAACCGGATTAACAATTTTTCCAAATATGACATTGCGATACATGACCAGCATATAAACAGCACCTAATATCATGCTTGATCCTCCCAGGAAAGCAACCCAGAATGATATATGTAAAACTCCAATCATGACCAGCAATTCACCCACAAACGAACCCGTACCAGGCAATCCAACATTTGCCATGATAAAGATCATTCCAAGCAAGGCCAGTTTGGGCATTTTACTAGCGATACCTCCAAACGCCTCGATATCTCTTGTACCAATACGATAGGTGACAGCGGCAACACATAAAAAAAGTGCAGCAATAGTTACCCCATGAGTAAGAACCTGTAATAGGGCGCCATCAATTCCCTCTGGTGTCAGAGAGAAAAATCCTATGGCAATAAGACCCATATGAGAAAATGATGAATAGGCTATAATCCGTTTAATATCTGTTTGTTTATAAGCGATTATTGCACCATAAATAATCGCACATATACTCAATCCCATAATCAGCATTGCATAACGGTGAGATGCCTCAGGCAACATTAAAACACAAAATCTTAATAATCCATAGGCGCCTGCCTTAGACATGACGCCAGAAACCAGCAAGGTGGTCGACGCCGGACCCTCAACATATGCGGCTGGTAACCAGGCATGCAGAGGAAAGAGAGGCAATTTGACTCCAAACGCGAGGATAAAACCCAGCAATAACCACCCCTGGACAGCAGGTGAGAAAGATGCGTGCATTAAAATGGGAATATCCGTGGTACCTGTATTCACCCATATCCACAAAATCCCAATCATCATAAATAAAGAACCAGCAAACGTGAATAGAAAGAATTGCAAAGAGGCAAAAATCCGTTTCGGACCTCCCCAGATTCCAATTAACATGCTGCTTGGCAGCAGGGTCGCTTCATAAAAACAGTAAAATACAACCATATCTAGGGCGGAAAACAGGCCAACCAATGTCGTTTCCAACACCAAAATAGCAACCATATAATCACGGATACGATCCGTGATCATCTGCCATGCGGCCATTATTCCAATCAGGGTCAATAAAGTTGATAGGATAATAAAAAATAAACTGATCCCATCCACGCCAACATGATAGGAAACACCAAATCCCGAAATCCATGAATTTTGAATTTCAAATTGATATCCATCGTGTCGAGGATGAAATTCACTCCACATAACAATTGACAGACCAAATGTTATGATACTTGTCCATAAAGCAATCCAACGGGAAGTACGTGCAACCTCTTCAAAGGATCCACGCATAAGAAAGATGACCAAAGCCCCAAGCAAAGGCAAATACGTTACTAATGTAAGCAGTACTGAATGCACGGTATTCTCTTTTTTAATCTATTTAAACGTAACAATTGTTCGATTATATACAACTTTCTGACCACATTGCCCAGAAAGTTTTTATTTTTGTCAATATTACTTAAAATTAATTTTTCCTTAATATCAATTTATTAAGAGCGATGAAATAATTTTTCCATATCTTTTTTGCTCCATTTCAGCCATGTCGGTCTTCCATGTGAACAGCTTCCTGCCCTTGGAGTGGCCTCCATCTGACGTAAAAGGGCATTCATCTCTTCCTCATTTAAAGAGCGGCCTGCCCTTACACTGTTATGACATGCCATTCTGGCAAGAATAGCATCAAGTTGGGTATGGACAGATTCAATATCATTAACCGATATCTGTTCTTTATCCTGCAATTCTTCAGCAAGATCAATCAAAAGCGACTGTGCGGAAATGCTTCCCAAAAGTTGTGGCAGAGCCCTGACCAGAATCGTTTTTTCCCCAAAAGATTCTATTTCTATCCCCAAATCTGCCAAACTGTCCTTAAAACCTATAAGACAACGATAGTGAACAGCAGAAAATTCAATTGCTTCCGGTATGAGTAAAGGCTGTGTTTGTATTCCAGCCTCTAAATACTGTTGACGTAAAGCCTCATGAGTTAAACGTTCATGAGCTGCATGCTGATCAACAATGACAAATTCTTCATGTTCTGTTACCGCAACAATATACGTTTTGAAAATTTGTGCCACGGCATATCCTAAAGGCAAGGTTGCAGTAGTTTTTTGATATTTTTTATCAAAGAATCTTGATAACGTATCGCCAACATCCTTGAAAGATAATCCTGCTCCCAATTCAAAACTGTCCCCAGCACATACATCTTCTTCTTGAATAAATTCTTTATTGTTCTTACCCATTCTTTGCTGATACGCGGGATACTGAATAGAAGCTTTTTTGGGATAATATTGTGTGGTGGGAAAAACATGCAAAGATTCAGGATTAACATTTGCAACTCCCGCACCAATAGCCAGACTCTTTTGAATGCTACCAATTATCAAGGCTCGAACTGCAGCTTCGTCAGCAAAACGCAATTCAGTTTTGGCAGGGTGTACATTCACATCTACCTGATCCAAGGGTAGCTGCAGAAAAAGTACGGCGACAGGATAACGTCCTTTTTCAAGAACTTGACGATAACCAACACGAATAGCCATTTGCATTATTGGATCAGCAACAGGCCGATCATTAACAACCATAATTTGACCATTTGTTGTTGCCCGATTTACAGATGGAGCACTGATGAAACCAGATAATTTCAAATCCCCCCGATCGAAATTCAACATAATCAGTTCTTCATCATGAATATCAGAAAACACTGCCAAAATACGATCTTTTTGCGATTGAATCGGTAGATTCAAAACGGTCTTACCATCTTTTATAAGAGTGAATGAAACATCGGGGTGAGAGATGGCCAAACGCTGTATAATCATTTCACACCGATTATATTCAACTCGAGCGGTTTTCAAGAATTTACGTCGTGCAGGAAGCGCATAAAATAAATCTTCTACAACAACTTGTGTTCCCATTTGACCAGCGGACGGACTGGGGTTTACAATCTTACCACCTTCAACCGAGATCTGCCACGCACTTTCCGCCGATTTGACACGCGAAATAATTTTCAATCGGGCGGCGGCCCCAATGGAAGGCAGAGCTTCTCCCCTAAATCCCAATGTTTTAATATTTACAAGATCATCTTCAAACAATTTTGAAGTACAATGTCTTGAAACTGCAAGAGGCAGGTCATCAGCCTCTATTCCACAACCATTGTCAATGACCTGAATATGATCAATACCACCGTTGTCAAGATTGATCTCAATTCTGCCTGCCCCTGCATCAAGCGCGTTTTCCACAAGTTCTTTAACAACGGCGGCAGGACGCTCAATAACTTCTCCTGCAGCAATTAAATTAACTGTATGTTCGGATAAAGGGCGAATAATCATTATTCTAATAATGACTTGGAGAATTGCAAATCTTTTTTATAACCCTCTTTTGTCAAAAAACCTATTTTTGTGTCGTCGTTGGTGTTGCCCCGTCATCAGGACGTAAACCCAAACTCAAGTTATTATGCAATCGTTTATTTTCAGCCACACTGTCAACAGCCAAATCTGAAGGCTTGCCATTTTTCCAGAACATGACCTGGTCAACAAAACCATTCTGCGTGACCAACTCATTATGACGTTCCTGATCAGCTGATTGATTAGCATCCTGAATCAACCGGGTTTGGCCCTGGCTTGGAACATCTTTCATGCCTTCCAAGGCAACATCGGGAGAAAGAATTTCCAATGCCTGCTGACGTATGGACTGTTCTTGAGGTCTGACTCCATTTTCATCAGGCTTCATCAAACTATCATTAGGTGGCATTGATAAAGGCGCGCGAGTCGTAACGGTATATTCATCAGGCATTGATCTTTTGATACCAAATGCACGGGAAACATCCTGACCGGAACAGGCAGAAAGCAAGACAACAATACCGATTAGGGATCCCATGGGCAATAAAAATTTCAAACCTGATTTACGCATTATCATCCGTCTTATTCCTTAACAAAATCCGTAAAAGCAATAATAGTTAATAATATGAATCTATTTCGTATCATATTAAACTATTCTTCCCAACCAAAAAAAGCATCCATTAACAAGATAATCACACCACAAACAATTGCGCTATCTGCAACATTGAAAACATACCATGACCACCCTGCAACATGAAAGTGAATAAAATCAACCACTGCGCCAAAGCGCAAACGGTCTAAGATATTTCCCAACGCTCCGCCAACAATGGCACCCAGACTCATGATAACCCAGATTTTACGGGCACGAATCATCCATATGAATAAACTTGCCGCAATCACAAAGGCGGAAACAGAAAAAATAACGGATCCCCATGAACCAAACTGGCCCAACATGCCAAAAGTAATTGCCCTGTTCCATACCATAGTGAAGTTGAAAAATGGAATCACGGGAACAGAACCTTTTTGGGGCAAATTTACTATATTGAGAATACAGTATTTGCTGATCTGGTCCAGCAAGAATATCAGAAACAGCATTCCCAATCCCCAATACCATTTTTTCAAATGATTAACTTGCACGACAACGGAACTTTTATTCATGAAAATCCCTAAACCAAATATTACGAAACAACATCGATACAACGCAAGCACAATTCTGGATAACTTGAATTGCCTCCCACTTCATCGAGAACTTTCCAGCAACGTGCACATTTATGTCCTGTTGCTACCCGAATAAGAGGTGCGGCATGACCCTCTCCACCCTGTTTGGTTTCCACTGAATACAAAGATGCCGAACCCGGTATAATATTGATATCAACCCGGGACACAATAACCAGTTCAGCCCAGTCATAATGGCCAAACAAGGCAGCTTCTTCCTCTGAAAAATTCAATTCTACAGCAGCTTGGAGCGAAGACTTGATAATCCCTTCCCGACGCATATTTTCAATTTCCGTTGTAATGATACGACGAATGGAGCGTAATTGAATCCAACGTTTTGCCAGATTATCATTCGACCATTTCACAGGTATGAGAGGAAATTCTTCCAAATGAACAGTTGCATTCTCACCAAAGCGAGCAGTCCATGCATCCTCTGCAGTAAAGCATAACACCGGTGCCAACCAAGTACATAAACATCTATGCAATACATCCAATACGGTTCGAACCGCCCTACGACGTATATCCTCTTTTTTATCACAATAAAGTGAATCCTTGCGGATATCGAAATAGAAAGCCGACAAATCACTTGTACAAAAATAGTGTAAAGCAGGATAAACCCCAACCCATTCATGAGTATGAATAGCTTTTTGAATAACCTGATTCATTTCATAAATACGATGCAGAACCCATTGCTCAAGTTCAGGAAGATCCTCATAATCAAGTTTTTCCTTATCTGAAAACCCTTCCAAACCTCCAAGAACCCAACGTAACGTATTTCTTAAACGTCGGTATAATTCACCTTGCTGTTTTAAAATCTCTTTTCCAATTCGAAGATCTTCATTCGTATCAGAGTTCATTACCCATAAACGCAAAATGTCTGCGCCAAGTTCATCATTGACATTCTGGGGTGCAATAACATTACCGAGGGATTTTGACATTTTACGTCCCTGTTCATCCATTACAAATCCATTAGTGACAATGGCCTTGTAAGGTGCAACTCCACGTGTTCCCACACATTCTAGCAACGATGACTGGAACCAACCACGATGCTGGTCGGAACCTTCCAAATACAAATCCGCAGGAAAATTAAGTTTGTCCCTACCCAAGACAAAAGCATGCGTTGAACCACTTTCAAACCAAACATCCACAATGTCAAACACCTGTTCGTATTCTTCACTATTGTAATTTTCACCAAGAAAACGCGAGGGAGAAGAATTATACCATGCATCTGCACCTTCTTTTTTGAAAGCTTCTATAATCCGTTGCATAACTTCAGCATCCCTTAAAACCTCACGGGTTGCCTTATTGACAAAAACGGCGATTGGCACACCCCAGGCACGTTGCCGGCTAATACACCAGTCGGGACGCGAGGCAATCATGCTGGTCAAACGGTTACGGATTTGTGCGGGAACAAATGTAACATCCTCTAGAACTGACAATGCATTCTCACGAATTTTTCTATTATCATCCATTGCTATGAACCATTGCGGGGTAGCACGATAAATAATCGGGGCCCGTGATCGCCAGGAATGAGGATAAGAATGCACGATGGAGGATTGGGCAACAAGACCAGTAAATGGTTTGTTTGCATTCCTTGCCTCATCTCTGGATAAGTTTAACTCTTCACAAACAGCTTCAGCCGCCTTGAAAACATGGATACCGGCAAATAGAGGGACATCCGAAGCGTAACGCCCATCATCTTCAACATATTCCGTTACACCAATTTGATGTTGCTGACATAAATAAAAATCATCTTCACCATGTGCGGGAGCACAATGAACCAATCCTGTTCCCGCTTCAGTCGTGACGAACTCGCCTGCTAATAAAGGAACATCAAAATCATAGCCTTTTCCCCGCAAGGGATGCGCTGCAACTGCACCTGCCAACGCGGTTCCTTCAAGCGATGCCTCTTCCTTGAATTCCGTAATACCTGCCTGTTCACAAAATGAGGCCAGCAAATCCTGTGCAATAAGAAAATTAGCTCCAATGGACACGTGGGAATCAGCGTCAACTGCTTTAACACTGATAATCTGATAGGTTATATCGTTATTGTAAGCTATGGCTCGGTTCGCAGGAATTGTCCATGGAGTCGTTGTCCAGATAGCAGCCGAAACATTTTCCAATAAATGCTGGGGGGTTGGATCTTTGACAAAAGGAAAAGCTACAAATATAGTTGTCGATGTATGATCGTGATATTCAATCTCGGCCTCAGCCAGAGCCGTTTTTTCAACCGGGCTCCACATAACAGGACGCAGGCCACGATATAAACTACCATTTAATAGAAAACGACCAATTTCTTCAACAATGGCTGCCTCTGAACTGAAATCCATTGTTGCATATCGGTGATCCCACTCTGCCTGAACCCCAAGTCTCTGAAATTCGGATGATTGAATTGACAACCAGTTTTGGGCATAGCTGCGACATTCTGCCCGAAATTGCAATACCGGGATATCATCCTTGTTTTTACCTGCCTTGCGATATTTCTCTTCTACCTTCCACTCAATGGGCAAACCATGACAATCCCAACCGGGAATATATCGAACAACCTCTCCATTCATACGGTGGGAACGATTAATCACATCCTTGATAATCTTGTTAAGTGCATGTCCGATATGCAAATGTCCATTGGCATAGGGAGGGCCATCGTGCAGGGTAAAGACCTTTTTCCCTTCCAAAATCCGTTGATCCGATTGCCGGACAATAGCCTCATCCAATCCTATTTTTTTCCAACGTTTCAAAATTTCAGGTTCCCGTTGAGGTAACCGCCCACGCATTGGGAATGAGGTTGAAGGTAAAAATACTGTATCTCTATACAGATCGGTAGATTTGGATTCAGCCATGATTTCGTTCTAACTGTAAAATTAAAGTAGATTAAGACAATATTTGATTTTATAAAATAAAACCAATTTCTAAAAAATAAAATTTATCATTATTAATAATTCTTTTTTACAAGGAATTAACAGAGTCATTTTTTATTTTAAAAAATTCTTTCGCATTATTTGCATCCCGGGCTATTTGTTTTTTCAATTCATTCAAATCACGAAAACGTTTTTCATCACGAATAAAATGATACAAATAAACAGTAATCTTTTGACCATAAATATCCTGGTTAAAATCAAACAAATGGGCTTCCAGACAGGCTCTGGTCTGTTTTCCAATTGTTGGACGGTATCCGAGATTGGCCACTCCTTCATGCATTCTCCCATTGGCCAACCGAATTTTAATCGCATAAACCCCGCATTTAGGCTCTACCTGTTCCCCCAATTGTAAATTCGCAGTTGGAAAACCAATTGTCCTGCCCCTTTTATCCCCATGCTCCACTATATTCTGAATACACCAGATCCTACCCAAATAATGGGCAGCCTTTTCAGGATTTCCATTTTTCAGACAGGAACGGATAAGGCTGGACGAAATTACCGTTCCCTTTTCCTGCAAAGGTTTTACAATCGTAACGCCAATACCCAGTTTATCCGCTTCAGAAATCAAAAAATCGGTATTTCCTTGACGATTGTGCCCGAATACAAAACCCTCACCACAAGCCACATGAAAAATCCCGAATGATTTATAAAGAATTTGATGAATAAAATTCTTTGCATCTAGCGCAGCAAATTCTTGATCAAATGTTATCTGAAAAATATTTGCAACACCCAGAGCAGACAAGGCTGCATTTCGTTCTTCTGCATTCGTCAATCGAAATGAAATTTCCCTGCCTTCGAAAAGCTGTCTTGGATGAGGTTCAAAAGTTACTACAGATAAAGAACGGTCTGGAAACTGTTTTTTTAAAGTCTCCAATAAATAAGCGTGCCCACGATGCACACCGTCAAAATTGCCCAAAGCTGTTACAGAACCCTGGGCTGATAGCGGAATTGCCTGTCCGTTTGTATAGATAGTCGTCATAAACGGCAAATTTTCTTTCGTTATTAATCTAAAACCTCTTCTGAAACAACAAAACCTTATTTCTGTGTTTCGGATGATACAGGGGTTTTTTCCTTATTATCGTTAAAGGAAACAGAGGTATCCCCTTTGTTGTCGACATCTGGCAAAATTGTCTTGCTTTGTGGAGAAGAGGTTTCATCGTCGGCAATATTTTTCTTGAAAATCTTGATACCCTTGGCCAGATCCCCCATTAATGTTGAAATCTTTCCTGATCCAAAAACCAGCAAAACCACAATCAATACAATCAGCCAATGCCAAATACTCATACTGCCCATAATATATTTATTCCTTACACAACTTACACATGCAGACAATTTTCGGAAAATTCAATCGACTTTTTCTAACTTAAACACAGGAAATATCATAATTTAATTAAAATTATCATACTATATTTTACTTTTAACACCAAATTGCAAATCACGCGGTTTTTTGTTGCCTTGATCACGACTTGTTGGGAATAATAAAACCATATGTCGCATATCGCTTGATCCCGATCTTTCCCGTAGGAGCCCACCAAACCCTTACCAAAGACCAGTCATTACGTGATGAAACATCTATAATTGGCGCCTTGTGATCAATTCTCTGCGCTTCCCAATTGGCATGATCAACAATAATCGTGCGTGAATCCTGAAGTTTTTTTACGACAGAAACATGCCCATAAGGCAATCTGGAAGTTTTACGAAAAACCAATATTGCCCCCGGTTCTGGCCTTTTGGTTCTATAATATTTCCCTCTCGACTGATACCACCAACTATAGGCTGCCCCCTGAAGTTCAACACCAGTGATCTTGCGGGCATAGGGTGCACATTGCAAGGAGCCATGATAGCTTCTTCCCCCTCCACAGGCAGCCAGCAAAGGTAGAATTCCAAAAAACATGATTAAGACGCGAACAAAAAATCCTGATTTCATTTTCCCCTATAAAGAACGTATTTTATTGATACATTCTTCTGCCTCTGCATGGGTCATCGATAAAACTTCTTTTGAGATTGTAAACGAAAATCCACGCCTTGCAAGGATCATTTGTTCACGATCCTTCAGTTCAGCTGTTTTTTTTAACAAACGCTGACGAAATGGTCCAATCTTCCTTTTCCGTGCATAGGCCAAAGCGGATAGCAGCTCAAGATGATCATCATGATATTCTTGCAAGGAGGACTGAATTAAGGAGGGATTGATTCCCTTTTGTATAAAACGTCCCTGAATTTGTTTTTTGGAACAACCCGCACGGATCAAGGATGGCATTTTGGAAAAAATAAATCTGTCATCATTAATACCGCCATTTTGCTTCAATTCATTGACAATCTGATCAATCTTATCGTATGCCTTCTTGAGAATTTCATCGTAATCTTGATCGTCCTCCTTTTGAATTTGTTTAATCCAACGATTGACTTTCTGCCTTAAAAGTTTAACCAATCCTGCCTCGGTATTATTATAACGGGCAAGATAATTCAGTGCATACTCTTTTAAGTCAGGAAGCTGTATCCTGTTTGACATGATTTGCATCACTTCCCTTTAAACATTATCCAATCAATTACCCTTGATTATATTAGGAATAAATTGACTTTTTTTTCTCAATCATTAATTATGTCTGTTTCCTTCAATAAAATCGACAAGAGAGATTATGATTTCCGCTTTGATGCCCACCTATAATCGTGCAAACCTTGCCTTTGACCATGGAAACGGCGTGTGGCTTTTTACGGTTGATGGGCGACGATTTCTGGACTTCGGGGCTGGAATTGCAACATCATCTCTAGGTCATAATCATCCCCTTTTGTGTAAAGCTATTTCGGAACAGGCAAAAAAAGTCATTCATGTTTCCAATTTATACCAAATTCCTCAGGCAATAAAATTAGCCGAAAGATTAATAGCAATAAGTTTTGCCGACAGTGTGTTTTTTTGCAACTCTGGGGCAGAAGCAAACGAAGGAGTCATAAAGGCTATTCGTCGCGCCCAATATAAAAACAACCATCCAGAAAAAACAGATATCATCTGTTTTAACCACGCTTTTCATGGAAGAACTCTTGCAACTTTGAATGCGACAGGCAATCAAAAATATCTGGAGGGTTTCGGGCCTAAAATACCTGGGATCAAACATATTCCAATACATGATATTGACCTGGTGAAAGAAGCCATTGACCAGAATACGGCAGGATTTCTGATCGAACCCATACAAGGCGAAAGTGGAATCACTGTTATTTCTCCTGATTTTCTAAAGACATTGCGACAAATCTGTGATGAGAATGATCTTTTCCTAGGATTTGACGAAGTTCAGTGCGGAGTTGGCAGAACAGGTAAATTTTTTGCCTATCAATGGACAGATATTGAACCTGATATTCTTTCATTGGCAAAGGGTATCGCCGGGGGCGTACCCATGGGCGCTTTTCTTGCCAAGGAAAAAATCGCCAAACACATGACCTTTGGAACGCATGGATCAACCTTTGGAGGAAACCCTCTTGCATGTGCGGCTGGAAATGCAGTTATGGATATCATATTGAAACCTGGATTCCTGAAAAATATACGGGAAACAGGACTGTATCTAAAGGAACAACTGCAACAATTAACCGAGATTTATCCAGATGTTTACGCTGAAGTTCGCGGAAAGGGTCTTTTATTGGGATTAAAGGGAACCATTCCTGTAAACGAGATACAAAATGCGGCCCTAGAGCAAAATCTACTGACCGTATTGGCAGGAAATAATGTCATTCGCATAATTCCTCCCCTAATTATAACCAAGGAGGAATGCCAAGATGGTATTCACCGGTTAAGAAATGCTGCCGAGCAATTACGTAAAAACCTGAAATCTGTTCAATGAGTAATTTCTATGAATAACCCAATTATTTCTCAATCAAAAAAAATAAAACACTTTTTAGAACTCAAAGATATTAGTAAACAAAATTTAAGAGATATAATCACCCTCGCCTCTCAAATCAAAGGAATGCAGGAAGATAGAAAATATCCCTCACATCCTGCCCAACCTCTGAAAGGACGTTCAATCGCACTTATCTTTTCCAAACCTTCAACCCGTACGCGCGTATCTTTTGAGGTGGGAATTCATCAACTGGGCGGTAATCCGATTGTTTTATCAACCAGTACAATGCAGATTGACCGGGGCGAAACCATTGCCGACACTGCCCGTGTTCTTTCGAGATTTGTGGATGGCATAGTTCTTCGAACAGGCTGTACCGAACATTTGACCGAATTGGCACAATTAAGTTCAGTCCCCGTTATTAACGGACTGACTCCCGCCTCGCATCCGGGACAAGTCATGGCTGATGTCATGACCTTTGAAGAACATAAAGGTCCTATCAAGGGACGTGTAATTGCCTGGGTTGGCGATGGTAACAATGTTGCAAATTCTTTCATTGAAGCTGCCGCACAATTTGATTTTACTCTTAAATTAGCCACCCCACCCGATTTATTACCCTCAAAAACCATACTGTCATGGGCCAAAGAAATGGGGGCAGACATTCAGCTGACCACAGATCCAAAAAAGGCAGTTAAAGATGCGGATTGTATTGTTACCGATACCTGGGTTAGCATGTCTGATAATGATTCTGAAAAACAACAACGCTTGAAATTATTGCATCCTTATCAAGTTAATCTCGATTTAATGAAACTAGCCGCACATGATGCCATTTTCATGCATTGCTTGCCTGCCCATATCGGTGAAGAGGTAACCGCTGAGGTTTTTGAAAGTAAAAAATCAGTTGTTTTCGATGAAGCTGAAAATCGTCTTCATGCACATAAAGCCATTCTGATTTGGGCTTTGATGGGTGATAATTGGCGTGATTACGGCTCCCGTTAATTCCATTCTTGAAATAGACAATATTTAGCCTATCTTTTCAAAAAAGATTTCTCGGCTATTCGCTTTTATCTTGAGAAGATAACCATGAAAAACCTTCATCATTCCAATAATGATCGACCCAATGTTCCAGATATTACCTACGGCAAGGGAATTACGCCTTTTTTCTTCCCTTCGGCAAGAGGAAGGCTCATTCGTTTGGGACCTGTAGCTCATTCCATTCTTGAACGCCACAACTACCCAGACTGTATCACCAAACTGGGAGGTGAAGCTTTGTCATTAGTTGCTGGCCTGGCTTCATCATTAAAATTTGAGGGATCTTTTTCTTTGCAAATCAAGGGAGAGGGAGTCGTGTCAATGTTGGTTGCTGATTGTACCCATAAAGGCGAGCTACGCTTCTATATTCGTTATGACAAAGACAAAATAAATGATTTTACTGAAAATGCATCAGCAAAAACACTTTTGAAAAAAGGATTATTCGTTCTGACCGTAGACCAACAAGACAAAAAAGACAATTATCAGGGGATGGTTGAACTGACAGGAGAAACACTTGCAGAAATGGCCAGTCACTATTTTGAAAATAGTGAGCAGTTTCCCTATTCAATTCAATTATATTGCGAATGCTATCAAAATAAATGGCAAGCTGGCGGCCTAATTCTTGAAAAAATTGCCCATGAAAATTCAATCATTTTGAAGCCAACCGCTGAAAATGATGAAAAAGAATGGGAAACAATATGTATTTTAGCCAATACTTTAAAAGCTTCAGAGTTATTTGATAAAAATCTGGCTTCAGAAAAATTACTTTATCGTCTTTTCAACAGTTTGGAATTTTCTGTTGGCAAGCCGAAAAGTGTCGCTTATGGTTGTCGTTGTTCCCGATCAAGGTTACAAGAGGTCTTGAACAATTTTTCCAAAGATGAACTTGATAGCATGGCAGAAAATGAAAAAATTATCATGACATGCGAATTTTGCTGTTACGATTTTATTTTTTCTCGTAAAGAAATCTAATAAAAATAATATCGATTAATAAGCAAATTCAAAATAATGTTAAAATTTTCTATTTGTTGAATATAAACAAATGTGAATTCTATAGAATTTTTACTAATTATAATATTCACTTTTTAATTTTTAAATGACCAAAAAACAGATAAAAAACTGTTTTAATAAATAACACCTAATAAAATTATGATTTCTTCGTATTGTTTCAAACAAATAAGCTTTTAACTCTCTTGTATCATAATCATTGTCATATTTTATTCTAAACAAATTATATCATTCATAAAATTGGAATAGTAATATGATATGATATAATTTTTTCAAAAGATTTGTTATCATGACTAAATTTTGGAATAGGATTATATCATGATAAACAGGTTAAATATATACGTATAATTAACCTGTTTTAACGTAACCAGCAATTAATGAATTTATAAATATCAAGGGGTTGTCATGTCATTCGAATTACGCAAATCGTTATCATATCGATTTAAATTTTATTTATCTGCATTTTTATGGATTAGTCCGGTCGTGATATTATCAGCTTGTGCACATAAAGATACCACTCAATATGCACCACTAACATATGATTATCTAACCCCTATATTCCTGAATGTTGGACAAATAAGCATACAGGATCATTCTAACGCAAATCAATATCCAAGGGATATTTCCAATTTAAGCCCGACCCCTCCGGCCATGGCCTTGAATAACATGGTTAATAATCGTCTTAAAGCAAGAGGCACATCCGGAAAGGCTATATTTACAATCAGCCGAGCTTCTTTGCAAGAAAACAGTGATGATGCCGTATACGGGCAAATTGATATTCGTCTCGATATTTATAACAACAATAATAGAAAAGTTGGCTCAATTCAGGTCAGTACAAATCATACATACCAGACTGATCATAATAAGGGAGACTTAGATAGCCGAGCAAATTTATATGATATTACCCAAAAAATGATGCAAGATGTCAATGTGGAACTAGAATATCAAATTCGCAATCATTTGGAGCCCTGGATTGTTGATGCCACAGGCACACCAATTTCAGACTCAATTAAAACACAGGATTTAAATGATAAGGCATCTTCAACCGCTGTAAAACATGATATGTCCCCTCCCGATCACAGGAATATAGCACCTGCCACCAACAAACCTTCTGCTTCAAACGCAGATTTAAATGCTGTTTTCCCTGATGGCATTCCCAACAATGAATCTGCCGCACCCCCAGTCCATGATACACAACCTGTTTCTTCAACTAAAGGTAAATATCCTGTTGGGGTATTGGGAACACTGCCTCAATCAGCCATTTCCAAAAAATACTAGATTCTAAAGCAATAACAAGGAAAGTGAACGTACACCCTGGGCGCCATGGATCAATACCCCTTCAATATCTGCGGTGGCCGAGGGACCTGTATGTAGTGCTGCATAATGATTTCGCCTCCATTCCGGACGTGCATACGCATCATGCAGGTTTTCCACGATTTCGGAGCTGTTCAATAAAACGACCAGATGTTGCGGCAAATAACCCAAAGTATTTACAACCAGATCTTTTTCGGTAAGACAAACAGATCCTGTTTCAGCCACACCAAAACTTGCCCTGACAACTGCATAGTCAATATCATGCAAACTATTCGGAGGCGTTTGATCCGTTATATTATAATCACCCTTTATTTCCTTAACAACAGAACAGATATTCTTTGCGTTTGAAAGTTTTTCATAAATCGACTCAAAAGGATTATCGGCATGATTTTCCAGTAATTCACCCCCCATCTGCTCAAAAACTTTCTTAAATTTTTTTATCAAATCAAGATCATTCTGGTGAAACAGGGGAACAGAAGGAGGCTTAACATATTCATCAACACAGGCCTTGCGAATTTTGCCCAAAATGATATCACGACTATTCATTAACGCTTTCCTTTTTCAGATAATTCTTTTCATACCAGCTATGAAAGGTCTCCTTGGGTGCAGGTGGCAAGTCCCTCTGTTTTCCCCATTTATTGAGATTATTGTAAACAATAAAATGTGGGAGATATTTCAATGCCCGATCGGCATTTTTTATCGCGGCCCTATACAGGACCGGATTGCCCAAAATTTTCCCGGCGGCCTGCATCAATATTCTTTTTGCAAGGGACAATTCACCCTTTTCTGCCAATGTCTCTCGCCACTCAAAAATTTGTTCATGAATATTGATTTTAACAGGACAGACATTAGAACAACTGCCATTCAAGGTTGAGGCAAAGGGAAGGTTGCGAAATTTATGGGCATTATATCCCGGACTAAGTATCAAACCAATTGGCCCTGCATAGGTACTTCCATAACTTAATCCACCACTACGACGAAACACGGGACATGTGTTCATACAGGCACCACATCGTATACATTTCAAGCCTGCCTTGAATTTCTTGTCAGCTAAACGGGTGGAACGCGTATTATCGACCAGTATAACATGCATTTCCCCGCCATGATGTCTGGGCCCCCGGAAATAAGATGTATATTGTGTTATTGGGGAACCTAGCGCACTACGTGACAATAAACGAATGAATACTGCCAGATGTTCAAGCCCTGGAACTATTTTTTCAATTCCGACCGTTACAATATGCAACCCGGGTGTATTGGCAGAAAGATCGGCATTCCCTTCATTCGTGCAAACAACCACCGCACCCGTTTCAGCAACCAAAAAATTTCCTCCTGTCATGCCAGCTTCAGCTTTCAGGATCAAGGGGCGATTTGTTTCGCGCTGGGTTTCGGCAAGATAATGTATATCATTATTACCCGCCTGTGCCCCAAGAGTTTTGGTAAAAACCCTGGAAACATCCGTACGGGATTTATGAACAGCCGGAACAACAACATGACTTGGATCCTCATTGTCCAATTGCTGGATCCGTTCACCCAGATCCGTTTCAATTACGTTGATCCCCTCCTTTTCCACAACCTTTCGCAAACCACATTCTTCCCCAAGCATGGATTTGCTTTTCACTAAAATTTTGGTCTGGCGTTTTTTCATCAACTCGATGGCAATCGAATTACACTCTTCAGCATTTTGCGCCCAATGAACATGAATACCATTATCTTTGGCATTTTTTTCAAACATTTCGAGATAATGAGCAAGATGTTCAAGCGTGTGCTCCTTGATATCCGAAGCCAACTGTCTAAGTTCCTCCCATTCTGGGATAAGATGCATTTGCGCATCACGCTTTTTACGTAAATCCCATAAACGGTTATCATGCATTTTCTCGTGGGCCTGCGCAGCGATAAAGCGATTGGCGGCTTCAAGCTGATCTATGGGTTTATTACCTTTGACAACCGCACCCCTTGCGCCAACTTCATGTTGAAGCGCCGCATCATTCACGTCTGAATTAATATTGACATTCATTGTAGATCTCCATTCAGAACGCGTGCAATATGGGCATATTTCACGGGAATTTTCATCCGTTGCGCGCATCCCTGCTGATGCATGAGACAAGAGCTGTCTGCGGAAATTACGTATTCTGCACCGCTATTATATTGGTCCATAACCTTATCCTGACCCATTTTTGCTGAAACACCCTCCTCAAAAACTGAAAAGGTTCCTCCAAAACCACAACATTCATCAGGGCGTGTCAATTCAACAAATTCAATTCCTCTTACCTTTTCAAGCAAATCCCTGGGTTTTGAGAAATATGGTTCCCGTAATTCTGACATGCTCGCATGTCTTAGTCCTCTCAATGCATTGCAATTATTATGAATGGCAACCTTGTAGGGAAAAAACGCCCAGGGAAAAGAATCAATCTTGAGAATATCATGCAGAAACTCAACCAGATCATAAGTATGCGTTCTTACATGTTTTACCTCATCGGTCTGTTCGATGGCATCAAAATTGGAACGAACCTGATGCGTACAGCTTCCCGATGGCATGACGATATAATCAAATTGCGAGAAATTCCTCACAAACAGGGTTTCAGTCGCGGCAGCCTCTTTATGACACCCCGTATTAGTCATGGGTTGACCACAACAGGTTTGATCAAAAGGATATGTAATATCCAGATCAAAACGTTCCAATAACTTTAAAGTTGAAATGCCAACTTCAGGTTCCAATGCATCCATGTAACATGGAATAAATAACCCTACCTTCATTTGTGCAAACCTTGATATCCATTTATAATTATTATATTTTCAATGGCAATTTATCACTTTATGAGTTGTTTCACTACTTGTAATTATTATTTCGATTTTTAATTTTTAACATTTTCAATATTTTTTATCACCAAACCCGGGGTCAGGATCTGGGGCAACACCCTAGGGTTTCCATAGGCAGGATAATAGATATAAAGTGGAACCCCTTCCCGTCCAAACTGTTTTAAAAAACGACTGATTTCATTATTGTGATGTGTCCAATCACCAATCACATATTGAATATGATGACGATGGAAATAATCTCTTACTTTTCGGTTGGATAAGGCAACCTTATCATTCACGAGACATGTTAGACACCAACTTGCCGTCATGTTAACAAATACAGCTTTATGATCAATCTGCAATTGCTGAACATTCTTTAATGAAAATACCATATATTCCCTATTTTCCACTGTTTCATTAGAGGATTGCACAAGATTCATTTCCGTGATCATACCTCCTAACAAAATGAAAATCAGAATAAGCGTGATACTGGTAACCCTTTGAAATACACGTGTAGCAGTTTTATATCGCAATAGCTGATTTTTACCCAATAACCATGCTCCAAATCCAATTAAAACACAGCCTAACAAAACAGTTAATAAAGATATGGACTGATCATGCTGATAAATTACCCATACCAGCCACACACAACTAAGTAATAGGGGAAATGCCAAAAATTGCTTCAATATTTCCATCCATATTCCTGGTCTCGGTAAAAAACGGGTCAATTTTGGAATAAAAACCAATAGCAAATAGGGAAAGGATAGACCCAATCCCATTCCTAAAAATATAAAAAAAGTTTTTTCGGCTGAACTATTTAAGGCGGCTGCGACAGCTATACCCATAAATGGTGCGGTGCAAGGTGTTGCAACCAAGACAGCAAGAATACCTGTAAGAAAATCAGAAAGGTAAGAGGATGAATTTGTTCTTGAATAAAATGAAAAATTTATTGTGAAGGCATCCAGAAGATTTAAGGCAATGATAAATAATAACCAGCATAGAATTATCAAAAATGAAACCGATTGAAACTGAAAACCCCATGTTATCTGTTTTCCTATCCAGCGCAGACTTATAAATATGAGCGATATACCCGTAAAACTGCTCAAGATCCCTGCCGTGTATGACAGACATGACCGGTATTGATAGGCACGGTTTTTATTTCCCAAACGACTTAAGGATAATAATTTCATGGCAATGACAGGAAAAACGCAAGGCATGAAATTTAACAGGCACCCACCAAGAAAGGCACTGCTGATCAATAAAAATAGATTCAGAATATGTGAGACAGGTTTCTTTTTAATTATGGGATGAATTGACCAGTAATGAATCTTGCCATTGTAATCCTTCAATGCCAAGATACCAGCTAGGGACTGATCAAGCGGTTTTTTAGATAATAGGGGCAATTTCAATTCAAAATATTCTGGATTGATTTTAAAATGCTGTTTTTGATCTTGATCAATCAATCCCAATCTTTCTGGCATAAACCAAGCATCCTGCACTTGATCAAACAGAGGATCTGTTTTATTGCCCCACAATTTTCCATTTGGTGTAATGAATAAATTATGTTGCAAAGGCCTGGGTTTATTATTCAGTGATTTTTGAATTAAGATCGCTTCATTTGCCTGATTGATTTTTCCTTTTGGTAGATCAATTGTAAATTCGGCCTGCACGGGAACACAGATATTGGCACAAATCAACCACGTAGCCTTGATATGAAGATGCAGATCTTTGGCACGATAGGATTCTGGAATATGAAGATAAAAAGGTAAAATAACTTCCCCATCATATATGTAAGACAATAAACCTTTTTCAAACAACCGCTTGGGAACAGGCCATTCTATTTTTGGAAATATAATTTTTCTATCATGATTGATTGAAACTTGTAACGAAGCAGGATCTCCCGCATCTCCCGGATTCAGCCAATAAGTGTGCCACCCTTGCTCCAGTTTGATTTTAAGGGCTAGTAAAGACCGATCAACATCATCATTGAAATCGCTTGCACTGATGATACTTGCCTCAACATGCGCTTTAAAGATTTTATCGCTTTCTTTACCCCAAATAACATGCGTGTTAAACCCTATTACAATCAATAATATAGTAATCCAGAATCGCACTTGATTTAATCCTGTCCCTGTCAATAATATTCCATTTTTATCTTAAAGATGAGATAAACAAAATTAATAATCATTCATGTCACCAAGGCATTTTATCGACTAGTCTCAACTTATGTTTAAACCTGATCCCATTTCCCTACCAATACAGAATACCTTACCAGAACTCCATGATCATCTACTTACCCATCAGAACTGTATTCTTGTAGCTTCACCAGGGTCAGGAAAAACAAGCCTTGTACCTTTGTCATTATTACAGGCTCCATGGCGAAACGGACATAGGATTATCATGCTGGAACCACGACGCATTGCCGCCCGAGCCGCAGCAAAACAGATGGCCTGTCTATATCATGAAACCATTGGCCAAACGATAGGTTACAGAACCCGCATGGAAAAAGTGGCCAGTTCAAAAACCCGTATAGAGGTTGTTACACATGGACTGTTCTTGAGACATCTTTTGAACAATCCATTTCTTGACCAAGTTGCCGCTATTATTTTTGACGAAATTCATGAACGTTCCCTTGAGTCTGACCTCTGTCTTGCCTTGTGTCGTGATCTTCAAAAAAACCTGAGACCGGATTTAAGGCTCATCGCAATGTCGGCTACACCATCCTTGTCTCAACTACAAAAAATATTAAACTGTCAGATTATTGAAAATAAATCAAGAATACATCCTGTAACAATACATCATCGACAAAGAGATATTCATGCAATAAAAGATTTGCCCAAAATAACCGCTGCGGAAATAGAGAATGTTTATTACAAAAATCAGGGTAATATACTGGTATTTTTACCAGGCGTTACCGAAATTCATCGCACAATGAATATACTTACATTACCAGATGCTGAAGTTCTTCCTCTGTATGGCGAATTACATTCCACAGAACAGGACAAGGCCTTGCGATCTGTCAGTGCCAAAGATAAAAGGCGGATAGTTTTGACCACTTCCATTGCTGAAACTTCCCTAACCGTTCCTAGCGTAAGGATTGTCATTGATGGAGGTTTTCGTCGTGCTCCTCAATTGGACGGAGACACTGGACTAACACGACTTTTAACACGAAGAATATCTAGGGCAGCAGCTGATCAAAGGGCTGGAAGGGCTGGACGTGAAGCTGAAGGAATTGTCTATCGTCTATGGACCCAAGCGATGGAACGAAGTTTTATCCCGCATGATTCTCCTGAAATATTATCAAGTGAATTAAGTGAATTCTTATTGATTTGCAAAACATGGACAGACCTTATGGGAACCTCAATAAAGGAATTGGTCTTTCCTGATTTTCCTTCCAATGGCCTTCTTGAGGCGGCCAACAATTTACTGACTTTATTAGGTGCGTTAAATGAAAAAGGGCTCATCACTGATTTTGGTAAAAAAATTATTCAATTCGGTGCGCATCCACGTTTGGCGTCAATGATGTTAAGAGCAAACTCAAATGAAGAAAAGGCATTGGCGGCTGATCTGGCTGCATTACTGGAAGAGCGTGATCCTTTTCGTAAAAATCATGACCAATCCTGCGATATCCAAACTCGTCTGAACTGGCTACAAACCCTACCGCATAATCAACATGATAAGGAGTTATGGCACCGTATCCACCGTATAAGCCAGGAATATCGCAAAAGATTAAAAATACCACTCACCCAAAAATCTCTTGGAAATCCTGCCAAATTATTATGCGCCGCTTTTCCCGACCGATTGGCACAAAAACGTGATGAAATTGGATCATTCCGATTGGCAGGCGGTGGCAGTGCATATCTTTCTCAACAAGATATATTGGCAAAGGAAAAACTATTAATTGTTGCAAATATCCATACTCAGAAAAAAGCCAGAATCTGTCTGGCAGCACGCATGAATTCCGATATTTTTCCCGATTTTATCCTTAATCAGTCCCGTCAGGTAGAAAATATTTCTATTGACCCAACCAATGGAAAAGTCATTGCCCGAAAACAAGTAAAATTTGGGCGGCTTATTTTACAAGACAGAAACGATATAGCCCCAGCCGAAAAGGCTTATCCGGTCTTGCTTGGCTATGTTAAAAACAATTTTTATAAGGCTTTGAACTGGAACGAGGCTACAAAACAATTACAGTCACGTGCTTCATGGGCAAGACAATATTTAGCAGAAGAAAAAATTCCGGATTTAACTGATGACAAGCTTGAAGTGCATATTGAAAAATGGTTATCCCCCTGGATCACACAAATCAATAATTTGAAAGATCTAAAAAAAATAGACTTAAAAAATATTCTCGAAGCCTATCTTGGTTATGATATTTGCCAAAAACTAAATCGGTTATTTCCTGAATTTATTATATTGAATCATAATAAATTTTATATTGATTATACACAACCCGCACCCATTATTTCGGCACATGCACAAAAATTTTATGGTATAAAAGATACTCCTTCTATTGCAAAAGGACAAATTCGATTACAATGCTGTCTTCTGTCCCCAGCCAATAGACCTCAAGCAGTAACCAGTGATTTGAAAAATTTTTGGAAAGAGGGTTGGAAAGATATGAGAAAAGATATGAAGGGGCGTTATCCCAAACATCACTGGCCAGAAAATCCCATGAATGACGAATAATAGTTTATTTAATAACTTAAATTTTTTGAATAGATTAATAATGTTTGTACCAATTGAATATTCAAACCAGATAAAAAAAAAGCTAGGTCTCAATCTCAAGACTTATCTCATTATTGTTTTATTCAATTTTCCCGTCTATGCGCAGGATATAAATAAAAAAGATATTGAACCATCAAAAACAGTCATTCCATCCGACACATTTACGGCCTCCGCAACACCACTTGTAGAAAATGGGCCTCTGACCTTTTCCCCGCTAGTGAAAAAAGTTGTACCAGCCGTTGTTAACATTTCGGTTTCCCAAAATATATATACAAAACAATCCAGAAACATTCATATACCACCCTCCTTAAAGGGAACACCATTTGAAAAAGAATTCAGGCAACGTCAACATACCCGCAACCGTAGGGTTACAGAAGCTGGGTCTGGTTTTATCATTGATCCCCATGGGATCATAGTAACCAATACGCATGTAATCGGGACTTCCAACAACATAACAGTTTATCTTACGAATGGAAAACGTTTCACAGCAAAAGTTATCGGTAATGATTCCCTTACAGATATAGCAGTCATCAAAATTGATAGCGATCATCCCCTTCCCTATGTACAATGGGGTGACAGTCGCAAAGTGGAGGTTGGTGACTGGATTCTTGCTGCAGGAAACCCTTTCGGCCTTGGTTCTTCCGTCACTGCCGGAATTGTATCAGCTCGTGGCCGCGATATTGGTTCCAGCCCTTTTGACGATTTTTTGCAATTGGATGCTCCAATGAATCCGGGAAATTCTGGAGGACCATCCTTTAACCTTGCCGGACAAGTTGTCGCCTTGAATACCGCAATTGTTTCCCCTACCGGCAGTTCTGTTGGAATTGGTTTTGGTATCCCCTCTGAAATCGCTGCCCCCATTGTTACTCAACTATGTAAAACAGGATTTATTGACCGCGGATGGCTTGGTGTTACCCTTGAAGAGGATTCTGGACACAATGGAGTGAAAATCATTGATCTGGATCTGGATGGCCCGGCCTACAAGGCAAAAATCAAAATTAATGACCGTGTTGAATTAATCGACGATCAGCATGTAGACACAATTCGTACTTTTATTAAAACAGTGGCCATTGCACATCCTGGATCAAATTTACAACTGACAATAAGGCGCAACAAGAAAACCATCAAACTTGATGTTACGGTTGGTCATCGACCAAAAGATGATGTAGAATAACAAATTTTTTTTATCTCTTGCTAAAATAAAATTTTTTTATAGATTGATATCATGAATACGAATAATTTTATTACATTGGTGATCAATTTTATCTTAAGATAATAATTAAATGAATATTTTAATCCATTTTAACAAATATAATATTTAATCTTTACTAATTACAAATGGTTATAAATACTATTAATTGATCACTTGAAATTATTTAATCATAAAAAATCGTTATAATTTATGTTTTCCCCATAACTTTGATTGAGGAATTTTTTGATGCATCGTCGTTTCATACAAACCCCTGTATCTCAATTTTTATTGTTTTGCAATAATACTAAAATAAATTTTTCGTTAATTTGCATTTCTGTGATATTTACTTCACATTACACATATGCAAGCAATGCATCTAAATCCGATATAAACAATTCATCAATCAATAATATATCCGACAGTGTCAATGTATTGGATGAACAACGATATACGGGTTCCCTTCTTTCCCCTTCAGGTGCCATTACCAAGGCAGGTATCCTTGCTTTGGAACCGTATCTCCAATCTACAATCAGCCGTGGGGCCTATCAATCCGATGGCAGCGTCAAAAATAGCAAACACAGGACAGATTCAGCGGACAGTTTCCTTTTGATTAAATACGCCATTACCGATAATCTGACCATTCAGGCAACCCCACAGGTTAATTATGCCTGGAACGGTAAAACCACATCCAGCAGTGTACATATTTCTGACTTGCCTGTAGAATTTCAATATCGCTGGATTGACCAGGATAACGCACATTATCGACCCAGCTTCACGACTTTCCTGGGCATGAATTTTCCAACCGGCAATTTTGATCAGTTGAACCGTTCCCTTGATGCTTTTGGAAGTGGACAATATACCCTACGTTTTGGTCTTCATTCCCAAGCTGCCTATAAAATATTTCATCGCGCCATACGCTTCCGCTGGTGGGGTGTAGGTCGAAAACCTATTGGTCACCGAAATATCAAGGGGATAAGCAACTATGGTACAGATCAGGGTTTTGCAGGCACAGTCAGAGGTGGCTTATTTGGCAACGCCGGATTTTCATTTGAATTTGGAATAACCAAAGCATGGGTATTGGCCTTTGACTTTCAGTATGATTGGGCTCAGGGGACACATATTAGGGGAAATTATAATCACCAGCGTTATTTACGCCATATCACAGGTGCCTCTCATGATTTTCAAATCGCTCCTGGTATAGAATATAACTTTACACCGGCCGTTGGACTTATCGCTGGTGCGGCATTGACCGTTGACGGCCATAATACCAATGATTTCATTCAACCTCAATGTGCCGTGAACATCGTTTTTTAATCTGATAAAATTTAACTTTTCATCAATATTGCAACCGTAAGCGATTGAACTATATAGAATAAGCAACTATCTGATAACCTTATAATTTATAACAATTATAAGGTCATTTTATAGAAGCATTATGAATTATCCCTGACTAGGAGCCATTTTATGACTCAAATTTTCAGCAATTCCTGTATTCTATTTCGTATGCTTAAAAACAGAATTAAAATTAGTTATTTTTGTTTTGGTTTTCTCGGTTTACTCAACCCTTCTGTTAACGTATACGCTGTCCCGAACGACATTGCGCTTGAAGCTACACAAGAGGAAAACAAGGAAGATACAGGTTCCAAAATTTTACAGGAACAAAGATATACGGGTTCCTTGTTGGCACCATCCGGGGCATTGGTCAATGCCGGGACTTTTGTTGTCGAACCGTATTTGCAAAACACAATAAGCCGTGGTGCCTATCAGGCAAATGGAAAAACCATGAATTCCAAACATAGAACTGACAATACCCTGAATTATACATTGGTTAAATATGCAGCAACCGATCGCCTGTCAGTTCAGATTGTGCCCCAGATCCGCTATACCTGGAACGGTCACACAACAGCTAGTACAGTTCATTTCTCGGATTTACCTTTTGAGATTCAATATCGTTGGATTGATCAAGAAGATGCCCATTACCAACCTAGCCTAACTACTGTCCTTGGCATGATCTTTCCAACAGGCAATTATAACAATCTTGGTCGTCATTTGGACGGTGCAGGAACAGGCAATTATACGCTGAGATTTGGATTGCAGTCCCAAGCCGCATATCAGGTATTTGATAAAGCCATTCGAGTTCGTGTTTGGGGTATGGGCAGGGAACCTCTGAATTCCGTTAATCTCCGCAATATTAGCAGTTACGGCACTGATACTGGATTTCGTGGAAATGCAAGATCAAAACTTTTTGGCAATACAGGTTTTTCCCTGGAGTATGGTCTGGATAAAAAATGGTTAATGGCTTTTGACCTTGTTTATGATTGGGCAAAGGGCACTCGAATAAAAGGGAGTTACCTTGATAAACCCAATTCCTATCAACATAAAGTAAATGGTGCCTCCCATGACATTCAGGTTGCACCAGCAATCGAATACAACCCCTCCACCCGCATAGGTATTATTGTTGGAACGGCTTTAACCGTGGATGGGCATAATGCAAATAATTTTGTTCAGCCTCAAATGGCGGTGAACTTTGTTTTCTAGTTCCATCAATTCAGAAATACCAAACGCGATAATCGTTGATCTTGTATAACAACAATCGCGTTTTGACGAAACTTTCTTGCCAATACGATCGCCTTGATGGGATCCATGGTAACCATAAATAATGGCTCTGAAAAATTTCTTAAAGTTCCTGTCCCTTTTCTGTAATCATAGCCTGACAAATACAAGGAAAGTTTTTGCATCATGCGCTTGTTCCATCCCTTGGCCTTTATTCTTCCTCCCGGGTTACAGGCACTCATCATAACCAGTTTCTTACTTTTATAGCGTTTGGGTAAATTTAAAGGATAGTGCCCTATTCTGATTTTAACAGTTCCAGCCTGATATATACTTTTAATATAGTTAGATCTAATTTTATTTGTCGCAGGTAATATTCCAGTCATTGTTATATCTTTTTATAAGATTGATCTTCACCAAATGTTGAATTTTTATGAACTTGTACAGATAATAAAAGACCAAATCCAAACATTACCGTCAGCAGGGCTGACCCTCCATAGGATACCATTGGTAACGGCACACCCCCCACGGGTATGGCACCCATAACCATTGAAAGATTAACTGCACAATAAAAAAAGAAATTCATCGTGATCCCCAATGCAAGCAAGCGACCAAACTGATTACGTGACCGCATGGCGATAACCATGCCCCCCACAATAATTAACAGTAATAACCCTATAACACAGATTCCCCCCACAAAACCCCATTCCTCTGCAATCATCGTAAAGATGAAATCAGTTTGTTTTTCTGGTAAGAAATTCAATTGCCCCTGTGTACCATGCAAATATCCCTGTCCCCACATTCCACCAGATCCCAATGCTATTTTTGACTGGATGATATTATATCCCGCTCCTAATGGATCATTTTCAGGGTGCATAAAAGTGGTAATCCTCGCTTTCTGATAATCATGCAAATGATTATAAACCAACTTTATGACAAACGGGATCGGTGTTAGTAACAAAAGAATCAAATACCAGCGCATACCTGCCGCAAAAAAAATAACAGCCCCTATACAACCTATAATAACCGCTGTGCCCAAGTTCGGTTCTTTTAATACAAGAACAACAGGTAATAATACAAGGATTGCAGGAATAATCAAACGTAATGGATTTGCCATCTGCTTCCAGCTAATTTTGTAAAACCAGCTGGACAATAAAAGAACCAAGGCAATTTTCATTAATTCAGAAGGTTGCAAGGCAATACCGCCAATTATAATCCAGCGCTCTGCTCCTTTACCCACATGCCCCATATGCAATACTGCAACCAATAACATTACAGCCAGTCCATAAAGAGGCCAAGCCAGTTTTACCAATATTTGCGGAGGAGTTAACGCCAACCCTATCATGATTATAAAACCCACGCAAAATTTAACAAATTGTGAATGAGCATAAGGATGGGAAGATCCTCCCCCAGCGGAATATTGGGCAAAATAACCAACCATTGCAAGAAGGCAGATCATTCCAACAAACAACCAGTTAACTCGCCAAAGCTTGCCCAGAATTCTAAAATTTGGTTCTGCTCTTAATAAACGTTTCTCAAAAACCATTATGTCTATACTTCATTCAACTTCAGATGGTTTTGAATCATCTGTTTCCGTTCTTGTATTTTTAGACTGATCTTTTTCCCAATTTTTTGCAGGATCACACTTTAATGTTGCAACCATCATCTCACGTGCCAAAGGCGCCGCAACAGAAGCCGCAGCATTACCATGTTCAACAATTAAAGAGATCGCATATTGTGGATCATCATAAGGGGCAAAACAAATAAACAACGCATGAGGACGATATTTCCATGGCAAATTAGCAGAGTTGAAATGGCCACTTTCTCTCAATGCACGGGAAACACTCTTTACCTGTGCCGTACCCGTTTTTCCAGCCAATAACATACCATGATAATCCATTTTTGCTTTTGCACCCGAACCTTTGTTTTCATTGACTACAGCATACATTCCAAATCTGATCATTTTTAGAAAATCAGGCTTGATATCCAGTTTTTGCCAATAGTTTGGATCTGCTTGCGGAACCAAAATATTATTACGTTTCCTAATAAGATGCGGATCAATTTTTTTACCCGTGGCAATTCTCGCCACATAAGTGGCAAGCTGCAATGGGGTTACATGAACAAATCCCTGTCCAATACCGCTGACGATTGTATCACCTACATTCCAGTGATGTCCTCGGGACTCACGCCATTTAGGAGTGGGAATTAACCCGGAACGCACATGAGTCAACTCAATCGGCAACCCCACTCCCAAACCGAGCTTATCACATGTGGCATGAATTGCTTCCATTCCCGTCCTGCGGGCAACCTCGTAAAAATATACATCACAAGAATATTTTAGGGCACCATGCAAATCGAGTGACCCATGTCCATATTTATTCCAGCAATGAAATCGGCTTCCCCCATAATCATAATAACCCGGGCAATGAATACGCGTATTTTCCGTAATCGTTGAAGCTTCAAGCGCAGCTAGGGCAACAGCAGGTTTAAAGGTTGAACCGGGAGGATAAGAACCTGCCACTGCCTTGTTTGTTAAGGGACTCCTTTCATCTTGAATCCAGGTCTTCCATTGTGCATGACTGACACCACTGTCAAATAAGGAAGGATCAAAAGATGGATTACTGACCATTGCCATCACTTCCCCATTCCGACAATCTAAAATAACTGCGCTGGCGGATTGGTCCGCGACGATTGAGGAAATTTCCTTTTGCAATTCAACATCAATGGTCAAGGCCACATCCTGGCCCTGGATACTATCAACATGGCCTAATTCTGTAATGATATGTCCCACGGAATCTACTTCAACCTGAACCTCACCGGCCTTTCCACATAGATCATTTTCCTGAGTCTGCTCGATCCCGGACCGACCCACTCGCATACCTGGCAACGCCAAAATGGTATTCTGTGCAATGTCTTTATCATTTGGGGGCGCTACATAACCGACAATATGAGCCAACAAACCTTCCAATGGATAAAGTCTTTTAGTACCCACATCAATGACAATACCTGGTAGGGAAGGCGAATTCACCTCGATAATCGTCATTTCGTCACGAGACAGAAAATCTTTCAACATAATGGGTATAAAACGACGTTGATGATCCAAATTCCATTGTATACGGGCGTAATCATGCTCATCCAAGGAAATTAAATCAGCAAACCGTTCTATCACATCAGAAACATTGTCTGTTTCTTCGGGTATAAGCATGGCCCTCCAATTTATCTTGTTATTGGCAAGAATGGCCCCGAAACGATCAAGGATACGTCCACGAGGTGGAGACAATAACCTTTTGCTTATAAGGTTTTTCTTAGCCATTTTTATATATCGATCGCCATTTACAACCTGCAATTTATAAAGACGATTAGCCAATAAAGACAAGATCCCTGTTTGAGCCGCTAGAATCAAAATTGCCCGCCGCGTAAATACACGTCGCGAATTCGTATCTGACAATACATTTCTGATACGATAGGGTAATCTTTTCTTCATTTTACAAGTTGTTCTACACCTGTTCGGGATCAGCTATGGTACGATGGGCCCAGGTAAACATGATTGATAAGAGCGGATAAAATCCTATAGCAAAAACCATCTCAAATATAAAGTATGAAACTGAAAACAGCTTTAAACTTAACAAAGAAATCAACAGCCATTGTATAAAAAAAACACTCAATGCAATTATTGAAAAAATTAACCAGACTATTAAAAAATTATATCTTGCCAGACGAAAACGCTGCGTGATTGCCATTCCATAAACAATAAGTAAAATGAAAATCACAACACCAGGTGAGGAAAAGTTTAGGAGATCAATAAGAAACCCCAGAAAAAAAACACCAATTGCCGGCATGGAAGTTGGACGATAAATTGACCAAAAATAAACCGATGATATCACAATAGCCAATAACAGTTCATTACGGCCAGGAATATTCAAGGGAACTGAAAAGATTAAAATTACAAACAGATTAAATCCCATAGGAACCATCCAACGAATGACAGCATCAATTTTTTGACACCTCGTTAAAGAAGGACGTATCCCTGGATGCCTTTTATGTGTTTTACTTTCAGATGATTTTTCTTTTTTAATCATTCCTAATCATGGCCTAGTAATTCAGGATTGGCGACGGGCCTGGTTTTCATCTTCTTTTTAGCCAGATTTACACGTCCCGGTGCATCAGGTGGAATGATATCATAATTTTTAAAATCAAAAATTCGAACAATTCTCAGGCTTTCCAATGAAGTGTAAGGCACAACAACGGGATGTCCAGGTTCAAGATAATGTACGAAACCAACAGGAATTCCAGTCGGAAAAGCGTTTCCTTTATTGTCAGTCAAAACTTTCTCCCCTTCAGTTGGAGGTTTATCTTCCGGGTAAAAAATCAATTTGGGATAAAGACTGTTATCACCAGCCATAATCGCCTGTACATGTGAACTCATTAAATTAACAGGAATTCGACTGGCAAGATCATTGATTAAGAGTATCCTGGCAGAACGATCACCAATTTCTGTCACTCTACCTATCAAACCGAAACCACTCAAGGCAATTTCACCGGCGTGCACGCCATGCCCCGGTTGTAGCATCACCAAAACTGCCTTATGATAAATTCCGCTTCCATCTGCGGCAACATGTGCGGTAATATAGGATATTGTCGGATCGGGTATCCAATGCAATTGATTTTTCAATTCAACATTTTCCTCTGCCAATCCTATTGCAACATGATACCATCCCTTAAGTTGCTCATTTTCCTCTTCAAGTTTCTTTTTTTCCTGAGAAATATTTTTAACTGTATTAACATTCAGAAAAAAACCATGAACAATATCAAACGGTCTCTCCACCAAAACATAGGCAGGCAAAAGAAAATCAATAACTTTTAACCGTATATCTTCTATTAATTTGGGTTTTGCCTGGCCAAGCAACATGATTAAACTCGCCATTACAAATAAGAATGGTAAGATTAATTTTGCCAACGCTTGCTTGATTTGAATGGATATAGGAATCATTATCGTAATATTTTTACGTTATTTTTCATTTTAAACCAGCTACTTAATATATAAGATGAGCAATATACCAAACTGTATATTGCTTATTAATATTAACGCTATTTTTTATATTTTCTCAATTGTGTTGACGTAACAACTAATACATAGTTGTTAAAACATTCCTAAGCTTTTTCATTTCCTCCAATGCACGTCCTGTTCCCAAAGCCACACAGTCCAATGGATTTTCTGCAACAATAATAGGTAACCCTGTCGCCTGTCGCAAAACATCATCCAGTCGAAGCAATTGACTGCCCCCACCTGTCAACATAATCCCTTTATCAACAATATCAGCAGCCAGTTCTGGAGGGGTATTCTCTAAAGCAACGGATACTGCCTCGACAATTTGAGAAACCGGTTCAGCCAAACTATCGGCAATTTGCTCCTGGGAAACCAAAACTTCCCTTGGCACTCCATTCATCAAATCTCGGCCTTTTACTTCACGCCAAGGACCGCCATCCTCCTTGGAGGAATCGGGAATAGCGGCTCCCAGTTCCATTTTCAATTTTTCCGCTGAACTCTCCCCAATTAAAAGATTATGATTACGACGTATATAGGCAATGATGGCATCATCCATTCGGTCACCACCAACTCGAACGGAACGCGCATAAACAATTCCCCCCAGGGAAATTACTGCAACCTCGGTCGTACCTCCTCCGATATCAACAATCATGCTGCCAGAGGGTTCCGTAACTGGCAAACCGGCCCCAATTGCAGCAGCCATAGGTTCTTCAATCAGCTGAACCCGTCGAGCACCTGCACTTTCTGCGCTTTCCTGGATAGCCCGCCTTTCAACGGCCGTTGATCCCGATGGAACACAAATTACGATTTGCGGGCTGGCAAACATACGACGATTATGCACTTTATGTATGAAATGCTTAATCATCTCCTCCGCAACTTCAAAATCCGCAATGACACCATCCCGCATTGGCCGTATAGCAGTTATATTACCAGGCGTTCTTCCCACCATATTTTTGGCCTCTTCCCCAACGGCCAAAACCTGCTTTTTCCCACGAACATCAGCAATGGCAACAACTGATGGTTCATTCAATACTATTCCACGACCTTTGACATAGACTAGTGTATTAGCCGTTCCAAGATCAATTGCCATGTCTGCAGACATAAAACCAAACAGACGAGAAAACATCCAAAACTCCCGACAACAAACTTATAATTCTAACAAAAATTTGTCTTAAATTTCTATCATCACAATTTGATAGAAATTACCAACCCCTACTTTTCACAGTATTTCCTTTCGACTTACTCATTTACAACCAATGGAGCAAGCGTTATCTGGCAAATGCTATTTAGCCTTATATATTATTTTTACCTTAAAGTATCGTTCACTAAAAAAAAATGTAAAAAAATCATTTCCTACAATGTAATTACCTATTTTGACTAATATTTTTCTCATTTAAATAAAAATTCATTTTAAAAATAAAAACGAATCGAAAATATAATTATTTAAACCCCCCTTAGCATATTATTTATGTTTCACTGTTTATACGTTTTATTCTGACTTTTTTATGTCTTTTTAAAAATTAATTTTAATAATCAAAAATCAAATTTTCATAAAAATGACAAAAAACATATTTTATATAAATAAATAACAAGGAGAATTTATAAATGTTTAGAATTAGCAAACAAACTTTTTTGGGGTTTTCAACCGTTATATTATCTGTTTCTTTTTTAACTGCCTGTGATAATGGCTATAGTGCTGGTGGAAGGGCAGGAACTGGTGCACTTATTGGTGGTGGAACCGGAGCAGCCATCGGGGCCCTTGCAGGAGGGGGAAGAGGAGCCGCTATTGGAGCTTTATCTGGTGGAGCGTTAGGGGCAGGTGTTGGCGCTTTAACAACACCTAATCGTCCAGGACCCAATTATAATAATCAGTACTATCAAAACCAACAATATCGTCAGCAACCAGTTAATAATTACAATTCACCCCGTCGTTAATCAAAAACGGCGTCAAAACGCCGTTCCATTTTTAAGAAACGTTTTCTGGTTTCTGTCTCTGACGCTTTGTTAACAATTTATTTAAAGCATGGACATAGGCCTTAACAGCAGAAACCACGGTATCAACATCTGTTCCTTGACCATCAACTGTTTTGCCATTTTCTTCCAACCTTACAGTTGTTTTTGCCTGTGCATCCGTTCCCTGCGTAACAGCCCCGATCGAAAATAGGGATAATGTTGCTTCAGGATGAGGGAAAATTTTCCTAATCGCATTGAAAGCTGCGTCAACCGACCCGCTATTTCCCGTAAATTCGATTTTTTTATTTTGTTTGTCAACTTCAAGAGTCAATAAAACCTCAGAAGCTCTTATCCCACTTTTAATGGACATATCAATAAACCGGATAAATTCATGATCTCTGACTTCATCATCAACCAAAGCCGAAATATCATCATCGTAAACCGTCTTCTTTTGATCAGCCAACGTCTTGAATCGCTGAAACGCCTCGTTTAATTTCTCATCAGAAAATTCATCATATCCCAATGATTTTAATTTGTCCCTAAAAGCAGCTCGACCCGAATGTTTACCCAAAACAAAAGAGGAACGGTTCCAGCCTACACTTTCAGGTGTCATGATCTCGTAGGTTTCTGCATTTTTCAACATTCCATCTTGATGGATACCACTTTCATGTGCAAATGCGTTTCTACCTACAATTGCCTTATTCGGTTGCACATCAAACCCGGTAATCGTTGATAAAGTCCGCGAGGCATTTAATAATTTATTCGAAATTATCCGGTTATCATAAGGAAATTCATCGTGACGTGTCCGTAAAATCATTGTTATTTCTTCCAGGGCAGCATTCCCGGCCCGTTCACCAATTCCATTGATAGTACACTCAACTTGCCTTGCTCCACCTTGCAGTGATGCGATAGTATTAGCCACCCCTAGTCCCAAATCATTGTGGTTATGGCAAGAAAAAATGACCTGATCAGCACCTGGAACCCTTTCCAACAAATCTTTAAATATACGACGCATATCTTCAGGAGTTGAATAACCAACCGTATCAGGAATATTAATTGTTGTCGCTCCATTTTTAATGGCCACTTCAACACAGCGACATAAAAAATCTGGGTCTGTGCGTGATCCATCCTCCGCTGACCATTGAACGTCATCTGTAAATTGTCTGGCCTTTTTATTTCCATCGGCAATAATTTCCAAAACGGTTTCAGGTTCCATACGCAATTTATATTTCATATGCAGTGGAGAAGTCGAAATGAAATTATGAATACGTTTACGCTTGGCCGGTTTTAAAGCTTCCCCCGCCTTTTCAATATCATTTTTACCACCTGAACGTGCCAAGCTACAAATAACTGAATCTTTGATTAGCTCAGCAATTCTGTAAACACTTTCAAAATCTCCTGTTGACGCAACGGGAAATCCTGCCTCGATTACATCAACTCCTAATTCAGTCAATATTCTAGCCATTCTCAGTTTTTCATCCAAATTCATTGAAAAACCAGGGGACTGTTCACCATCACGTAACGTTGTATCAAAAAAAATAACTCTATTTTTGTCAATTTTTCCAAATGATGGATGATTTATATTCATATCCGATGAACCTTCATAATCGTTTACAGGCATATTCTGGACGCAACTCACGCCCTCAGTTTGCCTATGAAAAAATAAATTTTTAAAGGAAATTACAAAAAAACCCCTAAATAAGATAACCTATTTTACAAGGTTATCTTACCTAGGGGCTGCTAAGTTGAAAGATCAAACAAAACACAGATATCCGTTCTCTATTTTTAAAATAGAAAAAATTTTTTTCCATAAGAGAGAATACCATAAATTTCATGCTGATATGACATCACTTTTCCCCAAAAAAAGCAAGTCCTATTTTTTAGCCCGTTAAATGTGTTACACTTCCGCCAATTGTAAAATACCGATCAACAGCATTTTTCATGGACATGGCTATTAACTGTCTATATGAAGACTGACGTAAAGCAGCCTCATCTTTACGATTAGACATAAACCCCATTTCAACAAGAATTGATGGAATGTTTACTGATTTTAAAACCACAAAAGCGGCATGTCTTTTGGGATTAGGCAACAAACCAACACGGGAATTAAACGATAAGACAACATTTTGCGCCATTGCTGCAGATTCTTTTTTTGTTTCCATTTTAACCAGACTGGCCAATATCTTTTCCACCGCTGGAGAAGTTACATGAATATTGGGGCCACCATAACGATCAGCTTGATTTTCAACTGAAGCCAATGCAGCAGATTGTGCATCAGATGCATGATTGGATAAAGTATAGACACTTGCACCTCGCACAGATGAATTCCGCAAGGCATCCGCATGCATCGATATGAAAAGGTTCGCCCTTTTTTTCTGGGCAAAATCTACACGTCCATTCAAGGGAATAAAATGATCTGAGCTTCTTGTCAGATAAACTTGATATCGTCCGGAGCGTCTCAACTGATTGGCAAGTTCCACAGCCGTAGCGTATGCAACATGTTTTTCATAGGTTCCAGAATATCCTATGGCCCCAGGATCTTTTCCACCATGACCAGGATCCAGCACAATTAATGGTAAAGCTGATCTGGCTTTGCCAATGATAGCTGGCGCCTTGGTTTTACCTTTGAATGTCTTCACCTTGGAAGTGGATTTAACTTGATTACGACCTTTTCCAGTTGCTCCAATTCTTTTTTGTCTTTTTTGTTTCATGGCAAATGAAAAGGAAGGAAACAAAACTCCTATTGACATTAATAACGTATTTCGTCTGGAAAAATTTAAAGCCATTTCAATCTATATTACCTTATCAAAATGTATATTAATAATGTTAATTCATGTCTAAGAATCTGTATACCCGAAATAGGATTCAGTGTATAATTCGACATTATTGCAATAATTCTACATTTTTTTGATCAAAAGCCATAAATCACGTTTTTAGCAACAAAAAACCTTTGCTTTCATAGCGCGTTTTGAGATATTAAAATAATTGTAGGTCTTTATTTTTAATAACAAATCAATAACCTATAAAGTCCTATAAATTATTGTTTATTTTTGATAGCGAAAATATGTCCATTTAATATTTACGAAAATTTAATGAAAGAAATCTAGAATTTAAAATTATTTTAAATCTTATAACAATTCAGAAATAAACAAAAAATGATCGAAATTCCTAATTAAAAATGCTTCATGGTTACATTTCCCTTAAGACGATAATTAAAAACATGTTTCCAACAAAAAGCATTTCTTCAAAAAACTATGGATTGTGACTACAATCACCGGAGTATTAGTAAAACATGAATAAAAAAATGCTGATTGATGCCAGCTATAAAGAAGAAACACGCGTCGTGGTCCTTGATGGCAATTACATCGAGGGATATGATATTGAAAATTCAGCAAAGAAACAAATAAAAGGTAATATCTACCTAGCTAAAGTAATCAGAATTGAACCCAGTCTACAGGCTGCTTTTGTTGATTATGGTGGAAATCGCCATGGTTTTTTAGCTTTTAATGAAATTCACCCTGATTATTATCAAATTCCCGTTGCAGACCGAAAAAAACTGCTGGAAATCCAAGAATTAAATAAAATGGAGGAAGAACCAAATCCGGATCAAGAATTGGATCCAGATCAGCCTTCCTATTATGAAGACATGGTTCATTCCCATAATAGCATAATCAAGAACTATAAAATTCAGGAAGTTATTCATAAAAGACAAATTATCCTCGTTCAAGTGGTAAAAGAAGAACGTGGAAATAAAGGCGCGGCTTTAACAACCTATCTATCTTTGGCAGGACGCTATTGTGTTTTAATGCCAAATTCCTTACGGAATGGCGGAATTTCTAGAAAAATCACTTCACCATCTGAAAGAAAACGGTTGAAGGATATTATCACTGAACTGAATATCCCATCACATATGGGAATGATTATCCGTACTGCAGGGGCTCAATGCCCAAAAGCAGATACACTAAAAGATGGGGAATATCTGCTTCACTTATGGGATGAAATACGCAATCTAACCATGAAGTCGATTGCACCAGCTCTTATTTATGAAGATTCTAACTTATTGAAATTGACATTACGTGATAATTATACACAAGATATTAATGAGATTTTGATAGATGGCGAGGATGCTTGGTCTCAAGCGAGAGATTATATGCGTGCATTGATGCCGCAAAATGTACATAAGCTTCATCTGTGGAGAGATCAAAAACAATCTCTTTTTTCTTATTACAAGGTTGAAAATTTGATTGATCAAATGCTTTCCCCGATTGTCCAACTAAAATCAGGGGGATATTTAGTCATTAATCAAACAGAGGCTTTGGTTGCTATTGATGTAAATTCAGGCCGTTCAATCAAGGAAAAAGATCTTGAAGAAACTGCATTGAGAACCAATCAGGAAGCCGCCAACGAAATTGCACGCCAGTTAAGGTTGAGAGATCTGGCTGGATTAATCGTTATCGATTTCATTGATATGGAAAACAAGAAGCATAATTATATTGTTGAACGTCGTTTGAAATCTCTACTTCACAAAGACCGTGCACGAATTCAGATCGGTTCCATCTCCTCCTTTGGCTTACTGGAAATGACCCGTCAAAGATTACGTCCCTCTATTGCTGAATTTGCCTTCACTCCATGTTCCGCTTGTAATGGAACAGGTATTATTCGAAGTGACGCCAATATTTCTTTACAAATCATCAGACAGATTGATGAAGAAGCTCGTAAAATCAAACCAGGAATTTTAACCGTTTCCATTTCATCCGGTGAAATTGTCTTGAATATTCTCAACCAAAAACGCAAATGGCTGGCGGATATTGAAAAGAAATATAAAATCAAGATTGAATTTGCAATTGATTCAACCCTGTCCTCTCATAATGCCCGTTTTTCAAGCAAAACTGATTCCTCACTTGATATGGAACCTGATGATGAAATACTTCAATCTACACCAAATGTAGTTCAGGAGAATCTTTTTGTCAGGGAAATACCAATCCAATCCTATCTTGAATATCAGACAAATTCAAAAACAGATTATAGACAAGATGAGATAGAGAATAAAGTTATTGATCTAAAACCTGAATCAAAAGCATTACGTCAAAATTCTGTCTCCATAGAGCATAAACAAGACGATACAAATCTCGATTCTTATTCGGAACAATATAAGGAAAACAAAAAAACATACAGTAACTCCAGGGATAAAAAACAACCCCATCATTCCCGTCGTAACCGTTATAAAAGAGGACAAGGTAAGGCTCAAAAAAATAATGACTTTACTCCCATTCTTGAGGCTGAACCCATACCAGAACCTGTCATCAATGAAAAACCTGAAGAAATAACTGTGACTCCAACCTTTGTTTCAATTGAAATTGATGCTGACAAAAGCCAGAATCAGCATGAAGAAACTGAAACTTTGATAAATCAAGTTATTGATAATTCTGACGCTGTAAATAAAGAGGATGAAACTTCAGATAATCTGGAAATAAAAGAGGAAAAACCTGCTCCAAAACGTCGACGGGCTACTAAAACCACCAAATCCACAGGCACCACCAAAACGACACGTAAAAGAGCATCAAGCAAAAAAGAGTCAAAAGAAAACGAAGCCGAGGAAAAATCGGATAATTCGGATAATAAAGAGGAAAAGGAAACGAAGATCAAAAAAACTACCAGAGCACGTAAAACAACTACAGCCAAAAAAACAACGCTTCGAAAACCCAAAAAAACCAAGGAAGCTGATGAAAATAACGAACAACCCTTAATTCAGCCCATTGTCATAGATGACACACCGACCAAAACGCCACGTTCCGGCTGGTGGAAACGGTAATTTTCGTTTTTTTATAAAGGCTTAAAAGAATTACTTTTAAGCCTTTATTATTATGCCAAAACAAAAATTCATTCAAACTTTTTGTAAATGTATATATAATATACATATTCGAAACAATAAAAGTTATCAACATATTATGCAACTTTCCCGATATACAGATTATGCGTTAAGAACCCTGATCTATTTACATGTTCATCATGATCGACTTTGTTCTATCCATGAAATTGCGACTTGTTATTCGATTTCACAAAATCATCTAATGAAAATTGTCCATAGATTGGGTAAACAAGGGTTTATCAAAACATTGCGTGGAAGAAATGGAGGATTAACTTTAAACAAAGATGCTGGCAGTATCAAACTTGGGGACATTATTCGCAATACAGAAGAAGATGAAACCTATGTCAAATGCGATCAATGCCTTATTCAATGTACTTGCAACCTGCCTGCATTTTTAATCGAGGCAATGAATAATTTTTATAAAACACTCAATCAATATTCTTTAAACGATCTTTTTAAAAATCCAAAACAACTTGAAGCAATTTTGAAATATATTGAACTAGTCTGAAAACCTAAAGCTCAAAATATTCACTTTTTTTATCATATTAATCAACAGAATTATATGATGTCCTTTTATAATTTTTTAAAAACGTGTAAAGCAATTGATTAATCACTTTATAATCAAAAAATTAATTATTTTAATTTAAACAGGATATATCAATGCATCGCTACCGCACTCATAATTGTGCCGCTCTAAGATCCCAGGATGTTGGATCAACTGTCAAGCTTTCTGGATGGATTCATAGTAAAAGAGATCATGGGGGTTTACTTTTTATCGATTTGCGCGACCATTTTGGTATTACCCAGATTGTTATTCCCACCAATTCACCTTTGATGAACACTGCGGAAAGATTGAGAGTGGAAAGCGTTATTTGCATTACAGGTATGGTTGTCGCTCGTGAAGGAGAAACCGTTAATCCAAAACTGCCAACAGGACAAATTGAAATTCAGGCTGAAAATCTTGAAATTATTTCCGAAGCTGACGTATTGCCTTTTCAAGTGACTGGCAACGAAAACTATCCGGAAGATTTACGTTTAAAATATCGTTATATCGATCTGCGTCGAGAACGGGTTCATCGCAATCTGATGTTAAGGTCAAACATTATTGCAAGCCTTCGCCATAGAATGATTGAACAGGGTTTCACTGAATTTCAAACTCCTATCCTGACAGCTTCTTCACCTGAAGGTGCCAGGGATTTTCTGGTTCCTGCCCGTCTACATCCTGGAAAATTTTATGCATTGCCACAGGCACCGCAACAATTCAAACAGCTTGCAATGGTGGCTGGTTTTGACCGCTATTTCCAAATAGCCCCCTGTTTCCGTGACGAGGCTGCACGTGCGGATCGTTCTCCGGGAGAATTTTATCAACTTGATTTTGAAATGTCTTTCGTCACTCAAGAAGATGTTTTTGAAACGCTGGAACCTGTTATGGAGGGCATTTTCAAGGAATTTGCACCTACACATACTGTAAGTTCAGCACCCTTTGAACGTATTCCCTATAAACAAGCCATGAAAGAATATGGCAGTGATAAACCAGATTTAAGAAACCCCTTAAAACTTGTTGATGTTTCCGAAGCGTTCAAAAATTCTAGTTTTGGTCTCTTTGCAAAAATTGTTGAGGCAGGAGGAGAAGTTCGTGCTGTTCCCGCTCCTGGTGCAGGATCATTTCCCCGCTCTTTTTTTGATAAGTTGAATAAATGGGCCAGAGAAGAGAAAGCGGGTGGTTTGGGATACATCATCTTTGAAGACAATGGGGCAAAAGGACCAATTGCCAAAAATTTGGATGAAGAACGTTGTGAAATGATCCGCCAGGCCTGTCATTTAAAAAGTGGCGATGCTGTTTTCTTTGTAGCTGGACAAGGCCTTGATATGGTTAAATTTTCCGGTTCTGTTCGAACAAAAATTGCAACAGAACTTGATCTAATCGAGAAAAACGCCTTCCGGTTCTGTTGGATTATTGATTTCCCTATGTATGAAATCAATGAAGAAACCGGATTGATTGATTTCTCTCACAATCCCTTCTCCATGCCTCAGGGTGGACTTGAAGCACTGATAAACAAGAATCCTTTGGAAATTAATGCATATCAATATGATATCGTCTGCAATGGTATTGAACTTTCTTCAGGTGCAATTCGAAATCATCGACCTGACATCATGATCAAAGCCTTTGAAATTGCCGGATATCCAGAGGAAGAAGTCGAAAAGCGTTTTGGTGGTATGCTAAATGCATTCCGTTATGGAGCTCCGCCTCATGGAGGTGCCGCACCTGGTATTGATCGCATGGTCATGCTTCTGATGGATGAACCCAATATTCGTGAGGTCATTCTATTCCCATTAAATCAACAAGGTGAGGATTTAATGATGGAAGCGCCTGCCCCGATTTCTGCAGAACGATTAAAAGAATTGTCCTTGACAATCAGTTTACCAAAAGTGGCAGTAAAAAAATCTAATGAAACTGTTGAAACAGATAAAAAATAAATGATAATTTCAGCCACTCCAATATATTTTATAGAGTGGCTAGAAACAATTAAATTGTTGAAAATCTCGAAATGATACTTTATTGAAAAATTTCAGACGTTCTAAATTTAGGTATCAATAATGAAATTTATCTATAACAAAATTACATAAGTAACATTATCGTGATTAATTCTTTATAATACTCAACCTTTAAAAACTCAAATCGCGAAATATAATAACAATTATCTATCTTTAAAGATAATTAAAATTCCTTTATACCTCCTATTTCAGGATTAAATATTACATAACTTTTATTATTACAAAATCAATCTACAAATTTTAATATGGGAAAATGGCATTGCAAGAAAAAAAATCTCAAGAAAAAACAGTCCTTTCATATTCCGATGGGCAATTAGCACACACCCTCCAACGCCGCCATATTATCATGATCTCTATCGGTGGTATTATTGGGGCCGGTCTTTTTGTAGGTGCCTCTGCCTCAATTAAGCAAACAGGACCTGCTGTTCTTTTGTCCTATGTCATTACTGGATTTCTCATTTTTTTTGTTATGCGAATGCTTGGCGAATTGGTTATTGAAAAACCAGAGGCAGGTTCCTTTCTCAATCATATCCGCCGTGGACTTGGCGATCATGTTACATTTATATTAGGATGGGGGTATTGGCTTTTCTGGATTTCTGCCATTGCTGCCGAGGCCATAGCCGGTGGAATTATTTTACTACATTACATGCATATTCCCGAACAATACACATTTCTGGCAACTATGGTTCTGGGACCTTTATTGGTTATTATCATGATGATAACCAATCTATTTTCTGTCAAGGGATATGGTGAATTTGAATTCTGGTTTGCCCTGCTTAAAATCCTAGCCATTACGGCCTTTATTATTCTTGGCGGTATAGCAATAAGCCATTTGGGTGGATATTACACAACAAAAATTAATAATATATGGCATTTCCAAAGCTTTTTTCCAAAAGGCATTCTTGCCGTTTTCACAATCATTCCAACCATTCTATTTACAGTTACTGGATCGGAAGTGGCTACCATAGCGGCAGCTGAATCCGATAAACCTGCGGAGAATGTCGCTTATGCCAGTAAAACAATTATTTTCCGAGTTATCACCTTTTACGTTATTTCAATTGGAATTATTGTCTCTATCCTGCCCTGGAATTATGTAATCCCGGGGATATCACCTTTTCTAATGGTTTTGCAAAAGCTTGAAATTCCTTATGCCTCGGATATTATGGCAATGACCATCCTGATTGCTATTCTCTCTTGCTTAAACTCATCTATTTACGCAACCTCCCGTACACTCTTTGAGCTGGCAGAATTTAATGATGCACCCAGATGGCTAATTCATACCAATAAAAATGGCGTTCCCAAAAGAGCAATTATTACCGCCTCCATCATCGGTATAATAATTTCGATTTTCTCGGTAATTTCGCCAAAAGTTTTTTTCACTTATATTTTAAGCTGCGCTGGATCCATTATCCTGTTTGTCTATATTGCAATAGGTTTATCTGAAATCGTAATTCGCTCAAAATTGGAACGAACCAAACAAAAACTAACATTTAAGATGTGGTTTTTCCCTTATCTATCCTGGTTTACAATCATGTCGTTTGCCATGGTGATTCTTGCCATGTTTTTTAATCATGACAGTCGAAATCAAATTACACTCAGCTGCCTTACCTTAATTTTGATAAGTATCTGTCGAATCATTATGTGTCGATACAATAAAATCAAATCTGTGGTTTAAAATTCATCAATTTGCTCATATTTATAATTCTGATAATATTTTTTAATTTATAGTTACAGGGTTTGATATGGGTGAAATTATTTTAGATCTCAAAGAGTTGCGATGCCCCTTACCTATTTTGAAGGCTAATCGGGTTTTACAAACTCTTGAACCTGGGGATTGTTTACGTGTCTTGGCGACAGATCGTCATACAATCAAGGATTTTCATGAATTCTGTCGTAAAACTGGTCATTCACTGATTGCTTTTTCAGAACAGGGAAATAATTTATCTTTTCTAATTAAAAAAAAGTAAAATTGCACAAAACAATTTTTAAATCTATAAATTGGTTTCTTTTTTCAAAAGAGGTATAAAGAAATAATATTTATCAGATATAAACTTGTTGGAAGTTCAACATGACAGATGATCTCTCTTCCCTTTCATTTGAGGATGCATTGAATGAATTGGAAAAAATCGTTCATAATTTGGAAACTGGACAACAAAAACTTGAAGAAGCCATCGTATCTTATGAACGCGGTGCCTTACTTCGACGTTATTGTGAAAAAAAATTGAATGAAGCCGAGGCTCGGGTAAAAATGATTGTCGAAAAAGATAACCAAAGCCTTGATACTGAAACTATTGAATAAATTTAGGGTTAATTACCATGACTTCTGTTGAAGCACAAAATCAGTCTCTTAATCAATCGCTTTCATCACGTGCCCAAAGCCTTGAAACAACACTTGATAAATTTCTTCCCAGAATGAAGGGGGGTGAGGCAAATCTGATTGAGGCAATGCGCTACGCTGTACTTGGGGGGGGGAAAAGATTAAGGGGTTATCTTGTTACAGAAGTCGCTTCTCTCTTCAATATCCCAATGAAAAGCGCGCTTTATGTGGGCGCTTCTGTTGAAATGCTTCATGCCTATTCATTAATTCATGATGATTTACCGGCAATGGATGATGATGATCTGCGTCGGGGAAAACCCTCCACCCATATTAAATTCGGTGAGGCGATTGCCATTCTTGCCGGTGATGCTTTACAAACCAAAGCCTTCGAAATTTTAACGTGGGAAGATGTCAGCGAAAACCCGAATATTCGTATTGAACTGGTTAAGTCCCTTGCTGAAGCAAGTGGATCCAATGGGATGGTCGGTGGACAAGTTATTGATATGGAAGGTGAAAATCGTCATCTGACCCTTCCTGAGGTAATCAATTTGCATGCCATGAAAACAGGCCGCCTAATTTGTTATTCCGCTGAAGCTGGAGCCATTTTAGGCCAGGCAAATACCGACTTGCGCAATCATATCATCAGCTATGGTCGAGATTTGGGAACAGCTTTCCAGATCGCTGATGACATTCTTGATGCCACGGCAAGTGCAGAGGAACTTGGTAAAACAGCCGGTAAGGATAATGCCTCAGGAAAATCAACATTCGTTTCTTTGCTTGGAATTGAAGATGCAAAAAAGGAAGCAAACAGACTTATCAGTAAAGCTATCCGTCATTTAGAACCTTTCGGATCCGCCGCCGATAATTTACGCGCTTTGGCAAATTATGTTATTACCAGAAGAAATTGATTTACAATAAACATTTACCCATTCAATAATGGCTAACACTAAAAAACGCGTCGATATACTTCTCTTTGAAAGAGGCATGGTTGAAAGTCGTACAAAAGCGCAGGCCTTGATTATGGCGGGGCTGGTTTTTACGAAAGATCGTCGAATTCAAAAGGCAGGGGATATCGTATCTGAAACCATTGAACTTACCATTAAAAATCAAGAACATCCTTGGGTATCGCGTGGTGGTCTAAAACTGGATCATGGATTGAAATCATTCAATTTATCACCCAGAGGGTTAAATTGCCTTGATATCGGGGTCTCCACAGGAGGGTTTACCGATGTTTTATTAACGAATGAAGCGAATAAGGTATACGCAGTCGATGTTGGGCATGGACAATTGGCATGGAAAATACGTCAGAATACACGCGTGATTGTGAAAGAAAAGTGTAATGCCCGCTATCTTACATCAGAAATAATTCCGGATCCCATTCAAGTCATCGTCTGTGATGCAAGCTTTATTAGTCTAAAAACAATTTTACCTGCCGCCTTATCCCTGTGTCAAACTGGCGGATGGGCAATGGCGTTGATCAAACCCCAATTTGAAGCTGGACGCAAACATATTGGATCAAAAGGAGTTGTCCGCGATCCTGAGATTCATACAAAAATTTGCCAGGACATTAATAATTGGTGGCAAAATCTGCCCAACTGGCAAGTATTGGGAATTGAGACTAGTCCCATTACCGGCCCTGAAGGCAATAAGGAATTTCTAATAGCCGCACGTAAAGAATCCCCGTAAATCATAAAACAACTTTTCCCTTATATTATTTAAAGTTAATTTTTTGAATCAAAGTGTTTATAAATGGTTATACATCAGCATTTATCCATTCCAACCTTACAAATTGATCAATATCTTTTACGATTGATCCAAAAAAAGGATATCAAAAGCATACATAATCATATTAATGATTGGAATATTGCAAAAATGCTGAGTGACGTGCCATTTCCTTACTCACAAGAATTATTGGAAAAATGGTTTGAAGCCACCCTTCAGCAAATCAAGGCAGGACAATCCTATCACTTTTCAATTATCGATACACAAACCAATCCGGACACAGTTGTAGGTTGTATAGGTTTAACCCTGAATATGGCAGAACAATCTGCCAAAATAGGATATTGGGTTGCTCAGAGATACTGGGGTAATAATATCGCTACCCGAGCCTTGAAACGCTTAACAAATTGGGCGTTAGCCAATCTAAATATCAATTACATTCATGCCACTGCCGCTGATGACAATATTGCCTCTATAGCGGTTTTGAAAAAATGTGATTTTCAACCCTATGGTCAGGGCAAGGAGAAATTTTTAGCTCGTGCTGTTGAACAACCCGTCTCATATTTCCTTTTACAACGGGAAGATATTTGTCCCAACAATCTCACACCCAATCAAAATATTTATACATCAAAAGAAAAAAAAATATTGTTAGTTGTAGCCGCCGCACTTATTGATATTGAAGGTAGGCTTTTACTCGCCCGTCGTCCGGAGGGAAAATCAATGGCAGGAATGTGGGAATTTCCAGGCGGAAAAGTTGAACCCGGGGAAACACCTGAAACAGCATTGATTCGAGAATTGAAAGAAGAAATAAATGTCGATATTTCTAAAAGCTGTCTCGCCCCATTCACTTTCGCATCCCATGAGTATCAGGATTTTCATTTATTGATGCCATTATATGTATGTCATCGTTGGAAAAATGACCCCATACCAAGAGAAAAACAGCAACTTGCATGGGTTACCGCCAATGAGCTTGACCATTATCTTGTCTTGGAGGCTGACAAACCATTTATTCCACTCTTGAAGGATTTACTCTTCTAATCTTACCTCGTCAGGAATATGAAAAATATTCTGCCTTTTTCCAGTGATATTATTGTCAAAAGTGAATAAGGCACCAGCTTTTGGATATTTTTCAAGATCTTTTTTTGATATTTTGGCACGTGCCGATGTAACAAAAGCCGTTTTTAAATCATTACCACCAAAAGCTATTTTGGTTAAATTCGGACAAGGAAAATCTATTGATTTCAATTTATGTCCATCAGAGGAATAGACATTTATTTTATGTCCTTGATAAAGACAAACCCACAGATTGTTCTCGCAATCAAGCGCCATGCCATCAGGATATCCTTCCATTTCTTTTACAAAAAGTCGTTTGTTTGCAAGTTTTTGTCCATCTTCAATATCAAACGAAAAAATTTCATGTGCATTGGAATGACTGCAATATAGGATCTGTTTGTCTTCATCAATTACAGGCCCATTAAGTACCGCATATTCCCTATCCTGCCTTATTACATAAGGTTTAGCCTGATCCCATTTTAACAAATAGAGGGATCCTGTTAATTTTTTTTCTTTTTCATCCATTGATCCAAACCAAAGTTGACCTTTGGCATCAATATATCCATCATTAATTCGATTATTTGGAAATTTTTCCTCTAAGGGATAAAATAACGTCACACTGCCATTAAATAGGCTAAACCAATATAAACCGTCTTCCATACCGCATAAATAAACAGATCGATTGGTTGGAAAAAAAAATGTAGGTTTCTTGTGAGTATTCCAGCTTTTCTTCTGATTGTCATTTAAGCGGTATTGATGAATTTTTTTGCCCTCAATATCAACAAAATAAACCGCTTTTTCAGAGGCATTCCACATAACCCCCTCCCCCAATTCTGATTGGGTCTCCCAAATGGCGGATGGACATGACGAATTAATTGTAATCATTATAAACCCCTTTTTGAAAGGCTTTTTAAATTAAACAAAAAAAATTCAATATTTGCAATAATAATTATTTTAACATAAAACTGTTTATACTAAACATTTACTTTGGAATTTTCTTAAACAATTCTTAATTTTAAATATAATTCTCTGTAATTTTTCAATACTTAAATATTGTAACTGTTTTAACAATTGGACTTTTGTAAAATGACTCTAAATCCAACTGCTTCAATTATGGTTATCGGAAATGAAATTCTTTCAGGCCGTACCCAAGACGTGAATATAAATTATATTGCGAAAGGATTAACCTGTTCCGGAATTAAACTCATAGAAACCCGTATCATTCCTGATGATCAAAAAATAATCATCAAAACAGTTAATGAATTACGTGCTGCATATGATTATGTGTTTTCTACAGGGGGAATCGGTCCTACCCATGATGATATAACTTCCGAGGCTATAGCAGAGGCGTTTGGTGTACCCAATCCAATTCATCCAGAAATATCCCGATTATTGGAAGAACATATTGGCAAGGAAAAATATAATGACGCCCATAGAAAAATGGCTCGTTTCCCACTAGGGGCTACGCCCATTCCCAATTCTGTATCCGTAGCGCCGGGATATGTAATCAACAATGTATATGTTATGGCTGGCGTTCCCCAAATCATGCGTGCAATGTTTGATCAAATATTGCCCACCTTACACCATGGCAAGCCAATTGTTTCAAAAAGCTGTTACGCTTTTCATGCCTCTGAAGGCAAAATTGCACATGATCTAGCACATATACAGGATCAATTTCATAACCTTGATATTGGATCCTATCCATTTTATAAAAATGAAGATCAAAATGGAATAGCATTGGTTGTCAAAGGTCAGGACCAAGATGCCGTTCAGCGTGCCGCTCAACAAATCCATCAGTTGTTTATCCGGATGGGATACGACCCACACGAAGGTGAGCCCATTTGAACCCTGGTTTTAACTAGTTTATTTCCTCACGCCCCATGGCAAGAAACTTATTTCTACGTTTAGCCTGAAGAACCTGTTCTGGAACTAAGGCGAGTTCGCCAAATGCAGCTTCAATCGCCTTTTGAACATTACTGATCGCAGTTTCTGGATCTCGTTGCGCTCCACCAACCGGTTCCTCGATAATTTGATCAATTAATTTGAATTTCAACAAATCCTGAGCCGTCAAACGTAATGCAACTGCCGCCTGAGCCGCTTGTGATGCATCCCGCCATAATATGGAGGAACAAGCCTCAGGAGAAATAACTGAATAAATCGCATGTTCAAGCATCAGAATTTTGTCAGCCGTTGCCAGAGCGATTGCCCCTCCCGATCCACCTTCACCAATGATAACGGAAACAATGGGAGTTGTTGCCCTAAGGCATGTCTCAATTGATTTTGCAATGGCTTCAGCCTGACCATGTTGTTCCGCATCAATTCCAGGCCATGCTCCTGGCGTGTCAATCAACATGATAATCGGTAAATTAAATTGTCCTGCCAGTTTAATTAAACGTTGAGCTTTTCTATATCCTTCAGGCCTGGCCATCCCAAAATTATGCTTTAGTCTTGTATCAAGATCGGAACCTCGCTCTATCCCGATCACAACAACAGATTGCCCTTTGAATCTTCCCAATCCACCGATAATGGCATGATCTTCTGCATAAAGACGATCCCCTGCCAATGGCATGAAGTTTTCAATCATACCTTTGATATAATCCAAAGCATGCGGACGTTGCGCGTGTCGTGACACCTGAACTTTTTGCCAGGGTGTTAGTTTGTTATATATAACTCGCAGCTGTTTTTCAGCCTTTTCCGTAAGCGTTTGCAATTCTTCGGCAATATTAATTTCTGTGGCGGTTTCAACACGTTGCAATTCATAAATTTTATTTTCGAGTTCTGCAACGGATTTTTCAAAGTCCAAAAATTGACGCATGATTATAAAAGATTACCAATTAAACGTTAATAACAGATCAGTGTAATGTATATTATCAATCAAATAAATTTTTAATTGTATAAATTACAATATTTTTTTAATAAAATTATTTTTTCATACTCAGGGGATGAAAATCCTGCACTATTTTTTTTAGGTGTTCAGTCTGTAAATGGGTATAAATTTGTGTCGTCGAAATATCAGCATGCCCCAACATCATCTGCAATGAACGCAAATCTGCCCCATGTGCCAACATATGACTGGCAAATGAATGACGTAAAACATGGGGAGACAGCCTGCCAGGATCAAGATTGGCCTTTAATGCAACTTCGAACAATATTTTATCAAACCCCTGCCGCGTTAAATGATTTTGCGGGTTTCGTCCAGGAAACAGAAAGACACTCTTTAAACTCGCATCATTTTTTTTAAGCACCAATGCCGCTTTTACCGCTGCATCTGAAACAGGTATTAACCTTTCACGTCTGCCTTTTCCGTATATTCGCAAAATTTTTGTTGCTTGCTGAATCTGGTCCTTGCGCAGAGATAACAACTCAGATATGCGTAATCCCGAACTATACAGAATTTCCAAAGCTGCCTTGGCAACAAGTGACCGTCTGTAATCGTCAAGGAATTCACTTGCTGATAACAGGTTAAAAACTTCCTGTTCGCTCAGATATTTAGGTAATGATTGTGGCAAACAGGGGGATTGCATTAAATAAGTGGGATCATCGGAGCGAATATTCTCCTGAACCAAAAAACCATAAAACTGACGCAGACATGACAACCTTCTTATTGCTGTTCGCGCTGTTTTTCCCTCTTGACCCAAAAATTCAAAATATTGATGAATATCACGTTTAGAAACCCTATCCATTTCTAGATTTCTGGCTTGCAAATAATCCATAAAATCTTTTAAATCAGTTTGATAGGCCTGATATGTATTTGCAGTAACCCCTCTCTCTGCCACCAACATTTCCAAAAAGAAATCAATCAGATCCCTGTTCATGATTTATTCAAAATCTATTGATTGGGCATTGTATTCAACACATTTCCAGGAACTTTTCCAGGCTGGGGAATTGTTGGAGTGTTTATCGGAGCAGGCGTTGAAGCATTATGAGCGTTTGCATTGTTGTAGGGAACGATAATAGGAGGAGCGCCAGGGACAACAGGTACAGATGGCAAAGTTGTATGTTGCTGGGCTTTGGGAATGGAAATAACCTTGTGAACTTCTCTGATCGGCATTTCGGGTGTTTGCAAGCAAAAAAACACTACCCCTGCCACAAGCAATATAACTATTAATCCAAAGAGAATAACAAATAATCGACGCATTATGGCTTCCTGATGTAAAATTACTCGTTGATGTTTTAATAATAACAGCTTGATTTCATACCATACTACAATTAATTTTTAATAGTCTGGATTTTATAAATTCTCTCTAAAATTAAATAAAATCTCAATTTATCAATTTTTATTTCTGTATTTGATCGACCACATGACTGATATACCTAGCAAATTACTAAATCGACCACTTGTTTTAATCGGTCTGATGGGGGCTGGAAAAACAACGATTGGTAAAAAAATCGCAGACTTGCTTTCCATACCCTTCATCGATTCGGATAAAGAAATAGAAACTACGGCTGGATGCAGTATCGCCGATATTTTCGAACAATATGGAGAAGAGGAATTCCGTCGTGTGGAAAACCAGGTTATCCAACGTTTATTGGATCAAGCCCCCTTGATTCTCGCAACAGGTGGTGGGGCCTACATGCATCCGGAGACAAGAAAAACCTTAAAGGAAAAAGCAACCACCCTTTGGCTACATTGTGATCTGGAAACACTTTTCAAGCGCGTTTCCAAAAATACCAACCGTCCCTTATTGAATGTCGATAATAAAAAAGAAATACTTTCCTCCCTTATGGAAAAACGTTACCCCGTCTATGCCGAGGCAGATATTGTCGTTGAATGTAGGGATAAAGACATTGATACAACAATTAATCTTGTTATCTCAGCTCTAGAAAATTCAAGTAAAATGCATATTTTACCCATAACCCTGTCAAAAAATCATTACGACGTAATCATTGGTTCTGATATATTACAGCAATGTGGAACACTGATTTTACCTTTATTAAAGCAAAAGAAAGTTTTTATTCTGGCGGATCAGACAGTTGCCGACCTTCATCTGGACAAACTTATCCATAGTCTTGATTTAGTACACGTAAATTATGAAGTTATCCTGCTTCCTCCTGGGGAAAAAACAAAATCCTTTCAATATTATGAAAAAGTCACGCAAACATTGTTAGAAAAAGGGATTGAGCGAAATTCAACGATTTTGGCATTTGGTGGTGGCGTTACAGGAGATTTGGCAGGATTTTCAGCTGCCACCGTGTTACGTGGAGTGCCATTCATTCAAATCCCCACCACCCTGCTTTCTCAAGTCGATTCTTCCGTAGGCGGAAAAACCGGTATCAATACATCGGTGGGTAAGAATCTGCTTGGGGCCTTTTACCAACCAGAAGCCGTTATCACAGATACAAAGATTTTGGACACACTCCCCCAAAGAGAATTACAGGCCGGTTATGCAGAAATTGTTAAAGCTGGTTTGATCAATGATCCAGAATTATTCAAATGGTGTGAAAAAAACGGTAAAAAAGTCATAAGTAAAGAACATGCCTGTCTGGCCAAGGCCATCGAAATGGCTTGTCAATTTAAAGCAAGGATTATTCAAAATGATGAATATGAACAGCAATCAACAGGCAGAAACCTCCTGAATCTCGGTCACAGCTTGGGACATACCCTGGAAGCGGAACTGGGTTATGATGGTCGTTTACTACACGGAGAAGCCGTTGCACTGGGTTGCTGCCTGATCTTTAAATTATGCACCCAAATGGGCATATGTCCGGAGAAAGACACACAACGTGTCATTCATCATTTCGAATCTGTAAACCTACCTGTTACAATAAAAAGGCTTTCTCAACCCATACGGGCATCAAATCTTCTTAATCATTTGAAACATGATAAAAAAAGCCAAAACAATAAAATAACGTTTATACTTGTCAATGGGATAGGAAAAGCTTTCACATCACAAGATGTTAGTGAAAAACAGCTGTACAGTCTCCTAATCGAGGACGGTTGTATACAGGACTAAAATTGTTGCATATAAAACACATGAATTAATTCTAATCAATAAAGTATATATGAAAGATTGTCATTCAATAAAATCTTTTATAAATTGCCGAATATCTGAAAATCTTTATAGAAATTAGAAGGTAAAGCCCTTTTCTGTGTTTTTTTAGTTACATTACATTAATAACTATAATCACTACATTAAAATCCTTCTAATTTTTCAAAGATATAGATTATAGTAAATTATAGAGTATAAATTTAAAGAGCTTCCGCCTTAATTGGCGGTCTATCGCTCGAAACTTATAAAAGAAGGATGTGTCAAGATGCGTCTTCGCACTGCATTGCTTGCAACGACTTTCGCGGTTGCTACTCCCGCCGCAGCGATGGCTAGCACAATTACTGGCCCTTATGTTAGCTTAGGTGGCGGTTATAACCTTGTTCAAACACAACATGCCCATTTCAAAAATGGTACCAATGCCGGTGGCAGGCTTGATAACGGTAAGGGAACCTCATCAAAACTGCGCCATAATACCGGTTTCACAACCATGGGTTCTTTTGGTTGGGGATTTGGTAATGGTCTCCGCGTGGAAGTTGAAGGTGTTTATAACTACTCCAACATCAGCGGACGTCATGGAACCCCTGTTTCCGCATACAAAACCAAAGGACATGACCAAGGTTATGGCGGATTGATAAATGTTCTTTATGATATTGACTTGCGTCAATTCGGCATTGACGTCCCTGTCACCCCATTCGTGGGTATTGGTGCCGGTTATCTCTGGCAAAATATGGCTCCATTGGATACAGTTTACCGTAATGGCAATAAAAACCGTATCGGTGGAACAGGTGGAAGCTTTGCCTATCAAGGTATTGTCGGTGCCGCCTATGATATCCCAGGCGTTCCAGGATTGGCAGTTACAACTGAGTACCGTATGATGGGTCAATTGGATGATCATCGTTCATACAATTCAAGTGCCTGGGTTGGCGGAAACCATTATAACAGCCACAGAGGCGTTAAAATGGATCACCGCTTCAATCATCAGTTTATCTTGGGTCTGCGTTATGCATTTGACACCGCACCACCAGCACCTCCTCCAGCTCCACCAACTGTAGTTGCTCCACCACAACCATCTGTAGCTCGCACCTACCTAGTATTCTTCGATTTCGACAAATCAGCATTGACACCTCGTGCACGTGAAATCGTAAGAGAAGCTGCTCAGGCTTCAACACGTGTTCAAACAACACGTATCGAAGTTAACGGATATACAGATAACTCTTCTGCACATCCAGGTCCTCGTGGTCAACGCTATAACATGGGTCTTTCAATCAGACGTGCCAAAAGCGTGAAAGCTGAATTAATCCGTGACGGTGTTCCAGCAACAGCAATTGATATTCATGGTTATGGTGAATCTCATCCATTGGTTCCAACAGGACCAAATACACGTGAACCACAAAACCGTCGCGTGGAAATTATTCTTAAATAATTTTCAAGAAATTATCTGAGTAATGTAAAAGAGATACTTAAAATTAAGTATCTCTTTTTATTTTTAAAAAACAATCAGGCCAATTTATTTTTAAAGGTTCTTTTTGATATCAATCGGTCATAAACAACAACTTTTTCAATTTATTAAATTTGGTATTGTTGGATCATCCGGTCTGGGAATTGATATTCTAGCTGTATACTTGTTACGGCCCTTAATTGGATTAACCTCGGCAACCCTTGCCGCTTATTTTATAGCCGCAAGTTCTAACTGGTTCATAAACAGACTCTGGACATTTGGAAATATTAATCATCGTCATTCTATCTTTGCACAATGGATACGATTTATTATGACCAACATTCTTGGTTTTTGTTGCAATAGAGGAATTGTTTTCTTTTTATTTTTCCTAAATTCGTTTTTTAGGTACTATGCTTTTATACCTTTAATTATTGGTGCAATGACTGGAATGCTAGCGAATTTCCATTTATCGCGCAAATTGGTTTATAATGATTCCATATCAAAAAGGTAAATTATTTTTTTCCAACGTTCCAAAAGGCAGTTTCCAATTGAACAACCTCCTTAAACTTACGTAGAATCATTGGATAACGTTGTTCCGCTCCATACTGAAAAGCAATTTGATCCAGAAACATAATACTTTTCTTTACAAGATTGTAATAGCTATCACTTCCGTACGTTTCCAACCAAGATAAATACGGATGGTCCCTTTTATCAAATTCTTGATCATTTAATAAATTCAAACCGATTTCACCGTACCCTATCAAACATGGTAATATTAGAATTACGATATCTAACAAATCACCCTGCATACTTTTTGTAAGCAAATATTGACTGTATGCAATAAGTTCGATTGATTTCCTTTCATTTTCAATAAAGTCAATTTCTATTCCCCATTGCTTGCAATATGATAAATGCAATGGAAGCTCTATTTCGATAAGCCCTTTCAATAATGATAAAAAATATTGCATTTCCCATAATGAATTACTTTTATAAATCGCTAGGGCCTCAACACGACTGTAATCAAGAAGATATAAATAATCCTGAACTAGATATTTTCTAAATTCCTCTGCCGGCAAGCTTCCCTTACCCAGCGCCTTGACAAAGGGATGATGGATAAATTGTTGCCATTCCTTCTGACAATCCTGTCGTAACCGACCAAATAATCCTTCAGAAAATAAAGAATACGTATTTTTATCATTATCAAACATTAAATCTTGACTTTCATGACAAAAGCTTAAATAGCTGTACTGTAAAAAACATTTTGAATAATAATATATACGGTTAGATTAATTTCCATATTACTCTTATCCAGTTCGTTTAAAATATTATTTTAACATATCAGGATTGTTCATTCTACCATGTCCACCACAATGCCAAGCACAAATGAAATACGGTCGCACTTTTTGAATTATTTTTCTAAAAATGATCATCAAATTGTACCATCCTCATCTTTGGTTCCGCAGAATGACCCTACTCTGCTTTTTACAAATGCAGGAATGGTACAGTTCAAAAATGTGTTTACCGGACAGGAACAACGTCCCTATTCACGTGCCACAACTGCACAAAAGGTTGTTCGGGCTGGTGGCAAGCACAATGATCTTGATAATGTTGGATATACCGCTCGTCATCATACTTTTTTTGAAATGCTCGGAAATTTCTCTTTCGGAGATTATTTTAAGGAAAAAGCAATCTATCTGGCATGGAACCTAATCACTGGCGAATTTGGATTACCCAGGGAAAAACTTCTTGTCACTGTTTATTCGGATGATAATGAAGCAGCTGATTTATGGAAAAAAATAGCTGGCTTTTCCGATGACCGTATTATCCGTATTAACAGTTCAGATAACTTCTGGCGTATGGGAGATACAGGCCCATGTGGACCATGTTCAGAAATTTTCTATGACCATGGCGAAGCTGTATTTGGAGGCCCCCCAGGATCCAAGGACGAAGATGGAGACCGTTTCGTAGAAATATGGAATTTGGTTTTCATGCAATATTTTGAAAATCCACCAGGTACACGAAATCCCCTACCCCGTCCGTCAATTGATACAGGAATGGGATTGGAACGATTTGCCGCAATTATGCAAGGGAAAAGTGACAATTTTGATATTGATACTTTTCAGGTCTTGATCAGGGCATCTGCTGAAATTACTGATACAGATCCATTTGGTTCCCATAAAGTCAGTCATCGTGTCGTTGCAGATCATCTTCGCTCTTCGGCTTTCCTTATTGCTGATGGTGTCTTACCATCCAAAGACGGACGTGGTTATGTATTACGTCGTATTATGCGCAGAGCCATGCGCCATTTACACATGATCGGCACTCAACAACCGGTATTTTACAAGCTTTTACCTGCATTAATCGAGGAAATGGGAAGCGCCTATCCTGAACTGATACATTATGAAACTTTGATTTCTGAAACCTTATACAATGAAGAACAACGTTTCAAATCAATGCTGGATCGGGGTCTTTCCCTTTTGAATGAGGAAAGCGGCAAATTACCGTCACATGGTAAATTGCCTGGTGATATTGCTTTCAAACTGTATGATACTTATGGTTTCCCTCTGGATTTAACGGCTGACGCGCTTCGTGAAAAAGGATTGACCGTTGATCACGAAGGCTTTGATAAAGCCATGGCCGAACAACGTAACCGAGCCAGAGCCGCATGGGTTGGTTCCGGTGATAATGCAACTGAAACAATATGGTTTGAACTCAAGGATAAATTTGGATCATCTGAATTTCTTGGATACAAGAATAATAGGGCTGATGCTGAAATTCAGGCAATTATCATTGATGGTCAATTAGTAAACCAAGCAGAAAAAGGTAAAGAAATCAGTATCTTGTTAAACCAGACCCCCTTTTATGGTGAAAGTGGTGGTCAGGCTGGGGATCAGGGAATCATTTTCAATAAAAACAGTATTATCGAGATTAAAGATACGCAGAAAAAACTTGGCGAACTGATCCTTCATCATGGAATTGTAAAAAAAGGCCAGATTAAGATCAATGATACGGTCACGGCTGAAATTGATACTGCTTACAGACAGACAATTCAGGCACATCATTCTGCCACCCATCTGTTACATCGTGCATTGAGAGAACAATTCGGGACACATGTCACCCAAAAAGGAAGTCTGAATACAGCAGAACGCTTAAGATTTGATTTCAGTCTCTCCAAACCGATTACACGCAATGAACTGGATATTGTCGAAGCAAAGGTTAATGCACAAATCCGGAAAAATTTACCGGTCAGAACACAAATCATGACGCCGGAACAAGCTAGTAGACTTGGTGCAATGGCATTGTTCAATGAAAAATATGGTGAGGAAGTCCGTGTGGTTTCAATGGGAAATGGAGATGATATTGCCAATCCACAAACGGCATGGTCCATTGAACTTTGCGGTGGAACCCATGTCAATCGCACCGGAGATATAGGTTTATTTCATATAATTTCTGAAAGCGGGGTGGCTGCCGGAATAAGACGTATTGAAGCCGTTGCCGGTTTGGCCGCGGAAAATTATTTCAAACAGAATTTGAATATATTAAATGAAATAGCCTCTCTTCTTAATACTGCCTCTGTACAACTTACCGATAGAGTGCAGTTGTTATTAAACGAAAGAAAAGAGCTAAAACAGCAAATATCCAAATTGCAGCACCAATTGACAATCGGCAAAGACATGCAAAATGACATTGAGACGATCAATGGCATTGAACTTATTTTCCGTGATGTTGGTGAAATCCCGCCAAAAGAATTAAAACCTTTGGCTGAAAGTCTTGTTAAACAGCTTCAAAATGGAATAGCTGTCGTATTGTCATCCTTTGGTCAAAAAGCATCCATCGTTGTTGCCGTAACTGCTGAATTAAGCAAAACTGTAAGTGCAATTGATTTGGTTAGAATGGCGAGTTCGATTGCGGGCGGTAAAGGTGGTGGTGGAAGACCAGATATGGCGCAGGCTGGAGGACCTGATATTAATAAGGCAAATGATATTTTTGAGAAAATAAAAAGCCATATCAATTCTTTATGATACTGAATTCAAGGCAGGTTCATCATGGCCTGCTTTTTCATCATAATTATTGGTTATTTATCCTGCATGATCATACTTTCGCCGTAAAATTGTACATAATATCATACAGTTAGCTGTTCAATTCATTCCGAAATGAAAGATCACAATATGTCGGAAAACAACCCTCAACTAACCCTCCTTGATATTTTAAAAGGTGTAAAGAAATTTCGAACGGATATTTATCCGGAACGTAAAGAATTATATTGTCAACTTGCCAATGGACAATCCCCTAAAACACTTTTCATAACTTGTGCAGACAGTCGAATAAGTCCTGAATCCCTGACCCAGCAACCCCCCGGAAATTTATTTGTCTTGCGTAATATTGGCAATATTGTACCTGCTTATGGTAACAGCTTCGGAGGAGTAACATCCGCAGTTGAATATGCAGTTTCCGCCCTAAAGATTTCTACAATTATTATTTGTGGACATTCTGATTGTGGCGCGATGAGTGCCCTAATACATCCTAAAAAATTGAATTCAATGCCAGCCGTAAGAAAATGGTTGCAATATGCCGAAACAGCCCATGCCATTACGGACGCACTTTCTGCCACTGATGTCGGCCCCGAAAGCATCCAAAGTTTAACGGAACACAATGTCCTGCTTCAACTTGCACATTTAAGAACTCATCCTTCAGTTGCTGGTGCCTTGGCAAAAAAAGAAATTATTCTTCAAGGATGGTATTATGATATTCCAAAAGGTAAGATTTATGTGTTAGATGAAGAAACAAGAAATGATATGACCGTCGATGAAGCTATTTCCATGCTGCAGAATCGTATCAACCAAAATACCAAAGCTTAAGAAAACTATTGCTGTATTGAGCTGCTGGTTTGCTTTTTTTGCATCTTTTACGCTGCATGCCAGAACAATCAAGATAACCACCTGGAACACAGAGTGGTTATTATCAAAATCAGATCTTGATAAATATGAAATACCAAATGATATTCAAGCAAGGCACTTCAAGAATTTCACAAGATTGTCTTTATATGCAAGAAAATTGAACAGCGATATAATTGCCTTACAGGAAGTGGGATCAGTCGAAACCGCAAGACGAATCCTTCCTGAAGACCAATATGATTTTTATATAACTCAGGATAATATCGCCCAACATCCTGTCCTGGCCATTCGAAAAAAACTTTCTTACAATATTATAAAAAACCCTGATCTTACCGCTTTGAGTAAGAATGACAAAACCCATATTTTACGAAGTGGTCTTGATCTTACCCTATACGATCATCGCATAAATATTCGAATTCTGGTTGTACATTTAAAGGCTCATTGCCCTGAAAGATCTCTTTATTCCCAACAAAAAGCATGTAATATCTTGAATCAACAGAAAATAATTATCCAAAAATGGATTGCAGACAGAATAAAAGATAAACAGGCTTTCATTATTTTAGGAGATTTTAACCGTATAGTGTCATTTAATGATGATTTTTTTCAATCCTTGTCAACAGAATCTAGTTTATCAATCCCAACATCTCAACTTGCTTCACCATGCTGGGGAGGCAATTATTTTCTTGATGGATTTATTTTGGATCCCATCTTAAGTGAATCCATTATTCCTAATACGTTAAAAGTATTGGTATACAAAGAAAAACAATATATGATGCATGCCGATCTGTCAGATCATTGTCCTGTCTCTTTAAATTTGTCTTTATAAAAAAAAATGATTTGTTCTTTTTTCACCTAAGATTTTTTAAATTTCCTCAATAATAAAAGCCTTTTATCACCTAATTTTTAAAAGGATCAATCTTGCCAGAAAGGTTAACCCTTTTATGATTTAGACAATAAAATCAGTTAATATTAGAAACTATCGTCTCCCCAGCCACCATCATCAGAGCCCCAATCAGCAGAATCTCCAGAATTACCCCAATCTGTATCATTTCCGCTGTTACTGAAACCATCATCAGCATAATTATCAAATCCGGCACCAGAATTGTTACCAGCATCAAAATTCGGATCAACTGCGGTACCCTCACCCGTAAAGGGATCACTGCCAGCTGCTGTTCCTGCAAACGGATCATTCGGATCTGCAGCAGACATTGGTGCAGCACCATTAACTGCATGATGGCCACCAAACAATCCACTCAATGCATTATAAGCCATCATACCCCCGGCAACACCAGCTGCCGTCGACAATGCACTGCCTAAAAATCCATTTCCGCCCCGATTAAACATTCCTCGTTGATAACCTGGGGGATAATTCACAGCCGGAGGTTGTTGCTGTCCATAAGGTGTATTCATAGACTGATTTGGCTGTGGTTGTGGCCGATTAGGATTTCCTCCCCACCCTGGCGGCATTTGTTGGGATTGAGGCGACATTTGAGTTTGAGATCGGTTTCCGCCACCAAAAAGCCCTCCCAGAAATCCTCCTGAACGAGGTTGACTTGATTGGGCCTGAGCCTGTTTCAGCTGTTGAATCTGTTGTTGCATCTGCTGTAATTGCCATTCCAGCTGACGAATACGTTTCTGAGATTCAACCAAGGCGGCTTCCTGAACAATGGCCATTTGTGTCATACGATAGCCCGCTTCAGGATATTTCTGCAAATTACTGTTAATCAGTTGATTGGCTTCAGAATCAATAGGGGGTAACGGACTGGCTGTTCCAACCGTATTTGGAGAAGCTGTTTTTTTCCCACTGACACGTTCAAAAAATTGATTGATCAATTGCTGTTCGTCATTATTCATCTTTGATTAACCTTTAAAATTATCTTTGGATTTCTCTTTATATTTTAATTATAAGACAAATTTTTGAAGATGATTCACTTTTCTTGTCATATCATCAAGATCGTATTATTTATTTAATCTTATTCGTAACCTTCGATAGACTAAAAAATAATTAACACTTATTATTCGTTATTTTTGCATTCTTTTGGAATTATATAATTCATGCCATCGCATACACCCTTTCAACCAGCTTCAACAAAAAAAACGTTATCATTCCAGGGACTGATCTTAAAGTTACATGAATTCTGGAATTCTCAAGGTTGTGCATTATTACAACCTTATGATCTTGAAATCGGCGCGGGAACATTATCACCACACACGACATTACGAGCGTTGGGCGACAAACCCTGGAAAGCGGCCTATGTTCAACCCTGTCGGCGTCCAACAGATGGACGATATGGTGAAAACCCCAACCGTTTACAACATTATTATCAATATCAGGTTCTACTGAAGCCATCCCCTGAGAATAGTCAGGAACTATTGCTTGAAAGTTATAAAGCCATCGGTATCAATCCAAAAGAGCACGATATTCGTTTTGTTGAAGATGACTGGGAAAATCCCACAATTGGCGCGTGGGGACTTGGATGGGAGGTTTGGTGTGACGGTATGGAGGTCACTCAATTCACCTATTTCCAGCAGGTTGGCGGGATAACAACCTCTATTCCTTCAACTGAACTTACATACGGTCTGGAACGATTGGCCATGTATATTCAGGGCGTTGAGAATGTCTATGATTTGGCCTTCAATGATCACGGGCTGACCTATGGAGAGGTTTTTCTCAGGGCTGAAAAAGATTATTCCCGTTACAATTTTGAATGTGCAGACACGACTCTTTTATTCAATCATTTCAAGGATGCAGAAAAAGAATCCAATGCGTTGGTCCAACAGAAACTTGCTCAGCCAGCCTACGATCAGTGTTTGAAAGCAAGCCACTTATTCAACCTGCTTGATGCCCGTGGAGTCATCAGCGTGAATGAACGCGCTTCCTATATTGGTCGCATTCGTAATTTGGCAAAACAATGTTGTGAAACTTGGCTGGCAGAGGAAAAATAATATGTCGGAATTGTTTATTGAACTATTATCGGAAGAAATTCCCGCACGCATGCAAAAGCAAGCCATGGAAAATCTTAACCGTTTACTGAATAATGCGCTGATCAATCTTAATCCCACTGATGCTAAAACATTCTCCACACCAAGACGTATCGCTGTTTCTATGCAGATTGACGCTACCATTCCGGTACAAGAGCTGGAGGAAAGAGGACCACGAATTACAGCCCCAGAAAAAGCGTTAGAGGGTTTTTTACGCAAACATGCAGCTCAAAAAAATGATTTAATTGAAGAGAACGGTTTTTGGGTTTTGAAAAAAATTAAGCCTGAACAATCAGCCAGCCAATTTATTCAAGAAAAAATTCCGCAACTTTTATGGCAATTCCCCTGGCCTAAATCACAGCGTTGGGGAAATGGCAGCCAATTTACATGGGTTCGCCCATTGCATCGCATCACCTGTATTCTAAATGGTGAGGTTGTTCCTTTTACCTTGGCAAAAGAAAATGATGATGCACATGGATTATCCAGCGATCAAATCACTGAAGGCCATCGTTTTCTTTCTCCTTCCCCCTTTACCATCCGCAATACAAAACAATGGCAGGAAACACTGTTTTTCCATTATGTTATTGCCGATTCTGAACAGCGTCGTGATAAAATTCTTGCAGACATATCCAAGCTTGCAGAAAATAATAAACTTCAACTCGTTTCTGATGAAGGACTTTTGAACGAAGTTACGGGACTTGTTGAATGGCCCGTCGCGTATATGGGTAAAATTGATTCCATTTTCATGGATTTGCCACAAGAAGTAATGCAAGTTTCAATGCGAGTGAATCAACGTTATTTCGCACTGAAAAATCAAGATGGCTCACCAGCAGCACGTTTTATTTTTATAGCGAATATTATTAGACCAGACGATGATGGTTCCTTAATCATTGCCGGAAATGAGCGTGTTTTGCGGGCACGTTTTGCCGATGCCCGTTATTTTTGGGAACAAGACCGTAAAACACCACTTGTATCATATAATAACTCATTAAATGATGTTATTTTTCATGCCAGACTTGGCAGCCAATACGAACGTGTGCAACGTATTGTCAAAATTGCAGGCTTTCTTGCAAACCTGCTTTGCGCCGATGTGATTCATGCACAACGTGCCGCTTTACTTTGCAAGGCTGATCTTGCAACAGGAATGGTTGGTGAATTCCCGGAACTCCAAGGTATTATGGGGGGATATTATGCTCAACATGATAACGAAAATCCTGCCGTAGCGCTTGCAATCAAGGAACATTACAAACCTTGTGGTCCAAATGACCAGACACCCACTGAACCATGCTCTGTTATCGTTGCACTCGCGGATAAAATCGATTTGCTAACCGCATTTTTTGCCATAGGTGAAAAACCCAAAGGATCTGGTGATCCTTTTGCATTAAGACGGGCTGCCTTGGGGATTATCAGAATCATCCGTGAAAACAATCTCTCTCTTGATTTAGAAAAAGTATTTGAATTCTCCATTTCAACACTTCCGAAAGATTTACAACAAGCTTCAGATCTGAAATTTTTGGCAAATTTCATGAATGAACGACTTATTATTCAGTTACGAAGTGAGGGTTTACGACATGATATTTTATCAGCAGTTTCACAAAAAAATCATTTAACTGATATTTCCGAACTTCTCAAAAAAGTTAATGCCATAAATCAAATTCTTGAATCATCCGAAGGAAAAGATCTTCTGGCCGCTGTCAAAAGAGCAAGCAACATTCTCAGAATTGAAAACAAAAAAGACGGCCCTCATCAAGGTGAACCCGATCCGTCTCTTTTCCATACTGATGAAGAAACAAATCTGTACAGTCATTTAAAACAAGCTACACAAATGATTGAATCAGCGCTTGATCATAAGAAGTTTGGATTTGCAATGAATACTATAGCTTCCTTACGCTCTGAACTGGACATCTTTTTTGATAAAACTATTATTAATGATCCAAATGAAATCATTCGTCATAATCGACTTAAACTTCTCAATCAAATTGATAATGTAGCTAACCTTATTGCTGATTTTAGCCAAATTGAAAAATAGTTATATTAGATTTTAGCCGGGTCTGTTAATTCATAAAACAGCTGGGGCTTGACTTTAAAATGAGGTGAATAGGCTGAATCATTTTTATAAACCGTCTTTTCACCCCATTTTTTTTCCATAAATTCCATTTCATATGTGAAGCGTTCTTGGTGTTCAGGTCTATCATCACTATCTCTTGAATAGCTTTCATGATGAATGGCAATCACATCCATGCACATAATAATTCGATAACCTGCCTCTCTTACTTTCAAACATAGATCGACATCGTTATATGCAATTTTTAAATTAATTTCATCAAATCCATCCACCTCATGAAAAACTGATGCCTTTACCAACATCATGGCCGCTGTTACTGCAGTCAATTCCTGTGATAATACAGAACGTCCGACATAACCAAAATCATTCTTGATCATCCCCCTATTCATATGTTGGGCAACTTCCCCGGGACCAACAATAATGCCTCCATGTTGTATTCTTCCATTCGGATATAACAGTTTGGCTCCCACAATTGCAATATCATCAGCAAATTCCGCCTCATTCAACATGATTTCCAGCCAATCCTCATTTTCGATAAATACATCATTATTTAAGAATAAATAAAAATCGGATTTTATTTTTTGAGCGGCCAGGTTATTCAAACGTGAAAAATTAAATTCTTCTTGTACTGTTAAAAAATTTACAATCTTTTTTCGCGAATAGTTTTTTATAAACTCTAGAGTTTCTGTTTTTTTTGATCCGTTATCAACCAATAAAATATTATAGTGGCTATAATTGGTTCGGTCCAAAATACGGTCAACGCATTGTTTGGTAATTTCAATCTGATCTTTGAAAGGGATAATAATTGTAACAGTTGATTGCGGTATCTTATTCCATGCAACCTTATACATCGTAGCATTCTCTATTGAGCTTACCATAGTTTCGTGCCCCGTACGTTTCAAATGATCACTTACACAGTCTACACCCGCTTTTACCGCATATTGTTTATTGGCAATTGTTTCCGCTGTTGAATTCGGAGTAATACGCCAGTGATACAAAATCTCCTGAACATGATGAATTTGCGATGATTTTAAATATTCTGTCAATCGCAAAATAAAATCATGATCCTGTGCACCATTATATTGCGATGACAGAAAACCAACTTTTCTAACATAATCAACATGAATCATGACAAAATGACAAATATAATTACACCCTAACAAATAACGGTAATTAAAATCAGGTTTTAAATTGGGTTCGGTAAATTCACCATTGTTATCAAGCTTATCCTCATCTGAATAAACAAAATAGGCATGATGACACTGCGCTTCCATTATCATCATTTCCAATGCTTCAGGAACCAGCATGTCATCATGATCAAAAAAGGCGATCCATTGACCTTTTACCTGTTTCAATCCTTCGTTAGTCGCTTCGGAAATACCCCTATTACATGTCAGTGTAATTGCCTTGATCCTGTTATCAAACAAAACATATTTTTTGATTTCTCTCTGAATTGATGCTGATTTTCCTCCATCATCAATCAAAATCAATTCCCAATTTTTATAAGTTTGACATAAAACAGAATCAACAGCCTCCCTAAAATGAGATAAATCAGGTTTGTAAACAGGACATATAATTGAAATTTTGGGAGATTTAAGTTTTATCTTTAAATCTTTCAAATTTTGTCTTTTTTTATCAAGTAATTTTGGTAAACTCGAGAAATATTTTTGTGCCCATAGATGATATTCATCAATTATATATTCCGGATAAGCGATTAAATTTTTAATTTCACTTTTTAGGGAATTAATTTCATTATATAGACTATCTATATGCTGATTCATTATTAATAGTTTTTGTTCCAACAAATCATCAACAAGGCTTGTTTGATAGGGGCTGTTTTTCACTTCTATATAATCAGGCATTACATACACGCGAAATTCCGCCTTAAAACATTTTCGAAGCACTTTGGGTACAACAACCGCAAAACCGCATCTTGGCTCACCATTATAAGCACTTGCCACATCAGGACGATATCTATTGGCCTGAACCGTTTGTAATTCAATCCCATTCATGACAACAAGAATCGAACAGTTTCCTGTATATTCTCCTGTTTTCAAATCCTTTTTCAAAACCCATCCAACAATTGAACCGTTCTTCCATCCATCAATAAAAGATTCATATTCTACAGAATCGTTATTTCTTAATAATTGAAAATATACATAGGATACTTGCTTATTATTCTGTTTTGAATCAGAGATTATAAAAGGTGTTTCATCAATAAATTGAAATGACAACTTATGGTTCTTATTATCCCTGTATCTTTCTGGTATGGAAAATTGAAAACCGATATCGCCGCGAAAGAAATTCAGCTTTTGCTGGATAGTTTTATTTTCAATATCGCATTTAATTTCAGCAATCTTTACATCATCGATAAAAGCAGAAACAATTGTAGGTTTTTCAGGTTTAACGACATTAATTGCCCATCCCACAAATACCCCCTCTTCAATTCTTTGACAGAAACCCGTACAGCGAGATTGAGCATTCATGAACCCCATCCTTTTAGTTAACTTAAATTTACTATTTCTTGAAAAAAATTATAATTTTTCAAAAATAAATATCATTATAAAAAAAGGTATGTAAATTTTACATACCTTTATTGAACTTCATTTAATATTTTATCACATCAACGGGCTACTAAAACCATAATCATTTGACGATTTTCGATCTTGGAAGTTTGTTCTGGCTTTGCAACCTCTTCCATATCAACACGGAATCGATCCAACAGTTGAACACCCAGTTCTTGATGGGCCATTTCACGTCCACGGAAACGTAACGTGATTTTAACCTTGTCACCACCAGCAATAAAACGCTTTGCCGCGTTTAGTTTTACCTGATAGTCATTATCATCAATATTGGGTCTTACCTTGATTTCCTTAATATCAATGACTTTTTGTTTTTTACGTGCCTCATTCTTTTTTTTCTGCTGTTCATATTTGAATTTGCCGTAATCAACAATTTTCGCTACTGGCGGATCAGCATTTGGACTGACTTCCAATAAATTCAGTCCAACAGCATAAGCCATTTTCAAAGCTTCACGTGTTGGCACAATACCTAACATTTCACCATCAGCACCAACCAGGCGAACCTGTGCAGCACGGATCTCATCATCAACCAAGGGCCCTTCACGATTAGTCGCAGGGGTTATCGATGTTTTTACTATGGTTAAGCTCCTTCTATAAATAAATCATTGAAAAGGGGATTACTTACTCAAAAATTAGAAAATTGAACTTATCAAAAAAATCAATCTTGTAAATAACCCATTTCCTAGATTTAATAATAAACAACTTCTTAAAATACTATAATAGATTTTAAAAAAACTATCTAGTCTTCACAATAAAATTTAGCCTTTCGCTGCGCAGAGGGAACACGTCCTTTATCTGGCGGTGATGCCTCTCGAGACAGTTGATCCATGGCTTCATTCAAAGCCATGATCTCTTGTGATTTTCCACCCAATCGACGTACCGCCAATTGACGTTCTTCCGCCTCCTTGCGCCCAATAACCAAAATGACAGGAATATGTTGCAGACTATGTTCACGAATCTTTGCATTGATCTTTTCGTTCCTATCATCCAATTCCACACGAATTCCTTGGGCTTTCAGCAGGGCAACGACTTCTCGGGCATAATTCTCCACGTCATTTACAATCGTTGCCACAACTACTTGGACAGGTGCCAGCCATAAAGGGAAATGACCTGCATATTGTTCTATCAAAATACCAATGAACCGTTCAAATGATCCTAAAATTGCCCGATGAAGCATAACTGGGCGATGTCTTGCGCTATCTTCTCCAATATAAGCCGTCTTAAGCCGTTCTGGCAGAACATAGTCAACTTGCAACGTGCCACATTGCCAATCTCTTCCTATCGCATCACGTAAAACAAATTCCAGTTTGGGACCATAAAAAGCGCCTTCCCCTTTATTAAGCTCAAATTCGACACCAACCTGTTTACAGGCTTCCTTCAAGCTATTTTCCGCACGATCCCAAATCGCATCATCTCCCGCTCTTTTTTCTGGACGATCAGAAAATTTGATGCGGAAACTCTCGAAACCAAGATCTTTGTATACTTCTGACAACATATGGACAAATAAGGCTGTTTCAGAAGTAATTTGATTTTCTGTACAAAAAATATGCGCATCATCCTGAACAAATGATCGAACACGCATAATCCCATGTAGTGCTCCAGAAGGTTCGTAACGGTGACAGGCTCCAAATTCCGCCATCCGAAGGGGAAGCTCACGATAGGAACGCAATGTATGATTGAATATTTGGATATGACATGGACAGTTCATGGGTTTCAAAGCGTAAATGCGATCTTCATCTTCAACGGAAGCAATAAACATATTTTCCTTGAATTTGTCCCAATGCCCTGATGCCTCCCATAAAGAACGGTCAACAAGTTGGGGGGTTCGCACCTCCTCATATCCATAACGACGTTGGACACGCTGCATATAAGCCTGTAATTCGGTATAAATTTGCCATCCTTTGGGATGCCAGAATACGGAACCTACGGCTTCATCCTGCAGATGGAAAAGATCCATCTCTTTTCCGATCCGTCTGTGATCGCGTTTTGTTGCCTCTTCCAATTGCGTCAGATAGGCATCAAGCTCTTTTTGATCACGCCATGCCGTTCCATATATACGTGACAGCATGGCATTTTTTGAATCCCCACGCCAATATGCGCCAGCAACCTTCATCAGTTTAAAAGCTTTACCGACATCCCCGGTTGTTCTTAAATGCGGTCCACGGCAAAGGTCAAGCCATTCCCCCTGTCTATAAACTGTGATCGTTTCTGTTTCTGGCAAATCCCGAATGAGCTGGGCTTTATAATGTTCCCCATTAGTTTCAAAATATTCGATTGCTTTCTGCCGAGGCAGAACCTCTCTGACAAAAGGTTCATTACGCGCAATAATCTCATGCATTTTCTGTTCAATTTTACCAAGATCCTCTGGCTTGAAAGGTTCTTCACGGGCGAAATCATAATAAAAACCGTTCTCAATAGCTGGACCAATAGTAACCTGGGTTCCCGGATATAGTTCCTGTACTGCCTGGGCAAGTACATGGGCAGCATCATGACGGATTAACTCTAACGCCGCCGCATCTTTTTTTGTAATGAATTTTACTGACGAATCTTCATATATTTCAGTTAATAGATCGACTAATTTGCCATTCAGCTCCATTGCTAAAGCTGCACGGGCCAAACCTGCTCCAATAGATTGTGCAATACTTAAACCCGTAACCGATCCTTCATATTCACGAACAGATCCATCAGGCAAGGTAATAGATGGCATACTTAAAACTCCAGAACGATATAATAAATCTAATAATAAACTTTAATGAACCCAGTTCAATTCTTGTGCAACCTTTTTTACGGAAAGATTTCTTAAATCCGCCTCATACAATATTTTGACATGTTTTCCACGTGGTGCGGTCAGCGCAGGATTACTTGATGATGAAAACAAAACAACAGAACACCCCCCCACCAATGCGGCAATATGCATTGGCCCTGTATCATTTCCGAGTGAAAATTGTGCATTTTTCATTAAGTGACCCAACTGAAACAAACTTGTTTTACCAATCAAGTTCATCGCCTTCGGACATAACTGCAAAATCTGTCGGGAAATCTCTTTTTCTTCTTTTCCTCCAGCAATTATGGGGACCAGCCCTTTTTCAAGACATATATTCGCAATCTCACCATAATACTGAATAGGCCATCTTTTCTCCATACGTCGTGCCGAGCAACCAGGAACTAACACAACATAGGGTCGATCAATGGAAAAATCAATCATTTCGGATAAAAACCAGGATAAATCAAGCTCGGGATAATCGGTTATACCAACCTTGCTTAACTGATCTTTCTGGCGATCAAATGTATGCAAGCGATTACGCTCCTCATTGTCATGTCTATGCGATGCTGTTTTTGCAATCGCCGAGCCTTGTCTCTGCCCTGCGAACCTAAAGTAACGTGTTGATCGACGAGAAGTTTGTAAATCAAAGATATAATCATATCCCCGTAGTTTTTTCACTAGCCTAATCAATCCCGCAATATTGAACCAGGAAGGTTTGTCATCAACAATAACACGATCAAACCAAGGTGACCTTTTGGCCAGATCAACAAATGATGCAGATGTTAACAAGGTGATCTCTGCATTGGGATAATACTGACGAATGGCCGCAAATGGGTAAAAACTTTGGATAAAATCCCCCAAAGCACCCAAACGTATAATCAAGATTCTTTTAACTGACATCATTGATCTTTAATTTGTTTTCAGCAGGTAATATCTCGTTATAAACAGAAAGGGTTTTGCATTGCATCTGTTGCAAAGTATATTTTTTTTGAACCGCCTCCCGGGCAAGCCGACCGATCCAATTTAAATCTGCATCTGTTTTTTCCATCAACTGATCCAAAACAAATACCAAATTATTAACACTGCCGGGCTTAAAAAAGTAACCTGTAACATTTTCTTCAACTGTTTCTGCCGCCCCACCATGATTGGCAACAACCACAGGTTTCTCCATAGCCTGGGCCTCAATTACGACACGTCCAAAAGGTTCAGGTTTAAGGGAAGGTACTACAACGATATTTGCCAGTGCATAGACCGCAGGCATATCTTGGCTATTTCCCACAAAATAAATCGAATCTTTTATTTTTAAATAATCGGCTAAGGCAAGCAACTCTTTTAAAAAATGATCTTTTTCTTTGGCGGGACCGACAAAAATGCAGATCCAGTTCGGATGATTGAATTTTAATTCAGCAAAAGCCTGCAATAATAATTTATGTCCCTTCCACTCCGTAATTCTTCCCGGCAATAACAGGATCTTTTGCTCTTCAGAAATTCTCCAACTCTGTGCCAATGAACTTATTCGGTTACCTAACGGCAAACTCGGATCAAAAATAGTTAGATCAACCCCACGTGAAATGATACATAATTTTTGCTGGTTAACATGATATTCTTGTTGTAAATGATTAGCAATATAATGACTGATCGCTATCACCTTTTCCCCTTTGGTCATTACTTGGTTGTACCAACGTTTTCCGAACCATTTGGCCTGAAAAACTCCGTGCCAGGTTGTAACAAAACGGATATGGCATTTTCTTGCTGCCAACCATGCGGACCATGCCGGCGCTCTTGAACGTGCATGAACAATATCCACTTTATAATACTGGATAATCTTAATTAACGCATAATGATTTTTCCAGATTATCCACGGATTTTTTGAGCTTAGCGGTAAATGAATGTAAATTGCTCCAATTTTTTCGAGATAATGCTGCCATATTCCATCTTCACTGGCTACAATTGCAATGCCACCCGCCTGTATGATTGCCTTTGCCATATCAACAGTCCCCCGCTCTACCCCACCTGTACCCAATGCTGGTAGAACTTGCAATATGACCGGTTTATTTTCCATTCCGACTAAAATTTCATTAAAAATCTAAATCGGCATAATATTTGGGAGGGACTACACCACTTACCCGATCATTTAACAAGGCACGAAAACTGGGGCGGGATTTTATCCGAACATACCAATCCTTTACCATTGGATATTTATCCCAGTTAATATCACCAATATAATCCAAGCTGGAAAGATGGGCTGCAGCGGCAAAATCAGCAATTGACAAATTATTTCCTGCCAGCCAAACTCTGTTTTCAGCTAGATAGGCAATATAATCAAGATGAAATTTTATATTCTGGTAGCCTTCTCTCAATGCCTGAGCATTGGGATTGCTATTTCCAAAAAGACGTTTGAACATTTTCTCAAACAGTAAATTTCGAGTGATTTCTCGATTGAATTTGTCATCAAACCAGGCAACCAATCGTCGCACCTCCACTCTTTCCGCCAAAGTGCGACCCATTAATAACGTGTCAGGATAGGCTTCTTCCAAATATTCGCTGATCGCATAGGAATCACAAATAGCCAGACCCGTTTCTTCTACCAGAACAGGAACGGTACCAGCAGGATTCATCGACAGGAATTCATCCCGTTTTTTCCATATAGCTTCGGTCATCAATTCAAAAGATAATCGTTTTTCTGCCATTATCAGCCGAATTTTACGACTGAAAGGACAAAGGGGAAGATGATACAATATTCGCATAAAGCCTTGCCATTATTCCACAAAATCTCTTTAGTGTAACATAATATGTTTTTTTACTGAAAATATTTTAAAATCAGTTTATCACTACAGTTTAATCATATAGCTTAACTTTTAATCAATTATAAAGGCTTAAATTCATCTTTTAAAAAATTACAAGATATTTATTTTTTCGTATATTATTATTTTATTTTTCAACTTTATCAAAACGTAATAATTTAGACGTCATTAATTTATTTGATCTGTCAAACAGGAAATACACTCGTGGTGCATCATTCTTCGCATTCACTGCCCCCCTTACGGATCCGAGGCCGTTCGTTTTTGGCACTGGTTCTTTCACCAAAAGCCCCTCTTGTAAATTGGTTACAAAGCCTGGACGAACAAATTAAACGTTCTTCACAATTTTTCTATGGCAAACCTGTTATTCTCAATCTTGAACTCTTAACAGGCGATGAAGAAGGATTGGAAAAACTTTATCATGAACTTTTAGGCAGAAATATTCAGATTATCAGTATGGAAGGATTGCCATCCAATCCTTCTGCATTAAAGGATTGGCCTAGAAATTTTATTCTTACAGGAGGAAAGAATATCGACAATTTAAATCCCCCGATCGATTCTCCAGCTAAAAATCAATCCGTTCCTTGCTATATTACTGATGATCCCGTTCGATCAGGACAAAGCATTTTTTTTCCGGAAGGGGATATAATTGTTGTTAATTCTGTTGCATCGGGAGCGGAAATTAGCGCCGGTGGATCCATTCATGTTTACGGCACCCTGCGGGGACGCGCTATTGCCGGTATAAGTGGACAACCCAATGCCAGAATATTCACCAGTCATATGGCAGCAGAACTATTGGCTATTGACGGATATTACATGACAGCAGAAGAAATTCCAGAGGCTTTTAACAATAAATCTGCACAGGTTTTTTTAAAAGAGAATGTTATTACTGTAACTAATCTAACAAAAACAAGGTAAATAAAATTATATTCTGATATTTTTAGTGTTTTATTTGCCGTAAAATGATATTTTTAACATATTGAAAATGGATTATCATAAAGGAACAAGTATGTCGAAGGTAATCGTTATTACCTCAGGTAAAGGCGGGGTTGGTAAAACGACAACAACCGCAGCGATTGGAGCGGCCCTCGCCCAGACAGGACAAAAGGTTGTCGTCATTGATTTTGATGTCGGTTTAAGAAATCTTGACCTTGTAATGGGATCAGAAAGACGTGTGGTGTTTGATTTTATCAATGTAATACAAGGTGAAGCCACGCTTTCTCAAGCATTGATTAAAGATAAACGTATCGAAACCCTTTTCATTCTGGCCGCCTCCCAAACACGGGACAAAGACGCCTTGACTGAAGAGGGTGTCAAAAAGGTTATTGAGGAATTAAAAGAGAAGTTTGACTGGATAATTTGTGACAGTCCGGCCGGAATTGAACGCGGTGCTAAAATGGCCATGCATTTTGCTGATGAGGCCATTGTCATTACCAATCCCGAAGTATCCTCGGTTCGTGACAGTGATCGTATCATAGGCATCCTTGACAGTACAACTGATAAAGCCCAAAAAGGTGAAAAAATTAACAAACACCTGTTAATTACACGTTATGCAACAAACAGGGCAGCCCATGGCGACATGCTTAACACAGATGATATACTTGATATCCTTTCCATTCCCTTGATTGGTATCATTCCTGAAAGTGAGGAAATTCTCAAGGCTTCAAATATAGGTACTCCGATAACACTTTCTGCACCCAACTCTGCTCCTGCCCGTGCCTATGTAGATGCAGTTAAACGCTTGCAAGGAGAAAAAATAGACATTACTATTCCGACTGACAAAAAAGGGTTTTTTGACTGGTTGTTAAAGAGGAATAGATGATGAGTTTTTTATTTTCAAATTTCTTTAATAAAAAAAGTTCAGCGCCCGTTGCCAAGGATCGTTTACAGATCCTGCTGGCTCATGAACGTTCTTCTTCCAGCAATCAAAATGATTCAGATTTATTGCAAAAATTACAAAAAGAAATTATGGCGGTTATCCAAAAACATATCTCCATTGATCAAGAAAAAATTCAGGTCAAAATTGATCAAGGATCTGCCTGTTCAACATTGGCTATTGATATTGAAGTTCCCCAACAACGTCAAAAAAAATTTTGATTTAAACTTGATAATATCGATAGACTTTTTTTATGTATTTGAGGAGTTTGTTATTGATCTAGAATAAAACTCCTCAACATTTATTTAGAAATGAACTTTTTTATCAAGCTCTTTCAAACCTCTTTTTCCATAATTGAAGGATGCAATACGATCTGCTGAATCCTGAACTTTTTTGGGTATGTCAAAAGGATCGATCATAATTTCAACAATACGCGGTACTAAAGTATCATTCTCCAGTTCTTCCAGGCTTGTTTCCAATTCATCCTCAGTTCTGACTTGATAGTATGAGTAGGGTTTATTATCACTCAAAGCATCAAATAATTTATGATAGTTCCATTCAGGAATATCATTAAACGAGGAATATAACCCCATAATGCTGCGTTCGATTGTATAACCTTTATTATTCACCAAAAAAATGATTGGATTGAGATCATACGCAAAAAAAGCTGATACTTCCTGCGCTGTTAATTGAAATGACCCATCCCCAACAAATAATATTTGGCGCCGTTTAGGTGCTGCCATTAATGAACCAAACAAGGCAGGCAATGAATACCCGATTGATAACCACAAAGGCTGATTAATAATGGTAATTCCGGCAGGAAGAGCCAATCCCCTGACACCTCTCATCGAGGTGCCTGCATCCGTAACAATGACATCGTTTTCCTGAATGAAATGATCCATTTTTGCCCAAAAACGATTGAGGATTAATGCCTTGCCCTTTTCAACTGTCCATGAGTGTTTTTTATTTTTATGAATGGAAGAGAATAAATTTGACTGTCGGGATAAGTCATTTTTTATCAGACTTTTTAAAAGGTCTACAGCACAGACATCCTCAAACACTTTTTTAGCAACGATAGTGCTGAAGGGCATGATATTGATCATATTTTCTGGAATATTCTGCGTAAAATACCCAGAATTACTGTCTGTAAATTTTACGTTAATTCCTATTAAGCAATCAGAATTTTCAATAATATCTACAACGGATCTGACAGAAGCCCCGCCATTATATTCACCAACCCATTGCAATAAACCCTGATCCAAAATTGCCTGTGCCGCTGATTGGGTGGCAAATGGAATATTCAATTTTTCAATAAGTTCTTGCGTAAGTTCTCTGAGTCCAAATCGATCTATGGCATTACCCAGCAGCATAGCCGGGCGTTCAGCATGTCGCAGACGTTCTTTAATGCCATGCAAAAGATTTGAAAGTTGTAAGGAATCACTCATTTGTAATGAACAGACCAGTTTTTCATCAGGGACATCAATCTCGAAAAACGTTATATCCGATGGAATTTGAATATAAACAGGTCTTTTTTCCCGTTTGCAAACTTGCAATACACGATCAATTTCCCCCACTGCATTTTGTGGCGTAAGGCGCGCCTGAGCGACGGTATACGAGCAGTAACAATTCATGACATCTTCATAATTACCCTCCGCCGTGGTATGATGCAAAAAGGACCTTTGATTTATACTGTGTAAAGGTGGCGCTCCAGAAAGACAAACCATTGGCACGTATTCGGCATATGCTCCTGCAACACCATTAAGTGCACTCAGGTCACCAACACCATATGTTGTTAGTATTGCAGAAATTCCATTTAAACGTGCATAACCATCCGCAGTATAGGCCGCGTTCAACTCATTACGATTTCCAACAAATTTTATATCTTTTCTTTTTTCTGCCTGCATCAAAAATTGAAGATTATAATCCCCAGGTACACCAAAAATTGTGTTGATCCCAATTTGAGATAATCTATCCAATAAGAAATCCCCAATTGTTTTTTTCATATATTATCCCCTAACTTTACAATGTATTTCTTAAAATAGTCTTAAATTTAGAGACTGTTATCTCAATTGAAGAATCTCAAATTCTACGAAATAAATATTTCAAAAAAAATTAACACTATTGTGAGGCAATATGCTGTATGGCTTTAACCATCGACATAACCCCATTACTTCGATTTGCTGACAACGCCCCTGCAAGTCCCAGATCCTTGACAAATCCAGGATCGATTTTCAAAATTTCCTCTGCTGTTCTTCCAGAATAAATTCTTAATAACAAAGCGATCAGTCCTTTAACTATCACGGCATCAGACGATCCAGCAAAATAATATTTATTTCCTTCCCGGGAGTAATTTAACCAAACCTGACTTTGACAACCAACCACACGAAAGTTATCATTTTGCCATTCAACAGGAAAAGCAGGCAAATTATTTCCAAGTTCAATCAAATAACGATATCGCTGCGTCCAATCATCAAAAAGATCAAACTCATCCCTAATGGCATCAATTGCCTCTACCGCGCTTTGTTCTTCGGGTAAAATAAAAGAACCTGAAATTGACATAGATAAATCTCGTACAGCCAGACAAATTACAAATTAAAGAATAAAACGACTTAAATCACTTTTACTCGCCAAGGAAGCAACTTTTTCCGTTACATCCTTTGCCGTTATCTGAATCTCCTCACCTGAACGTTCAGAAGCTGTAAAAGAAACTTCTTCGAGAAGTTTTTCCATAACGGTTGCCAGACGACGCGCACCGATATTCTCAACTCTTTCATTAATATCCGTTGCCAATTGAGCAATTGAATCAATTGCATCATCCGTAAACTGTAACTTGACTTTTTCCGTTTCCATCAAAGCGATATACTGTTTTAAAAGTGACTGTTCGGGTTCTGTTAAAATCCGACGCATATCTTCACAGGTTAAAGCCGATAATTCAACACGAATCGGTAGGCGCCCCTGTAGTTCCGGCAATAAGTCAGAAGGTTTAGCCAAATGAAAAGCACCAGAGGCAATAAAAAGTATATGATCGGTTTTAACCAGACCATATTTTGTTGAGACAGTCGTTCCCTCTATTAATGGCAGTAAGTCACGCTGTACCCCTTCACGGGAAATATCGGCACCACCACGCCCACCACTTCCTTCATAAGAACGGGCACAAACCTTGTCAATTTCATCCAGAAAGACAATTCCATGATTTTGTGCACGCTGTATAGCTTCTTGCACAAGCGCATCATTATCCAGAAGCTTATCAGATTCTTCACGAATTAATGCCTCCCGGGCTTTTGCAACCGTCATACGGCGTGATTTTTCAGAACGGTTCATGAACCCTTTCATCATATCGGTAAAATTGATAATCTGGGCCGATGGCATCCCCGGTATATCCATTTGATTAACAGGAGAGGATATATCCGCCACTTTAATATCTATTTCCTTGTCCTCTAAATCTCCATTAACCAGCATCTGCAGGAATTTATTACGTGTTTCTGCTGTCGCTCCATCTCCCACCAACGCCGTTACTATTCTTTGATTTGCGGCATCTTTTGCCTTTTCAACGACATTGCGACGTTTTACATCACGCAACATGACCAAAGATGCTTCAACCAAATCGCGAATAATGCTTTCCACATCACGACCGACATAACCGACTTCGGTAAACTTAGTTGCCTCAACTTTTAAAAATGGAGCTTGTGACAAACGGGCTAATCGACGAGCAATTTCCGTCTTACCACAACCCGTTGGTCCAATCATCAAAATATTCTTAGGAACGATTTCTTCCCGCATCCGGTCAGGTAACTGAGCTCTTCTCCATCGATTGCGCAAAGCGATAGATACAGCCTTTTTTGCTTCATGTTGACCAACAATATAACGATCAAGTTCTGCAACAATTTTTTTCGGAGTATAGGTCGGGATTTGCATATATTATTTACTTTCTGAGTTCAAAGTCTCTACAACAAGGGAGTGATTGGTATAAATACAAATATCCCCAGCAATTTTCATGGCTCGACGTGCGATTTCTTCCGATGTTAGTCCATCAACAGTCAAAAGCGCCCTTGCGGCCGCCAGAGCATAATTACCACCGGAACCAATGGCTACCACCCCGTCTTCTGGTTCCAGTACATCACCATTACCTGTTAACGTGTATGAATGAACATGATCAGCCACAAGCAGCATTGCCTCAAGTCTTCTTAAGTAACGATCCGTTCGCCAATCCTGAGCCAACTCGACACAAGCCCTTTCCAACTGATTGGGATAACGCTCCAATTTCTTTTCCAAACGTTCCAGCAAGGTAAAAGCATCCGCTGTCGCCCCTGCAAAACCAGCCAATATAGAACCGTTTTGTCCTATTCTCCTGACTTTCCTCGCATTACCTTTTACAACTGTATTACCCAGTGTTACCTGGCCATCACCTGCTATTGTCACCTGCTTTCCGTAACGGACACATAAAATAGTCGTACCATGCCACTGAATAGGATCATACTTAGATAAAGTGTTATTTTGCATATCTAGGGTTAACCTTACATAAAATTATATGATAATAATTATCCGAACTGGTTAAGAAATCAATTCTTCTATACGCTTTGTCAATACCCCAAGGGAAAAAGGTTTGGTTAACAATTGTATTTTATTGTCAAGAGTCATGGTATTGATACCATGTGCATAACCAGTAATAAATAATATCGATAAATTCGGCCAGATCTTACGCGCAAATTCAGCAAGTTTGTTTCCATTTACTCCTGGCAACCCGATGTCAGTTAATAGTAAATCGACATGCATATGATTACAATCCAAATCTTGTAATAATGCCATTGCCTTTGTGCCATCTTCAGCGGCAATTACCTCAAACTGCATTTCATCCAGCAATTCCACCAATAATGGGCGTAAAATGGAGTCATCCTCAGCAACCAAAATTATTTTTTTTGTTTTTTGTTTTTGTGCTTCAATCAACATTTCCTTATGCCTTTACGTCAAAAGGAAAAATATAGTGTTCAGACTCTATAATCATTTTAAAACTATATATTCACTTCGTTATCTATATTATCATTTAAAAAAAATATTAAAAAGCAATTAAAGAATAAAAATATGCATCTACGTTTTATATAAAAATCATATTAGATTGGTGACATAATATAATATTAATTTTTGATTTCTATTTAATTAATTTATATTAATATTCAAATATGTTGATGGAAATTTATTAAATATCTATCTTTCCATTTCACTATATATGGGTAAATATATACTTATATTTGTTCCTGCTCCCAATTGACTTTGCACATTAACCTGTCCCCCCGACTGTTGTGCAAATCCATAAACCATTGCCATTCCCAGTCCTGTTCCCAACCCCATTTTTTTTGTTGTGAAAAAAGGTTCAAAAATATGAGCAATGGTTTCAGCACTCATTCCCTCGCCTTCATCCTGAATGATGGTGACTGCATAAGAACCCGGATTTAAATGAAGCCGTTTGCCTTCATCCGGACTAATATCTTTCTTATCCAAAATGATAGTTATTACACCTCCATTTTTCATGGCATCTACTGAATTGATACACAAATTCATGACAGCCAATTCAAATTGTGATGGATCTGTCTTAACCGTCAAAATACCCGATATATTATTTTTAAATTCAAGATGAATTCTATTTGATTGGTTGGCTTCAATCTGTTCTTTGAACCTTCTTTCATAACGCATCTGAAGAGTTTGAGACAATAGATCAAAATTTTTATGAATAATCTTGGTGAGATCCACTTCCTGCAAAGATAATTTCTTTCTTCTGCTGAAACTCAAGAGTCGCTCTGTCAATGTGCTACCCTTTTTTGCCGCCTCCAAGGCATTGTTCTGTAACTGCTTAATTGTATCCATGATTTCAGAATTACCCGAAACCTCCAACAGCTCTTCGGATAACTCCAACGAGCCGATCATTGTTGTCAACAGGTTGTTGAAATCATGAGCAATTCCCCCAGCCATTGTACCAAGGGCCTTCAATTTTTCCGACTGCTGCAACTGCATTTCCAATTCTTTTTGTTTAGTGATATCCAGCTCCATCAGTACAGAAGGATGCGTAATTTCACCCTTTGCTCTATCCAGCAATAAACGGGTAATCATAAACCATTGTGACGATTGTTTGGAATTATTCGAGGGAACCTCCAATATCTCCACAAAGCGCTCCTCCTTTTTCAAACGCTGGTTAAATCTTGACAATTCTTGCGACGTAAAAGACGGTTCAATTTCCTCTTCTGTTTTTCCAAGGCATTCGGCAATGGTCAATCCACGCCGATTGGCCGCCAACTGGTTCATACGGGTGAAACGACCCTCCTCATCTTTGAAAGCAAGGCCATAGGGCAGATTATCCAACAGCCCTTTTAACAATAAACGTTCATGCATTAGTTTTCTTTGAAATTCTGATCTTTTAACGGCCCGTTTTACAATTTCCTTTACCATGAAAGGATCCAGCGGTTTTGGAATAAAAAACGATATTCCCCCTTCATTCAACGCCTTGATCAGAATATCCGTTCGGCTTTTTGGTCCCAAAAGAATACGTGTAGCAACAATAAGATTACGAACACGGGCAAAAAAAATATTTCCGAACATGCAGGGCATGAAATTATTATAGATAATGGTGGAAAAATGAGCCCCCTTTTTAATCATATCCAAGGCATGATAGGAAGATTCTGTAAGATATAAAGAGTAATCCTGACCCAGAATTTGTTTGAATTCCTTTAAAATCCTGGAATCATTATCAATGATTAATATCGAAGGCTGCGTATTGTTACCCATACCCAATTCTCTAAAAAGTATTTATTGATATATATGGTTTGCCTAGATCAATAATTAAACAGGATCTACAAAAATACCATTCCACTTATTTTTCTCAGAATATCTGATATGGCAAGTAAATTCACTGAAAATTAATATGTTTCTGTTCATTAATTATTTTAATTCAAAAAATTAAAGATTTATATAAAGAGTTTTATTATAAGATTTATATCAATATGCTACAGTGTATCTTCTTTTTATTCAGTTTAAGGATAGTTTCGTGAATAAATTTTTCTCTAATAATACACGATCAGAAGAACGGCTAGGCCACATCAGCCAAGAATATACCGATTCAAGAAATTCATCCAAAGTGTCCAATCCATTTTTAAATATTCTCTGGTTCGCTTGTCATTTCTGCTTTTACTTGATCCAGCAAGTCGCCGAAATTTTTGCCCCGTTATTCTTGGTTGTTGGTATCATATGGAAATTATTGCCTGCCATCACTTCTTCATTAATAGCCGTTATCTCCTCATCAGATCCTCAAACAGGTGAGCTTGTGAAACATGGAGGCAACCTGATTCCCCATTCAATTATGATTGCAGGACATAGTTTAACTGCAGGAAAATTAATTTTCGATGGCGTTTTACTTATTATGTTAACCGCATTATGTGCGACCGTTACTGTTTATTTGGGACGTAAATTATAATCCATTTCCTTATCTGCCATGAAACCTTTCTGCAATGATTCAACTTGACAAGGTAAGCCTTTATTACAGACAAGACTGTCCGATTTTATCAAATGTCACACTCCATATTCCCCAAGGTAGTTTTTGCTGGTTAACAGGACCATCAGGAATTGGAAAATCTACCTTGCTCCAGATGTTCCATCTTGAAATAATGCCTAATGCTGGGCAATTACAAATTTTGGAAACAAACATACATAAAAACCGTCGTTCAACTATTTGCCACTTAAAACAAAGAATAGGCATCATTTATCAAGATTTTAAACTTATTCCCAATTTAAGCATTTATAATAACATCGCTCTACCCCTTCGACTGCAGAATACGGATGAATCCATAGTAAGTCGTTGGACAAATCGAATTCTCCAATGGATGAATTTGCAAAATAAGGCTGAACTATACCCTCGAACCCTTTCTGGAGGGGAGCAACAACGCGTTGCAATTGCCCGAGCTGTCATTCACAGACCTGATATTTTGTTGGCTGATGAACCCACCAATGCGCTGGATGAGGAACAGGTATTACGTTTAATGGATCTTTTTTTTGATCTTAATGATTTGGGGTGCACAATCATTATCGCCACCCATAATGATAATCTCATCCATCAATTCCCTGCCCCTAGACTAAAATTAAATAATGGACAAATACGAATTGATGATGCTGTTAAAACATAAAACCACTGATGGATTGAAAGTCAATCTGGCTTTACCCGGACAATTTTTAATTCCCCTTGTTGCTGCAATGACCTTTTTGGCCACCCTGATGATTGCGGGAACCTATGCTGGTCAAAATCTAGCAAATCGTTGGAATACAGGGGCAGCGTCCACAGTAATTCTACAAATTCCCCAAAATAACTTCCAGGTTTCATCTCAAAATACAAAACAAGAGAATTCCGACAATAATGCATCAATCCAGCAAATTATCACCCTTCTCTCGACCTCCAGGGAACTTGTCTCTTTTCACAAACTTGATGATAATGAAATAGATGAATTATTAGCCCCTTGGCTGCATGAAGATTTTGACAATCTTGCCCTTGCCATTCCCGCAGTCATCGAATTACATTTAAAAAATAATACAAAAATTTCAGGCCAGCTTGAAACTTCCTTACGCAAAATCGAACCCAATATCGTTATTGAACAAAGTAACTTCTGGGGTCAACGCTTAAATGTTCTTGCAAATAGTTTGCAAACCTGTGCATTCCTTGCTTTTCTTACCGTGATTTTTGTCGCAGCCATTGTAATAGCCATCGCCACCCGAACTGGTTTGATACAATGCAAACAAACAATCGAAATACTTCATAATCTAGGCGCGTCAGATCACTATATATCCATACGTTTTGCACGAAGGAATGCATTTCTTTCCCTTATCGGAGGTGGCATCGGCTTAATTTTCTCAATTCCCTTATTGTTTTTTTTAACCTATCTTAGTCTGCCCTTCAGCAGTAATCCAAACTGGGAAACAGTTTATCAGGGGTGGTTTAGCATTTTAACCTTGTTACCATTTAATCTATTGATTTTAATTATTATTTTACCTTTATGCAATTATTTTATAGGCTGGATTTCAACAACATTCATTGTTTATTATTGGTTAAGACATTTGACATAAAATGAAAAAAAAAATCTCTCAGAATTTTTTGATCAAGATTATTGGAATCATTATTTTTTTATGGTTAAGTGGTTTTGTTGTTTTTATATATGATTTGTTAAATTTCTCATCTATCCCCCCTTTAACGGACGGTATCGTCGTATTGACCGGTGGAACCGGAAGAATCCATACAGCCATTAGATTTCTTGAAAAAGATTGTTCTCAATATCTGCTTATATCTGGAGTTGGAGCAACAACAACCCTGCAAGATTTAAAGAATTCAATTACGAATTTTCCTGCAATTTCATGTCAAGACCATATTTTACTGGGACATAATGCAACGTCCACCATGGGTAATGCCATTGAAACAGCGGCATGGGTTCATTATTACCATTTGCAATCCCTGACGGTAATAACTTCAAATTACCATATGCGTCGAGCCATTCTTGAACTTAGAAACCTTCTATACGATATTCCTCTTTATCCCTTCTCGATCAACACCATCAATAAGGATAATGTTTTAAAATTATCTTCTATTCGATTATTATTTATCGAATACAATAAGCTACTTATGGCCTATACAGGATTAATTCACACGACAAAACCAAAGCATGATTTAATCAATATTAAACATTAACGGATTTCATGACCTTTATGACTTTTATTCGATCACTACTTTTCTCAATATATTTTTTTACCCTAACCCTGTTCATGGGTCTTTTTGCTTTTTATATCCGTTATTTTGCAAAAAAACATGCCTTGGCCTATGCACAATTATGGACTGAGCTTTCAATCAAGGGTCTTACAAAAATCTGTAAAATAGAGATTGATATAAAAGGCAAGGAATTCTTACCCAATGACTCATCTTTTATAATAGCATCTCAGCATCAATCCGCCTTTGATACCCTGATATGGATGAATCTTTTACCGCGTCCTGCCTATATAATGAAAAAAGAGTTGATACATCTTCCACTTGTCGGGCCAATGCTTCTCTTATCCGGAATGATTCCCCTTGACCGTCAAGGAGGTGCAAGGGCTTTGAAAAATCTTGTCATGAATTGTAAAAACGCTATAAAAGATCAACGACAAATTATTATCTTTCCTGAGGGTACACGTTCACAATATGGTAAAAAAGTTAAACTGCAAGCCGGTGTTGCAGCTATTGCAAGTCAACTTGACCTTAAAATTGTTCCAGTTAGCACCAATTCAGGGTTACATTGGGGGCGCCACTCTTTCTTAAAAAAACCTGGAACAATTTATATTAATTTGCATCCAATCATTACAGACCTGTCAAATCGCAAGAAAGTGTTATTTGCCATAGAAAAAAGCTGGGATAATAATATCATGTAACATTTTTTATGAATTGTGGATAAGTTGGTGGATCTATTTATTGAAAATAAAATGACTTTAAAAAAAAGAACACAACGAAAAGATAATAATTTGCGCCTACAAGCCATTCTTTATGATTCCTTTTCGATTTAACACATGCTTTGACAAAATGTGGATAATTTACCGATAATTAATAATTCTCCATAATTATTATCGCAAAATTAAATCTTGCTAAATCATGCTTGCTTACTTAATATCCACACATTAAAAATTGAAATCATTAATTCGTAAATTATCCATCATTAATTTTAGCTACATTGATGAAATCATTCCTTTTTAAACCTATCAAAATTGATCTTTTGCCTTACGTAAGCGTGCAAACTCCTCAACGGTCAAGGCCATCAAAAAAGGATTGGTTCTCTTTTCAATTGCCAGCATGACAGGCAAGGATGGTTTATTTTCCGAACGCAATTGCTGCACTTGCTTCAAACGATTTAACAAATCTTCATTGTTTGAATCCACTGTCAGGGCAAAACGACCATTATCTTCAGTATATTCATGAGCGGCATAGACCATAATTTCATCAGGCAGGGACTTTATCCGTTTGAAACTTTGAAACATCTGTTCTGGACTACCTTCGAATAAACGACCACAACCAAGGCTAAATAGAGTATCTCCTGTAAAAATTATACCTAAATCATATGAATAATAACAAACAGATCCCAGAGTATGACCTGGCGTGTTTATAACTTCAAAAAAACCGAAACCTAGGTCGATCTGTTCATGATCCTGTACATAATCCGTAGCATCCACAATACTGTTTCTTTCTTTATCAGGCGCATATATCTGACAATTAAATTTGTCTTTCAATTGGCGAATGCTCCCTGTATGATCTGAATGATGATGCGTGACAAGTACCGATTGCAAATTCAGCTTTTTATCTTTTATAGTATTAAAAACGGGAGTAAAGTTACCAGGATCGACAATAGCTGCATTTCTGGTTTTTTTATCATATAATAGCCACGCATAATTGGTTTCATAAAAAGGAATAGGCTTAATAAGAACAGACATTCTCTTTCTTTATTTCAATATTTTATTCTTGTATAACAAAATGATTCTTATGGAAATCAATAATGAATCCCAAGGCTAATTCTAGTATTATACCAAATAATACTCAACCAGGATCAGTAATCTATCTTACTGATAAGTTTCTGCACCTGTGGCCAGATCTACGAGGGCTTTCTTTACTCACCCTTGGTACTATTCCTCAAGATTTCATTCTGCAATCTTCACCCCATAATCATATTCAGGGTAATCTTGCAGAGAACTTACATGAATTATCCAATTTAAAAAATTTTCCATCAGTAAAAACATGTTGTTTTACATACAATCGTTTTCCTTTCGCAAAATGCAGTTTTGACCGAATCATTTTTTATCCATTCTTTCCGATCAGCATCTATAACATTCATAAAACTTTAAGGTCTTGTTGGGAAATTTTAAAAGATGATGGCAAAATTTTGCTTTTACTTCCTAATAAATTAAAATGGTGGGGAATATTTAATTTATCTAATTTTTTTGAGTATCAAAAAAAAAGTTTTTACATTTATCAATTAAAAAAAATATTAAAAGACTATATGTTTCAACTTGTTTATTATGAAAAAATTATTTATTTTCCATCTAAAATAATGAATTCCTTTTCCCTATATGGAAATAAGCTGTTAGAATTTTTAGGTCATTTTTTCATTCCCTTTGGAGGAGAATACCATCTGATTGAAATCCGAAAAAATCTCTATGCCCCGATTACAATCTTTTCCGCTTCAAAAAAAAGAATTTTAAAACAAAAATTACCGAAACCCAACTGGAATCGCAAAAGAAAATTGTAAAAATAACAAACGACCATCCCCTAAGGAATTCCCTGATGTCTATTTTACATTCAATCCGAACAAATATTAGTAAACCGCACAAAGCTGGATATCCTTTTCTCTGCATCTCTGCTTTGATAAGTTTTATTGGCTATCGCATTCATGCTCGGATCGGACATTTAATTGGTCTTATAGGAAGCTTATTTTTTGGGTTTTGCTGGTATTTTTTTCGTAATCCCAAGCGAATTATCCCCCATAAAAATGATATTCTTATTTCCCCAGCAGATGGAACCGTTTCAGCCATAAACTATATTCACCCTCCTGTTGATTTAGGTTTGGGTGACAAACCGGTCTGGCGCATTTCTATTTTTCTTTCCATTTTCAACGTCCACTTACAACGCATCCCTGTCGCTGGAAAAATTACCGCACGATCATATATCAAAGGAAAATTTTTTAACGCTTCACTGGATAAAGCATCAGAACATAATGAACGCAACGCAATTTGCATAACTTTACCAGATGGAAAAAAGGTGGTTGTTGTTCAGATTGCCGGATTGATTGCCAGAAGAATTGTATGTAATGCCGATATAAATCAACAATTTAATATGGGTGATATTTATGGGTTGATCCGATTTGGCTCCAGAGTGGATCTTTACCTGCCCGATGGGTGTCAACCCTGTGTTGAGGTTGGGCAAACCATGATCGGCGGCGAAACGATTGTTGCAAAATTATAAACGCTCTTTTAACCCAGAACACAAATTAATGTTACGACAAAAAATTCGTCCCCGAGTCAAGGGAATTTCCTTTAATCGGATTATTCCAAACTTATTGACAATTCTTGGATTGTGTGCCGGTCTGATCAGTATTCGCAGTGCAATTCATGGAAGGTTCAATGAGGCTGTTATCGCCATATTAATTGCTGCCTGTTTTGACGGGTTGGATGGGCGAATTGCCCGTTTATTACGTGGTACAAGTCGATTTGGTGCAGAATTGGACAGCCTTGTCGATTTTTTGTCCTTCGGGGTTGCTCCAAGTCTTGTCTTATATTTATGGTCCCTTAAAAATGGAGGGGATTATTCTTTTATTCCCTGTGCAATATTTACGGTATGCATGGCTTTACGTCTGGCACGGTTTAATGCCGCACTTGATGATAACAAACCTCAATATGCCAGCAATTTTTTTACGGGTGTCCCTGCCCCGGCAGGTGCTGGAATAGTTTTATTTCCTGTTTTTCTTGGCTTGGAAAGCAAGCATTATCAAATTGATTTTCTTAATTCCATCGCCCATTCCGAAATCCTGACAATTACAATTTTAGTCATAACATCTTTTTTGCTGATTTCTACCTTACCGATTTGGTCATTCAAAAATTTTAAAATTCCCACACCTTACGTCATGCCTATATTTTTAAGCACCTGCATCTTCGCAACTATTCTGGTAGCAGATCCTTGGGGAACCTTGGCTTTAAGCGGGATTTTATATCTGAGTCTAATTCCGCTGAGTTATCGCAGTTACCATCGTCTAAAAGCTGATGCCCAGACAATTCTTGTGAAGACGAAAAAGGGGGAGGACTTTTTGAATAAAAATTAGAAGACGTATTCCGTTTCAATTTCATTAAACAATCCATAATTGTGGAAGGTAAGGGCGGACATCCTTCAATTTGCAAAATACATTCCTCGTCACCAACATTTTCATCCAAGATCGCATAATTACTTGCAAAAATATGTCGGTTAATTGCACATGATCCAATTGTTACAATCGCTTGTGATTTAGAAATCAATTTCCAGCTTTTTTCAATATAAGGAAGCATAGCACGAGTAATCAGCCCTGATATTAACAACAAGTCTGCATCAGCAGGATGTCCAACAAATTTTATCCCCGCATCTTTTATATCATATGCGCTCCCTTTTAAGGCCTGTAGTTCAAACGTGCATCCATTGCAGTCTCCACATCCAATATGAAATACATGTATATCCTGTTTTTTTTGACCGGCAAATTTTTGAACAGGTTTTATTTTTCCAGTTAATGAATCGATCAAGGATTTAATAAAAACCACTAGTTTTCCTTTTATAGATCTACGCCTGTTACCAAATGACCAAATGACGCCTTTATCAAGACATGATTATCAAAATGTTCATTTTTTAATACATCTTGCAAGACATAGGCCTGATTGGCACCAGGATCACGTATAAATACGTCTTTTATAACCCCCGCTTCTAGTCTCACATAATACCATAAATCCCCTTGTACCCCTTCACAAACACCAACCCCTTCCCCATTTAATTTTTCGATAATAATTTCTTGAGAGGATTTGAATGCTTCCTCGCTATTTTCTTCCTTTAGAAGTATATCGATTATATTTAACGATGTTTTTATCTCAACAAACCATGACTGCATACGTGCATCAACGTCCCCTTTTGTAAAATTCGGAGGTGGCAGCCATTCCAACCGGTATTCAGACATGTACCGACGCAAATCCACATCCCGTCCGGAAGCCCGCCCAACAATTCCACCTATATTGAAATCAATCGCTTTTTTTAGAGATAAAATTCCCATATTTTGAAGATAGTCACCCAGACCAGGCAAGGTTATAGCCAAATTAAATGCCTGATCAATCAAATATTTAATTTTTTTAGGAAAATGTCTTTTTTTATCATTTTCTTGCCCTAAAAAAACGGCACCAGGAAAAACACAATCCATTAACCAGCGATGCCCAAAATAATGTATATTCCAACGCATAAGAAGTTCACGCGCCAAATCACACCGGCTGGCAACCAACTCTACTTCTAACACGCGAAATAAGCGTGTTAAATAAAGCAGATAGGCTGCAACTCTGGATAATTCAGAATATAAGATACGTTTTCTCAAAACAGGCAAGGAAGGGACAAAATTTGCAATATCTTCAATCGCATGAGAAAAGGCAATCTGATGCGCAACGGAATCAAGTGCGTTAATACGGCTTATTAAAGGTAATATTTCCAAACTATTTCTATTATACAGATTGGATAGAATTCCTCTATGCGTATATCCGTACACTGATTCAGCTCGGATAATCCGCTCACCCATATTAAGAAAACGCCACAGCACAGGCAATTTTTCTGTCGCATTGGAGGGATCAATAACCGTTATCTCCCCTCCATTATTCAGTAAATGAGAGACAGATGGATTTTCTTGTCTTTCCGGAGGCCATAAGACAGGCCCTGGTTTTTCTGACAATGGCCAGCAATTATTCCATAAACCCCGATCCAACCATGGGCGTAAATCAACAGCATTCATTGCTTCCTTACCCCATAACTCCCAGATCATTCTTTCATATATAATGGCAGCGGGTCTTACAGAAGACAAGGCCAGATAACGGTTCATTGATGCGGAAATACGAACGCCAATGGGCTTGTATCCATTCTCAAGAAATAAAACAAAAACAGTATCCTCCTTACACCACATCGTAAGAAACATAAGCCGATCAGTTTTTAATGCTGCAAGCATCTCCGTCCATTCTTGTTCATCAAGAGAAATGAAAAACCTACTATCTGTTTGATGGTTTTTAAGACAATCTATTAATTTTAGGGAACGCTGAACAAATGTTTTTTTATCAACCATTTTTCAGAAACAATCACTTTTGTATAAACTGCATTGCAATTTGAAATAGCCAATATTTGGCAATGATAGGAATAACCAAAGAGGGTAAAAAAATCAGGCTCAATAAACATCCACCCTCTTTTGTAAAAATATTTCGAGAAAATAATTGAATATTATTTTTTTTAAACAGAAAAAAGCCTCTTACAAAAAACAATAAAAACAAGCATGATCCCAACCAGGGAAACTGTGCAAACAAACTCGCAATCAAAATTGCACATGCAAAAAATATGCCAAATGGCGGAAATGCAGATATGGCAATGACAAACCAACCTCTAGAATCCACAGCAAAAGGACTTTTTCGAAGAATATACCCTAACGGTGCATAAATAACCAGAACGGTTATGAAAAGGCAAAAACTGTATAAACCCTGAAATCCATTGGAAAAAATACCAGCCAAAGCTGCCAAAATAGTGATCAAAAACGGGGAATACAAAAAAGGATCATCATTCTCCTTTATAATAATGATAATGAAACTGATCAACCCTAATATCATGAGAAATGATTGAGGGTTTTGATAAGATGAGATTTGAAATAATCTTATGAATAAGGAGAGAAAAGCAACTGGGATGATAAAAAAGATAATACTGCCAATTAAAGTGGGCAAATGATTGACAAAACGTAGAAAAGTAATGAATACGGGAAACAACCCGATCATTTGAACAATACTAAACGCCAGGATAAAACTGCCAAAACGGGGTAACAAGGGATAGGTTTGTCCAACAGATAACTCAAGAATGAAAACACCCATCAAAGCCATTATCATAAAAAAAAGCATATAGCGGAAGTATTCCCAGGCCGCCTGTATCTGTTCTCCCCCACCATGAATAAAACAAGCCAAAAAAGACAGGAAAATCATGCTATGCAAACAAATCTGCGCTATAAAAAAATTATTAATAGCTACAGCCATCATGGCGGTACAGATAATTAATTGATAGAGGCCGAGACTATAGGATAATTTTTTTTGCTTTCCAGATGAACTTAATTGGCCAGGAACCATGAATTTCAAAACTATTGATGCAATAATGCTACCTATAGCGATCATAACCCTTAAAAAACTTGTTAACTCGTCATGTTTCCAAATAACGGAAAGATAAAAATCATCATGAATAAATGCCGATGCAACCGTAATAAAAAAAAGGATTATTGTTACAATAAAATGACATAGGATTTTTGCACGCTGATGATGACAGGCATAAATTCCTATGATTCCTGCCACGGGCCAGAGAACACAACTCCAATACAAAATTTTTGCTAAATCACCATTTCCGAACACAGTCAACCTGTCCAAAACGTTGCATGATAAAAATAGAAGCTAGCAAAAACACAACATAAAAAGCAAAAAGAGTAAAAAATGCATAGAATTGACTATTCAATCCAACGACAAGGGTTAAAGCATTCAATACACATAGCATACCAGCAATTTGTCCTCCGATTGCTTGACTGCTCATGCTATAAAATACCCCAACCAGAATTATAGATAAAACTATTCCATATTCCAAGCGGAACAATGAAGGCGGCAATACATGGACAACAAGGGAAACAGCAAGAATGGTCAAGAATAATCCTGTAAATAAGGTTTTCAAAGTATACTGGAAATATTGTCCTTTCAAAATGACCGTAAAAAAAATTGCCACAGTGAAAAGCATAAAAAAACTCAATAACGTAATTTTACTGTTAAGTGCATTCTGCCAACCAGATAAAAGACAGCATCCCGTCAGTATAGAATGAATAACTGCCTGTAACGAAGACGAGGAAATGCCGCTTATCGTAATCAGTAATAGCAGACTCATAAAAAAGGCAAATACCATTCTATATTCCGCCCAAACCTGCAAAATAAATGACAACGGCCACAAAATTCAATACTGTTGCGATACCAATTTTGTAATAACCCTTGGACAAAAATAAGAAATTTCTCATTATAGAAATTACAATACATTCTATGACAATTTTACCACTCCATGCCAATAATCCAAAAAAAGCGGTTAACAACCAATACATCAAGGATTTTGTCTGTAAATCAAAGATAGCAATACTCTGGGGCCATATTAAAAACGCAATCAGGGATAGCCAGATCAGAAACTGGAGACTGGAAATATAAAACAAGATTGCCTTTTCGTCTCCATCAAAACCATCTTTCTCAATAAAATTCAAAAAATCCGGTATATCTAGAACAAGAAAAAATAGAGAACATGCACATATAAAAAGAGGGCATAGGGCCAAATTTATTAAACTTGTGGAATTATGAAAAAAAAGGACAATATGCGAAAGCTCTGTACTTTTTGTATTTAAACGGCAAACCATAGCGATCAGTAAAATTGCAGGAATATACATGAAGGTTTGGAACATAATCCGCTGCGATTTTTTGAAACATAAAAGAGAGCAATCTTGAAAAACAAGAAAAAATATCAAAAAAGGTACAAATATTAACAATATCGTAACAAAGATAAAATCGGAATTATTGTTAACCAGAATATTTGTTGAAAATATCGGAATAGATATTGCCACAGTTACTAATAATCCAATAATTATTAAATAAATCAGGGTATTGACAGACAATATTTTTTTAAAAAGAAAATTTAAAATTCGTGAATATATAATTTTGATATTTTGTAATACATATTGGGATGATTCCAAAGGTTTTCCCTGAATTTTTCCATTCAACCTTTCCATAAACACCATAATTAAAGGTGCCATACCTAAAATCAATAATACATGAAATAGGATCATTGATAGGGACATCAACCAATACAGAAATATCATCTAGCAAAAAATCCTATTAATAACAAAGAGATAATAATTATAGATATAAAGACTTTCTGCTCATTTTCCCAAATCAATAAATTAAAATAATTTCTATAATTATAAAAGCAACGATAAAATTTTACACTTTTTACATATCCTTTACGTTTTATAACCAAATATTTTTTAAAAAGTAAAATATCAGTCAATATATAGATAAATGTTTTTTCACCAAAACCGAAACTGGTTTTATCAACATGATCCTCATAGACATCCTGTTCTGAAACAGCATATTTTTTTGTGTGATTTATCAACGCTTTAAATTTAATTTTCTCTTTCACAAGATAAAATAAACCCGCCAAGATTAATAAATATATCATTGGAAAAACAGGGGAAAACGAAAATTGCAATTCATCATTTTTGAATGCAAACCAGTATAATTTTTCCGTGTGAATTAGATTTTTTTTTATTGGATAGATTAGAAACGATATTATTCCCGGGCAAAAGGACAAAAGAAATAGACCGGATAAATAAATCCTGATCCCTTTTCCGTTTTTTTGTAAAAAATTAAATGATAGTTTTGACGATAGATTAAATTGATGCCGATTTTTTTTATAAAGATTTAAAAGTAAGTTGATCCATCCCAGAACCAAAAAAAGAAAAATAACAGAATTACATCCTATAAAAAATAATGCAAATATCATATTGAATAAATAATGACTGAATATGACATTCATGCCTAGTTGCAAATTCCCCCATAACAGCGTAAATCCGGGAAATGGAGGAAAACCAGACAACAACAGTGCTAGGCAAAAAAAGGTACAAATTGAAAGTGCCTGATTGATATGTCTTTTCAAAAAAAAAGTTAATAGAAAAGCCAGTGCAAATCCTAAATTCTGAATTAGTAATCCAAAGAAAAGAAAATCATACGTCAAAGACAGTATGGCTAATTTTTGAAAATGAATTGAAAATAAAAGGATGCAAACAAGCTCAAGCCATAATGCATTGTTCAAAGAATATAAATATCGTAACCGATCGTATACAGTTACACTTTTTAAACTGGACCAACCCAAACGCAATGCAGATGTTAAGCCTAGAAATCCAGTAAATAAAATCAAGATAAGGGAAAATTTGTAATCATTAACACTGATGATAAATCTTAATAATGCATAAAATCCAATCAAGCTTTTTAAACAAATCAAATAGAAAGAAATATCACCAATTCTATTAAGTTTTTCATCAGATTTTTCGTTATGAAAAAAATCAAATAATCCAAGCAGAAAACATATAGGCAAAAGCGATAAAAAAAACAGACAATCTATATTATTGGATTGCATAATCCTAGAAAAATCAATATCTCTTGGACTAAACTGGTTATCACTCATAACAGGTAAAAAGCTCATGACCCCCAACAAACATGCAAAAGCAATCCAATAAACCAAATTTTTCTTCTGATCTGCCTGATAAATAATCAATAAAACTAATGATAAAAGAAAAATCAGAAAAAAGAAATTTCCTGCAACAAAAAAGGATATGGCGATAATATTTAAAAAGAGGAAATAACAATTTTTAGACAACAACGGTTGATAATATAAGAATAAAAAGGCAGTCGTAAACAACAACAAAAGGAAAAAACAAGATAGTCCATCTAAATAGAAACTGATTTTATATACGTCACTTAGAATAAAAGGATAAAATGATAATGGATCGGAATGAAATACCAGTGCAAGAAAGGCAAGAAAAGCCCCAGTGATAGATCCATAAAGTGGAAAACTACAAGATAACTTAGGAAAGTAATATTTTTCAGATTTTATAAACCCAACGTTAACAAGATAGAGTATACTTGTTTGATAAAGCAATAAAATGATTCCTAATATGATCAAACACAAAATTAACGTTGACAGAATTTTACCCCCTCAAGACTCATAGTAATTTCAAATAATATGATTTACGAATAATATTTCATAATCGCTTGATCAACTGTATCAACCTTTTTCCCACCCTTTTTCTGTTTGTTTCCAATAAGTCAAATCATGTCCAGCCTTTTTCAGTTTACGCCACCGTTCACGAGCCGCCAATACAAACTGTTCCTCTTTTCCATCAAATAAATCGAACACCCGTTCAAATTGACTGATATCATTCACTGATTGACCATGAACAACAAACAGATAGGCTGCCTGGTTTGGATTTTCCTCAAAAGTCGTCAACCAAATTGGTTGCCATTCAGGATATTCATCCCGATAGTCTTTTGCATGACAACCATGTGGTAACCAAATAGGGTCTATAACATTCCATAAAATCTCTGTCAGTTTTTCCAACTGTTCATCATCCTTGCATAGAACAATCCCTTTTTGTTTTTGTTGTCTTGTGCGTATCAGCAAAGAGGGAAGCGCCTGCTCCATACTTGTTCGGGTCAAATGATAAAAACCAACAGAGGTCATCGAATTCCCTTATTTTTCGTAATAAGTTTCAACAAAATGGTTTAAAAGATTTACACCGAAAGCTGTCGCCCCTTTTGGACCGCAATAATTGGGTTTTGCCGTGTAGGCTGTTCCGGCGATATCCAAATGAGCCCATGGAGTATCATTAACGAATCGTTTTAAAAATTGTGCGGCGGTAATGGATCCTCCATCACGCCCACCAATATTTTTCATATCCGCAAAATCAGAATTGATCGCTTTATCATAAGCATCGCCCATTGGCATACGCCATAATTTTTCTCCGGAATCATGACCGGTTGTCGACAATTTACCTGCCAGTTCATCATCATTTGAAAAAAGACCAGCATATTCATATCCAAGTGCAACAACCATGGCTCCGGTTAATGTTGCAAGATTGACCATGAAACGCGGTTTGAAACGATCCTGCGTATACCAAAGTAAATCTGCCAGTACCAATCGTCCCTCTGCATCCGTGTTCAAAACCTCGATTGTCTGTCCAGAGGCACTGCGAACTATATCTCCGGGGCGTTGCGCATGACCAGATACCATGTTTTCAACCAGACCTACAACACCAATGACATTCACCTTGGCTTTACGTTTGGCCAGAACAGACATCAATCCTGTTACAGTCGCGGCGCCAGCCATATCCATTTTCATGTCTTCCATGCCATTCGCTGGTTTTAAGGAAATCCCTCCGGAATCGAAAGTGACACCCTTTCCAAGAAAGGCGAGAGGCGGATCTTTATCATCAGGATTTCCATTCCATTGCATTACAACCGTATAAGGTTCGTTATTACTACCTTGAGCCACACCCAGAAGGGCACCAAAACCTAATTCTTGCATTTTCTCTTTATTGATAACTTCAACCATAAGGCCCAATGATTCAAGCTTTTTGATACGATTTACAAATTCGGCAGGGTTTAACTGATTAGCGGGTTCATTAACAAGATCCCTGGTCAAATAGACCCCGTCAGCCACCGCAGACAAGCCGGTCCATTGTTTTTGCGCCCCTTCATAGTCAGAAGCCATAATTTTTATCGCTTTTAATTGCCTGAATTCATCTTTTTTACTTTTATCAAGGCAATATTTTTTAAATTCATAATTTTTCAAAACGGCGCCTAAAACAAGATACCCCGCATATTCCGTGAAATCCCAATCCGCCATAATATGAAAAGATTCCACTTTCCTTTGCAAAGCCTGAAGCGCAATTCCACCCACTTCTTTGGCTTTACTGACGGAAAACTTATCCTTCATTCCCAGACCAACGACCAGGATATAATCATGATTTTCATCAGGAGAAACAAGTTTGCAAACCTGTCCAAACTTACCCGTATAATTATCTGCCTTCATCGCCCGATCCAGGGCATTATGAATAATCTTATTAATAACCTTTACAGAATCACCACCCTCATCATTCTCAAACGAGAATAACACAATATTACCTTTTTCTGGTTTATGCAGGTTCGTAAACTGAATATCGAGTGTCACGAAATTATCTCCCCTAAAATAAAGTTACTATATTCTATTCAAATTTATCATTGATCGTAGTATTTATGACTATAAATTACGTCCATTTTTTGAAAAAAAGATACCGGAAATCAATCTGTCACTGATTATAAAGTATTTTTCTCAGCTTTCTGCCTATCTTATCAGATCAATTGACCCTAGTGTTGGATTTTATTTAATGACCCATTTTTCTGATACAGAACTTGTATCGAGAGTTATCTCCATTGCTCAACAGGCTGCTGACGAGATCAATTCTATTCGTAAAACGAATTTTGACATAAAAATCAAAGACGATTCAAGCCCTGTTACCGAGGCTGATAAAGCTTCAGAAGTAATAATTATTCAGGGGCTGAAAAAATATACTCCCTCTATTCCCGTTATTGCTGAAGAGGAAATAGCTTCAGGGATACAAATTCCGGTAAAATCCGAATTCTGGTTGGTTGATCCCCTGGATGGAACAAAAGGCTTCATTCAACATAGTGACAATTTCACGATTAATATCGGTCTGATAAGGGATCATAAACCTGTTCTTGGTGTTGTGGCCTGTCCTGCTTATCACGAATATTTTTTTGGTGTTGTGAATAAAGGGGCTTGGAAAATTGATAAAACTGGCCGAATTATACCCATTCATGTTCTTTCCCCACCCAATCAACAGTTTCGTGTTCTTTTTTCACCTCGATGCATAAAAAATCCATCCTTTGAAAAATTTTTGAAATTATTTAACACTTCATCTGTTGAACGTTTTGGTTCAACCTTAAAAATCCTGCGCATTGCAGAGGGAAAGGCAGATTTACACCCTCGTTTCAGTCCAACCATGGAATGGGACACCGCTGCACCTCAGGCAATTCTCGAGGCTGCAGGTGGAATTATTCACGATTTCAATAATCAGCCATTGCAATATGGTAAAAAAAATTGGAGAAATCACAATTTCTACTGTTCAAGCATACCGATTGATTCTTATTTAAAAAATACAGACTTTTAATTTCAATGACACTTTTACTTACCAACACGCCATTCAATATCCACAAAGCCGCCTCGATTTTACATGATGGCGGATTGGTTTCCTTTGGAACTGAAACAGTTTACGGATTGGGCGCCGATGCCACCAATAACCAGGCTATCGCAAAAATTTATCAGGCAAAAGGACGTCCAAATTTTAATCCGCTTATTATCCATTTTGCACAACTTGAGCATGTTTTCCAATTTGTTGAAAAGAATGATCTGGCATATGAATTGGGTCTTAAATTTTGGCCTGGTCCATTAACTCTTATTTTAAACAAGCAAAAAAACACACAAATCAGCCAAGCCGCAACAGCTCATCTGTCAACAATGGCCGTCCGTATTCCAAATTCGTTAACAGCCCGTCAGCTTATTGAATACAGTCAAAAGCCGATTGCCGCACCTTCCGCCAATGTTTCGGGCCACGTCAGTCCTACAACAGCTCAACATGTCTATCAGGAACTTAATGGAAAAATCGATGCTGTTTTTGATTCTGGTCCGTGTCAAATTGGTGTCGAAAGTACAATTTTGGATGTAAGCGATGATTATCCCAAATTACTTCGACCTGGCGGAATTTCTGCTGAATCTCTGAGTTCCATTTGCGGACCGCTATCTTTTAAAGATTCTGTAGAAACAAAAATTACCGCACCTGGGCAATTAAGTTCGCATTATGCACCTTCTTTAAAAGTTCGTCTGAATTGCACACATGTTTTGGTAAATGAAGCATTGCTTGCCTTCGGTAAAACCACCTTACAGGCCCCTCTTTCGGTTAACCTAAGTCCGACTTCAAATCTTGAAGAAGCTGCGAGGAATTTATTTGCAAATTTAAGGTTTCTTGATACAGAAGGGAAAAAACTCGGATTGCAAAAAATTGCCGTTATGCCTATTCCCGATTATGGCATCGGTCGGGCTATTTGTGATAGACTTCAACGTGCTGCCGCACCTAGACCATAGTTGGAATCATGACTGAAAACATTGATAAAAAAGAGCTGAAAATACTGGCCGATATCCTGGCTTTGGTTCTTGAAAATGAACCAGGTCAATCAGCAAATGCCCTTGAAACCCTGAAAAAAAGGGCAAAAAAGAATATGGTTACTGGTGGAGCAATAAAAAACATTTTTTATTCCATTGCAGAAAACCCACCAAAACCTGAAACAAAATCATCATCCCGCAGTCGTAAAAGCACTACTAACAATGCTGATCTTATCAAAGCACGATCACAGATTACCAGCCTTACTCAAGATATTAATCGATTGGATACTGTCATTCGCAGCTTACGGATTCAAAACGAATCGTTACGTTCCGAATTATTGTTGACGCAACAATCACGGGCAGAAATCCAATCAGTACTTTATAGTAATCAGGCCAAGGAACCCTTTAAAAAAATTCTTGGCATCATTTTTTTCATTTGTGGTTTATTAATTGGCATTGCCACTACCGCTATTTATCACTCTGTTTCTTCAACACCCCCTCCAAATAATTCAATTTATTTAAATTAATGTGAGTTTTTATGGATAATTCTGATTTTATCAATAACCTGACCTCTATTCTTGACACACAAGGAATAATTACAGATCCTAATGAAAAAATTTCCTATGATACGGATTGGCGCGAAATTTTTCACGCTAACAGTCTTGCCGTTGTCCGTCCAAAAACAACAGAGCAGGTTGCTGAAATTGTAAAATTATGCAATGATTACCAAATTGCAATTGTACCTCAGGGCGGAAATACAAGTCTGGTGGGAGGAGCCTCCCCCACTCCAGATAAAAAGCAAATCGTGCTTAGCCTCAATCGTATGAATAAAATCAGGGATATCAATACAATTGACTACACTATGACCGTCGAAGCGGGTCTTGTTCTTGAAGAGGCGCAAAATATTGCTCTCAAATCTGATTTATATCTCCCAATCATGATATCATCACAAGGATCAGCCCAAATAGGCGGAATTATCGCCACCAATGCAGGTGGTAACAACACCTTACGTTACGGTAATACACGTGAATTCATTCTAGGATTGGAAGTAGTTACAGCAAAAGGCGAAATTTTAAATATTTTGCGGCATTTGAGAAAAGACAATACGGGTTATGATCTTAAACAATTATTTGTAGGATCAGAGGGAACGCTTGGCATTATAACGGCGGCAGCTATCCAGCTGCATGCGAAACCAAAATCAACTGAAGTTGCGTTATGCGCCCTTGCAGACATCCATCAAGCCTTGAAACTTTTAAGACTTTTTCACAATTATAATCCTGCTGCACTACAAGCTTTTGAATATATTTCATCAACAGGAATGCAATTAGTTCGTTCTAATATCGAGGACATCTATTTTCCCCTTGAAACAGAAACATCAACTTATATTTTGGTTGAACTGGCTCTGCCTGAAAAAGGAGATAAATTAAAAGCATTACTGGAAACCGTTCTTGAAGAGGCTTTTGAAAAGGGAATTGTATTGGATGCAGTTCTGGCCGAAAGTGAAACTCAACGGCAAAACCTATGGAAATTGAGAGAGGAACAAGCCGAATCCCAAAAAAGAGCTGGTGCAAATATCAAAAATGACGTTTCCGTTCCAATTTCAGCCATTCCTGAATTTATTGTTCGTGCTACCCAAGCTTGCCAGGAAACGTATCCAGGTATCCGCGTCGCACCATTTGGTCATTTGGGGGATGGAAATATCCATTTTAACCTTGTTCAGCCTGAACATGAAGATCCTGATAAATTTATGCAAAAAAGTCACAATTTAATGAATATTGTATCCAAAATCGTGTTTGATCTACACGGTTCTTTTTCAGCAGAACACGGTGTGGGGCAACTTAAAAATTATATGATGTCCGAATGGAAAAGCGAAACTGAACTTGATTTGATGCAAAAAATCAAAAAGGCACTTGACCCCGATAATCTTTTAAATCCTGGAAAAATATTCCCCAAATCTTAAAGATCACGAATAAAATCATCTGCAACTTATTCAGAAAAAAAATAAATTAGTAATATTTTATTCTTGCAATATCTGCCTAGAATAAAATATTGCTATTATCATTCGTTATTATAATTAATTTTACTTTTGTATTTAATTAGAGAAAGCCTTTTAGGTATAAAGCAGGATATTAACTAATGCAATTTTTTACATTCTTGCGTCTACCTATGATTGACCGTTATATTTTACGGCAATTACTAATTGCCCTGATTGCCACCACGGGTGGATTGGCAGCTCTAATCTGGCTAACCCAGTCTTTACGTTTTGTCTCTTTGGTTGTTGAAAGAGGACTGTCCCTTAAAGTTTTCCTACAATTAACCGGTTTGTTAATCCCATCTTTTGTCGCCGTTATTTTACCGATAACAACATTTGTCGTTGTCCAATTCATTTATCAGCGACTGGATGGTGATCGTGAAATCATTGTTATGCGCGCGGCTGGCATATCCTCTTTTTCCTTGGCGAGACCAGGTTTGATATGCTCCATTATTTCAATGATTTTCTGTTATTTATTAAATGTTTGGATTGTTCCAACCTCTTATCACACTTTCCGGAAATTTGAATACAAAATTCGCAATAAAATGGCGGCATTCATGCTGGAGGAAGGAGTATTCACTAACGCTTCTGATAATTTAACCGTTTATATTAAATCCAAAGACAGTAACGGCAATCTACAAGGAATACTAATTGAAGATGATCGCCAACCCAATAATAAGGCAACCATTCTGGCAGAAAGAGGAAATCTGGTCATTCTAAATGATCAACCTCAAGTTGTGTTATTTAACGGATCCAGAGAGGTCATTGATCACAAAACCGGCCGTTTGAATATTCTAAATTTCGAACGTAATACCATTGATTTGTCCTCCAATCGTAACGATGCCGCACGATCCCGTGATGCAACAGAAATGTCAATTTACGAGTTATTACATCCCGATCCAGAAGAGGTTGCCAATAAAGATTACGGGAAACTTGCCGTAGAGGCTCACCGACGATTAACCTCACCTCTGACAATTATGTCTTTTACACTCATTGCTCTTGTCAGTGTTTTAAAAGGAAGTTTTGCTCGGTTTGGCAACATTCTAAGACCTCTGGCAGCAATTTTTACGATTGTGGGTTTGCTCGCCGCCTCACTGATTATGCAAAATTTGGCCAGTCGCAATACCAACCTGATTTTTTTAATGTGGATTATTGCCATACTTCCAGGAATAATCGCTGGTGTAACTTTATTCGGATCTGAAATGATGGCTAAATTACATCATAATGCATCATTCCATCCTTCCTCATACGGCCGAAAGTTATAGATTATGCTCACCGCTTATACAATCTCGATCTATATCGCTCGACAATTTTTTTCGGCTTCCATTTCCATGATTCTGGCCTTGACAGGATTGGTATCATTATTCGACTTTATTGACCTTTTACGTCGCATTGCCACAAGACCAGGAGTTTCAACAAGTATTGTTGCGTATATTGCCCTGGATCATATTCCCAACTTCTGCATGCAGATCCTTCCTTTTGGAATTCTTTTGGGGGGAATAATCTGTTTTTGGAAGCTTACACGATCTTCTGAACTTATTGTAACCAGGGCAGCAGGAATTTCCGTATGGCAGTTCCTAATGGCACCTACTGCCTGTGCCTTTATAATTGGGTTATTTTCCACACTAATCATATCCCCAATTTCTTCCACACTTTACAGGCAGGCAGAAATTCTGGATCAAACCTATTTAACAACCGGTGGTGGAAAACTCACGAATATGTCAGGTGGCTCTTTATGGATAAGACAATCTGATAAAGAATTAACCTCTCGAGGTGTGGCAATTTTGCATGCCCAACAAGTTCATGTTATCAACCGCAATTTACATTTAAGCGATGTTAGTGTTCTAAGATTAGATGAAGCGAATCATTTACTGGATCGTATTGAATCGCCATCAGGATATTTGCAACATAATCTTTACTGGGTATTATACAATGCTTATTCTATAAAACCGAATAAGTTCCCGATTAAATTAGGAACTATTAAAATACCAACTGATTTAACTTTACATAATATCGAAGATAGTTTTTCATCTCCAGAGACCTTATCATTTTGGGCGTTACCAGGATTTATTAAATTGCTAGACAAATCAGGTTTTTCATCCATTAGCCACAGGCTTCATTTTCAAGCGCTTTTAGCCCAACCTTTACTTGCAAGTACAATGGCGTTGGTTGCGGCGGGGTTTGCCACTCGATCAACTCGACGCGGAGGTGTTGCAAGAATGATAGGCTCTGGTATTGCAGCGGGATTTGCCTTATTCACTATTTCCAAAATAGCTGAACGTTTTGGAGAATCAGGTGCCTTGCCAACTTTTATCGCGGCATGGGCTCCGACCGTAGCCGGCTTGTGTCTCGCAATATCCCTACTTATTCATCTGGAAGACGGCTAATGTCTAGATCCTTATCCTCCTTACTTGTTCAAAAAATCATGAAAGCAAGAATCCTTCAAAATCAATATTACTCTTTTCTTGCATTCAGTATTTTAAGCAGTTCTTTTATCGCTAATTTATGGATTTTTTGTTCTGTCACCAATGCCCAACAACAAATGCAAATGGCTCATAGTAATATTGGAAAAACCAATGCGGCACCTTTCAGTGGAAAAGACCCCATCACATTTCAGGCTGACAAAGTTTCCTATGATTCCAAGGCTGGAGAGGTTGTTTGGGAAGGTGACGTGCATATTTGGCAAAATGATCACACCTTGAGGGCTGATAAGGTTACTTTTAACAAGACAACAAACATCGCTACTGCATCAGGAAATGTCGCCATGGTCGAACCCGATGGTGAAATCTTGTTTACCCAGCATACACAACTGGGAAATAACATGCAGGAGGGAATTATGGATCAGGTCTATGCCCTGCTTGCTGATGGAGGCAAACTTGCTGCCAACGGGGCACGTCGGACAGGAGGTAAAGTCCATGATTTTAGTCGATCAGTTTATACCGCCTGCCCCATTTGCGCGAAAAACCCCAAAAAATCACCTTTTTGGCAGTTTCGATCCTATCAGGCTATCCGTGATATGGAAAATCAACGCATTGATTTCTCAGATACTTTCATTGATTTCTGGGGAATTCCGGTATTTTACATGCCTTTCTTTTCAATTACGGATCCATCTGTAAAACGGCGTAGTGGTTTCCTAATTCCCAGTATCAATTGGAGCAGTAAATATATCGGGGCCTACACAACCATTCCCTATTATTGGGCTATAAATAAATGGTCTGACCTAACCTTTATTCCTCTTTTTGCGACCAAAACAGGACCACAGCTTTCCACAGTCTATCGCGCCCGTTTCAACAAGGGAATGTTAAGAGTGGAAGGTGGCATTGCCGATGATACTGTTGGTCAACATGCCTGGTATAATTCCTATGCCGACCGATCTGTAGATAAATTTAAAAAAGGTGCACAAGGCTATTTATTCCTAAAAACAGAATGGGCATTAAACGATCACTGGCGTTATGGTGGAAATATCAATGTCGCAAGTTCTGCAAATTACATGCGTGATTACCGTATTAACGGTTATGGACAAGATACTTTAGAATCTGATTTGTATCTTGAAGGGTTTGGTGAAGGATCCTATTCAAAAGTTAGCGTACAAGCCTTTCAAGGATTAAATCGCGGGGTTATCAACAATTCTGATCTTCCTTTTTCTTTACCTCGATATACTTATAGCTATTTTGGACAACCTGATGCACTAGGCGGAAGATTTTCATTAAACACCACTGATTTTGTTCTTTATCGTCCACGTGGTGTTAATGACCAACGTGGTGAAGTTGCCTTGAATTGGGATAGACCTTTTGATGATAGTGCAGGTAGAAAATGGCTTATTACACTACATGTTGATTCAAATATATATCGAGGAACACATCTCAATGAACAGCCCGGGTTTTACAGAACCAGAAAAAGCCAATTTACAGGACAAGCACTTCCTACATTTGCCGTTAAAATGAATTGGCCCTTCCTGAGAGAGTTTCACATAGGTGACTCAACAGGAACTCAAATCATAGAACCTATTGTTCAATTAATTGCCGCTCCTCATTCAAAAGGTGGCCGCAATTTCTATATGCCCAATGAAGACAGCTGGAATTATGAATTCACAGATACAACCCTTTTTGCCTTAAACCGTTTTCAAGGCACTGATCGTTTGGATGGCGGCGCCCGTGCCAATGTTGGTGTACATGGGAATTGGACCTGGAATGGCCATCAAGTCGATTTTCTTGTCGGGCAAAGCTATCAGGAACATATTCAAGGACACATGCCAGCACGTTCAGGTCTCGATCATCATATGTCTGATGTAGTCTCTCGCCTGCGTATATCCCCTGTCCAATGGTTAACCGCAACAGGAAGAACTCGTGTTGACCCTTATGACGGTAAAGTCAATTTTGCAGACGCTTTATTCAATTTTGGATTCTCTCATTTTGGCATTAATGGTGGATATATATATGAACCTGTAACCCCTTATTATTACTTCTATAGAAATCCATATGATCATGAGGGCGCCTCCAAATTATATTGGCAGAAAACAAACGAATTGACATTGGGTGTTTCAACCGATTGGGATCATTGGCATGCCTCCGCCTTTGGAAGAAGAAGCATTTCACGAAAGGAAACAGTTGCCTATGGAGGTACTGTTGGTTATCGAAACGACTGTTTTAGTGCCGATGTAATTTATTTCAAACAAAAAACAATGATTAACGGTGAAGAAAATAGTGACATGGTCCTATTTATGCTAAACTTCAAGACAATTGGCGTATTTGGAATTAACGGATGATGACAATTATTATGTTTATGCTATCAGAAACTGTATTAAAATATAAAAAATATATCATATCATTCCTATTGGCTGGTTACGTTTTTACAGGTCACGGTATTGCACATACCATGGCAAATATAAAACATCACGCCATTTCCAATTCCCCAATACCTCCAACAACTTTGCATGATGGTGAAGATCTCTCATCTACAGCAACCTCATCTGATGATGAAAACAAAATTATCGCCATTATTAATGGTCAATTATTGACACAGCGCGATATAGCAAATCGTGAGAAACTCTTTGAATTAACAGCCGGAATTCATTTAAGTCCTGAAGTGATGCAACATATGCGTCCACAACTGATTAAACAGATGATTACCGAGCGCCTGCATATTCAAGAAATGCTAAGACGCAGCGTCAACATTTCCCCTGAACAGATTGCCAAGGCAATTTCAGGAATTGAAAAACAAAATAATATGCCTGAACACGCCTTAAGGGATAAATTGGCTGAGGATGGAGTTTCTTTAACCACTTTAATTGATCAAATCAGATTGCAAATTGGTTGGGGAAAAGTGGTGCAACAAGAATTGGGCACCCAATCGCGAATTACTGCGAAAGAAGTTGAACAGCGTGAAAAAGCCCTTAAACAAGAAGTGGGACAACCTGAATATCTTATCAACGAAATATTCGTACCGGTTGAAAATGCTCGTCACCCTGAACAAGAATTGCAATTTACTGAAACCATTATTCAGCAATTACGTAATGGTGCTGCTTTTCCGATTGTAGCGGCCCAATTTTCACAATCCCAGAGTGCATTACAGGGTGGTGCATTGGGATGGGTTCAAGAAGACAATCTGGATCCAGAAGTGGTAGCTATTGCAAGAAAAATGCCTATTGGTGCAATCTCAAATCCTATTAAGGTAGCAGGCGGCTATATTATCGCAATGCTTAGCGGACGCAGAACCATTGGTAATGAGATGGGAACCCTGATGAAAATACGACAGGTTTTCTTACCTTTTAGTTCCAAACTGAACCCTCAACAACCAACCCCGCAACAGGTTGCCACATTAAACCAAACAACAAAATATAAAAACACTTTACATTCATGCCAACAAATGGAAGATGCCAATAAAAAGGCTGGAAACATAAGACCTTCCGATCCTGGAGAACTTCAACTTGAACGCTTAAATCCTGAAATGGCTAACATACTTAAAGATTTGCAACCGGGTCAAATCAGTAAACCTTTAGTTTCCCTTGACGGTATCTCATTGCTTATGGTCTGTTCAAAGGAACGCAAAAATCTTTCCGACATTTCTGCAAGTGAAATTGCCAATCAGTTATTGAATCAACGTGTTGAACAAGCCTCTCAACAATTAGATCGCGATTTACATAGACAAGCTATTATCGAATATCACACCTCTGTACAAAATAATGACCCCGACAAAAAACAATCAAAACAACATTCTTCCCCCTCTAAAGGAAACAATTCATAAACATAATCTCTTGGCTAAAAAATCACTGGGACAACATTTTCTGCTTGATCCAAAAATCAACGAACAGATTATTGGTCTTGCTGGAGATCTTGAAAATAAGAACATTATCGAGGTTGGTCCAGGCCCAGGGGGACTCACACGTGCTATTTTATCAAGTAATGCCGAAACTGTCACAGGTGTAGAGATTGATAATCGTGCCGTTATCCTATTACAAGAATTAAAAAAATATTACCCGCAACGATTTAAAATTGTTGAACGAAATGCTTTGAAGTTTGATTTAAGCACTTTATGTCAAGCACCAAGACAAATTATTTCAAATTTACCTTATAATGTTGGAACCGCTCTTTTACTAAATTGGTTAAAACAGGCAAATCACTGGGAACGCTTTACCTTGATGTTTCAGCAAGAAGTTGCCTATCGAATTTGTGCGGCACCGAATACTGAATTTTATGGTCGGTTATCCGTTATTTCTCAATGGATTGCGTCCTGTACCATTCTTAAGCAAATTCCACCGGGTGCTTTTTTTCCTCCACCAAAGGTTTATTCATCCGTGATACAAATTATTCCATATAAAAAACAACCTTCCCTTGCCTTATTTAAAGCAATGGAGACCATTACTGCCGCCGCCTTTGGCCAACGTCGAAAGATGTTACGAAGTTCTCTTAAATCAATTAACGGAAAAACCCTACTTGCAAAAGCCAGTATTGATGAAACAAGAAGAGCGGAAACTTTGAGTATTAATGAATTCGACCTGCTAGCCCGTCTTTATCTTGATAAGCAACATTCATAAAATTCAACTTGGACACTTATTTTTCAAACATATAATTTCGTGTCAAAGGTACGGCGGTTAAGGAAGGGGAAATTTGCAACTGAAAATTCATATGATTATGGTAATAAAAAGACAATTCTGCTGCTGATAAATAAAATTCAAACATTCTATAGAATTTTTCATCATACATAGCAATTATATCCTGTTGATGGTTTTTAAAATTCCCTAACCAAAAATGAATGGTTTTTGCATAATGTAAACGCAGGATTTCACAATCAGTTACCCATAATCCGTTTTTTTCAATAGCAGCAAATGTCTCACTCAATGAAGGAGAATAACCGCCAGGAAATATATATTTATTAATCCATGCATTTGTTGAACCCGGACCATCTGATCGACCTATGGAATGAAGAAGCATAACTCCGTCAGGCATCAATATATTTTTAATTTCCTTAAAAAAATCCGTATAGTAATGTATACCCACATGTTCAAACATACCAATTGATACAATCCGATCGAAAGATCCCTTGACCAGCCGATAATCCGTTAAATAAAATTGAACTTTATCTTGTAGCTTTTCCTCTTTGGCTCGATTTCTGGCAACTTGCAATTGTTCCTGGGAAAGTGTTATCCCTGTTACTTCCACATCATATTCTCTGGCAAGGAATAAAGCCATGCCGCCCCAACCACAACCGATATCCAAAATTTTTAGATTGGGTTTATTTAACAAAAGCTTATTGGCAATATGTATTTTCTTTGCTTTCTGAGCCTCCGCCAGATTTTCATTTCCATTTTTAAAATAAGCACATGAATACTGCAAATCTTGATCCAGAAAAAGCTCATATAAATTTTTTCTTAAATCATAATGATGTGCAACGTTTTTCTGGGATTGCTGAATACGATTTAGTTGTGACCAGAACCGTTTGCAATATCGCCATATGGAAGCAATTTTTTCACCGATATGATCATGAGATAAATCATTACTCATTAAAATATTCAGAACATCGTAAATTGAACAATTGACAGGACGGATTTCGCCACTCATATAACCCTCACCAAAAGCCAACCCAGGATTTATGAGTAATCGTTTGCATATTTCAAGTGTTAGCAATTCAACGCAAGCATAATGCTTACTTTGTGCATGTCCATAAAATTTACTATGCTTATCAGGATAAATAACCTCCAAATATCCTTTTTTTATCAAATGCTTAAAAATTGAATCCATTAATTTCATCATATCTTGCTTATTTCTTATCATTTTGAAAAAATAGAATAATCATATGAGAAAAATTATTTCCATTTGTAAATCAATGATATCGCAAAAAATTATTCATTAACAGATAAAAAAACGAGAGGATAAACCTCTCGTTTTATCAAAATTCCATGAAAAAAGAATATATTCAAAATGTTTTATTCAGAAACAGCTTTTTCCTCTGAAACCGCTTCAGTTGGGTCATCCTGTGGTGTATTTTCAAAAACTTCCACAGCCGTTGCTTCACCTTGTGCCTGACGTTCAGCCTCTTCGACGGAACGGGCAACATTAACTTTAACATCCAAATGGATTTCAGGATGAAGTTGAACTCTCACCTGATATAATCCCAACATCTTAATTGGATGGTGAATTTCAACCTGTTGACGGGAAATCGTTAACCCTTCCTTGGAAACACCTTCACTAATATCTCGTGCGGAAACAGATCCATAAAGGTTTCCGCTTTCACCTGCCTGACGAATAATCGTTACAGAAAGTCCCTCCAAACGTTCCAAGAGGCGTTCAGCTTCTTCACGATGTTTAATGTTTTGTGCTTCAAGCTGGCTACGTTCCCTCTCAAAACGTTCACGATTTATCGCTGTTGCACGAATGGCCTTACCTTGAGGAAGCAAATAGTTACGGGCATAACCAGGCTTAACTTTAACAACGTCCCCCATTTGCCCCAATTTTGCTATTCTTTGAAGTAGGATAACTTCAGTTGCAGACATATTAATGTTCCTCCTCAATCCTGAACAAATGGCAATAAAGCGAGGAAACGGGCACGTTTGATTGCCTGTGCCAATTCACGCTGTTTTTTTGCGGATACGGCTGTAATACGGCTTGGAACGATTTTACCGCTTTCTGATAGAAAACGAGATAACAAACGAATATCCTTATAGTCGATCTTTGGTGCATTTGCTGATGAAAAAGGACATGTTTTGCGTCTGCGATGAAAAGGACGACGAGCACCAACAGCAATACGACGTGCAGCTATATTTACCTGAATTTCTTCTGACATGAATTAAGCCTCCCTATCCTCTTCAACTTCGATTGAAGAAACAACCACTTCTTCGTCAACCAGATCGGAAGCATCTTCATCTTCTGAAGCATGTTTACGACCGCTGTCAAAGCGACCGGATGCTTTTGATACAGAACGATTTGAAGTACGTTCCTTTTCATCCCCTTTACGTGAAAGCGTTGGAGAAGGTGTATCATCAATTTCTTCCACCCTTAGGGTCAGAAAACGTAAAACATCTTCATTCAGATTAAATTGACGTTCAATTTCCTTGATGGTTTCTGGTTTAGCATCAATGCCCAAGAGCATATAGTGACCTTTACGGTTTTTCTTGACTCTATAAGCAAGGTTGCGTAATCCCCAATATTCGCGTTTTTTAACGGAACCTTCTTCATTTTCAATCAAAGAAGCAATTCCATTAGCAATGTCTTCAACTTGTTGTTGAGTCACATCATTACGTGCAATAAACACGCATTCATATAATGGCATAATATCTCCCTTCGGCTGACTTCAACCCAATTACCAAAAAATTATTGGCATATATTCTTTCATCTAGCGGGTATAGCCAAGGCATAGCCGTTAAACCTTGGCAGGAAAGAAGATTTCTAGAAACCATAAAAAATAAAAAAATGCAAGTCCTATAAACTATAATCTTCCATAAATAATTAGTTTCCTTATTGTTTATTAGAAAATATCTATATAGAAGACTACAATTTTAAGAGTTGTATCAAATTGAAAAAATCTTATTGGATCTTAGTTATCATCCAAAAATGACCGTAATTTGCGACTACGACTTGGATGTTTTAATTTACGCAAGGCTTTTGCCTCAATCTGGCGAATACGTTCACGTGTGACATTAAACTGCTGTCCAACTTCCTCCAGCGTATGATCTGTATTCATTCCAATACCAAAACGCATTCTCAAAACGCGTTCTTCCCTTGGGGTCAAGGAAGCCAGAACACGTGTCGTCGCTTCTCGTAAATTTGTCTGGATTGCTGCATCCAATGGAATAACAGCACTTTTATCCTCGATGAAGTCCCCTAAATGGCTATCCTCTTCATCACCCACTGGAATTTCCAGTGAAATAGGTTCCTTAGCGATTTTTAATACTTTTCTTACCTTTTCCAGGGGCATCCCGAGTTTTTCCGCCAACTCTTCCGGCATTGGTTCCCTGCCAATTTCATGCAGCATCTGTCGTGAAGTCCGCACTAATTTATTTATAGTTTCAATCATATGAACAGGAATACGAATTGTTCGAGCCTGATCAGCAATTGAACGAGTAATTGCCTGACGAATCCACCAAGTTGCATAGGTTGAAAATTTATATCCTCGACGATATTCGAATTTATCAACCGCTTTCATTAAACCAATATTGCCTTCTTGAATCAAATCCAAAAATTGCAATCCACAATTCGTATATTTCTTTGCAATTGAAATGACCAACCGCAAATTCGCTTCGATCATTTCTTTCTTGGCACGAGACGCATCGCGCTCACCATACGAAACTGTAGAAAAAACCCGTCTAAATTCTGTTACCGGCAATCCCACCTTTTGAGAAAGCTCGGCAATTTGATCACGATATTGACCAATTTCTTTACCGTATTTTTCAACGTAAAGTTTCCAGTATTTGCCAGGTAAATTTCCAACCGCTTCAAGCCAGTCAGGATTCAATTCATGACCATGATATTTTGATAAAAAGTCATCACGGGAAATTTTGCATTTTTCCGCTGCACGCAACATACTTCCCTCTAGGCTGGCAAGCTTTTTGGAAACCGTTTTCAACTGTTCCACAAGAAATTCGATTTTATTACTTTGCAAATGAATTTGCTGAACCTCTTCAATAAGCTTATCCCTTAAAGCCTCATATTTTGTCTCAAATTTACTGGTAAGTTTTTCACCGGCCTGAATCGTTTCCAAGCGCTGAGCCTGTAACTCATATAACTTAGGATAGTTCTTTTCAATTTCACTGAAATGTTTGAGGATCTCGTCCTTATGCTTTTCCTCTAGAGCTGCAAGAGAAAGATTATTTTCTTCATCTGCGCCACTCTCCGTTTCTTCACCATCCTCATTTTCCTCCTCACTGTCGCCAGAAGTATCATGATCAAGCGAAGCGGACAAAGAATCATCCATATTTGACAATTCAACCTGATCATATTCATTCTCAGTTGCTTCCAGATCAACAATATCCCTTAACAGCACCTCTTCGGTTTTTAACTGTTCATACCACCCAATGATTGCCCTAAAAGTCAGGGGGCTTTCACATAATCCTCCAATCATCTGGTTCCGTCCAGCCTCAATCCGCTTGGCAATGGCAATTTCCCCCTCGCGCGAAAGAAGTTCTACCGCCCCCATTTCACGCAAATACATCCTAACGGGATCATCGGTTCGACCTGTATTTGTTTCAGTTGCAACCGTTTCTTCCGAATCATCTTTATCTGACTCATTTTCGGATTCTTCACCATCCGCATCCTCTTCTTCATTCTCTATAATCTGGATGTTCATTTCTGAAAAAATAGCCATAACATCTTCAATCTGTTCAGAAGACATTTTATCTTGGGGCAAGATAGCATTCAATTCATCTAAAGTTACGTAACCGCGCTCTTTCCCTTTACTTATCAAACGTTTTACAACAGCGGATTGTGTATCCAAAACATTTGTATCGTTATCACTTGAATTTTCTTCAATTTTAGATGGTGTTGTGACTGCCATTTTTGCCTCAAAAAAGCTTCCTAATTCTACCTAAACCTTAACTTCAAACTTACCTTTAAGGTATGCTTTAAATTATTTATAAAATTTATATGCTTGCTAATATTAACATTGGCTCACAAAACTGACTTTCGCACGATGAATACTATAAAGAATTACTAAACAACATTTACAGCCAAATCTAAAGCAACATATATTAGACATGATATCTACAGAAAGATAAATCAAGTCTTTATCATATCCCTAGCTAACAATTATTATAAGAAATCATCCTCCTGTTCATTGTTTGAACCTGTCCTGGCAATTTCAAGGGCTTTTACACGTGCGACAAAAATATTCTGATGCTGTTCATCTGGAGATTCAACCCATGCTTTGCGAGCCAGCTCAACCTGGTTTTCAAGTTCCTGAATATTCAATAACCCATAGAAATGCCACCATTGTTTTTCAATTAAATGTAAATCAAATTTTTGCGATAATTGATCTGAAGAAGAAATAGAAAATTCATCATTAATTGCATTAATTAAATCAGAAAAACCCTCTTTTTCAAGGAAATTTATTCTATCATCTAAGGTCGTTCCTTCAAAAGGAATTCCAACAAAAAATTCTCTCAACTTAATAAATTTTGCAGGCAAGTATAGCTGACAAAAAGCGGACTCCACAGAAAAAAGAAGTTCTGGATAATGCAGCAAGATAGCGAATAAAATGCAAATCCTTTTATAATCAATCTGTTCCTTATCAATTTTTTGAATCCGATTTGACAAATTTACATCAGTTTTTTTTGCAAATGTTCCATATCGGTCGGCTTTTGGATAGAATTGCTGATAAAAGCGATCCAATAAAATACGGCGATATTCCTTTGACAGAATCTTGTCATCAATATGCTGAGCAATTGAAATTAGCCGCGTTTTCAACGCAGCCCGTTGTTCAGGAGATTTTATATCCACATGAGCCGATACAATCCCGTATATGGCATCACATAAGGATTGTTTTTTAGGAATAAGCTTTAAAAATGCCTCTCCACCCTGATTCTTAACAAAACTGTCAGGATCCTCACCTTCGGGAAGTGTCAAAAAATTCAATGTATGTTCAGAAGTTAAAATCGGTAAAGATTCCTCAGCTGCATGCAACATGGCCTTGTGCCCAGCCCTATCCCCATCAAAACAGAGAACGGGTTCGGGGGTTACACGCCATAACAAACCCATCTGATCTTTTGTCAAAGCCGTACCCAATGGTGCAACCGCTCCATGAAATCCTGCCTGATATAACGCAATGACATCCATGTACCCTTCAACAACGAGAACTGTATTATATAATGGATCCACCTCCTTTCTCACAAAAAGTGATGATAAACGATTTAGCCCAAATAAGGTACGACGCTTTGAAAATAAAGGGGTTTCTGGACTATTCAAATATTTCGGCTGTCCATCGCCAATAATTCTTCCGCCAAAAGCGATAGGTCGACCCTTACGATCATGAATGGGATAAATTACTCGATTAAAAAATAGCTCCCCACCCCATTCAGTATCAGATTTTTTTCGTAGAAGTCCAGCCTCTCCAATAAGTTCAAGATCATATCCTTTTTCCTTTAAGAAATGGATAAGACCTCCACGACCATCTCCAGACCATCCCAGTTTAAATGTTTCAAAAGTTTCTTTCAGAATTCCACGTTCAAGTAGATATTGCTTACCTGTCTTAGCCAAAGGTGTATCTAGGGCCAAACGATAATAATCCTGTGCGGCAAGCATAACATCGTATAAACTATGCTGCTTTTCAATCCTTTGCCTGTCCTGATATGTCTGTTCAGGAATATCCAATCCTGCCAGCGCGGCAAGCTCTTTAATTGCCTCACCAAAGGTTCTTCCCTCACTTTGCATAACAAAGGAAATAACATCACCATGGACACCACATCCATAACAATGAAAATGATCCTCATAAATATAAAATGAAGGTGTTTTCTCCCCATGAAAAGGACAACACGCTTTCCAGAAACGCCCTGAACGAGTAAGTTTTACTTTCCGTCCGATAACGGTATGAATCGGGATACGTTGCCGCAATTCTTCCAGAAATCTTTGATCAAACGCCACAAATCACCCTAAATAAATTAAGAGAGTTTAGCCTTTACCAATCCGTTTACCTTAGAAAAATCAAGAACAGAACCATAATTTTCCTTTAGGTAACCCATAACCTTGCCCATTTCCTTAATAGACGAGGCTCCTGTCTTTTCCACTGCCTCATCTACAACGTCCCGCATTTGATCTTCATTTAGTTGCGCAGGCAAAAACGTTTCAATAATCGTGATTTCCCCCTGTTCCTTTTCAACCAAATCCTGACGATTTGCCTTTTGGTACATTTCCACAGATTCACGACGGGACTTTACCATACTTTTAAGCATTGTGATAATTTCATCTTCGCCAACCTGATCAATGCCCTTTGGACGAGCATTAATATCCAGATCCTTCAATTTGGCCCCAATCATCCGTAACGTGGTGACTTTGCCTGCCTCTTTAGCCTTCATGGCGGTTTTCAATTCTTCTTTAAAACGTTCACGCAAACTCATTTTTTTCTCCATTCTTAAATTGTATAGCATTTTTTTATAAGGAAAAAAATTCCCATCATATTTATTTACATTCAGTGCTGGGATTTTTTTTCCCAATCCTATATACATATATTAATAATTATATTCGTCCAACATAAGGTCTAGGGACATGACAGATATTGACACAGTTATTTCCAAGCTCGGCGGTATTGAAAAGGCGGCCAAGATTGCCAGAGTCTCTACCGAAGCAATTCGCAAATGGAAGCAGGCTCATGCCATTCCTTCTAAACACTGGGCTACAATAATACAAGCAACAGGATTAACTTTAAAAGATTTGCAACCTGAAAAAAATAATTATGACGATAATTCTATCAGCTTAAAGACCCAACGCCCATCAAAAGCAAATGCCATCCTTTTACTGGAGGATGGAACCGTCTTGTGGGGAATGGGATTTGGTGCCCATTCTTCAAAAAACAACCTTGCCCTTGGAGAAATCTGCTTTTCTACCGGAATGACGGGATATCAAGAAACCCTCACAGATCCATCTTTTGCTGGCCAGCTTATTACCTTTACCTTTCCACACATTGGAAATGTAGGTACTAACGACGATGATAACGAGGCAGATACAATTGTTGCAAAAGGACTGATCATCAAAGAAAAAATTACTGAACCTTCCAACTGGAGATCGACCAGTCATTTAAACAGCTGGCTTAAAAAGCAAAATGTGACAGGAATTTATGGAATTGACACTCGTGCCCTTACCCTCCTTATCCGTGAAAAAGGCCCACAAAATGCTTTGATCTTCTGGCCTGAAGACGGAAATTTTGATCTGGAATTTTTACGGAAACAAATTAAAAGATGGCCTGGATTAAAGGGAATGGATCTCGCAAAAGAGGTTACTTGTCCAAAATCCCATTCCTGGAAAAAAGATGTCTGGTGCTGGAAAAGCGATAAAAAAAATCAAAACAAGCCTGCCTATAAAGTCGTGGCCATTGATTACGGTGCAAAATATAATATTTTTCGTAATCTTGTCAATGTCGGATGTGACCTTGTCGTTGTTCCCGCTACAGTATCAACTAAGGAAATATTGAGCTATAGCCCTGATGGTGTTTTCCTTTCGAATGGGCCTGCCGACCCAGCGGCAACAGCTCATTATACAGTTCCAGTTTTAAGGGAGTTGCTAAAAGGAAATATTCCAATTTTCGGAATTTGTCTTGGCCATCAGCTTTTGGCTCATGCCTTGGGCGGTAAAACTTACAAACTGGATCAGGGACATCGCGGGGCAAATCAACCTGTTAAAGATTTAAAGACGGGCAAAGTTGAAATTACCAGCCAAAATCACGGTTTTGCTGTTGATCCCAAAAGCTTACCCGATACCGTACACGAAACGCATATCAATTTGTTCGATTATTCCAACGAAGGGATTGCCTCAAAGATTTATCCGGCCTTTTCCGTACAATATCATCCAGAAGCAAGCCCCGGCCCAACCGATAGCCATTATCTTTTCAAACGCTTTGTTGAATTGATGGATCAGCATTCCTCTTCCCATAAAAGATCATAGAGTAACCAATATGCCTAAAAGAACTGATATATCTTCAATCATGATTATTGGTGCTGGTCCAATTGTTATTGGCCAGGCCTGCGAATTCGACTATTCGGGTGCCCAAGCCTGTAAGGCCCTGAAGGAAGAAGGGTATCGCGTAATTTTATTGAATTCGAATCCCGCGACAATCATGACAGATCCTGATATGGCTGATGCAACCTATATCGAGCCAATTACTCCTGAAACGGTAGAACGCATTATTCTGAAAGAAAAACCCGATGCCATTTTACCAACCATGGGGGGACAGACAGCTTTAAATACCGCCATTTCCCTTGCAAAATCAGGTTTTCTAGAAAAAAATAATGTTGAGTTGATTGGCGCAAAAGCCGATGTTATCGACCGGGCGGAAGATCGTTTGAAATTTCGTGAGACCATGGATGCCATTGGTATTGAAAGCCCTCGCAGCGCCATTGCTCATTCTATGGAAGAGGCAAGAGAATCCTTAAAGAAAATTGGATTACCTGTGGTCATCCGTCCATCTTTTACTCTGGGTGGTTCTGGGGGCGGTATTGCATACAACACGGATGAATTTGAAAATATCATCAGTGCGGGTTTGGATGCCTCTCCAACAACAGAAGTCCTGATTGAGGAAAGTATTGTTGGATGGAAAGAATATGAAATGGAGGTGGTCCGTGATAAGGCGGATAACTGTATCATCATCTGTTCCATCGAAAATATTGACCCCATGGGAATTCATACCGGGGATTCAATCACCGTCGCACCGGCACTGACTCTCACCGATAAAGAATATCAACGCATGCGGGATGCCTCGATTGCATGCCTGAGAGCGATTGGGGTTGATACAGGTGGATCAAATGTTCAGTTCGGTCTGAATCCAAAAAATGGACGTATGGTCATTATTGAAATGAATCCCCGGGTTTCGCGTTCATCCGCTCTGGCTTCAAAGGCCACCGGTTTCCCCATCGCCAAAATTGCGGCCAAATTGGCGGTAGGTTACACCCTTGACGAACTCAAAAACGATATAACCAAAACAACACCTGCTTCTTTTGAACCAACCATTGATTATATTGTAGTTAAGATTCCCCGCTTTACCTTTGAAAAATTTCCTGGTACCCCAGCCCTGCTCAATACAAGCATGAAATCTGTTGGTGAGGCGATGGCTATCGGACGTAGCTTCCCGGAAGCACTTCAAAAAGGTCTGCGTTCTATGGAAATCGGCTTGACGGGACTTAATCCGGTAACCATTCCCGGAGATGGTGACGAAGATTCTTTCCGTGCAGCTCTTTCCCAACCAAGACCCAATCGAATTCTAGTGGCCGCTCAAGCCATCCGTGCGGGAATCTCACTGGAAAATATCCATGAAGCCTGCCATTTTGATCCATGGTTTTTACAACAACTTCAACAGATTATTCTTGTTGAAAATCAGATCGAGAAAAACGGATTGCCCTCTGACCCATTTGAACTAAGAAATATCAAGGCTATGGGATTTTCTGACAAACAGCTTGCAGAATTGACACAAAAGTCAGAAAAGGAAATCGCGCAATATCGTCAAAAACTCAACGTTAATCCAATTTACAGACGAATTGACACCTGCGCGGGTGAATTTGCCTCTTCCACTTCTTATATGTACTCAACCTATGAGGGTGGTTTTAATACACCAATTTGCGAGAGCCATCCAACTGATCGTGAAAAAATCGTCATTTTGGGGGGTGGCCCCAACCGTATTGGACAGGGCATTGAGTTTGATTATTGCTGTGTTCATGCTTCATATGCTTTAAGGGAAGCGGGATATGAAACCATTATGGTCAATTGCAACCCTGAAACTGTCTCAACCGATTATGACACGTCTGACCGTCTTTATTTTGAACCTCTAACGGCAGAAGATGTCATTGCGCTTATTCGTCGCGAACAGGAAAAAGGGGTCTTAAAGGGATGTATCGTGCAATATGGTGGACAAACGCCACTTAAACTTTCCAAAGCACTGGAAGAAGCTAACATCCCCCTATTGGGTACTCCAGCGGATGCTATTGATCTTGCAGAAGATCGGGAACGTTTTCAGGCCCTGTTACAAAAACTTGGTTTACGGCAACCGTCAAATGGAATTGCTCATAATGCCGAAGATGCCGAAATAATTGCGGAAAAAATCGGTTATCCAGTGGTTATTCGCCCCTCATATGTGCTGGGCGGACGAGCCATGGAAATTGTCCATGATAGAAATAGTCTGCATCGTTATCTGAATGAGGTTCTTTCCTCTGCTGGTGTCGATGTATCTTCCGGCCCATTATTGATTGACCAATATCTTAATGATGCCATTGAAACCGATGTAGACTGTCTGGCCGATGGAGAGGATGTCTATGTCGCCGGTGTAATGGAACATATCGAGCAAGCCGGCATTCATTCTGGTGACAGTGCCTGCTCTATTCCACCTTACACCCTTTCACCCGCCCTGGTAACAGAATTGCAGGCACAAACCACGACCCTGGCAAAAGCTTTGGGGATTGTTGGATTGATGAATGTACAATATGCAATCAAGAATAATGAAATATTCATATTGGAAGTCAATCCACGCGCCTCAAGAACTGTTCCATTTGTTGCAAAGGCAACCGGGGTACCCATTGCCAAGATTGGGGCAAGAATCATGGCCGGGGAAAAATTGAGATCCTTTTCGTTAAAACAGCGTTCTGTTAGAGGTCATGTCGCCGTTAAAGAAGCGGTGTTCCCCTTTGCGCGGTTTCCCAATGTAGATATCATTCTCGGCCCTGAAATGCGATCTACAGGTGAAGTCATGGGTATTGACACGTCATTTGAACGTGCCTTTGCAAAATCTCAATTGGGTGCCGGCGTAACCTTACCCTTAACAGGCAATGTTTTCCTTTCGGTACGTCATAGTGATCGGCCCTCTCTATTGCCTCTGGGAAGAAAACTGACAGAAATGGGATTTAAAATTCTGGCCACACGTGGAACAGCCGAAACCTTAAAGAATGCTGGTATTGAAGCCAAGGTGGTTAACAAGGTATTGGAGGGTCGTCCACACTGTGTCGACGCGATCCTTTCCGGAGAAGTCCAGCTAATTATCAATACTGTTCAGGGTGCACAGGCAACCGCCGATAGTTTCGACATACGCCATTCCGCGCTGACCCATAATATACCCCACTATACAACTATGGCAGGTGCCGCCGCCGCCGTCCATGCCATTGCGGCTTTGCGTGAAGGCAAACTGGACGTGGCCCCGCTGCAATCTTATTTTAATCATTAAAATTCTAAGGTCATTTTCTTAACTAAAGCAGGGGATTATTATAAACCTGCTTTTTTTTATTAACTATATGTTTCCATAAATCCGGTAAAAATACTTCTTGCACAAGTACTGATTGACTGGAACAAATGAATACCGATCTTCTTGCCCATAAATCAACATGGCGATAATCTATTGGCAGGAGTTCTCTAGGATATTTTGTTATTTCAATTTTTGACCTTTCAAAAACATCTTTTTGAAATAATACAGACCCGAGCGGTTTATTGCCAATTGCCTGAAAAAGGTTTCTCCTGCGATCCTCCCCTTTGGACAGGATAATGCTACGGGCATATATCCAGGCTTGACCTTGTCCCTCCAAAACAACCTGCCTGACCTGTTTCAGACTTGGATAACCAACCTCTAATATCCCGCATTCATCTTCCCTGATTTTTTGTTTTTGTTCAGACAGACGCTTTAATGAAAATTGATTTTGACTTAAACGAATTAACCGTTTTGTCAAAGATTCCGAATTGAACAGCCATTCATCTTCATGGGTTGAAAGACGGGATTTCCATCGGGAATGATCTGCCCAGCATAACTTTTTATGATACATGAAATCAAATATAGAGATTGAGAATTGATTTAGAAATAAAATAATGTAATATGCTACAAAAATTTTCTTTATAGAAAAATATGTTTATAATAACAATTGTATTTATATAATATTCTTAATTTGTTTCTTAAAGGACATTCAACTTTGCAAAAATTTCCAATGACGGCTCAAGGGCTACGACGTCTGGAAGAAGAGCTACGCAGACTTAAAGATAAAGAAAGGCCAGAAATTATACGTGCGATCGCTGAGGCACGCAGTCATGGCGACCTTTCTGAAAATGCAGAATATGAAGCGGCGCGTGAACGCCAGTCTTTTACTGAAGGACGCATACTGGAACTTGAACAGATAATTTCATCGGCTCAGGTTATCGATCCATCAAGCCTATCAGGAAACACTGTTAAATTTGGCGCAAAAGTTGTTTTGATTGATGAAGAAACAGAAAAAAAGTCCACCTTTCAAATTGTTGGACTTCATGAAGCCGATATCAAATTAGGTCTATTGTCAATTTCATCCCCTTTGGCCAAGGCTCTGATCGGTAAGGAAAAAGGAGCAACGATCTCTGTCCCTGCACCTGGGGGAGATCGATCTTATGAAATCCTTGATGTTATCTACGCTTAACCCCTGATTTATACTATTATGATTTCAATTAACGACGTCCATGATGCGGCGCAACGGATAAATAAAAATATTATCCGCACTCCCACCCTATTTTGTCAGTCTCTGTCAAAAAGAGTAAATGCAGATATCACCTTGAAACTTGAAAATCTTCAAGCCGTTGGCTCTTTCAAGGAACGTGGCGCTGCCAACCGACTTGCCCTGCTGACTGAAGAGGAAAAAAAACGGGGGGTTATCACCGTTTCAGCCGGCAACCATGCCCAAGGCGTTGCACGCCATGCACAATTACTAGGCATTGATGCGATTATTGTCATGCCGAAATTCACACCTGTGACAAAAATCAACCGAACCGCGGCCTGGGGTGCCAAGATTGTTTTGGAAGGTGAAGATTTTACCGAGGCCACCCAATATGCCAATCAACTCGCCAAGGAAGATGGACGTGTTTTCATTCATCCTTATGATGATCCCGCAGTCATGGCTGGACAGGGAACATTGGCACTGGAAATTTTCGAGGATACAAAATCAGATCTTGATTACCTGATTGTTCCCGTTGGCGGGGGTGGACTGATTTCAGGATGTGCTGTTGTAGCTGCCGCTTTAAGACCCTATACAAAAATAATTGGTGTTCAAAGCGATCGTTATTTTTCATATTCCTTTGCCACCCATAAAGTGTTAAAACCACCTGGCGGTGCAACCATTGCGGAAGGTATAGCCGTTCGCAAACTAGGTTTTTATCCTTTTGAAATCATAGAAAAATATGTGGAAGATATCATTTCCGTCCCAGAGGAGGCCATTGAGGATTCTATAACCCTTGTAGCGGAACATGCCAAGCAAATTACCGAAGGAGCGGGGGCAAGTGGTCTGGCTGCCATTCTAACCTATCCAAAACGGTTTAAGGGTAAAAATATTGCCTTTCCCATCAGCGGGGGAAATATTGATACACGTATATTGGCCAACACCCTACTTCGAACCCTCCTACGGGAAGGAAGACTATTACGTCTAAGATTCTCAATTCCTGATCGTCCAGGTGTATTGGCTGACATTTCCCACATTATTGGAACTGAAAAGGGTGGAAATATCATAGAGGTATCACATCAACGGTTATTCTCGACCTCAAGCGTTCAATCGGCCATTCTCGAAATTATGGCGGAAGCACGCAGTGCAGAACATGCAGAGGAAATTATACAAAGCCTTCGAGAAAAATATACTGTCGAAAGAATTTAGTCTGAATTGATTGAATACGGATATATTTCAACCAATTCGTATTCAATCACCTTAATTAATTCAATGATTTTAAATCCTGTATAAACATTTATTTTAAAATTTATTTAAAGCTGTTGAATTAAACACTCAAAAATATTTTTTGATAAATTCATAGTCATACTTAAACTTTTATATAAAAATTAATACAATTAATTATAACACTTTTAAATTACTTTTATTATTCATCAAATTATTTATAAAATATTGAGTATTCACCAAATAAAGTAATTTTAAACTTAATTATTTTTTTTAAGCTGCTTTTTAAAGAAAATAAATCATATATAATCAATTCTTCATAACAATGACAATTTCAAGATTTTATGCCACTTTATTTTCTTAATCTGTTTAATTTTCTTGTAGCCGATGTTCGGGACGGTTTAGGACCTTTCCTAGGTGTGTTTCTGCAGCAAAATCATTGGCAAGTTAATAAAATCGGTTTTGTCATGACATTGGCTGGGTTAACCAGCATAATCATCACCACACCCGTAAGTATGCTGATTGATCATATTCGTTACAAAAAAAATATAGGTATTATTGCCACAATCAGTATCATTATCGGCTGCTATTTTATCTATCATTATCCCAATTTGCCAATGACAATCATTTCTCAAATGTTAATTGCCATTGCCGGAGCAACCCTTATTTCAGCAACAGTCAGCATAACAATGGGATTAGTGGGACCCGATCTCTTTGATAAACAAATTGGGTATAATGAATCATTTAACCATGCAGGAAATGCTTGTGCAGCCCTTATAGCCGGAATAGCAAGTTATTATTTTGGATTAAAGGCTATTTTTATTTTAATGAGCTGTTCAGCATTCCTGGCTATTACAGCCCTTGCATTAATCCCATCCAGACAAATTGACAATAAAATTGCACGGGGATTAAATGTCAACCAAACCAGTCCCCAACCCTTTTTCAAACTCTTAAAAAATAAAAAACTTTTTATTCTTGCTGTTACGATCGGTTTGTTCCATCTTGCCAATGCAGCGATGCTTCCACTTTTAAGTCAATCAATGGTCGCAAAAAATATTATCAATAAACCGGGATCCTATACCGCCATGACGATCATAATTGCTCAGACAACAATGATCCCAATGGCCATTTTTGCCGCGTTTTTTGCAAAACGGCATGAATATAGAATTCTGCTTGTTTTAGCCCTTGTTGCACTACCTGCAAGAGGATTACTGATTGGAACAATTCAACATCCCCTTGTTCTGCTTCCTGCCGAAATTCTTGACGGTGTTGGTGCTGGTCTGATCGGTGTTGCCATCCCTGGAATCGTTGCCAAGATAATGCAAGGATCAGGACGATTTAATACGGGACTAGGCATCATCTTCACATGTCAGGGATTATGCGCATCATGCAGTCATTATCTTGCAGGAACAATAGCAAAATACCATGGTTATGATCAGGCTTTTCTCACGCTTTCACTGATTGCCCTTTGTGCCCTGCTTTTCTGGCTGGTTTTTACTAAAGACGTATCTTTTGGCTAAATGAACTATTTTATTTGTCTTTCAAAATTGAGTGCGATCCCGTTGATACAATACCTTTCCCCATTTGGCGCAGGTCCATCCTGAAACAAATGACCCAAATGTGCCTTACATCTGGCACAATAAACCTCAATCCTTTTCATATGATGACTTGTATCTACTTCCGTTTCGATCGCACCATTTATTACAGAAAAAAAAGATGGCCAGCCACAACCACTTTCAAATTTCATATTTGCCTTGAACAGGGGTGCATGACAGGCAATACATTGATACACCCCTTCTCTCCATTCATAATTCAAAGGGTTGCTGCCGGGTGCTTCAGTACCATGATCTCTGATAACGTGTAATTGCTCTGGAGTTAGATTCATCATCCATGAATTCTCTTTTTTCATTTTTAAAACCTTTATATTTTTAATTTTTTATAAAAAAATCTATTATTTGCAAATTATTTCAATAATAATAAATAATTTTAATTTATCTAAACAATTATACTTATATTTATTAATTATTTTTATATAATTTCATTAAAATTACTGATATTATTTCAAGCATTAAATAAATATCCCCATGAAATCAGATTATGAATCATAATACTATGATTTTCCAAAATATGGTTAGCTTATACGATCATAGTCAATCATTGATAAAATTTAAATTCTGGTTGCATTCATTTATCTACTTAACTAACTTTTAACTATATAACGTTCATCAAAAACAAAAATCAAAACGATCCATGAACAAATAAACAGGACATAAAAATGACTCAAAAAAAATATCGCCCCGTTATGCTGACAATCCTTGACGGATTTGGATATAATCCAAATAAAAAAGATAATGCTATTGCCAATGCCAGTATTCCCAATATTGATGCACTTTTTAAAAATTCTCCACATGCTCTTCTTGATGCAAGTAATGAAGATGTTGGTTTGCCTCATGGACAAATGGGAAATTCTGAAGTCGGACATATGAATATCGGCGCTGGCCGTGTCATTATGCAAGAACTTCCAAAAATTACCCATGCCATTAAAACTGGAGACATTCTGAAAAAACCATTGTTTAAGGATTTTGTTGAAACCCTGAAGAAAAATGGCAAGACTTGCCATTTACTCGGACTTTTCTCACCAGGAGGCGTGCACGCCCATCAGGAACATGCCATTGGTCTGGCCAAGGCCTTACACGATTATGGCATTAAAGTTGCACTACATGTCTTTACTGATGGACGTGACACTCCTCCTGAATCTGCGAGGGGCTATATTGAGACGGCTTTAAATGAACTACCAAAGGATGTAAAGATTGCCACTGTTTCAGGACGTTATTATGCAATGGATCGTGACAAACGTTGGGATCGTGTTGAAAAAGCCTATGATGTTATTGTAGAGGGGAGGGGTCCTCACACAACGGATGCGTTAGCTGCAATCTCTGAATCATATAATCAAAAAGTTACCGATGAATTCATCGTGCCAACAGTTATTGGTGATTATAAGGGAATGGAAGATCAAGATGCCGTTTTATCCTTTAATTTCAGAGCTGATCGTATCCGTCAGTTAATGGACGCGTTATTGGAACCTGATTTTAAAGGTTTTAAACGTACGAAAACCGTCCAATTTTCTAAAGTGTTGGGGATGACACAATATAGCGATACATTAATCAAGAAAATGGGCGTGCTATTCCCACCAGAAACATTAACCAATGTTCTGGGTGAAATCGTTTCCAACGCTGGATTGAAACAGCTCAGGGCTGCGGAAACGGAAAAATATCCTCATGTCACTTATTTCTTGAATGGTGGTCGTGAAGACCCCTTCCCTGGCGAAGATCGTATTCTGATCAACTCTCCAAAAGTTGCAACTTATGACCTTCAACCTGAAATGTCGGCACCCGAATTAACTGAAAAAGTTGTAAATGCCATCAACAGTGAAAAATATGACCTGATCGTTGTCAATTTCGCAAATCCTGACATGGTGGGTCATACAGGTAAGATTGATGCTGCCATTAAAGCGGTTGAAGCGGTTGACAAAGCTATAGGAAAAATTGTTCCAGCCATCAGGAAACAACATGGAGCCCTAATTATTACGGCTGACCATGGAAACTGTGAAATGATGGTTGATGAAAAAACTGGTGAACCTCATACTCAACATACGCTTGACAGAGTTCCCGTTATCCTTGACGGTGTTGAAAATGTTCAACTGCATGACGGCCGTTTGGCAGATCTGGCACCAACGATTTTAAAATTGATGAATTTACCACAGCCCAAGGAAATGACAGGTAAAGTGCTGATCAAAGAATAAAATATTTATCAACCGAGTTTTGCATGTCATTAACGAACCTTTAGAATGATTCATTCTAAAGGTTTTTTATAATCTTCATTTTATCACTGTAAAATTTTAATATATCAATGATTGAATATTTTTACATAAATTGAATTTATCGAGGCCGTTCTGAAACTCTGTCATTTATCTTCATTTTTTAAATTTCATGTTTTTATATTTATAATCCAGATAAGTATTTTCCTTACCGGATTACCCCATCATGCCTGTGCTCAACAGCAAAAGCAAACGAGATTACAGCAAATTTTGAATAAAAGCGAACAAACACAAAAAAAGCTTTTGAAAGAAAAAGAAAAAATAAATTCAAATTTGGAAACTATTCAAAAAGAAAAACAACGTGCAATTTTAAAAGCCCGGCAAGATAAAAAGCGAACGCATCAAATCAATAACAATATGGTTCAGGCAACTGAAAAACTACAGACAACCGAAACCCGAATTCAGGAAATTAACAAGGAAATAACAAATCTGAAATCTAAGATTGTAACCTTGAATATACAGTTGCAAAACGAATCAAAAAATTTTTCAAAATTCCTCCCCTTAATTGAACGGTTATCCCTATATCCCTCAGATACATTACTCGCGGCGCCTTCGCCATCCTCCCATGCAACAATAGGTTTGTCCATCATACAGAACCTATCCAAGCAGCTGGAAAATCAGGCAAAAGTTCTTAAGCAACATAAAGAGGAAATCAATCAGCTACAAAATCAATTTACAATTCAGATCACGAATCTTGCCCAACTTCACAAAAAACAGGAAAATGAACAAAATCAATTAACCAAGGCTTTAAAGCAGGCCCGCATCACTCAACAGGAATCTGCCAAAACGGTTTTTGAGATTTCCCAGAATGCCGCTAATGCAGCTCAGAAGGCGCAAAGTCTTAATGATGCAATTCGACAGATCAATCTAACAAAAATCAGGGCACAACACGCTTTAAAAGCTGAAATTATCCGCGCGCAAAGAGCACATAATATGGCACGATTGCAGAAAGCACGGAAAGAGTCAGCCATGATCTCATCAGCCAACAACGGTCCTGGTCTCAATTCAAGAACCACATCCAAGGCCAATGCACCCGTCATCGGACCCATTGTCTCATTATGGGGAAGTAAAACAGAAACTGGTCCAGCGCAGGGAATTACCTATGCCCCCCAATCTCAAGCAACAGTCCGTTCCCCTTGCAGCGGATTAATCGAGTTCGCTGGACCTTTTAGAGGGTATGGGCACATGATCATTCTGAATTGTGGAAAAAGCTACCGGTTCGTGTTGGCTGGTATGGATAGTTTATCCGTAGCCATTGGACAATCGATCCAAAAAGGGATTATGATCGGTCAAATGCCGGCCTGGTCAGGCGGAAAAACCGGACGTCCCACCCTTTTTGTGCAATTACGACGGGGCGAGAGAGCAATCAATCCATCTCCTTTTTTATAAGATAATTTCGTTTAATTTTATAATGGTAAAGATATTTCTTAACATATAACATGATTTTATTTATAAAAGACAGGTTAACATTTCCACTTTAGGATCAAGTATTAGGAGAAAATCAGCATGAAGTTCCGTACAGGATTATTGCTAGGTACGACACTTTTTATCGCTGGCATTGGATTGGGACCACAGATTCAAAATTGTATACGGTCGGATAACCAACTGACCATTCAAGCATTGGCCGAAGATGTAAAAAAAAATCAGGTACAAAATAACAGTGCTGAAACCTATCGCTTACTCACCTTATTTGGAGATGTGTTTGAACGCGTTCGAGCCGGCTATGTTGAGCCTGTTGCGGACAAGGACTTGATCACCAATGCGTTGAATGGAATGTTGACAGGACTTGATCCCCACAGTTCATATATGACGGAAAAACAATTTGCCAACATGCAGATTCAAACCAAAGGTGAATTTGGTGGCCTTGGCTTGGAGGTACAAGAAGATGAGGGGCATATTAAGGTAGTTTCACCAATTGATGGAACACCTGCCGCACGGGCCGGTATAAAACCCGGGGATTATATCATTGCGATTGATGGCAAAAATATTGACGGAATGACCCTTAATGCAGCCGTCGATAAAATGCGTGGCAAACCTAAAACACAAATCACCCTGACTTTGATCCGTCTGAAAGAACCGAAACCTATTAAAGTAACCCTGATCCGTGAAATCATTCACATTCAAGTAATAAAGTCAGCTCTTTATGATCGTATAGGCTATATTCGAATTTCTCAGTTTAACGAAGAAACAGAGAAAAATATGCGTCAGGCCTTTGATAAACTACAAAAAGAAAGCAACCACAAACTTGCAGGTCTGGTCATTGACCTTCGTAATGATCCAGGCGGGCTACTTGATCAGGCTATTTCTGTCAGCCGGGACTTCATTAAGGAAGGTGCCATTGTTTCAACCAAAGCACGCAATCCTAAAGATAATCAAAGATGGAATGCCAAGGGGAAAGATATTACCAATGGATTGCCTATTGTCGTTCTTATTAATGGAGGTTCAGCATCGGCAAGTGAAATCGTGTCTGGAGCTCTGCAAGATCATCATCGTGCTGTGCTCGTAGGGGAAAAAACCTTTGGTAAGGGATCTGTTCAATCTGTCATGCCTATTCCTGGAAATGGTGCAATCCGCCTAACGATAGCGCGATATTACACACCATCTGGCCGTTCAATCCAGGGGTTGGGTATCAGCCCCGATATCAAGGTGCAAGATAGTTACGATACACCAGAATTTAGCATTCGTGAAGCTGACCTAAATCATATTATCAAAAATGAAGGCGGAAACCAAACCAAAGCTCCCATCAGAAATGATCTACCTGCAATTGCCAAATCAATACCGGCCCAGCCTCCTAAAGATTGGGCAAAATTTGATTATACGAACCCCTCAACTGATTTCCAGTTACAACAGGGTCTAAAAGTTGTAAGATCCATGGCCGGATTATCCAATGATAAACCTTTTCCTATCCCATTAAAAAAATCGGCCTCTTTGGACAGTAAAGGTAAAAACACCGTTCAGCAAAAACCTTCCAACGATAACAAAGCCAATTCTTCAAAACAAGAACAAAAGCAGCCCAATCATCAGGACAAGTCTGTTCCCGATCATCCTGCTATCCATTCCAAATAAGGATTTTATCATGAAAGCCCTACCTTATCGTCGTAATGTTGCAGCTTTTATCCTTAACAAAAAAGGAGAAATTTTCATTGCATTACGCCATGATCTGGCAAAAGATAAGATATGGGCCTTTCCCCAAGGTGGGATCGACAAAAATGAGACCCCGCAAGAAGCGCTTAAACGTGAATTGTTGGAAGAGATTGGTACAAGTAACATAGAAATTCTGGAGGAATATCCCGAATGGTTATCCTATGATTTCCCATCCAATATGATTGGCAATCCTCTTAAACGTAAGTATAAAGGACAAACCCAAAAATGGTTTGCTGTTAGATTTCTGGGGAAAGATAGCGATATTGATCTAAATACCCATAATGAAAAAGAGTTCAATGAATGGAAATGGATTTCATCTTCCGAATTGGCGAAAATCAACACCGGGTTCAAACATGATCTTTATCAAAAAATAGCCGAATATTTTCATAAATACATATAATTAGCTATCTGCCTTTTTTTTCTTTGCTGTATAGCCATCCAGAAAAAAACAAAATGGTACGAGAAGAAAAGCCAAACAACCTAAAATCATAAATACATCGTTAAAGGCCAAAATTGCCACCTGTTTAATGAAATCCTGATAAAGATACTTCATGGCTGTTTCTGCATGATCCTGTGTTGCATATCCCAATTGCTGAGCCACTGCACGCATATGTGCCAAATAATCATTAAAAGGCTGATGGAAAGGAGACATCCAATGTACCATGTGTGCCTGATTTACCTGCCTTCTTTCAGTGATTAAAGCTGTTGCTCCAGAAATACATAAGGCTCCCAACACGTTTCTTGTCATACTAAACAATGCCGAAGCATCTGCATTATATTTTTCTTCAATTGTCATAAAGGCAATGGTTGAGAGAGGAACAAATAGGAAAGCGAGACAAACCGATTGTGATATCCTGTACATGACCAAATGCAAAAAATCCGAATTTGGCACCAAATTGGCTGAATAAAACAACGCGCAGCCGAATAGGAAAAAACCCATCGCTATTACATAACGTATTTGAACAACATTGATCACTTTGCCAATAACAGGAATTAAAATAATGATGGCAATCCCACCTGGTGTCAGAACCAATCCAGAAAGAAAAGCCGTGTATCCAATAATCTGCTGCGTAAATTGTGGAACAATTACAGCTGATGCATATAGACATCCACCCAATCCAGCCATTAAAATTGAGCTTATTGCAAAATTACGATCTTTGAATACTTTTAGATCAACAACAGGATTTTCTGTATAAAGAAACCATATTATTGCGCCTATGATACCAATTACCGAAAAAAAACCCAACCAACAGATGAAACCCGAACCAAACCAGTCAGCATTTTCCCCACGATCCACCATGACTTCCAGACAACCAAGTCCCAGTGTTATTAAGCTGACTCCAATATAATCAATTCGTTCACTACGCTTTCTGGCCCATGGCGGATCATCAACAAGCATGGCCACCGCAAACACTGTTATGATTCCGACAGGAACGTTAAGAAAGAAAATCCATCGCCAGGAATAACTATCCGTGATCCATCCGCCCAAGGATGGACCCAATACAGGTGCAACCACAGTGGCAATTGCCGTTAGTCCGAAAGCTGCCCCCCGTTTATCTGGTGGGAAGGTATCGAGAATTATCGATTGCTGGTTTGGTTGAAGCCCCCCCCCAAAAAATCCTTGCATTAGACGGAATAAAACGAGCTGCGCCAAGCTATTCGCGATACCACATAAAAAAGAAGATACGGCAAACATGAATATACAAATAAGAAAATAACGTTTTCTTCCAAGGATCCTTCCTAACCATCCCGAAATTGTTAAAACAATTCCGTTAGCCGCCAGATAGGAGGTCAATGACCAAGTCGCATTATCATAGGTTGTTGATAAACTGCCGGCGATATGGGGCAAAGATACATTGACAATTGTCGTGTCCAGAATTTCCATAAAAGCGGCAAGAGTTACGACAATGGCAATTAACCATGGATTATGTTTTGGCTTCCATTCCTCTTTTACGGTATTTAAGGTAGCGGATTGACTCATTTCGTGTAAACCGTTGGCACGACTGAAAGACCTATGGCCAAGGGAACCTTGGGATCCAGTCCTTCATCAATCAATATTTTAACAGGAACACGCTGTACAATCTTGACATAGTTACCCGTAGCATTTTCTGGTGGAAAAGCACTAAAGACAGATCCTGTTCCTGCCTGGATTGAATCAACATGCCCCTTTAGTTTCATAAATGGATATGCATCCACCTCAATTTTAACCTTTTGACCCGGACGAACATTGGTAATCTGTGTTTCCTTGTAGTTTCCAATTACCCAAACCTCTGGTTCAACTATGGATAAAAGGGATTGACCAACGGTTACATAACTGCCCTGCTCAACGTTACGTTTGGAAATCCATCCATCATGCGGTGCCCTGATTTCAGTCCATCCAACATTTAAAGCGGCCGTTTCCAATTGTGCTTCCGCTGCCTTGACAGCCCCACCCTGATCAGAAACCTTACTTTTGACATTGCCAATATTGGCTTCGACTGGAGTGGCAATTAAATAATTACCTTCAGCTCTGTCCACTTCCGCTTTTGCCTGGTTAAAAGCGGAAGTAGCGTAATCAATCGCCTGCTGGGTTGTAGCAGGACGCGCAATATTATGTTGACGAACATAATCCGTTTTGGCCTTGAATAATTGCGCTTTCGCGGCTTCCAGTTGTCCCTCGGCAACTTTTAGCTGACCTGGATAATTCTTTTTTGCAACTTCCAATAAATATTGTGAGGCAAGATACTGGGCTTTTGCCCTTTCCAAATTACCTTGCGCCTGTAAAAGAGATGCTTTGTAATCCCTTGAATCAACCCTCAACAAAACCTGACCCTTATGGACAAACTGATTATCATTGACCAATAATTCAGTCACGTAACCATTGACATGCGGTGCGATCGTAATGGCACGCCCGGCGGTAAATGCATCATCCGTACTAACATCATTACGTGTAAACCACCAATATAAACCAATCAAAATGACAACAATGATCATAATGACAAACATTAGATACCGGATTGCCTTTTTTTTATTTTTGGGATTGGTGGATTTTTTTTCTTCAGATGAATCAAGATCCTGTTTCGAGTCAGTTGTATCCGCTGTCATAAATGTCCATCCACAATGATAAAATTATTAATAATCCAGATTCTGCGTCTGTATCAATCTGGCATACATGCCCTGCTGTTTCATTAAATAATCATGATTTCCCTGTTCTACAACTTTTCCATCCGAAACAACGATAATGACATGGGCTGTTCGTATAGTAGACAAACGGTGAGCCACAATTAAAGTCGTGCAATCCTTTCGCAGTTTAGCCAAGGCTTTTTGTATGACATGTTCACTTTCCGTATCCAATGCACTTGTCGCTTCATCCAATAACAATAAACGAGGGTTTCTTATTAACGCACGTGCAAGGGCAATTCTCTGACGCTGACCTCCTGAAAGACATTGTCCACCATGACCAACATTTGTATCCAGGCCTTTTGGTAAATCTCCAAGAAAACGATTGATAGCTGCCCCTTCCAAGACTTTTTCGATCTCCTCTTTGCTTGCATACGGATTACCGATCCGAATATTATCGATAATAGACATATCAAATAACAACGGATCTTGTGGAACATAGGCGATTGCTGAACGCAATTCATGAATTTTGATGTTCCGCAAGTCAACTCCGTCAAAAATGATCTGTCCCTGCTGTATATCGTGTAGACGAGGGATCAAAGTCAACGCCGTTGATTTTCCAGCGCCCGAGGGCCCAACCAGGGCAACAGTCTGACCCGGTTCAATTTCAAAATTCAAACCATGCAATCCGACTTCACGATCTGGATAAATAAAATGCACATTTTGAAATTGAATTTTCCCTTTTCCATTAGGTAAAGGCAGTGCATTCATTTTATCTTTTATTTTGATAGGTTGATCAATAATATTAAAAATACGGTTTAGACCAGATATACCTTCCTGCATTGCTGCATTTAAAGATCCCAGGGCTCGCAACGGTCTTGCCGCCAAAAGCAAAGCCGCTACAAAGCCTGAAAAATCCCCCAAGGTTGCACCGCCCATCGCGGCACGCCAGCCAGCAAATCCTAAAACCGCTGCAACGGCACTTCCTCCCAAAACCTCCATAATTGGATCAACTTTTGCACGACCTCGAATAATTTTTAGAGTAGCATCATATAATTGATCAAATGATTGACCTAACCGTCTGATTTCACGCTTTTCCATTCCATAGACACGAACGGTTCTGGCCTGTGAAAAAGTCTCATTCAATAACGCTGCGGTTTTTCCAACCTGTTCCTGCATATTTCCGGAAGCTTTGCGCACTCGCTTTCCCAATTTTTGAATAGGTACAGCAGCGATTGGATATAATAGAGCCGCGATTAAACTCAACTCCCAATCCATATAGAACATCGAAACAATCAAACTAATAACCGTAATTGCATCTCCAAACGCATTAACCATTCTTATCATAGCTTCACGTATGGATAATGCATCAGTAGTAAAACGAGCGGAAAGCTGTGCGGGGGCTTCCTTTTCAACTAACGAGATATCTGCATGAACCAGATGCAAAAACATTTTTTTCTGCAGCCCCCGTATAATCTGTAAAACCAAATCTTGTACGGAAAGCGTCTGAATATATTGTGATGCGGCCTTTGCGGCCGTCACCATAACAACCAGGGCAGGGATCTGATACAAAATTCGAGGATCATTATCCTTAAACATATCCAATGCGCGCTTTATCACCAAAGGATATAAAGCTGTCAATCCGGCCATAAAAATTGTCGAGATAACAATCAATAAAATACGTTTCGGATAAAAACGTATTTGCTCTCTCCATAAACGTTGAAGAAAAGGCCAACTTTTATCTTCCCCCAGTATCAGGGATAAAATCATCTTTCTTTTAGTTTGTTTCTTATTGTTTTTCTGTTCTTGATTCACACTTTGATACTTTTACATGGAGCAAATGATATGAAAGCTTTTTAACCCAAATTAAAATATTAAATCGAATATTTAATCTGTATTTTTCAAACTGTGTCTTTTTAACCACTCTATACAATCCAAGGCGGAAGCATAACATCCACCATCAATCCACCATATTTTAACCGATTCAAGAATTTTCCCCATTATTGGACCTTTTTCAACTCCCAGTTCAATTAAATCCCTACCTTTTACGGGGAAAACTGGTGTTGGTATATCAATAACCCGTTTACGCCATTTATCCCATAGAATGAAATCATCATCCTGGTGTTTAATCTGTTCTAGCCAGCTTTGACCAATAAGAACGTCAAGAGAATATAATGCCTTTAATTGAACAAGCCGCTTATCCGATGCATCGGCTTTTAAGGATAACGGTTTTTCCAATCTTGATAAGAATTTAGCATCTTTATTGGACAATTTAAACTTTTTTGTACCTAATGTGGCAGACCCCTTAATTAAGGCAGACAAGCGGATAATTGCATTATCAGGCACTCCTGCCGCGATAAGTTTAAGAAACGGATCAAGACGATACCCAAAAGGCATTAAAACGGTTAAAACCCCATATCTATCCATCAAATTTAATACATCCCCCGCTCTTGGACCCGTGATAATCTTTCTTAATTCTGACCAAACTCGCTCTGCCGACAAAGTATCAAGCTGTGTCGCATAAAACTGAATGGCATTCACAGCATCTAAATCCGGTTGAGTTTTTCCATAGCGCGCATAAAAACGAAAATATCTTAAAATCCTTAAAAAGTCTTCTGCAATACGTTCATGTGCCGTTCCTACAAAACGAACATGACCTAATGAAAGATCTTCCTGTCCATGGAAATAATCCCATAATTTTCCGTTTTTATCACAATATAAAGCATTAATTGTAAAATCACGTCTGGCAGCATCCACTTGCCAATCTTGTGTCCAAACAACCTTGGCATGTCGCCCATCAGTCTTAATATCCTTACGTAATGTCGTTATCTCATATGAATGATGATTTATTATTGCCGTAACTGTTCCATGTTCAATACCTGTAGGTATCCCCTTTATCCCTGCCCGACTTAATTTTTCAATTATACGGTCAGGGGGATCCATGGTTGCGATATCAATATCAGAAATTGGTTTCTGAACAAGCAAATCCCGAACCACACCGCCAACTAAGCGTGCATTAGGAAAAATATCCCATAATTTTTTTAAATCCTTTTTGGATTGATCGGGTAATTTATCCAAAATATTCATGAAACAGTCACTTTTATAATCATTCTATTGAAACGACCCATCCTATTCCTTAGAGATTAATTCAACAACAGACCCATCAATAATTCTTTGCGGCTTTGCAAACCTGTCAGTAAACTATACAAAATTAAAATTATTTTCTTGAAAATTTATATCATTCCCATTTCAATTCTTTCTTGATGAATAATGGTTATGTTATAAATCTATCATGTCCACATCATTCCTATTCTGAATTTTATCATTATGTCATAACAAATAAACTGTAAATGCATATCCATGAACTTAATATGCAAAATATCTTTTGAAATATGATATAAAGAAAGTGTTTCTTATTCATGATTGATTTGATAAAAGAAATATTAGCTTTAGGATTTTGGTTTCTATCAAGAGAATAATCACATGAATTATCAATCTCGTTTATTATCTTTGCTATTCTGCCTTGCGTTCAGCGGATATTTTACATTACCTGTCCTGTCTGGCGTTGCCCAGACAGCAAAAAACAACCCTGAACAAAAAACATCAAAAGTAACTTCTTCATCCAAAAACAACAAGCAAAATAGTCAAGCAAACAAAACATCAACAAATGATGACGATGATGATTCAAATGATGATGATAGCAAAAATCCAACACAATCCCTCTTTGAAGCGATCAATGTCGGAAACCTTTACGCTGCACAAGATGCTTTAAACCGTGGTGCCGATTTACATGCAACCAACGTCTTGGGTCAAACACCTCTGGAAATGTCCATTGATCTTAATCGCGATCGCATCACCTTTTTGCTTTTGTCAATGCGTGGCTATAATAACTCACCTCAAAAACTAAATGGTGATAGAGAAATATCAACGGTTTCGGTTAAAAGTGAAAAAGGATATTTATCCATTAAAGGTCAAAATCAACGTAAAACTGTTTCAAATCTCAACCAATCAAACACATATTCACATTATAACAATATTTCCAAACCTGAAATCGGCTTTCTCGGTTTTAACAAAAGCTAGGTTTTACATTTGAATTTAAGATTTGGCCAATTTAGTCATTGCATTATATTCATTACGCAATATATCAAGAGCATATAATCCTCCATTTCTTTCGAAATGCCAAAAGGTCCATCCATTACAAGAAGGTGAATTTGTTACAAGGGCCCCAATTTTATGAATGGAACCTCTTTTGTTTCCACTGATAACAGTGCTATCGGATGTTACTGTAGCAAAAACGCGTTTATTTCGATCCATCAAGATTGTTCCTGGCTGAATAAATCCCTGTTCAATCAGGTTTCCAAAAGGAACACGAGGAATCTCTCGTTTGGAAGGGGTGACTTTAATATCTTCAATCGATAACGGCTTTTCATTGTTCACACGTCGAAGGGCGGCTTTCATATAGTCTGGATGACGCTCAATCCCGATATAACGTCGCTGAAGTTTTTTTGCCACGGCAAGGGTTGTTCCAGTTCCAGCAAAAGGATCCAATACAACATCTTCAATATTTGTAGAGGACAAGATAACGCGATATAACAAGCTTTCTGGTTTTTGGGTCGGATGTAATTTTAGTCCATGTTCATTTCGAAGTCTTTCATGTCCAGTACATAAAGGCAGAAACCAATCAGAACGCATCTGAATATCATCATTTAAGGTTTTCATGGCCTGATAATTGAAACAATATTTACTATCAGCATCTTTGGCTGCCCATATTAATGTCTCATGTGCATTGGTAAATCGTCTTCCCTTAAAATTTGGCATGGGATTGGATTTCCGCCAAACAATATCATTCAAGATCCAGAAACCAAGATCCTGTAAAATTGCTCCAATTCTGAAAATATTATGATAGGAACCAATAACCCAAATTGTTCCATTTTTTCTCAATAAACGATGACATTCCTTCAACCAGCTTCGACAAAATTGATCATATAGTTGGAAACTCTTAAATTTATCCCAATCTTCATTAACCCCATCCACAATTGTATCATCTGGACGACGCAATTCTCCCTGTAATTGCAAATTATATGGGGGATCGGCAAAAATACAGTCAATTGACGCAGAAGGTATGGTTTTCATGACCTGAATACATTCACCATTCAAAATCTGATCCAAAGGTATATTTAATTTTACTGCTTCACTCATAAAATCCTTGACCTTTTACTTGCTCTTTTTGCTCTACATCCATTGAAAACGAAAATTGTCTTACGGTGATATATCCTTGGCGATGATGTGGAGAACAACCATATTTCCTCAAGGCCTCACGATGCATAACCGTTGGGTACCCCACATTATGCTCCCATCCATACCGATCCCATTTCCGTGCCAGACCAACCATCAGCTTATCGCGCAAAACCTTTGCGATAATTGATGCCGCAGCAATTGAATATGAAAATCCATCCCCCTTGATAATGGTTTGCGTGGCACATCCAAAATCAGGAGCGATCGTTCCATCAACCAATATAAGATCAGGAAGAATATTTAGTTTTGATACAGCCCTTTGCATTGCCAAGCTGGCAGATTTCCTGATATTTAAATGGAAAATTTCATCAACTGATGCCGCGGCCACACCAATCTTGACATGCGGCATTTGATTTAAAACCACATAAATTTCTTGTCTCAATGCAGATTTGATTTTCTTTGAATCATCAAGCAATTCTGAAATATCCTCAGGAATATTTTCCTGAAACATTACAGCGGCAGCAACAACAGGACCAGCAAGACAACCCATTCCCACTTCATCCACGCCTGCAATTGATACTTTATGATGCATTCTACTCAAATAATTCGTTTCTAAACCAATAACCTACTATACTCAACGAGTCGCAAATGAATAGCCCTAAAATGAAAAAAATAAAAAAAGCTGTTAATAACTTCTGATTAACAGCTTTTTTAAGTCTAAATTTTAAATTTAATTATTAGCTTATTTACATTTACGATGTTTACAACAACATTTAAACATCCTTGATAAAAATGTTCCGGCAATCAAAGCTATAACCAATGCTGCAACAGGACGGTTCCGAATGAAATTCATCAAGCATTCCATTTTTCCCTCAGAACCATATAGACGCGAAAATTCATTATCGGCAACACCCGCAAAATCCTCAAAACGTTTTCCTTTTTGATCAGATGCTTTATTTCTTAAATCCTGACCTTTTTCTCTGGCCTGGTCCGCGACGTTTTGAACCTTGTCTTTTAATTGATCAATAGTATCCTGTTTTTTATCCTGGGCACGAGAAAAGGCATCCTGTGCTTTATCTTTGGCATCATCAATCGAGCTGCCAATTTTTGCACCAACTTCCCTTAAAGTATCTTCCATATTCTTTGACATTGTTCCCTCCTTTAAAAAAGGATTGCAATCTTATCATTTTTTTATGTTTTTAAGTGTATCTTTTGCTTCGTTTTTCACCGTTTCATAATTTTGTTTGGCATGGTCAACCGCGTCCTTTAATTTCGCCTTTCCATCCGTTAATGTATTTTCAATTTTTTCAGCAGTATTTTTAATAAAATCTTTTACATTACTCATATTATGCACCTTTTATAACAACAATTCATAGACTATTGGTAATTATGACAACTCCAAACCAAAAAGTCTATAAAATTATCAATCACTTAGATTACAATACCGCTTTTTAGAGATATAAAATCTTCAGGGTTAAGGAATATTAAAAAATGAAGTAATCAACTTTAATATTGATTAAATTCTGCAATGATTTATTTTGTCACAATTAGTTTTGTTATTTTGATTTTTAATTATATAAATTTAGATATTGCCATTAAAAATAAGTTTCTTGCATATGACTTTACCCCAAAATACAACAAATTCTGATAAATCTCACTCACGTTTGCATCCATGGTTAAAAATATTTTTATATATCGGTCTAATAGCTGTCATTATTGGGGTGGCATATCGTTTTTATGGTGTATTTTCATCAACTTCCGAGCATTCCCATTATGTTGTTGAACAACCCGTTGCAGCAACAATTGTAAAGAAAAGCCATCTACCTGTTATTCTAACTGAACTTGGAACAGTCGTTCCCATTTCCAATGTTACCGTACAAACACGAATTTCCGGCTATTTACAACAAGTATTTTTCACGGAAGGGCAATTGGTTAAGAAAAATGATTTACTTGCCCTTATTGACCCACGTCCCTCAGAAGCTTTGAAGGCACAATATGAAGGCAATTTAAAAGCCGACACGGCCTTACTGCAACAGGCAAAATTGGATAATAAGCGCTATCAAACCCTTCTAAAACAAAACAGTATAGCCCCCATGACGGCTCAAGATCAGCAATATAAGGTTGCCCAGCTTGAAGGACAGGTCAAAACAGATCAGGCCCTAATCAAACAGCAAGAATTAAATCTTATCTACTGTCACATCCGTGCACCTGTTGACGGCCGCATCGGGATCAGACAGGTTGATGCGGGAAATTATATTACCGAAGGCCAAAGCGGAGGATTGGCCACTTTAACCCAGATGACCCCCATGTCGGTTATTTTTACCTTACCTGAAAATCAATTGGGCATTGTCTTGGAAGCTTTGAAAAATAAAAAAGAACTAACCGTTGAGGCTTGGAACACCGATAATACGACCAAACTTGCCACAGGAAAAACAAGCGTGATAGACAGTCAGATTGACACATCAACAGGAACCGTTCGGTTGAGAGCCATTTTTGAAAATAAAAACTGGGAGCTTTTTCCAAACCAATTTGTAAATGCCCATTTACTAGTCAAGGTTATTAAGGATGCTTTGATTTTACCAAATAATGCTATTCAAACAGGACCAAATGGTTCCTTTGTGTATGTTATTCAAAAAGATTCAACGGTTAAAATACAGACAATCAAAACAGGATATAATGATGGTGAACATACGGTTATAACCGCTGGTTTAGTTGAGAATGAAAAAATAGTTACTGACGGAATTGATACTTTACATGAAGGTTCAAAAGTCATCATTCCCGAAAATACGCAATCTTCTGAATAATAATTAACTTGAAAATCATAACAGTTTCCTAATTTTGTCAAGTTTATAAATAAATCGAGATTTTTATGAATCCATCACGCCTTTTTATTTTGCGCCCCGTGGCAACAACCCTGCTTATGATTGCCATCATGATCTGCGGAATATTAGGCTATCGTTTCTTACCCCTGTCCGCGTTACCTGATGTTGACTATCCAACAATAACCGTTTCAACATTTTATCCGGGCGCAAGTCCGGATGTCATGATGACCTCGGTCACAGCACCATTGGAAAGTGAATTGGGATCCATCCCTGGATTAAATCAAATGATTTCCCAATCCTCTGGAGGGGCTTCAGTCATCACGTTACAATTCAATCTTTCAGTCTCCATGGATGTCGCGGCCCAGGAAGTGCAAGAAGCTATCAATCAGGCCAACTCCCTTTTGCCCACTGATTTGCCTGCACCTCCTGTTTATGCAAAAGTAAATCCTGCTGATACACCTATCCTTACGCTTGGCATTACTTCAAAATCTCTACCCCTGACCGAGGTTGAGGATTACGTTAATAACAGGTTGGCCACAAAAATAAGCCAGATTAATGGGGTAGGACTGGTTACCCTATCAGGAGGACAACGTAAGGCAATCCGTGTACAAATCAATATTCCTAAAATAACTTCATATGGAATTGATCTGGACAGTATCAGAACAACAATCGGTAACGTTAATGTCAATTCCCCCACCGGAAATTTGGATGGCCCAAAACGCGCCGTCACCATCCAGACCAATGGACAAATAAAAAATCCGGAACAGTTACTTAGCCAAATTATCGCCTATAACAATAATGGACCTGTTCGATTACGTGATGTGGCCACCGTCATAAACGGTCCAGAAAATAGTCAATTGATGGCATGGGCAAATAAAACACCAGCCTTGATTTTAAATGTACAACGGCAACCCAAGGCCAATATTATCTCGGTTGTTAACAATATCAATGAAATATTACCACAATTAAAAAAATCATTGCCTTCTGGTATAACATTAACGCCATTGACCGATCGCACGACATCCATTCGCGCTTCAATTCATGATGTAAAATTTGAGCTCATTCTATCAATTATCTTGGTTATTTTGGTCATCTTTATCTTTTTAAGAAATATTTCTGCAACAATTATTCCCAGTCTTTCCGTTCCCCTATCCTTGATCGGAACCTTGGCGGTAATGTATCTTTTTAATTTCTCACTAGATAATTTATCCTTGATGGCATTGACAATAGCGACCGGTTTCGTTGTGGATGATGCAATTGTTATGATAGAGAACATTACACGATATATCGAAATGGGCGAAAACCGGGTTCAAGCCGCTTTAAAAGGGTCAGAAGAAATAGGGTTTACAATCATATCGCTTACGATTTCTTTAATCGCTGTCCTTATCCCTCTATTATTCATGGGGGATATTATTGGTCGTTTATTTTACGAATTTGCAGTTACCCTGTCTATTACAATCATCATATCCGCCATTGTTTCCCTAACCCTGGTTCCAATGTTGTGTGCGCATATTCTGACCGAAATCGAAAAAAAACAGAACAACTATTTTTTTGATCGTGTGATAGACAGAATAATAGAATTTTACAATACCGGACTACAATTTGTCTTCAAACACCAGCCTCTAACCTTATTTATCACCTGTTGCACCTTTGTCATAACCCTCATAATGGCTTACTACATCCCCAAGGGTTTCTTTCCCGTTCAAGATAACGGTATGGCACAAGGCATATCCATCATGCCTCAAAATGCCTCGCTGAAAGCGGTCGCAAACAAGCAAAAAGCTCTGGCAAACACAATTTTAAACGATCCAGACGTGGATAACCTTTCATCATTTATCGGCATTGACGGACAGAATATGACCCTTAATCAGGGACGTTTCTTGATCAATTTGAAAAACCGAAAGGAACGTAAAACATCTATTGAAAAAACAATCAAAAGAATAACCCGGGCATCAAAACAGGTTGTTGGAACACAACTTTATCTTCGACCCATACAAGATCTCTCGCTAGAAACAACTTTTTCAGCCACCCAATATCAACTTTTGATCGAAAATCCGGATTACAGGCAACTTGAACTCTGGGTACCTAAAATTGTTAACCGTCTGCAAAAAGAACCTGCCCTTTCCGATGTCTCCTCAAACCTGCAATCACAGGGATTGGTTGCCAATATCACCCTTGACCGTGCCACAGGTGCTCGTTATTCCATCACACCTCAAACAATTGATAATGTTTTATATGACTCTTTTGGCCAACGCCAAATTTCCACTATTTTTACAGAATCAAACCAATACAGGATCATTCTGGAAGCCGATCCAAAATTTCAAAAACATTTGACCTCTTTGAACCAGCTTTATCTTCCCGGAATAAGTGGCAACAATTCCGCTTCAACTTCTGGTCCAACAAGAAATCCAACCTCTGGTCTGGTTCCTTTATCCCAGGTGACAAGAATCACTCATGACACCGCACCCCTTCTAGTCACCCACTTCGGTCAGTTTCCAGCCATATCAATTTCCTTTAACATCAACAAGGGTCATTCCCTGGGGGAGGCAACACAAATCATCAATTCCATCCACAAGGAACTGAATCTTCCCTCAAGCTTCCAGGTCAGTTTTCAAGGAATAGCGGCTGCATTTGAAAAGAGCCTTAAAAATGAATTGTTTCTTGTTATAGCGGCCATTATTGCTGTTTATATTATCCTTGGCATTCTTTATGAAAGCTTCATTCATCCCATAACTATTTTGTCAACCCTTCCCTCGGCCACGATTGGTGCACTATTTGCACTATGGATTGATGGATGCAACTTAGATATTATGGGAATTATTGGCATCATTCTATTAATTGGAATTGTCAAAAAAAATGCCATTATGATGATTGATTTTGCGCTGGAGGCTGAAAGAAAAGACAAGAAATCCTCACTGGAGGCAATTCATCAGGCGGCACTTCTACGATTCAGGCCCATTCTGATGACAACCCTGGCGGCCATGTTGGCGGCTATTCCCATGATGCTGGGAACAGGAACCGGATCTGAACTAAGGCATCCTTTGGGTATCAGCATTTTTTGGGGGCTTCTTGCCAGCCAATTGCTCACTCTTTTTACAACTCCCATTATTTATCTATATATGGAAAGATTTAAAAACTGGGGGCATCATTTTTTTTCATCATTATCCAATCACCAACCAATTGATGAAAAACCTGAATCATGAATATAGCAAAACCCTTTATACAACGGCCTGTTGCAACAATTTTACTCACAGTTACATTATTTCTAACAGGTATACTGGGTTACGAACTATTACCGGTTTCTGATCTCCCCAACGTGGATTTTCCTGTAATCATGATACGTGCCCAACAAGCGGGCGGCACACCAGAGGAAATTGCCAGCTCGATTGCTGCACCATTGGAGAGAAGGCTGGGACAGATATCTGGCACCAATGAAATGACTTCACAATCAACCCAAAACCAGGTCAGGATCATTTTACAATTCGATCTTTCCAAAGATATCAATAATGCGGCAAGGGATGTAGAAGCCGCCTTACAAGCCGCACGTGCCGACCTCCCCTCTTCTATGCGTTCCAATCCATCCTATTTCAAGATGAATCCCTCCACCTCTCCCATCATGATCTTGGCCATGACATCCAAGACCAAAACCTTGCCACAGCTTTATGATTATGCGACAACTGTTTTGCAACACCAGCTCTCAAGTATCAAAGGGGTCGGGCAAGTTGAACTGGGTGGAAGTTCACTACCGGCAGTCAGAATTGAACTAAACCCGCATGCCCTTTACAAATACGGTATTGGATTTGAAGATGTCAGGGCGGCACTGGCATCAACCAACGCTCATACACCCAAAGGTTTTATTGAGGAAGGTGACAAACGCTATCAATTAGCAACCAATGACCAGGCAACAAAGGCTGAAGCCTATCGAAACCTCATAATTGCATACAGAAATCATGCCCCTGTCATGTTAGAGAACATTTCAACAGTAAAAGACGACGTTGAAGACTTACATCATGCGGGATATTATAACGATAAACGCTCCATCATTCTGGTTATTTTCCCTCAAGCCGGTAGTAATGTCATCAAGACAACCAGTTTGATTCATAAAAAGTTATCATTGATAAAGGCTGCCTTACCTACCGATGTGAATCTGCACATTGCCATTGATCGTTCAACCACAATCAGGGCCACCCTGTTTGATACCCAAATGACATTGGTCATATCTATTGTTCTAGTCATAACGGTTGTTCTGGTTTTTCTAAGAAACATTCGAGCCATTATTATTCCTGCCGTTGTTTTGCCAGCCTCCATTATCTCCACATTTGCCATTCTTAAATTATTGGGTTATTCACTTGATACGTTTTCCTTAATGGCGCTAACCATCGCAACCGGCTTTGTCGTGGATGATGCCATTGTTGTGCTGGAAAATATAAACCGGCATTTGGAGAATGGTATATCTCCCAAAGCTGCCGCTTTATATGGTGCAAAGGAAGTCTCGTTTACGGTAATCTCGATCACTATATCTTTGATTGCCGTGTTCCTGCCGATATTGCTGATGGGTGGTTTGATAGGAAAATTGTTTCATGAATTTGCCATGACCCTTTCCATAACCCTGATTATTTCGATGATCCTTTCCCTGACTCTAACTCCCATGATGTGTGCTTTTATTCTTATGCGACACCAAGGAAACAATAATAAACGGGGATATAAAATTAATCATTATTTTATAAAATTATTTGATTATTGTGATCAACTCTATCAAAGCACTCTTTCGCACATCCTTAAATTTCCCCTTCTCGTTGCCCTATCAATTCCTGCAACGATTATCCTTATGATTTTCCTTTTTATAACCATGCCTAAAGGTTTCATGCCTAATGAGGATATCGGGGTTTTGTTATGCCATCTTCAGGGCGATCAATCCATTTCCTTTCAAAACATGAAAGAAAAAATCCAGTTTGTTCAGAAAATACTTATAAATGATCCGGATATTGCATCCATTTCCTCCTTTACTGGAGGCAAAGCAGTCAATCAGGGAAATATCTTTATTTCCTTAAAAGATAAAAAATTACGAAAAAACAATATTTTTGAAACTCAAGCACGACTTTCTAAAAAATTACAAAATATGGTTGGCGCGAAATTCTATATTTTCCCTCCCAATATATTACATGTAGGCGGGCGTTCAAGTAACGCAAACTATCAATATACTTTACAATCAGATTCCTCTAGCGAATTATATAAATGGATGCCCAAACTTGTTGAAGCACTAAAAAAGCATCCCGGTATCATCACAGATGTCTCTTCCGATGTCCAACAGGGAGGTGAGGCAATCAATATTGATATTCTTCGGGATACAGCCGCACGAGTTAACTTAACACCACAACTTATTTCAAATACGTTGTTTGATTCTTTTGGGCAGCGTGCCGCTTCAATTATTTATAATCCGTTAAACCAATATCGAGTCATTATGGAAACGGATCCGCGTTACGCCCCTCATACCGGTGCCTTGAATCAGGTATGGGTCAGTGTTGCAGGAGGATCACCCGGTGGCGGAACCGTATCAAATACAATCCGTGTCAAATCGAATGCATTTTTAAGTCAAGAGGATAAAATCGAGCAGGAAAACTTTAGAAACCAGATCGCGAATAGACTTGCCGGGGGTAATGGTGCATCCAATGGTTCAGCTGTCTCCACCAATCATGAAACCATGATCCCATTATCTTTTGTCACTAACCAGAACAAAGCATTGACCTCATTATCAGTCAATCATCAGGGTATGTTCGTTGCCGCGACTTTATCATTTAACTTGGCAAAAGGAAAATCACTGAGCGATGCCATTCAGCTCATCAAAACGGAAACCGTCAAAATTCATTTACCAAAAAATATAGCAGGAAGTTTTTCTGGCAATGCAGCCCAGTTCCAGAGCAGCATCAAAAATAATATCATTATCATATTTGCCGCAATTGCCGCCGTTTACATTACACTGGGTATATTATATGAAAGCTACATCCATCCTTTAACAATTCTATCCACCCTTCCCTCGGCAGGTGTTGGCGCATTACTGGCGCTTGATCTGTTCGGGGAAGAATTTACTATTATAACCATGATTGGCATTATCCTACTTATTGGGATTGTCAAAAAAAATGCCATTCTTTTGGTTGATTTCGCTATCAAGGCAGAAGAGTCAGAAAACATGGATACAAAATCAGCAATTTTACTAGCATGTAAATTACGCTTTCGTCCCATTCTCATGACTACCGTTGCAGCTGCATTTGGTGCAGTTCCCCTTATTCTTTCCAATGGATATGGTTGCGAGATCAGACGTCCACTTGGAATCGCGATTGTAGGGGGTTTAGTGGTCAGTCAGGCTCTGACCTTGTATACAACCCCAGTAATTTATATCTATATGGATCGATTACGACATAACCGTCTGTTAAAGAGACTATTTTTTCATGGGGGACAACAACGTGCATAATAGGGGCATCAACCTGCTCTCCTTACGATATGTGGGGACCACTTTCTTTTTTTTGCTAAGCGGCTGTATGGTTGGACCAAATTATCATCGCCCCGCTCCAATCATTTCACAACGGTTCAAGGAATTAAAACCAGTTAACGGATGGCAGACAGCCAATCCCAGTGCCGCCGCCTTTCCTAAAGGTGAATGGTGGACTATCTATAATGATCCTGTTCTTAATCAGCTGGAAGAACAGGTTGATATTTCCAACCAGAATTTAAAACAGGCAGAAGCAAATTATCGTTATGCGCGTGCCTTGATTGACCAAACTAAGGCAGCTCTATACCCAACATTAAATCTTGGCACGAATTTTGATCGTCAAGGTAACGGCGGTGGTGCAAGAAGTATTGGTAATGGGGGCGGAAATATTAATTATTCGACCGGGATGACCAGAAATACTTATGCATTACAAACCTCTGCGAGCTGGGATCTCGATCTGTGGGGAAAAATACGACGTAACACGGAAAGTCAGGTTGCTGCTGCACAAGCCAGTGCTGCAGATCTTGCCAATGCCAGACTATCTTATCAAAGCCAGTTGGCCCAGACCTATTTTAACTTGCGATATCAAGATTCATTAATCGATTTATTGCAAAAAACCGTTAAAGCCTATGAGCAATCTTTAAAAGTAACCCAGGATCAACATAATGCCGGTGTTATTGAACCCACGGCATTATTACAGGCACAGACACAGCTTGAGCAAACCAGGGCACAATTGACTGCTGCAGGTATTTCTCGAGCCCAATACGAACATGCTATTGCCACTCTAATTGGAAAGCCCCCAGCAAATTTATCAATTCCTCACGGTATTTTAAATGACAACATACCTCAAATTCCAGTAGGTGTTCCATCCATTTTATTACAAAGAAGGCCTGATATAGCTTCAGCCGAACGCCATATGCAAGAAAAAAATGCCCAGATAGGAGCTGCTATTGCAGCGTTTTTCCCCGATGTAACCTTATCAGCCAATTTATCCTATAGTGGCAATCCGGTGGGCAGCCTTGTTCAAGTTGCCAACCGCATCTGGTCTTTGGGGGCATCCGCTTCAGAAAACTTGTTTGATGGCGGGGTAAGAAGTTCAATGGTCAAACAGGCAGAGGCACAATATGATTCTTCTGTGGCTCAATATAGGCAAACCATTCTTGCAGCCTTACAATCTGTTGAAGATCAACTATCTAACCTTAATATCCTGGCCAATCAAAAAATCCAGCAACAAGCAGCGATTGAATACGCTGACAAAGCCCTTAAAGTATCCCTGGCGCAATATATGAGCGGCACTCACGATTATACCACTGTTGTAACTCAACAAGTCGCTTTATTAAATAATAAGCAAACAGCTCTTGGAATACGGCAACAGCAAATGGTGGACAGCGTCTTGTTGATCGAAAACCTTGGAGGTGGCTGGAAAGATGATCGATTGCCAAGCAAATCTTCTTTAACCTCCAATATACCTTTTATACCTCCTGTATTACAGCAAAACAAAAACTAGTTCTATTATACAAAAAATGAAATCATTTTAATAAATAATAATTTGTTAGTGATTTCATTTTTTTCAGGAAGAAAGTTTTTAATTTTGAACAATTCCAAAATCCTAAAATATTTGATTTAAAATCAAACATGTAAATTATATTAAACAACCATAAAAAATTTACACAATAAAATTGGTTTCTTATAAAAAGCCAATATTTAAGATATTTTTAAATCGATGATATTTTAAGCTTAATACTGCAAACTCTTTCCCTGTCTTTGTTTCAAGTCTCTAAAAAATAACAAACAAATAAATTATTTTAACATATCACTAAAAATAATTTACAACCCAACATCTCAAGAAATTAATTACTAAGTAATTTTCTTCCAACCAAAAACGCAAGGATAAAAAATAAAAAAGCGAATAACAGTGCAATAAAAAATATAATCTTAGCAATTCCTGCTGCTATAATTGCCACACTTGTAAAACCAAGAAGCCAAGCCAATAAAGCAATTAAAAGACAAATAAATGCAATTTTAAGCATATCCCGGCTCTCCTTTTCAATCTATCCCAAGATTCTTCCAAAAGCCTAACGCGTTAACATATATTTTTTTTACAACTTAATTATAATCCCAATTTTATTCATTACAAACAAAAAAAGAGATAGGTTTCTATCTCTTTTTAAAAATCAAAAGGGTATTTTAATATTATGCAGCTAACTCGTCTGAATCTTCATCAGTGGGCTTTGGTCCACTGTCAAGCCCTTTTGCATTTACATCACGTTCAATAAATTCGATAACTGCCATATCAGCAGCATCACCATAACGGACACCCGCTTTCAACACACGCAAATATCCACCTTGACGCGCTTTGTAACGATCAGCAATAACAGAAAATAACTTGGCAACAATAGTCTCGTCACGCAACATGGCATAAGCCTGTCTACGTGCATGCAAATCACCACGTTTTCCCAATGTCACAAGTTTCTCGACAACAGGACGTAATTCCTTAGCTTTTGGCAAAGTCGTTGTAATCTGTTCATGCTTAATTAATGCAACGGCCATATTTCTGAACATTGCAAGGCGATGCGATGAAGTCACACCCAATTTACGGCCGGATATACCGTGACGCATAATTTCAATCCTCTTCTATCATACTATGCTTAAAACAGCTCATCCAGCCGTTTAGCTAACTCTTCAATATTTTCTGGTGGCCAAGCAGGCACATTCATTCCCAATGACAATCCCATTGAAGAAAGAACTTCCTTGATTTCATTCAATGACTTGCGACCAAAATTAGGAGTGCGTAACATTTCTTGCTCTGTCCGCTGCACTAGGTCGCCAATATACACAATGTTATCATTCTTGAGACAGTTGGCGCTACGAACTGACAATTCAAGCTCATCAACTTTGCGCAATAAATTACGATTGAATGGAAGCTCTTCCTTAGGCTCTTCCGTCACGACTGGTTTAGGCTCATCGAAATTGATAAAAAGCTGGAACTGATCTTGCAAAATACGCGCAGCCAAAGCTACGGCATTTTCAGGCGTTACAGAACCATCTGTTTCCAAAGTCAATAACAGCTTGTCATAATCTGTTACCTGACCAACACGGGTTGGCTCAACTTTATAGGAAACACGACGAACAGGTGAATATATCGCGTCAATTGGAATCATCCCAATCGGAGCATCCTCCTGACGGTTAGTAGAGGCAGGTACATAACCTTTACCCATTTCAACGGTAAATTCCATACCCAACTTTATTCCATCATCAAGTGTACAAATCACAAGATCAGGATTCATGATTTCAATATCATGATCTGTCTGAATCTGTCCAGCTGTAACTTGCCCCGGACCTACCGCGGACAAAATCATCCGTTTTGGACCATCACTGTGCATACGTATGGCCAGTTGCTTAACATTCAGGACAATATCCGTGACATCTTCCCGCACACCATTGACTGATGAGAATTCATGAAGAACGCCGTCAATACGAACAGCTGTAACAGCAGCCCCTTGAAGAGAAGATAAAAGTACTCGCCGAAGCGCATTACCGAGCGTCATGCCGAAGCCACGTTCAAGCGGCTCCGCCACCACGGTCGCCACATTTTGTGACGCCGAGCCCGGTTCGACTTCCAGCTTCTCCGGCTTAATAAGAGATTGCCAGTTTTTCTGGAGGACCAAGGTGGTGGCCTTTCAATTCAAATTATTACCAAAAAAAGTAACAAAATCTTAACCTCGAAGTCAGCTTTTGTTACTTGAATATTATTTCCATTCATTATTGATTGAAAATAATATACGAACGATTAAACGCGACGACGTTTACGTGGACGACATCCGTTATGTGGCACTGGTGTGGTATCCCGGATTGAAGTAACCGTAAAACCTACCGCCTGCAAAGCACGCAATGCGCTTTCACGTCCAGATCCCGGTCCAGACACTTCAATTTCAAGAGTTTCCATACCATGTTCACGAGCTTTACGTCCCGCATCCTCAGCTGCAACCTGTGCTGCATAAGGTGTAGATTTGCGTGAACCTTTAAATCCCTGAGCACCCGCTGAAGACCATGAAATTGCATTTCCTTGAACATCAGAGATAGTGATCATCGTATTATTAAACGTAGACAAAACATGCGCTACGCCAGAAGTAATGTTTTTGCGTTCTTTTTTTCTGAGACGCGGTGTGGCGGGTTTCGCCATGGCTTTTATTATCCTGTCCGTTTAGTTATAAAAAATTAAAACAAACCAAGGGTTAACGTGTTACTTTTTTCTTACCAGCAATAGCAACCGCCTTACCCTTACGTGTACGAGCATTTGTATGAGTTCTCTGGCCTCTTACAGGCAAACCACGACGATGACGCAATCCACGGTAACATCCCAAGTCCATCAAACGCTTGATATTCATCGAAACTTCACGACGAAGATCACCCTCAACCTGATACTCGCTATCAATTAACTCACGGATTTTCAGAACCTCATCATCTGAAAGTTCGTTCACCCTACGTTCGTCAGGAATTGACAATTTATTACAAATTTCCTGCGCTTTTGTCGGCCCAATGCCGTATATATAACGCAGACCAATGGTTACCCGCTTATTCGTCGGGATGTTTACGCCGGCAATACGCGCCACGCCCAATACTCCTTAATTAGCCTTAATAATTTAGGTCTATTCTTAACAGCTAGCCACTAAAAAAGCAACAGTTACGAGATCAATAACTGTTTCATTAATAGCTAACGTGTTTGAAATACTTTTAAAAGCATCAATATAACTTTCATACTAACAGAGTCAATATAGTATGATAATTTTTTCACAAAAATATAGACTTACATTTTATTTTTTTTTAAAATTAAATCAATATCTTTTGTCACCTCATCCACATTTTTCATACCATCAATGGGATACAAGCATTTTTTTTCTTCATAATATGGCAATAAGGGAGCGGTCTGTCCGCGATAGACCCTTAAACGTTCCAGAACGGTATCTTTATTATCATCAGCTCTTGAGACAAATTCCGTTGAACCACAGGCATCACAGACTCCGTCTTTTTTTGGTTTTTTAGAAAGTTTATTATAACTGGCACCACATTTTGCACAGCTAAACCGGTTTGAAATTCGCTCTGCAAGTATTTCCTCATCCACTTTTAATAGTAATACAGCATCAAGTTTCAGATGTTCAGAGACAAACATTTTATCCAACGCTTTTGCTTGATCCACATTGCGAGGGAAACCATCAAGGATGAAACCGTTTTTACAATCATCCTTTTTAATTCTTTTTGCAATCATTTCAACCATCAGATCATCAGGAAACAATAACCCCTTATCCATAATATCCTTGGCTTTTTTCCCGATTTCTGACCCTGACTTCACCTCAGCCCTCAGCATATCTCCCGTGGAGATTTGCGCGATATGATATTTTTCTGACAAACGTTGAGCCTGCGTCCCTTTACCTGCCCCTGGCGGGCCCAAAAATATTAGCTTCACCGTTTTTTTCCTTTTCCAAACCGAGATTTGCGTAATAGACCCTGATATTGATGCGCAACCAAATGGGATTGAACCTGCGTTACCGTATCTATTGTCACGGAAACTATGATTATCAAACTGGTTCCACCAAAATAGAAGGGAACATTGTAATGATTGATTAAAAATTGTGGTAATAAACAGACAATAACAAGATATAGCGCTCCAATTGTTGTTAATCGTGTCAAGATATTATCAAAATAGGTTGCTGTATTTGCACCTGGACGAATACCGGGAATAAATCCCCCCTGTTTTCGTAAATTATCTGCCGTTTCTTTGGGATTAAAGGATACAGCCGCATAAAAATATGAGAAGAAAATAATCATGGCAGCATAAAAGAGCATATATAAAATATGACCCTGACCGAATTCCTGTCCTAGATATAACAACCATCCAGGTGTCGATTCATTTGATAGAAATCCAGCTATTGTTACAGGTATCAATAAAACTGAAGACGCAAAAATAGGCGGTATAACCCCAGCGGTATTAACTTTTAATGGCATATGTGTTGAATCACCACCATACATGCGTTGCCCAACCTGCCGTTTGGGATATTGTATGACAACTCTTCTTTGCGCCTGTTCCATAAACACGATAAAGGCGATTGTAACCGCTGCCAATACAAGAAATGCAACGACAAAAAATGGAGACAAAGCGCCAGTGTAACCCAATTGAAATAAACTTGCCAAAGCCGTTGGTAAATTGGCGACAATACCGGCAAAAATAATCAATGATATTCCATTACCGACCCCGCGTGCCGTGATTTGTTCCCCCAACCACATCAAAAACATTGTTCCCCCAACCAGCGTGATGACGCAGGTTAACAGAAAAAGCATCCCCGGATTGGTAACGGCAGAACCTGCGGGACTTTTCATACTTTCCAACCCAATGGCAATTCCATAAGCCTGGAATAAAGCAATGAAAACCGTCAGGTAACGTGTATATTGATTAAGCTTTTTACGTCCTGGCTCCCCTTCCTTTTTCAAGGCTTCAAGAGATGGCATCGCAGAGGACATCAACTGAATGATAATAGATGCACTAATATAGGGCATGATGTTCAGGGCAAAAATGGTCATACGACCCAAGGCGCCACCACTGAACATGTCAAACATGCCAAGAATACCACCCTGGTGTTTAGCCAGCAATTGTGCCATTACCGTAGCATCCACTCCCGGAACCGGGATATAGGTACCTAGACGGTAAATAATTAACGCACCCAATGTAAACCAAATACGCTTTTTTAATTCAGTTGCTTTAGAAAACGCACTGACATTAATATTTGCCGCTAGTTGTTCGGCCATAGAGGCCATAATTTTTATCCTTTCAAAAAAAACAGCGTCACCGTAACAAAACGGGACGCTGTAATTTTACCTTAAAATTAGAATGTAACATAATGTTTTGATCTAAAAATTGATCAAACTTAAATTATATTACCTCTTCATTTCCTAGGCATCTGCAGAAACATCCCCAGATGACGATAAAAGCTTTAGAGAACCACCAGCTTTTTTAACCGCTTCAACAGCTGCCGCTGATGCTCTTGACACTTCCAAGTTGATGGCCTGATTTAGATTTCCATTAGCAAGCAAACAAACGCCAGAGTATTTTTTTCCCTTAAATAAACCGGCTTCACGCAATGCTTTTTCATCGATTAAAGATGATGCATTCAATTTGCCCTGCTCAATAGCGGATAAAAGGGTCCGAAGATTAATTTCCACATAATTTTTGCGAAAAATATTCTTGAACCCTCTTTTTGGCATACGACGGTAAAGTGGAAGCTGTCCACCTTCAAAGCCATTGATTGCCACACCTGAACGTGCCAACTGACCTTTCACGCCTTTACCTGATGTTTTGCCTTTACCAGAACCAATACCTCGTCCAAGACGTTTTTTACGGTATCTCGCTCCGGCATTATCACGAAGTTCATTTAGATTCATTTATCCCTCCACCTTAACGAGGTGGCGAATCTTATTGATCATTCCCTGGACAGCTGGTGTATTTTCCAACTCACGGGTTGCACCAACACGATTCAAGCCAAGACCAGTCAATGTTTGCTTTTGATCTTTCTTACGACCAATTGCAGATGCTATCTGAGTTACTTTTACCGTATTACTAGCCATTTACAGCCTCCGCATTTTGAGACGCATGACCAGATTCACGGCGACCAAGAATTTCAGACACCTTCTTGCCACGTCTTGCTGCAACAACTCTTGGACTTGCACATCTACGCAATGCATCAAAAGTTGCCTTTACCATATTATGTGGATTACGTGAACCTGTTGATTTCGCAACAACATCATTAATTCCAAGGCTTTCAAAAACCGCACGCATTGGACCGCCAGCAATAATACCAGTTCCCGAATCGGCAGATCTTAACACGACCTTACCGGCGCCATAAAAACCTTGCACATCATGATGCAATGTTCTGCCTTCTTTCATGGGAACACGTATCATTGATTTTTTAGCCTGCTCAGTTGCCTTGCGGATTGCTTCAGGCACCTCTCTGGCTTTACCGGCACCATATCCTACACGTCCACGCTGATCACCAACGACGACCAATGCAGCAAAGGCAAAGCGTCGACCACCTTTTACAACTTTAGCAACACGATTAATCGATACCAATTTGTCGATCAAATCTTCATTTTCACGTTCACGTCCACCGCGACCGCCTTCTTTCACTTCACGTGCCATTCGCGACTCCTCTTAGAACGAGAGCCCGCCCTCACGGGCAGCCTCAGCAAGCGCTTTTACACGCCCATGATAAATATAGGAGCCACGATCAAATACGACCTGTTCCAATCCTGCTGCCTTTGCACGCTCAGCAATCAACTTGCCTACGACACGAGCAGCATTAATATCAGCTCCAGTTTTAATTTGTCCTTTAGCCGCTGCATCCAAAGTTGAAGCAGCAACTAAAGTCTTACCAGCCATATCGTCAATAACTTGAGCATAAATATTTTTGCTTGAACGGAAAACCGAAAGACGTGGACGCCCGTTTCCTTTCTGACGAAGCTGATAACGCAACCGTCTGCGACGGCGCGTTTGTAATTCACGTTGCATACCCATTATTTTTTCTTGCCTTCTTTGCGACGTATAATCTCATCTTCATAACGAACACCTTTACCTTTATAAGGTTCAGGTTTTCTAAAATTACGTATATCCAGTGCGATTTGACCAACACGTTGCTTATCATTACCCTCAACAACAATTGCCGTTGGACGTGGCGTTGTAATTTTAATATCAGATGGAATTGGATAAACAACATCGTGTGAATAACCAAGATTCATAACAAGATTTGAACCTTGAACAGCGGCACGAAACCCAGTCCCCGTGATTTCCAAGGCCTTGGTATAACCTTCGGAAACACCTTTGACCATATTCGCAATTAATGCTCTGGTAGTGCCCCACATTGTTCTTGCGGCAACACCATCATCTTTTGGCTTAACAGTAACCTGATTATCTTCAATAACAGTTTCTATATGTTCAGATACAGGCAGAGACAATTCACCTCTTTTACCTTTGACAACAATTTTACCGTCTTTCAGAGAAACTTGTACCCCTTGCGGAATCTGCACGGGATTTTTGCCTACACGTGACATTGATCCCTCCTCTTAGAATACACGACAGAGCACTTCACCACCAACATTGGCGGCACGTGCTTCAATATCAGATAAAACACCCTGAGGTGTTGACAAAATGGATACTCCAAGGCCGCCATAAACACGGGGCAATTCTTTAATTTTAGAATAAACGCGACGACCTGGTTTAGATACTCTCTGAATTTCTTTAATCACAGGAGCACCTTCAGAATACTTCAATTCAATGCGAAGCTGACTTATTCCCTTGCGAAGCTCTTCTTTTTTATATCCGCGAATATAACCCTCACGCTTTAATGCTTCCAAAACATTAACTCTCAAATTAGAAGCGGGAACCACACAAAATGAATGACGAGCTGATTGTGCATTACGTATACGGGTGAGCATATCACCCAATGGATCAGATAATGACATCTATATATCCCTTACCAGCTTGATTTAACCATACCAGGGATTTGCCCGGTAGATGCCAATTCACGCAATGCGATACGGCAAAGTTCAAATTTACGGTAATTCCCACGAGAGCGACCAGTTAGTTTACAACGCAAACGCACTCTTACTCGTGAACCATTACGAGGAAGTTTAGCCAGTTTTAAAGATGCATCAAAACGATCTTCAACTGGTAAACTTCTATCCATTACAATATTCTTTAACGCAATGCGTTTTGCTTTATCACGTGCGGACATACGTGCACGCTTTGCATTACGATAAATGGCTGAAGTTTTTGCCATGTTTAATTTTACCCTCCGGAACCTGTCGACTATATCGACCGTTTTCCAAAAAAAACAAATTTGCAAGGTAGTGCATCACCTTGCAGCGAAAGAGCAATTTCCTATCCAATAAATGGAAGAGAAAATGCTTTTAACAAAGCCTTGGCTTCATCATTGGTCTTGGCTGTGGTTACAAACACAATATCCATACCACGTACTTCGTCTACTTTATCGTAAACGATTTCAGGAAATACAATCTGTTCTTTCAAACCCATTGCAAAATTTCCACAACCATCAAATCCTTTGTTTGCTGGCAATCCTCTAAAATCTCGAACACGCGGTAAAGCGATTGTAACCAAACGATCCAGAAATTCATACATACGGTTTTTACGTAATGTAACTTTACATCCAATGGGTAAACCAGCACGAATTTTAAATCCAGCAATCGCTTTCTTAGTAAGTGTTTTAACGGCTTTTTGACCGGCAATCAAGGTCATTTCTTCCGTGGCAGCATCCAGTTTCTTTTGATCGCCCGCTGCTTCTCCAACACCCATGTTTAAAACAATTTTTTCAAGACGCGGGATCTGCATCTCGTTTTTGTAATTGAATTGTTCACATAACTTTTGACGCAATTCATTTTTGTAAAGCGTGTAAAGGCGTGCTTCAGAGCGAACTTGACTATTTTCTGACATATCCACCTCTCTTAACCTTCGATCACTTCACCGGTGGTTTTGGCAACACGAACCTTACGACCGTCTTCCAAAACTCTAAATCCAACACGAGTAGGTTTCCCTGATTTTGGATCTACCAATTTAAGATTTGACAAGTGAATAGCCTTTTCACGCTCAATAATACCACCAGCATCACCCATACGGGTTGGTTTCTTATGATGTTTGGCAACCGCCACACCACGAACCACTGCCTTATTTTCAACAGGGGAAATTAACAAAACTTCACCTTGCACACCTTTCTGAGGCCCTGTAATAACGATTACTTGATCGCCTTTTTTAATACGTGCGGCCATTATAAAACCTCCGGAGCTAAGGAGATAATTTTCATGAATTGACGTGCACGCAATTCCCTTACTACCGGGCCGAAAATACGTGTGCCAATTGGTTCGTTTTGTTTATTTATCAATACAGCAGCATTTTTATCAAAACGTATTGAGGTTCCATCAGGACGACGAACAGGATAGCTTGTTCTGACAATCACAGCTTGATGGACATCACCTTTTTTTACTTTGCCACGAGGAATAGCCTCTTTGACAGAAACGACGATCACGTCGCCGACCGAAGCGGTTTTCCGCTTTGAACCGCCCAGTACCTTAATGCACTGCACCTCTCTTGCACCTGAATTATCAGCCACAGTTAGGTTGGTCTCGGGATGGATCATAGTTAAGCCTCCCTTAAGCTTCTATGCTGGATACTTGCTCAGCCACACCAAGAGGTGCACCGTTGCGAGAAATCACAGTCCATGTTTTCCTTTTTGAAATCGGAGGAGATTCAATGATACGAACCATATCTCCAATTTGACACTCATTTAATTCATCATGCGCCGCATATTTTTTCGAACGACGAATGAATTTTTTATAAAGCGGGTGCATAACGCGACGAACAACCAAAACAGAAACTGTTTTGTCCATTTTATCGCTTGTCACCCGACCGGTTAGAACGCGCCTTGGCATCGCCCATTAACTCCTCAGGACTTGCCGGCAGATGCAGCAGCACCTGCGGCGTTTTTGTTAACTTCAGTCATAATGGTCTTAATCCGTGCAATATCTCGACGGATTACCCCAATTCGACCCACACCCTCATTTTGACCAGTCGCACGTTGGAAACGTAAATTAAACTGTTCACGTCGCAAATCAATTAACAACGTCTTTAATTCGTCCACCGTTTTAGCGCGCAGATCAGCTGGCTTATTTGCCTTTGCCATTCTAGGCCTCTCCTATACGGGTTACAAATTTCGTTTTAATTGGCAGCTTCGCAGCACCGAGCGTTAATGCCTCTTTTGCAATTTCGGGACTTACACCTTCAATCTCAAATAGGATACGACCTGGTTTGATACGAGCAACCCAATATTCAGGAGACCCTTTTCCAGATCCCATACGAACTTCTGCTGGTTTACTAGAGACAGGAAGGTCTGGAAAAACTCTAATCCACACACGTCCCATACGTTTCATCGCACGTGTAATCGCACGACGAGACGCTTCAATTTGACGGGCTGTAATACGTTCTGGCTGCAGTGCTTTCAAACCATAGGTTCCAAAATTAAGCTCTGTCCCACCTTTAGCCATTCCGTGAATACGGCCTTTATGAGCTTTGCGGAATTTAGTCCGCCGCGGAGATAGCATTATTTAAAATCCTCATGCGTTGTAATAGCTTTATTAATAACTATTATGCTCCAATTAATCAATTACCTTTGTGGTGCCTGATCAGCAGCACGGCGATCCTGGGCCAATGGATCATGGGCCATGATTTCGCCCTTAAAGATCCAAACCTTTACACCACATTTCCCATAGGTTGTATGAGCTGCGGCAACACCATAATCAATATCTGCTCTTAAAGTATGCAAGGGAACACGTCCTTCACGATACCATTCGACGCGTGCAATTTCAGCACCGCCAAGACGACCACTGCAATTGATACGAATTCCCTGTGCACCTAAACGCATTGCTGACTGCACTGCTCTTTTCATCGCACGACGAAACGCCACACGTCTTTCCAGCTGCTGGGCAATATTTTCAGCAACAAGTGTCGCATCAATTTCTGGTTTACGTATTTCAACAATATTCAATGCAACCTCTGCACCGGCCATTGATGTTAATTCTTTACGCAAGCTATCAATATCCTGACCTTTTTTACCAATAACGATTCCGGGGCGCGCCGCATAAATCGTTACACGAGGCTTTTTAGCTGGTCGTTCAATAACAACCCTGGAAACACCCGCACCTGCAAGTTTCTTGCGTAAATGGTCACGAAGTTTGAAATCTTCAAATAATAATTTAGTATAATCATTATCTGCATACCAACGACTATCCCAAGTACGATTGATACCCAAACGCAACCCAATTGGATTAACTTTTTGACCCATATTATGCTGCCTTTCCTTCAGAAGAATCGTTTTCGTCACGCTCAGCAACGACAATCTTCAAATGACTAAAGAATTTCTGAATTTGCGCTGAACGTCCACGACCCCTGGCATGAAAACGACGCATAACCATCGCTTTACCTACCTCTGCCTTGGATACAACCAAACGGTCTACATCAAGTTGATGATTGTTTTCCGCATTTGCAATCGCGCTTTCCAGAACTGTTTTAACTTCTTTAGCAATTCTTCTTTTAGAAAAGGTTAATTTTGCCAAAGCAGTGGATGCAGGTTGATTACGAATCAATCCAGCAACAAGATTTAGTTTTCGTGGACTTACACGAATATTACGTCCAATTGCCTGAGCTTCGGTTTCAGCGAGTGCACGATCATGTTTTGGTTTACTCATATCCTAGCCCCGCTTTACTTTTTTGTCTGCTGCATGACCATTGAATGTACGGGTTGGAGAAAATTCACCGAATTTATGACCTACCATATTTTCACTGACCTGCACTGGTAAAAATTTATGGCCGTTGTAAACACCAAAAACCAAACCAACAAACTGCGGCAAAATGGTGGAACGGCGTGACCAAATTTTAATCACATCGTTACGACCTGAAGCGCGTGCGGTTTCAGCTTTCTTAAGTAAATACCCGTCTACAAACGGGCCTTTCCAGACGGATCTTGCCATCTCTATTTGCCCCTTTTATTTGCCTGTCTTACGGCGACGGATAATCAAGCTGTCCGTACGCTTATTGACTCTTGTTTTATAACCTTTAGTTGGTTTACCCCATGGTGTCACAGGATGACGTCCACCAGAAGTACGACCTTCACCACCACCATGAGGATGGTCAACCGGGTTCATGACAACACCACGGTTGTGTGGACGACGGCCTAACCAACGGCTACGTCCCGCCTTACCAAAATGCTGGTTCATGTTATCTGGATTGGATACGGCACCAACTGTTGCCATACATTCACCACGTACCAAACGCAATTCATTCGACTGCAGTTTGATTTGTGCATATCCAGCATCCTTACCAACCAACTGAGCGTAAGTTCCAGCTGAACGAACCAGTTTTCCGCCGGCTCCTTCTTTTAATTCAATATTGTGAATAATGGTTCCTACAGGGATAGCTGCTAAAGGCATTGCATTTCCAGGCTTAACATCTACACGCTGACCTGCGATTACAACATCTCCAACTTTTAATCTTTGAGGTGCCAGAATATAAGATAACTCACCGTCTTCATATTTGATCAACGCGATAAAAGCAGTTCGATTGGGATCATATTCTAACCGTTCAACAGTTGCAGGCATATCATATTTACGTCTTTTAAAATCGACATAACGGTATGACTGTTTATGCCCACCCCCAATAAAACGAGAGGTAATTCGACCATTATTATTACGTCCACCCGTCTTGTTCTTACCTTCGGTAAGCGTCTTGACAGGTTTACCTTTCCAAAGCTCCTTACGGTCAATTAGAACCGTGCCACGAAGACTTGGAGTAACTGGTTTAAAGTGCTTAAGTGCCATTAATTCCTACCTCACACTTATGACAACTTGGTTGTCAAATCAATTGACTGACCTTCAGCAAGTTGAACAAAAGCTTTTTTAACATCAGAACGACGCCCTAACCGACCTCGAAATCTTTTTGTCTTGCCTTTTAATATCAGCGTATTAACACCCAACACTTTCACACCGAACAAAGTTTCAATCGCAACTTTGATTTGAGGCTTAGTAGCGTTTGATGCAACTTTAAACGCAATTTGATTTTTTTCAGACAAAAAGGTTGCCTTTTCAGTAATCAAGGGTGCGCGAATAATGTTAAACATCGCTTCACGAGACATTTTTTCCGCTTTTTGGCGAATTGAAAGAATATTCGTCATACCAGGCGCTCCTTTAACCCATCAACTGCTGCGCGCGTAATAGCCAAAATGTCATGATTTAAAATGTCATAAACATTTGCACCAATTGTTGGAAGAATATCTACTGAAGCAATATTTCTTACTGCACGTCCAAAATTCTCATCAATATTTGCATCAATAATTAAAGTTGAATTCCAGCCCAACACTTTTAATTTTGCAGCTAATTCAGATGTTTTTGCAGTATTATTGGCTTCGTCAATAACGACTAACTTACCTTCTGCCAATTTCTGTGATAAAGCAGAAATAAGACCAAGACGCCTTACTTTCTTTGGCAAATCATACCCATGATCACGCACTACTGGACCATGAACAATGCCACCGGTACGAAACTGCGGTCCACGTAACGAACCTTGACGCGCATTACCTGTACCTTTTTGCCGATAAGGTTTTTTTGTTGTTCCAGAAACTTCACCACGCCCCTTAATCTTATGATTGCCAGAACGACGTTTGGCAAGCTGCCAATGCACAACTCTTGCCATAATATCTTGACGGGGTTCAATACCGAAAATTTCATCTGGAAGCGTAATATTGCCAGCACTTCCATTATCGAAGGTTTTGATTTCTACATCCATAGTGTTCAACCTTCCTCAGCAACCGTTGCTAATGCTGCCGGAAATGGTGCATCAGCATGACGAGGCTTTTTGATCGCATCACGCAAGAGAACAAACCCGTTTTTCGCACCAGGCACTGCACCTTTAATCATGATCAAATTTTTCTCTACATCTACAGCAGCAACCTCAAGATTCTGCGTCGTTACACGCTCACTACCTAAATGGCCTGCCATCTTCTTATTTTTAAATGTTTTGCCAGGGTCTTGTCTATTCCCTGTGGAACCATGCGAACGATGACTAATTGAAACACCATGAGTTGCTTCCAACCCCTTGAAGTTCCAACGTTTCATTCCACCTGCAAATCCCTTACCTTTACTGGTCCCAGTTACGTCCACCTTTTGTCCTACAACAAAATGAGCGGCAGTCAATCTTGCTCCCGCCTCAACAACAGCGTCTTCCGTAACACGAAATTCTACAAGTTTCTGTTTTGGTTCAACTTTTACCCGTGCAAAATGACCACGATTAGGCTTGCTAACATTTTTTACTTTAGCTTTACCATACCCCAATTGAAGGGCTGTGTATCCATCACGTTCATTTGTTCGAGCATCAACTACTTGCACTTCATCCAAGTACAATACAGTAACTGGCACATGAGTGCCGTCCTCTTTAAATAGTCGGGTCATTCCCAACTTTTTTGCGATCAATCCTGTACGCATCGTCTGGACCTTATAGCTTAATCTCGACATCAACGCCAGCGGCGAGGTCAAGTTTCATGAGAGCGTCCACGGTCTGCGGGTTGGGCTCAACAATATCTAACAAACGCCGGTGCGTTCTGATTTCGAACTGCTCACGACTCTTCTTATCAATATGGGGTGAGCGGTTAACTGTAAACCGCTCAATATGCGTTGGCAACGGGATTGGTCCCCTTACCTGTGCCCCCGTACGCTTCGCTGTATTTACGATTTCACGAGTGCTATTATCCAACACACGATAATCGTAAGCTTTAAGGCGAATACGGATGTTTTGGCTTTCCATTTATTTCTGCCTACAAAAACGAATCCTTTTCGGATCCAAGAACAACAAGATTCCCAGCCGCAAAAACAGCTGGGAATCCAAACTAATTAGCCGAGACTATTCGGTAATTTTGGAAACTACACCAGCCCCAACAGTACGTCCACCTTCGCGAATAGCAAATCGCAGACCTTCATCCATGGCAATAGGAGCAATCAATTCAACATCCATTGCCGCATTATCACCAGGCATCACCATTTCCACACCTTCTGGAAGATGTACAACACCAGTTACGTCAGTTGTACGGAAATAGAATTGTGGACGGTAATTGGTAAAGAATGGAGTATGACGCCCACCTTCTTCTTTTGTAAGAATATAAGCTTCCGCCTTGAATTTGTTATGTGGCTTAATGGTTCCTGGTTTAGCCAGAACTTGACCACGTTCAACATCTTCACGTTTTGTTCCACGAAGAAGCGCACCGATATTGTCACCCGCTTCACCACGGTCAAGCAACTTGCGGAACATTTCAACACCGGTAACTGTTGTTTTTGTTGTTGGATGAATACCAACAATTTCAACTTCTTCACCAACAGTGATTTCACCACGTTCCACACGTCCGGTGACAACCGTACCACGTCCAGAAATAGAGAAAACATCCTCAATTGGCATCAAGAATGGACGATCAATTGGACGTTCTGGCTGCGGAATATATTCATCAACAGCATTCATCAGGTCAAGAATACGGTTTTTACCCAATTCTGGATCACCATCTTCAAGGGCAACCAAAGCTGATCCTTTGATAATGGGAATATCATCTCCAGGAAATTCATACGAAGAAAGTAATTCACGAATTTCCATTTCAACAAGCTCAAGAAGTTCAGGATCATCAACTTGGTCACATTTATTCATGAATACGACCAGTGCTGGAACGCCAACCTGACGAGCCAAAAGAATGTGTTCACGAGTCTGCGGCATAGGACCATCAGCAGCTGAAACAACCAGGATAGCACCATCCATCTGTGCCGCACCTGTGATCATGTTTTTAACATAGTCAGCGTGACCAGGACAGTCAACATGAGCATAGTGACGTTTGTCTGTTTCATACTCAACGTGTGCTGTTGAAATGGTAATACCACGGGCACGTTCTTCAGGCGCCTTATCGATCATGTCATAGGCAGTAAAATCCGCACCGCCTTTTTCCGCCAAAACTTTCGTTATAGCAGCTGTTAATGTTGTTTTACCATGATCAACGTGACCAATAGTTCCAATGTTACAATGCGGTTTATTCCGCTCAAATTTAGCCTTTGCCATTGTCTCTCTCCGTTAACTCGGTTTTTACCAAGAAATTCGGTTAAAAAAATTAAGTTCAAACTTATACTTACCAGCGATAATGACTGAATGCCTTATTTGCTTCAGCCATACGGTGAGTATCCTCGCGCTTTTTAACAGCCGCTCCACGATTATTGATAGCGTCATGCAATTCGTTTGACAATCTTTCTTGCATAGTATTTTCGCCACGTTTGCGGGAAGCGTCAATTAACCAGCGAATTGCCAATGCCTGACGACGGTCAGCACGAACTTCTACAGGCACCTGGTACGTTGCACCACCTACACGGCGTGAACGAACTTCAACGGCTGGCTTAACATTATCCAAAGCTTCGTGAAACAGGTTTACAGGGTCCGCTGATTCACCGCCACGGGCACGTAGAGATTCCAATGCACCATAAACGATTTTTTCAGCAATAGATTTTTTACCATCATACATCAACGCATTCATGAAACGCGTGATGACCACATCACCAAACTTAGGATCGGGAAGTATCTCACGCTTTACTGCGCGGTGTCGGCGACTCATGCCTTTTAATTCCTCTTATTTTGGACGTTTAGCACCATACAAAGAACGACGTTGACGTCGCTTTGCAATTCCTTGTGTATCCAGAACACCACGTAAAATATGATAACGCACGCCTGGCAAATCCTTAACACGTCCACCACGTATTAAGACCACACTATGTTCTTGCAAGTTATGACCTTCACCAGGAATATAACTCACCACTTCATAACCGTTCGTCAGACGTACCTTTGCAACTTTACGCAATGCTGAGTTTGGCTTTTTAGGTGTTGTTGTATAAACACGAGTACATACCCCTCGTTTTTGCGGGCATCCCTGCAAAGCAGGAACCTTATTGCGCTTGGCAGCAGGTTCGCGGCCTTTAGCGATTAATTGGTTAATGGTCGGCATTCGCCTTTCCCGATCCTTACTATTTCTAGGTCAAGCAACGCAATATCGTTACTCGACGGTCATTACAACAATTAACATTTAATTAAATAAATGCCACTAAAGTTGGCATAAAAATAAAACCATATACCTTATAAACAATGTTTTATCTAATGTGCCATAAATTTATTCAACAAATAACGATGCTTTTTAACAAGACCCTTGTTAAATTGCAAGCTATTTTTAAAACAGCTTAAAATTGAACTAGGTATCCTTGTAAAAAAACATTTTATTTTTGCCAAAAGACAAAAACGACCCGTATTTTAACTTATTAAATGGGTAGTAATACCCATTTAATAAAACTGAAAACGAATAAAGTTATATACCTATACCTTATTCAGTGACCTGAGTCACGTCCTTTATTTCATTATTTTCTGATGTAACAGAAGAAAGTTCAATTTCCGCTTCATCATTCATCTTATTTGCATCCAGAATTCGTTGTCTATCTCTTGAATAGGCCATGGCACGGAATCTGTTCATGACACTACCCGTTCCTGCAGGAACAAGACGTCCCACGATTACATTCTCCTTTAATCCCATCAAGGTATCAACCTTCCCCGCAGATGCGGCCTCTGTCAATACACGAGTTGTTTCCTGGAAGGAAGCCGCTGAAATAAAGGATTTGGTTTGTAACGCAGCTTTGGTGATACCCTGTAAAACTGGTGAACCAGTTGCTGGACGCTCGTTGGCGTTCATCCGTTTGATATTTTCTTGTTCAAATTCCAAGCGATCTACAGTTTCACCAATTAAATAAGTCGTATCACCTGGATCCGTCACTTCAATTTTCTGCAGCATTTGACGAACGATCACTTCAATATGTTTATCATTGATCTTCACGCCCTGAAGACGATAAACACTTTGAATTTCATCAATCAGATAATCCGACAAGGCTTCAATTCCAAGAACCTTTAAAATATCATGAGGAACACGAGGCCCATCAACAAGAGGATCGCCCTTACGGACAAAGTCACCTTCCTGTACAGAAATATGTTTTCCCTTTGGAATCAAATATTCTGTTTCTTCACCAGTATCCTCATTACGTACAACGATCCGACGTTTTGCCTTATAGTCTTTTCCGAATTCAACCACACCATCATTTTCAGCAATAATCGCATGATCTTTCGGACGACGTGCCTCGAAAAGTTCAGCCACCCGTGGAAGACCCCCGGTAATATCACGCGTCTTGGAACCTTCTCTTGGAATACGAGCCAAGACATCACCGGCATTAACCTGCGCCCCATTTTCCACAGAAAGCAGGGAATCTGGAGACAAGAAGTAACGTGCGTCGTTACCGTTCCCCAACTTCATGACTTCCCCATTTGAATCCTTTAACTGCAAGCGTGGTCTCAAATCACGAGATTTACTTGTTTGCTTATAGTCAACAACAACTTTTGAAGAAAGCCCCGTGACTTCATCCATCCGTTCAACCAGTGTAATACCTTCAATCAGATCCTGATACTCAATTGTACCTGATTTTTCAGTAATAATAGGTAGGGTATATGGATCCCATTCTGCCATTTTCTGATGACGCTTGACATTCGATCCATTTTTAACAAGCAAACGTGCACCATAAGGAATACGATAATGAGCGCGTTCAATTCCATTATCATCCAACAGGATAATTTCACAGTTTCTGGACATGACAATGTCAAATCCCTGACTGTTTTGAACAACATTCAGATTTATAATCTTGACCCTACCATCGCGGGAGGATTCAACCATAGATTGTTCTGCACCTTTTTGTGCTGCACCGCCAATATGAAATGTACGCATTGTCAACTGAGTCCCGGGCTCACCAATTGACTGAGCAGCAATAACACCGACAGCCTCTCCTATATTAACAGGAGTTCCGCGAGCAAGATCACGACCATAACAATGAGCGCATACGCCAACCTGACTGTCACAGGTTAAAACAGAACGAATCATCACACTTTCAACATTGGCCTTTTCGATCGCCTCAACCTCGGCCTCTTCCAGAAGCGTGTTACGAGGATAAAGAATTTTACCAGTTGCTGGATCCGTTACATCTGCTGCCAATGTACGTCCAAGAATACGTTCTGCTAGTGAAGAAATAACCTCACCACCATCCATTACCGCACGAACAACCAATCCGCGTTCTGTTCCACAATCTGGCTCAACAATAATGCAATCCTGAGCAACGTCAACCAGACGACGAGTAAGATATCCAGAGTTTGCGGTTTTCAGGGCCGTATCAGCCAATCCTTTACGTGCACCATGAGTCGATGTAAAATAATCAAGAACAGAAAGACCTTCCTTGAAATTGGCAATAATAGGTTGTTCAATAATTTCACCTGACGGTTTCGCCATCAGACCACGCATACCGGCCAACTGCTTCATCTGGGCTGGGGACCCACGAGCTCCAGAATGGCTCATCATCCAGACAGAATTGATGGGTTGGCCAGGCTCTACATGTGAAATCTTTTTCATCATCGCTGCCTGAACCTCATCCGTACAACGTGACCAGGCATCAACAACCTTGTTATAACGCTCTCCTGCTGTAATCAAACCGTCCTGATATTGCTGCTCAAACTCCTTAACTTCTTCGGTTGTCTTGGCGACCAGTTCCTTTTTCGCATCAGGAATGATCATATCATCCTTACCAAAGGAAATACCAGCTTTAGCAGCGTAAGAGAATCCTAGTCCCATCATACGATCCGCAAAAATCACACATTCCTTCTGACCACAATGACGATAGACAATATCGATAATATCTGAAATTGTCTTTTTCGTTAATTGTTGATTGATCAATGAAAAATTGATTGCTGGGTGTTTTGGAAGAATCTGTGAAATCAGCATTCTACCTGCGGTTGTCACTACCTTTTGATAAACTAGCTCACCATCCGCATTCTTTGTTTGAAAACGACAACGAATTTTATCGTGAAGCTTCAAGGTTCTGGATGACAATGCATGTTCAATCTCACCGATATTCGCAAAAAGAGGTGCACCCTTTTTAATAAGATGACCTTCAGAATCATATTCGGATTGATCTGGAGTTAATTTAAATTCAGGAATTTCCAGACTTAGATAATACAGCCCCAATACAATATCCTGAGATGGAACAATAATAGGCTTACCACTAGCAGGACTAAGAATATTATTTGTGGACATCATCAAAACACGCGCTTCGAGCTGCGCTTCCAAACTCAATGGCACATGAACCGCCATCTGATCACCGTCAAAATCTGCATTGAAGGCAGTACATACCAATGGATGCAACTGAATCGCTTTACCCTCAATCAAAACAGGCTCGAAAGCTTGAATACCCAAGCGGTGTAAAGTTGGTGCACGGTTAAGCATGACAGGATGTTCACGAATAACCTCTTCAATAATATCCCAAACTTCCGGACGTTCTTTCTCAACCATACGCTTAGCTGCCTTAATGGTCGTCGCATGCCCATATTTTTCAAGCTTGGAATATATAAATGGCTTGAACAATTCCAATGCCATTTTTTTAGGCAAACCGCATTGATGCAATTTCAATTCAGGACCAACCACAATCACTGAACGTCCAGAATAATCCACACGTTTACCAAGCAGGTTTTGACGGAAACGTCCCTGTTTTCCTTTAAGCATATCTGCCAAGGATTTTAATGGTCGTTTATTCGCCCCTGTAATTGCCCGTCCTCTACGTCCATTATCAAACAACGCATCAACAGATTCCTGCAACATACGTTTTTCATTACGAATGATAATATCCGGTGCACGCAATTCCATTAACCGTTTCAACCGATTATTACGGTTGATGACACGACGGTACAAATCATTGAGATCTGATGTGGCAAAACGGCCTCCGTCCAATGGGACAAGCGGTCTTAATTCAGGTGGAATGACTGGTACAACACTCATGATCATCCATTCAGGACGACAACCACTTTCTGCAAAAGCTTCCACAAGTTTTAAACGTTTTACAAGTTTCTTACGTTTGACTTCAGAAGTCGTTTCTTTTAATTCGGCGCGTAATTCGACTTTTTCAACATCACAATCGATATTAACCAGAATTTTCTTAATCGCTTCCGCACCAATCCCTATTTCAATACCTTCATGCCCATATTCTTCCATGGCATCAAGATATTGATCCTCAGTCAGCAGGCTAAATTGTTTTAATGGCGATGTCCCGGGTTCTAAAACAACATAATTTTCAAAATACAAAACCCTCTCGAGATCTTTCAAAGTCATATCGATCATTAATCCGATACGACTTGGGAGAGATTTCAAAAACCAAATATGTGCAACCGGGCTTGCAAGCTCAATATGCCCCATACGTTCACGACGCACTTTGGCAAGCGTAACTTCAACACCGCATTTTTCACATACTATGCCACGGAATTTCATCCGTTTATATTTACCACAAAGACATTCATAATCTTTGATCGGACCGAAAATGCGCGCACAAAACAATCCATCCCGTTCTGGTTTAAAAGTACGATAATTGATTGTCTCTGGCTTTTTCACTTCACCATAAGACCAAGACCGTATCTGTTCAGACGAGGCCAATTGAATTTTAATCTGATCAAACGTCATTGCTTGGCCAGTCTGACCAAGAATTTTCATAAGTTCATTCATTCGCCAAAAACCTTTTGGGGGGTTGAGGTATTCATAAACTGAATACCTCATTGATAATATTTAAAAAACCTAACAATCTACTTTATTCAGCACTTTGTTCAAGTTCAACATTTAAGCCAAGGGATTTTAATTCCTTCACCAACACATTAAAGCTTTCAGGTATACCAGCCTCAAAATCGTCCTGATCTTTAACGATCGCTTCATAAACCTTAGTACGGCCTGAAACGTCATCTGATTTTACCGTAAGCATTTCCTGCAAGGTATAGGCAGCCCCATAAGCCTCCAAGGCCCATACCTCCATTTCTCCGAAACGCTGGCCACCAAATTGGGCTTTACCACCCAATGGTTGTTGCGTCACCAATGAGTAAGGACCAATAGAACGCGCATGGATTTTGTCATCAACCAGGTGATGCAACTTAAGCATGTAAATATAACCAACCGTCACTTGGCGCTCAAAGGGATCTCCCGTACGTCCATCAATCAATGTACTTTGCGCCGAAGGATTAAGTCCCGCCTCTTTCAACATGTTTTCGATATCAGGAATGCTTGCTCCATCAAACACCGGAGTCATAATCGAGACACCCTTACGAAGATCGTTACAGAAATTAAGCAGTTCAGCCTCTGAAAGATCAACTATTTTTTCATTAAACGTTTTTTCGCCATAAATCAATCTAAGGCGATCCATAAGTTCCTGTTTCTTTTCACCAGTCTTCATATACTGATCAACAACTTGGCTGACTTGTCTACCCAAATTTGCACAGGCCCATCCCAAGTGGGTTTCAAGGATCTGACCGACATTCATACGGGAAGGCACACCCAACGGATTCAACACGATATCAACAGAGGTTCCATCCTCAAGAAATGGCATGTCCTCAACTGGCACAACACGGGAAACAACACCCTTATTTCCATGACGACCGGCCATTTTATCCCCAGGCTGTAATTTTCTTTTAACAGCAATGAAAACCTTAACCATTTTCATAACGCCAGGAGGAAGCTCGTCACCACGCTGGATCTTATCAACCTTGTTGTTGAAACGCGCCTGAATATTGGAAACCTCACGATCAAAGTCACGTTTAATCTGTTCAATATTAGCCATTACACCATCATCGGCAACAATGATATGACGCCATGTTCCACGGGGATGTTCGGCCAACACTTCTTCCGTTAAATCCGTTCCTAATCTAATTCCCTTGAATCCTGCCCCGGCTTTCTGATTGAGAAGATTCTCTTTCAACCTGTTATAGAACGCACGTTCTTGAATGGCCAACTCATCATCACGATCCTTGCTTAACCGTTCAATTTCAGCACGTTCAATTGCCATTGCACGTTCATCTTTATCAATACCGCGACGAGAGAAAACACGAACATCGACAACGGTCCCACTTGTTCCAGGCGGTAATTTCAGGGATGTATCACGAACATCAGAAGCCTTTTCACCAAAAATAGAACGTAAAAGCTTTTCTTCAGGTGTCATCGGACTTTCGCCCTTGGGGGTGATTTTACCCACCAAGATATCACCGGGATTTACTTCAGCACCAATATATACGATACCAGCTTCATCCAGATTGCGCAGCGCTTCCTCCCCGACATTGGGGATATCCCGAGTTATTTCCTCTTGGCCCAATTTTGTGTCACGTGCCATCACCTCAAATTCTTCAATATGAATAGAAGTAAACACATCATCCCGCGCAATACGTTCTGAAATCAGTATTGAATCTTCGAAATTGTAACCGTTCCATGGCATGAAGGCAACAAGAACGTTCCGGCCCAGCGCCAATTCACCAAGCTCTGTTGAAGGACCATCAGCGATAATATCGCCAGCCTTAATATGATCACCAACATAAACCAATGGACGCTGATTGATACAAGTTGACTGATTAGAACGCGTGTATTTCCGTAAACGGTAAATATCAACACCTTGCGTTGCACCATTTTCATCCGTTGCACGGACAACAATACGAGCTCCATCAATCTGATCAACAATACCACCACGACGAGCCACAATCGTTGCTCCAGAATCTCTTGCAACTGCGACTTCCATTCCTGTTCCAACTAATGGCGCATCTGACCGAATTAATGGAACGGCTTGACGCTGCATGTTTGATCCCATCAAGGCACGGTTTGCATCATCGTTTTCAAGGAACGGAATCAGGGCGGCGGCAACAGAAACCAATTGCTTTGGCGAAACATCACAAGCAGTAACCTCTTCTGGTTTTACCAGTTGAAAATCGCCATTTTGTCTTACAGAAACAAGATCTCCCGTCAAATGTCCATGACTGTCCTGTTTGGCATCTGCCTGTGCGACGATAAGCTTTTCCTCTTCCATGGCGGAAAGATATTTCCACCCATCTTGCAACTGACCATCCTTGACCAAACGATAAGGTGTCTCAATAAACCCGTATTTGTTTACTTTTGCATACGTTGCCAAAGAATTGATCAAACCAATATTTGGACCTTCAGGCGTTTCAATCGGACAAATACGTCCATAATGTGTCGGATGAACGTCACGAACTTCAAATCCGGCACGTTCACGGGTCAGCCCGCCCGGTCCCAAAGCGGATAAACGACGTTTATGTGTAACTTCTGACAATGGGTTCGTTTGATCCATAAATTGCGATAACTGTGATGAACCAAAAAATTCACGAACGGCGGCAACAGCCGGTTTTGCATTAATAAGGTCATGCGGCATGACTGTATCAATATCAACAGAGCTCATTCTTTCACGAATAGCACGTTCCATTCTTAACAAACCAAGACGATATTGGTTTTCCATCAATTCACCCACAGAACGTACACGACGATTTCCAAGATTATCGATATCATCGACACTTCCTTGTCCATCTTTTAATTCGCACATGATTTTGATCGTCCGCAAAATATCAATTTTACGAAGTGTACGAATAGTGTCATCCCCTTCCACACCAAGACGCATATTCATTTTTACACGTCCAACAGCAGAAAGATCATAACGATCAGCATCAAAGAATAATCCGTGGAACAACGCCTCTGCCGTTTCAGCCGTTGGAGGTTCACCAGGGCGCATGACACGATAAATATCAACCAGCGCATCATCTCTGGACGTATTTTTATCAACAATCAATGTATTTCTGATCCAGGGACCGACATTATTGTCAATCGCCAGCGTCGGTATTTCTTTTAAACCAAGCTCTTCCAGCGTATCCAGTATAGCTTCGGTAATCTCTACACCAGCCTCGGCATAAATTTCACCGGTTTCTTCATTGACCAGATCATGAGCAAAATAACGTCCAAGCAAATCTTCCCGTTTAACAAGCACGTTTTTCGTTTTTTCAGCAATCTTGCGAATAAGCCTTGCAGTCAACTTGACATTTTCTTCAGCTACAATCTCACCAGTATCCGCATCAACCAAAGGGGACAGTAATTTTAAATTGCGAAAAGCATCCTGCTCAAAGGTGCGAGACCAACCATCAGCAACTTTTTTGAAAACTACTGTATTATAAAAATATGAAAGGATTTCATCATCATCCATTCCATGAACAAGAATGGAATCCACATCCCCACCCTCTTTAATTTTCGCCTCTCGCAAAGCAATCGAATTTTCACCCTCAAGAGCATACAAAAAGGTTGTGACAGGAATTTTTCTCTTTCGATCTATTCGGACGTAAATTAAATCTTTACTATCAAATTCAAAATCTAGCCAGGAACCACGATAGGGAATTATTCTTGCCGTAAACAAAAATTTGCCTGATGAATGGGTTTTCCCACCATCATGGTCAAAAAACACCCCTGGACTGCGATGCATTTGAGATACGATTACACGTTCAGTACCGTTAATAATAAAGGTACCATTTTCTGTCATCAAAGGCATATCGCCCATATAGACAGGTTGTTCCTTAATATCACGAATAGAACGAGACCCCGTATCTTCGTCAATATCCCAAACGATCAAACGAAGAACGACTTTTAATGGTGCCGCGTAAGTCAATCCCCGCTGAAGACATTCCTCAACATCATATTTAGGTTCTTCAAATTCATAATTTACAAATTCAAGACGACCATTACCTGCAAAATCGCTGATTGGAAAAATAGATCGAAAAACCTCTTCCAAACCAGTTAATGAACGATTTTCCGGCTTTACATCTCGTTGTAGAAAAGCCTCATAACTTGCCCGTTGCACATCAATTAAATTTGGCATCGGAGCAATTTCAGGAATCCGTCCAAAATTTTTACGAATGCGCTTGCGCCCAGTGAACGATTTGCTTACCGCGTTCATCGTGTATTGTGCCCTATCGCCTGCTTCCGGATAAATTTGTCACACAAACCATCTGGATAATTATAAACTCATGATCCCAATAAGGAATCACACTCTCATTAATCCCTAATATATAAAGGGAATACTATTTTACAATCGTTAAATATATTTCCTTTTAACGACCAAGCAGGCGGAAACCCCTACTCACGAGCTCCGCCTTACCTTATTTTAAAGTCTAACAGCAGAAAGAAAATTTTCTACCGTTTGCTTCATAGCCTTATTTAATTTCGACTGAAGCGCCTTGTTCTTCAAGGGTCTTTTTAATTTTTTCAGCTTCATCCTTACTTACGCCTTCTTTAAGCGTTTTAGGAGCCCCCTCAACCAAATCCTTAGCTTCTTTCAAACCCAGACCTGTGATGGTGCGCACTTCTTTAATAACATTGATCTTCTTATCACCGGATTTAGCAAGAATTACATCGAATTCAGTTTTTTCTTCAGCTGGAGCAGCACCACCAGCAGCTGGAGCAGCAGCAACAGCAACAGGAGCAGCAGCAGAAACACCCCATTTTTCTTCCAACATTTTAGAAAGCTCAGCAGCTTCTAATACGGTTAAAGCAGATAATTCATCAACAAGTTTAGCTAGATCAGCCATTTACATTCTTCCTATTCATATACTAATAAGTGATTTGAGATAAGTCCACTAATTATTCAGTAACTTTTTAAAGACTTAAATTTTATTAAGCTGCTTGCACATCACCTTTGTCCGCATAAGCACCAAAAACCCGTGCCAATTGACCAGCAGGAGCTTGTAATACACCAGCAATACGTGTGGCAGGTGTAGAAATAAGCCCAACCAGTTGTGCACGAAGCGCATCCAAGGATGGAAGCTCTGCAAGGGCCTTGACCTGATTCAAATCAAGTAATTGGCCACTTAACGCTCCACCAAGCACAACAAGTTTTTCATTGGTTTTGGCGAACTCGACGGCTACTTTCGCAACAGCAACTGGATCCTCTGCCCAAGCAAGAGCTGTAGGCCCAGTTAGCATTGGCGTAATGCCTTCGAATGGGGTACCTTTTGCGGCGAGGGTGACCAAGCGGTTTTTCCCAACTTTATAAGTTGCCCCAGCAGCACGCATACGACGACGCAAATCCGTAACATCAGCAACCGTTAATCCCGCATTGCGCGTAACAACGACCATTGAAGTGTTTGCGAAAACAGATGCCATGGAAGCAACAAAAGCTTGTTTTTCCGTGCGGTCCAAATCCCGTCTCCATTTTGATCAGTTAAATTTATAACTGTTCAGGTTACCATTTAGATCAATAAAATGAATTTTATTGATCCGGTTCGCCTGTCCTTAACGGAATCACTAGCATATAAATAATTTTTCAATCTATAATACCAGCCCCGTCTTCCATGCGCGGTTCTAAACCTTTAAAATTTTAAATTACGTACGGTCTTGGACAGGTTTGAGACATTTTAAAATGTCTCGACAATACTATCCCCTTATCAAAAAGGGATAATAAAACTTTTTTATTAACCAGCGTTAACGCTAGCAATATCCACTTCAATGCCAGGACCCATTGTTGAAGAAAGATAAATCTTTTTCATATAGGTACCTTTAACCCCTGTTGGGCGTGCTTTTTGCACAGTATCAACAAAAGCTCGGATATTTTCAAGAAGATTTTCAGCACTAAATGATGCCTTACCCACACCAGCATGAATGACACCGCCCTTTTCGGCACGGTATTCAACCTGACCTGATTTTGCAGCTGTTACAGCAGACTTAACATCCATTGTAACCGTTCCCAATTTGGGATTAGGCATCAAACCACGTGGACCAAGAATTTTGCCAAGACGCCCAACCAGCGCCATCATGTCAGGGGTTGCGATACAACGGTCAAAATCAACCTGACCCGCCTGCACTTTTTCCGCAAGATCTTCATCACCAACAATATCTGCGCCAGCCGCTTTAGCCTCTTCGGCTCTTTCACCCCGTGCAAAAACAGCAACACGCAAAGTTTTTCCTGTTCCATGTGGCAGTGACATTAAGCCTCGAACCATCTGATCCGCATAACGAGGATCAACACCTAGATTAATGGCAATTTCAACTGTTTCGTCAAATTTAGCCTTCGCATTATCACGAATCAATGCAACAGCATCTTTCAATGCGTAAAGCTTATTTCTTTCAATTGAAGCATAAGCTGCAGCAATACGTTTATTCTTTGCCATCTCTTAAGCCTCCTCAACCTTCAAGCCCATGGAACGTGCAGATCCTATCAACATACGAACGGCACCATCAACGTCATTCGCATTCATATCTTTCATCTTTTGCTCAGCGATTTCACGCAATTGGCTGATTTTTACTGTACCAACAGTTGCACCCTTACCAATAACGGAGGCACCTTTGGAAATTTTTGCAGCTTTCAACAAAAAATAAGTATTAGGGGGTGTTTTAGTGATGAAGCTAAATGTACGATCTGCATAAGCTGTGATCACGACAGGAATAGGCATTCCTGGTTCCAGGCTTTGTGTTGCAGCATTAAACTCTTTACAAAATTGCATAATATTTAAGCCGCGCTGACCTAGGGCAGGCCCAACAGGTGGGGATGGATTCGCCTTTCCAGCTGGAATTTGTAATTTAATGTAGCCAACAATCTTTTTGGCCATATCCGGGTCTCCTTAACATTAATCTACCCAGACCGCGGTTCACACGAAAACCCAAAGAAAAATTTTTTTTTCCTTGTTGCTAAAGTAATCTCCCGCGTTCCGATAAGAGTTGATATTTTTCTTATAGTTTACAAAGTTTGTCAAGATTTTATTTAAAATCCAATAAAATATTATTCTTAAAGATTGAAAAAAAAAATTATTCTTTTAAAAATTACAATTAATCAATAATTAATATAATCTAAAGGTAATCAATTAATGAAACATCTCATGATTTTACGTTGCGGTACAAAATCCATTCACAAATCATGGATACACCTTATACAAAAAATAATGGACATCGCTTTTGTATATTATGATAATGCTGATTTTTCACAAGACAACCCTACTTACACATATAAAGTTGAAGGAACAAAATTAAGTGGGGTTCATGACTTCATCATTAATAACCCAGATATTATTAATCAATATGATTTCTTTTGGCTATTTGAAGACGATTTATATATTTCCTATCAATCAGCAAGAAAAATCGTTAATTTTATTAATAAATATCAACCTGTCTTATCTGCCCCATCTTTAACGTTAGAAAGTTTTTTTACTCACCCTATTACACTGCAACAACAAACATTACTCTTACGAGGAACAGATTTTATTGAATGCATGGCTCCCATAATGAGCAGAAAATTTTTGAAAAACACTTTAGCTCAACTAAAAGAATTCCCACTATGGGGTATTGAAAGATATTGGCAGCATCTATTATGGGAAATGCAAGAGATTGCTTTTATCTACGATCAATGGCCTATAATACATACCAGAGCCCTTGGAACAGGAAGTTTATATCAAACAGCAGAAAAATTGCACATTGATTTTTTGGCGGATGATTCTAAAGCACGCGACCTATATGGGGGAAAATTCAACCACTCCTTACCTACTATACTTTTTGGATTAACCAATCAAAATGATCCTGAGTTTTTAATTGCTTCTCAATTAAAAAAACATATTAACTTCAATTACTATATATTCGAAGAAATCTTCGAAAACGTAGCGAATCCCATTCATAATGAGCTTCTCCATCAATCAAATCATCGTAATACTTTATTCTCACAATTTCTATCTTTTTCCACGGTTCAAAAGCTTTTATCTATTAGAAATTTTTCACCTGATGAAAGTAATATTATTGTTCGTGAGTGGGCTTATGGCAGTCAAACAGACAATGTTTGTTGGTGTAATAATATGCAATTTGACATGAAAGGCCGTGTTCATAATTATTATCATGAAAACGAATATTATTGGAAAATCATTAATGGAAATTTAAATTTAATTTCCAAAGACCAGAAAATATCCACTATATTTGATCATAAAGAAATAACTCCTGATAATAAGATAAAATTAATAGGAAAATTCAATGGCAATGAACATCAATTACATTATTTAGAAGAAAGACATTAATTTCTTATCTGATGAAATTAATATTGAATCTTTTTATTTTTTGTAGGTAGGTTTTTATCAAATCCTAGATGATTATACTGCAAAACTTTAAAAGATTCTAAATTTTTAATAGGCAAATTCTGTCTACCCCATCCCCCACCTAATGCCACCACCAAATTAACTGAAGCCTGCATTAAGCTAATTTGACTTCGGACTTCAGCCAATTGGGCGGCTAATGCGGCATTCTGGGCTGTAACAACGTCTAGATAAGTGGTTAATCCTCCTGTATATAATGACATTGCCATTCCCTGTGTCCGTAAGGCCGCTTCAGAGGCCTCCTTATTTTGTTCTAATTCCAGCCGCATCTTTTGCGTTAAGGTAAGATTATCCTCAACCTCGCGAAACGCATCCAAAACAGTGGAGCGATATTGATCCCGTGTTTGTCGGTAGACTGACCAGCCCTTTTGTAAACTTGCCCGACGTAATCCCCCCTGAAACAAGGGTAAAGCCCCCTGAATTGCCGCAGACCACATGCTGTTGGCCATATTTGCCAAGCCTAATCCCTTGTCCTGAAAACCACTTGCCGCGTTAATCGTGATATCAGGATAAAATGCAGCTTTTGATATGCCTATATGGCGATTGGCAGCGGCCATCTGTCGCTCAGCACTGGCTATATCAGGTCGACGTTGTAATAGAGATGAGGGAAATTCCACCGGTATATTCGGTATATAATCATTTAGATTTGTTTTTACTGATTTTATATGAAAATCTTCAGGAAATTGATTAACCAAAACAGCGATCGCATGTTCGGTCAAATCCCGTCTGGCCTGTATCTCTGTTTGTTGTGCCTTTGTAATTGCCAATTGATTTTCGGCACGTGAAACGTCTATCCCAGCCGAAATAGCACCTGCCTGACGCATACGCGTGATATCAACCGCAGCTTCATAATATTGTATGGATTGGCTTAAAACCTCATTCTGAGCATCATACCCACGTAAAAGCATATAACTACCTGCCAGATCCCCTTCCAGAGATAGTTTTGCAGATTCATAATCAGCAGCTTTCGCTTGAACCAGGTTTCTTTGCATCCTTATTTCATTTCTAATTTTACCCCATAAGTCTGCTTCCCATAAAACAGAAGCCTGATATTGCATATTTGTTTCTTCAATTGGAGCATGACTGGTTTTACTTCGGAATAACCGGTGATGGGATTGTTTATATCTTCCACCACCAGCTTCAAGATTTAATTGTGGGTACAAATTCGATCTAACCTCTCCAAGAACAGCGCGACTTTGCATATAGGTTTCTGCTGCCGCTTGCAAATCAGGATTATTTTTTTCCAGATCGCTTTCCAGTTGATTTAACACAGGATCATGGAATATCTCCCACCATGCACCTTTAGGAATCTGATCCTCAGGTTGAGCAATATGAAAAGGGGCTGTTCCATGCCAATTTTCAGGCAGAACATAATGAACAGGTTTGTAATGCGGGGCTAAATCACATCCATTCAGAAAAACAAGACATGCCATTAACAAATAACCATATGGTATATTGGCTTTATCTGCCTTCTTATTCCACATTGGATTCAGCCGCATTTTTCTTGAACGAATCATTATCATATTTTTTTGTTACAGATTCGCTATTTTGAAAATTATCGTTATATCCTGGTGTGCTATCTACAATTTTAACCTGTTGCCCATTTAATAACCCAGCTGATGGATTATTCACAATCCAATCCGTTTTTTTTATCCCTGCCAATACCTGAATTGATTTACCAAGATTATTTCCTAATTTTACCTTCTGCATCCGAACCCGATGATCATTCCCGACAACGGCAACTTGCATACCCTCACTACGAAAAATCAAAGCCTGTTCTGGTATGATCAAAATATCTGGATCTGCTGGGGTTATAAAATGAACCTGTACAAAAGTTCCGGGCCATAATATATGAGAGGCGTTTTCAACGGTCAATTCAGTTGTCACTGTACGGCTGGCCATATTAAACGCCCTTGCAGATGTCAAAAAATCCGCCTGAAAGGTTTTTCCCGGATATTGAATTGTTGTCAATTCAGCCTTTAACCCTTTTTTCAGGATTGATGCATAATCCTGCGGCACATCTACAAAAATACGGAGTTTATGAATATCAGAAACCGTAAACAACTCGGTTGCCTTACCTTGACGGCTTAAATCTCCATTATTATTCACAAAATCCCCTACATCCGTTAATCGCGATGTAACAACGCCACTAAAGGGAGACTTGATTTTTTTGAATGCCTGTAAAGCCTCATACCGGGCCACTTCATGGCCTGCTGCATCCACTTCAGCCTTTTGAACTTTAGCATTGGCGACCTGAACATCAACTTCCTGCTGGGATACCGCTCTGGTTCCTGACAAGGCCTGCCAACGTTTTGCCGTAACTGCCGCCAATTGGTAGCGTGTCTGGGCAACTTTCAAATTTGCTTTTGCAGCCTCATACTGCGCGTCCAGACCAGGAGTGTCAATTGTTGCCAGTAATTCACCCGCTTTTACAGTCGCACCATAATCCCTATACCAATGTTGGACATATCCTGATACCTGTGCATAGATTGGCGCCTGATACCATGCCGATACATCTCCAGGCAAAGTAAGACTTCTTATCGCTGGACCTTTTTGTGGCTGGATACATTGAACAATGGGAAATGAATCTTTCCTGGCCTGTTCTGTCAGTTTAACAACATCGTGCTGTCGCTCAACAATTCCAAAAATTGCGTAAATACAAGCGCAAATTCCAATCATTAAAAAAATAGCCTTGGTTTTTTTTGAAAAGTTGGACATCCACTATTCCTTTATCCGGCCATGACGGTTATAAACCAATGCAAACACACATGGAACAAACAACAAGGTTGCAAATGTAGCCAGAGTTAGCCCCCCCATAACGGCTTTACCTAAAGGGGCATTTTGTGTGTTACTGAATGACATCGGTATCATGCCAATTATCATTGCCGAAGCCGTCATTAAAACAGGCCTGATACGCCCATATCCGGCCTCAACTGCGGCTTTTACCGCATCTCCATGCTCAGCAAGCCGTTCCCGAGCGAAAGAAACAACAAGAATGGAATTAGCAGTGGCCGTTCCCATGCACATAATTGCCCCTGTCAACGCGGGAACAGACAATGCATTATGACTGATAAACAAACTCCAAGAAATCCCTGCCAGGGCACCCGGCAATGCAGTGATGATAATAAATGGATCTAGCCAGGATTGAAAATTGACAACGATAATCAGATAGACAAACAATATAGATAATGCCAATCCCCCCAGTAATTGCATATAAGCATTATACATTGTTGTAGCCTGCCCCCGAATGGCTATTGTAGAGCCACGGGGTATTGTCGCCTTTTCCCTTTTGATAACTTTTTTGATATCCCTGCTGACAGCCCCCAGATCTCGCCCTTCATTACTGGCATAAATCTCAAATACGGGCATGATATTGTAATGGGATATTTCACCACCTGATCCTGTATGATCAATACGGCTCAAGGATCCCAAAATCTGCGACTTGATTTTCTTTTCCCCTCTTTCGGAACCATTGACAGGAATGGTTTCCAGATCATTCATATTCTGTAAATCAGATTGTGGGGTTTGAATATTCACCAAATGAGACACCCCTGTCTTGATATCCAGCCAATAAGTGGGTGCGACCTGTCCGCTTCCCGATAAGGTTGCAAGAGCATTATTTGCAATATCCGCCTCAGTTAATCCTGTACTAAGAGCAAAATCACGACGGGTATTAATCATCAGGGTTGGTGTAGAAACCGTTTGTTGAACCCTTACATCCGCAATACCAGGAATACGCTTTAATTTTGCGGCAATATGTTTTGCATACTCATAGTTACCTGCCAAGTTTCGACCTATGATCTGCACATTGATCGGGGCAGGTAAACCAAAATTTAAAATTTTGGCGGTGATATCACCCGGCGTGAAGGCAAAGTCTGTTCCTGGAAATTTTTTTCTTAATCCATGTCTGAGAATCTGGCGATATGCTGCAACAGGAGATTCAGAATTCCTTAATGAGATTGTCATGTCACAATCCTGTGACCCTATTGTCGGAGTTGCAACATAAGCCTGGTTGATACTGCTAAAGGGCAAACCACAATTATTGACAATTTCATAAACTTGCCCAGGTAACAAATCACTGATTTCTGAATTGACTAGATAAGAAATTTTACCTGTTTCCTCAATTCTTGAACCCAGAGGAGCACGCATGTGTAAATCTAGTTCACCAGATTTAATTTCTGGAAAGAAATCCTGTCCGACAAAAAATAATAAACCTACAGACAAAAAAGAAAAACTTAAAAAAATTAGGATAAATTTTTTCTTAACAAAAAGAATTTTATGCAAAAAAATCCGATAGTATCTTCTGAAATTCTCAAATCCCTGATCAAAATCATGCTGGAATCGTGCGAAAAAAGTTTCTTTTTTTTTATTGACGCCATGATTTTCCACTTGTCCACGCAACAGATAATAAGCCATGGTGGGAACAAAAGTTCTGGATAAAATAAAGGATGCTATCATTGCAAAAATGATCGCTTCAGCCATAGGCATGAATAACCATCCTCCCACCCCGGTCAGTTGGAACAACGGAAACCAGACGACACAAATACAGAGCGTTGAAACAAAAGTTGGAATCACAATTTGATTGGCCGCATCCACAATTGCATCATACAAGGATTTACCCATTTCAAGATGCGTGTCAATATTCTCAATCATGACGGTGGCGTCATCCACCAAAATCCCGACAGCGAGGGCCAGACCTCCCAATGTCATGACATTGATTGTCTGATGCATTGCCTCTAGACCAATCAGGGCGGATAAAATCGCCAAGGGGATGGAGGTTGCTATAATCAGGGTTGATCGCCATGAACCCAGAAACAGAATTACCACAATACTGGTCAGAAATGCAGCCGTGACCATTTCCCTTACAACATCATGAACGGAATCCTTAACAAAAACTGAGGCATCTGATAGAATGCTAACATCAACCCCTGGTGGCAGTGTCTTTTGCACTTGTGGCAGTAACCTTTTGATACCAGCCACTACCTGAAGGGTGGAAATATCCCCTGTTTTCATAACGACCATCAAAATTGCCCTGTGCCCCTTCACCAAGACAAGATTGGTTTGCGGCGGGCCACCTCGATGTACCCAGGCAACGTCCCTTAAAAAAACCGTTGCATTGCCGACTTTTTTAATTGGAATATTGTTAAATTCGTCAACAGCTCTGGGACTGGCATTGGTTTGAACCATAAAATCAATGGAACCGACTTTCTGGTCTCCAGCTGGCAAGACAATATTTTGCTTGCCAAGGGCATTACCTACATCCGTTGCCGTTAACCCGTAAGCCAGTAAGCGAGCCTGATTCAAATCAACTTGAACATAATTGGAAACACCTCCATAAGGTGAGGGTAATGCCGCCCCCGCAACAGAAATCAAGGCCGGTCGTATTAGATTAGATGCCATATCATAAAGCTGGGACCCGGTAATAGTTTTGGATGAGACCTCTAACATCATGACAGGGATGGATGAAGCACTGTATTTAATGACCAGAGGGGGCGTCGTACCTTTGGGCATCTGTTTTAAAACGGTTTGGGAAACCGAGGTAATTTGTGTCTGGGCCTCTGCAATATCAGTACCGGGTTGAAAAAAAATCTTCACAATTCCACGCCCATAGTAAGAATTGCTTTCAATATGCTCAATATTATCAACCGTGGATGTCAAGGCTCGTTCATAATAGTAAACAATCCGCCCCGACATATCCTCTGGCATCAAACCTGTATAATTCCAGACAACAGCTACCACTGGAATTTTAATATCAGGAAATATATCCGTTGGTGTCCGGAATATAGCCAACACCCCAAAAACAAGAATTAAAATAGCCAGAACAACAAATGTATATGGACGCTTTAATGCCGTAATTACAATTGCATTCACCTTATTAAGATCCCATCCGTCTTTCTTTAATTAACCATATGATTTGCTCGTTCCTTGATAAAATGCTGTTAAACTATTTTAAAACATACCCATCTCTCGTTAAAATAATCTTATCCATTCTGGTTATTCAGTTTCCTTTTCCCCAATTTTTTCCAGCGATTGAATAAGTTTTTGGGTTTTACGACGGGCATCAGTGACGGAAGTGGCCGTATTTTCTATATAACGGGTCAATTTTTCAAAAATCATGTCAATTTTTATCATTTCTTGTCTGGTCTTGCCCAATAAACTTGAAACAAATTCCGTTTTCTCACTCAATGCCAATGAAACATAACCGAGATGAATAGTCCGTAATAAAGGCGGCATTAAGGCGGGGGACATAATTAAAATATGATAAACTCTGCCAATTTCGTCGATAAGACCGGGAATTCGAGCGATTTCCGTATAAAGTCCATCAGTTGGAACATATAAAACAGCGAATTCAACCGTTTTTGGCGGTACAATATATTTTGAAGCGATCTTTTTCGCCTCCTGCTTGACACAACTTTCCAGAGCTTTACGGGCAGCCTGTTCCGCGCCACTATTTCCTTCTTCAATAGCTTGTATTAATCGTTCATAAGCTTCCGTTGGGAATTTGGAATCAATGGCCATTAAAGGTTTATGGGAACCTTGTGCAGGCATATGAACGGCAAATTCGACAATTTCCATGCTGTTATCCTTTAAACGCACATTCCGTTCATAAGTTCCAGTTGGTAAAATATCATCTAATATTGATTGTAGCTGCGCCTCACCCCAGCCGCCACGCGTCTTAACATTTGTAAACAATCGCTTTAAATCGCTCATCTGCGCTGTTACAGAGTTAACCTCCCCCATCAATTTTTGAATCTCGGAAAACTGTTCAACCACACGCTGAAAAGATGACTGCATTTGAGTTTCAACAGCCTTGTTCAGTCTTTCCGTTACAGATTGGCGCAACTCTGTTAAATTCTGTGAACTTTGCTCTGTTAAAAGCTGCATCGCCCTTGCCTGATCCAACCGTAACGTGGATTGTTCCTTCATCAAACTTTCGTTCATGACATGCAATCGCTCAGCCAGTTGGTTTTGACCATTCTGTAAACGGTCGAACAATTCCTTCTCAATTTTATCAAGATGCTGCTGCTGACGGTCTTGATCCTGTATTCGTGCGGAAGATTCCTTCTCGATTAAAAATGTTATTCTTTTTAAAATATCCTCCTGCCGATCATTTTTTTTTATTGATTGTTTCAATATAAAAACAGCAGCCAAACCAAAGCCAATCAATACAATAATGAAAATAAAAAAATATTCCGTATAATTACTTATCATTGATCTATCGTCTCAACTTCAATTATCTATACAATTATTAAAATAGATTTCGTAAAAAGCCTGGAGTTAGCAACATTGAAGGATATGCCTCCATATGAGGGTCTTTGAATTTTCCGTTAATGACAAAGGGAACGGCAATAAACCCCCCCCCTTTTTCTGGAACAAATAATTTTCCCACCCCCGGGACATGACTGAATAGTTTATTCACCGCATAAATCGGCACTATTGTTCCCTGCAAATCCAAAACCGCTTTATCAAGATTGATATCGCCCTTCAAAGTCGCTCCAAGTTCATCATTGAAAACACGACCATTTTTTATTTTCAGAATCCCCTTATTCAAAAAGATATTTCCTTTGAGAGCATCAATATTCAACGCATCCACCTTTTGCCTTTTGAACCAACCATAAACAGAAAGATTACTGATCCGTTTTAAGGCGGTGGGAACATGATCAACAACAAAAGGCTCGATTTGTATCTTGCCGGTAAACGGGGCCTCAGGATCATTGTCATCAAAATTACCACTCAGAACACAATGCCCTCCTGAAATTCTATTTGATATTCCAACAATATCCAATAAATTGCCAAGATTCTGAGCATCCAGATAAAATTGTCGATTTGAATCCTTGGGAAATAATGACGCAGTTACCAAAGTTGGTTGGCGCATTCCATAAGAAAGACGCATCAACCGTAATCCATTATATTCAATATAGGCTGTTACTTCGCCCAGATTCTTATTCTTATCATAAAAGATTTTCTTGGCCTGAAGGTTAAAGATCCAACGTCTTCCCTTACGTCCTTTGTACTTTCCTGTAGCTGCAACAGGAATATTATAATTCTGTATTTTCTTGGAAACGGCATGTTTTTTCCTGGATGATCCAAGATAATCCTGAATAAATGGGGAAAGATCCAATGTATCTGCCTTGACAGAAATACGTACATCACCTTTTAAAGGGTTATGAAACGCTTCATCCGTCATTGGAAAATTAAGGGTCGCTTTTCCTTCTGACCGTCCAGTTTTAAAATATTGAATATTTAATTGGGTTGGAATTCTATTTTCGATATTCATATTGGCATGCACCAACAAGTCACTTCCCTGAGCATGCAAGTCTTGAATACCGACCAGTTTGTTGTCATTCAATATTATCGTTCCCGAAGCTTTCGCGGGTTTTGCAATTAGCTTGTGCCAAATCGGGAGTTTCAATTCAGTTCTTGATAGATCCAAATTTAAATTGATTATCGCTTTTTTGTCGTAAAATTTTGAATAGTTTAAATCTAGATAGGCTTGGCCCCCTATATCCTTAGCCATATCAAAACCTGTTTGTTTCAAGGTCTCTGACGTAATGGTCAAGCCAACTTTTGCTTTTTCAACAAGCGACCCAAGATGTTGATGCGTAAAATTTTGTCTATACTCAATACGTGCAGGAAAATAAGATAAAAGACCATACCCATGTAAATCAAGTTGACGGGCATTCACGTCCACCACTAAATTCCCCTGTCTCAAATCCTGTCCTAACGCTATATCTTTTAGATAGACATTTTTAATCTCATTATGTCCCTGAATATCAATCTGTTCGATTTTCACCTTTTTCTTGAGGGGGATTTCCAAATGTAAATGCGTAGACAAATCCCCGGAAGGATTTTTAAAAGGGACAGGATGACGAGATAGCAAATGTAATCGTTGTTCAGATAATAAAGTTAATAAATCTTGCAACTTACCTTTTATCAAAAGCGTTATAATACCCAAATCCCGATGATTGCTTAATCCTGTAATCCACATATTACCAGAAGGTATATTCAACTTGCGTAATTTCGAGGTGGTTCCATTTCCTGACCTGACAATTTGATAACCTCCTCGATATTTAATCAATATCCGATCAGGATCTACAAATATCATTTGTGCATTCATTTTCTGTAAAGGTGGGATGGGCCTTAACCAGTGAACCTCCAAACCCGTTGCCTGACCAATTCCACCCTCCAAGTTAACCAGTCTCAAATGATGCCAGCCCTCATGCCCCGTAAGTCTTGCATGAATTGAAAAATCTCGCGCTTGCCCTCTTGTAATATTGCCTGTAACCCATTCATTGGCCCCTTTGGCTATATGACGAGGCCAATATTCTTTTAATGTTGAAAAGTCTAGCAACGGACTACCTGCGGAAAAATCTGCATCAACCACTTTTGGATTTACCAGTGAGGATAATTTCAACCAACCCTTGAAATGAAAAAAAGGCCCGCTTTTTGCATTTTCCAAATCCGACGGCGATCTCAATTGCAGACAAATGTCGGAAAAATCAATCTTTGCAGGATATTTGGCATCTTCACCAAAAAAAGCGCTTATACGAGCATTGAAAAAAGATGGGAAATATTCCATATTTCCAACCCTTACATTCCCCTGAGCAGAATTTATTTTAATATCTGCCATATAAGGTTGCATGAAAGCTTTATTCTGGATAGAAAAACCTATATTCGCCTCAGCTGAAATAGGCATATTAACAGATTGCAAATAACGCAATTCCGGTATCATTTCTGCAATATTGGCGGGATTGACCTGATCGATCTCCATATGCCATTGGAGCTTTCCCGTTTTTTGCAAATTAACAATATCTGATGAAGTTATGGACTGAACAGAGCTTTGACCTTTAATTTGAACCTTATGACCATTAATATCAAAATTGAAATAGACTTTTCCAATAATGGTCAATGTTTTGTCAGCATAAAAAGGATGTACATCAACATCAATCTGTCTTGATTGAATCAAATTATGATCAATGTCATCTTTAAAAGATAAAACGGTTTTCTCAATTTTGACATGATACAAACGATGAAAGTCGATATCCAGCCTGGATTGTCTCGACAAACCCAATCCTGACAAATCCAGATTAACATGATTGTCTTTATATCTTCTTAAATGTAATTGTGCACCTGACAACTTGATATACAAAGGAACAATTTTTTTATGTCGTAATGATAATGTATCCAGCGTTAATTTTGCAAAGTCCAAATGATCCCTTACCTGGTTATAGACATCCAGTAACTTTAATCCTTCCAGTTCGAAAGTGACTGGTGTATTAAAGCCTTTCTTTAGAACAGGCCATTTCATGACCAACTTGTCAAACGTCAGTCTTCCAGCAGGTTTATCCTTCTCCATACCTTCTATAACCGTTAAAGGAAGCCAATATCGGGCGATAAAGGTAAGGTTGGCAGGTGCGCTTAATATGAATAATATAAAAGCTGACACCATCACGACCAGCAATACAATTACCGAACAGCCTGCCAGTAAAAATTTACGCAACCAGTTTCGTCTGTGTTTTATTTTTGAATCTTTATGAAATTCTTGCTCTTTCTTTATGGGCATTTTCATCTTAATATTTGTAAACTGAAAAAAACCAAATAACAGAAATCATGTATCATGTCTCACAAAAACCTGTCTTCTATCCCTTGGTTTGATCAGAATTGGCCAAAAGCGGCGGATCAACGTTCAGCAGACCTTTTTTCAAATGCAGTTAAAGAAGCATGGGTTAAAAATAACAAGGATCCAGTATTAATTCAGCAACCCGGTATTGTCCGCCTTATCCATGCCATTGGTGGGAACAGCCCCTTTCTTGCTGATTTGATTATAAAAAACATTCATTTCTTTGAATACCTTATATTAAATGGACCTGATAAGGCCTGCAATAAAGCCTTTACTTGCCTACAAAATTCATCAATACAAGAATCCAGATCCAGTATCGCCAAAATATTACGGATTACCAAACAAAAAATTGCCATTGCCTGTGCAATTGCAGATATTGGAAATGTATGGACTTTAAAAAAAATAACCCACACGCTCAGTTATCTTGCAGAAATCACCCTTCATTTTGCAATCAATTATCTTTTATTACAAGCACATCAAAATAAAAAAATTACACTTTCCCACCCAGAAAATCCTCAGGAAAACTCAGGATTTATTGTTTTGGGAATGGGCAAACTTGGTGGTAGGGAACTTAATTACTCTTCTGATATTGACCTTATTATTCTTTATGATCCAGACAAATATCCGAATCATCCCGATCTTGCCACACTTTTTATCCGGATCACACGACAACTCGTATCCCTCATGGAGGATCGAGATGAAAATGGATATGTTTTTCGTGTTGATCTGAGATTACGACCTGATCCCTCTTCTTCCCCACTCGCCGTTTCGTTACCCGCCGCCATTTCATATTATGAAAGCTTGGGACAAACCTGGGAACGAAGTGCCATGAGTAAGGCACGACCTGTCGCGGGAGATCTTGCAGGAGGATATTCTTTCCTGGAGGCTGTTCAACCCTTTATATGGCGCAGGCATCTGGATTTTGCTGTTGTCGAGGACATTTATGCCATGAAAAACAGGATTGATTGTCATAAAAATTCAGGCAAACCCAACCCGCCAATACTCTCTGAAAAAAAATTTGGACAAGATGCCCTGCACTGGTTAATCGGTCAAAATGTGAAGTTAGGTTATGGTGGTATTCGTGAAATCGAATTTTTACCCCAAACCTTGCAATTGATCTGGGGAGGACGTTTTCCAAAACTGCGTACACCACAAACAATCAAAGCCATACAGCAATTGACCAGAAAAGAATTAATTTCCGATGAATCCGCAACGATCCTAATTAAAACCTACTATTTCCTTCGTAAAATAGAACACCGCCTGCAAATGCAATCCGATCATCAGACCCATTCCCTTCCCAATACACAACAGGCATTTGATGCATTTTGCATTTTCATGGGATATGAATCAACAGACAAATTTGTTGAAGATTTATTCCCGCTTATGCAAAAGGTCCGACATATATTCGAGGGATTTTTTACGTCTCCGGATAATGAAGAAAATTTTATTCTTGATTTACCTAAAAATGAATTAATCAATTATCTGAATGAAAAAGGTTTCCCCGATGAAGCCGCATCTATTTTACAATCATGGAGCAATAGCGGCCCCCGTACTTTAAGAACCGCACGGGCCAGAATGATTCTAAAAAATATTTTACCTAATATTTTACAGGCTTTTGCAGAACAGAAAAACCCTCTTTTGATCCTACAGCGTTTTGACAGTTTGCTGGCACGACATCATGCGGGGATACAGCTTTTGTCCCTTTTCGAACGTAATCCCATTTTAATCGAAAAATTGGCGTCAATATTGGGTTCCTCACAATTCATGGCTGATTATATTACCAATAATCCTGCAGCACTTGATGCGTTAATTCATGTCGATATATTAAAAACAAAAACAAATCTGCTGCAAAAAACGATCCATGAGCATCTAAACAGCACCCAGTCTCTGGAAGAAATTCTGCCCATTCTTCATAACATTATTCAAAGCGAGGAATTTAGGCTTTCCGTTTCCTATATGGAAAACCGCCTTTCTCTAAATAAAAGTCAAATCCAGCGTACACGAATGACAGATATCATTTTAAACGAACTTCTGGCAAGAGTAATCAAAGATCATGAACAAAAATATGGGATTATTCCGGATGGAGGCATATGCATCATTATCTTGGGGAAAGCCGGATCATGGGAAATGACGGTGGGTTCCGATCTTGATATGATGCTGGTCTATGACCATCCACCTGAAATTGCTGCTAGTGTCGCAGAAACAGGATTGGCCAATAAAGCATTCCGTTCGTTAGCCATCAATCCTTATTATATACGATTAACGCAAAGTTTTATCACTGCACTGACCAATACAAGCTATACAGGTCCATTATATGAAATTGACATGCGTTTACGTCCATCTGGCAGCAAAGGGCCCGTTGCCGTATCCCTGAACTCATTCCAGCGATATCATGAAAAAGAAGCCTGGACATGGGAACGGATGGCTTTAACGCGGGCCAGGGTTATAGGTGGACCTAAAATCTTGCAGGACCGGATCAATAATGCCATTAGCAAGGCTTTGGATTCTTCCCCTTCTGGCGTGACCAATAAAATCATTTTACAAGACGCCGTTCATATGCGCAAAAGGCTGGAAAATGATATGCCTCCCACCACACAATGGGATGTCAAATATCTTAAAGGTGGACTTATAGAAGTGGAATTTATTGCTCAAACTCTGCAATTAATCTCGCATAATAATAAAGTAAGACATCCTTGCACAAGAATAGCATTCAGAAAATTGGCTCAAAATGGCTATCTTTCTATTGAAGAGGCAAGATATTTGATTCAAGCTGATTATTTCTGGCGAAATTTGCAAAGTCTTTTAAGATTATTCTTCGGTAAATATCCTCCCGAACATTTGGAAATGGATGCAACTCCAATCATTATTGAAATCATGACCGAAAAACTTCTGGGAAAGATTTTTCACACAAAAGATTCCTTTTCTCTGATTATGGAGAAAATACATCAAACCAGTGAACAGGTTCGTGGCCTCTTTATAAAACTTCTTGGCCCTGTCACCTAATCACTATATTATTAACTTGGAAAAAATATTCAATTTTCATTATATCCATCTAGAAAAGTAAGTTATATGACCCAACTAAACGAAGGCTCCCTGGCACCCAATTTTGATCTCCCCACCCAACTTGAAAGTTCAATTTCCCTGACGGCATTAAAAGGAAAAAAATTTGTTCTTTATTTTTATCCAAAAGCCAATACATCTGGATGCACGAAAGAGGCCTGTGCTTTTGAAGAAAACCTGACCGCATTCAAAAAGCTCGATATCCCTGTTATTGGTGTATCCCGTGATCCAGTTAAAAAACTGAAGGATTTTGCCCAAAAACACAACCTCACCTTTCCATTGGCATCCGACGAAAAAGGTGAAATGACGGAAGCCTATGGCGTTTGGGTAGAAAAATCAATGTATGGTCGAAAATACATGGGTATTGAACGATCGACCTTTTTAATAGATGAAAAGGGTAGAATCCTTAAAATCTGGCATAAAGTCAAAGTTACCAACCATGTAAACGAAATTTTGAAAACTCTCAATGCATCTGATCGATAATCTTCTATGAACCTTACGGATGTGCCGGTGCCAACATCTTCAGATCCGAAGGTATTTTATACAAACCGGCATCTTGATGTGCGTAAACAACTTTTAAGGCCACAACTAATGGAATGTTATTACGTACAACGCGTAACATAACTCCATCATTTGTATAACATACATCATTAATATTGCCCTCTGTATCTGCCACCTCCCATTCATTACAAAATTGTCCAGCAACCGTGGCCTCACCAACCTTGACATAATCTCCCTCTGCCCTTTTTCCCGCGCCCTGAATAGATGCACCCGGCGCGACAAGTTCGGTTTTTTTCTTTAACTGGGGGTTTAAAACGGTTAATCGCTGCGTGTGATAATCAGTTATCATGTATGTATCAATCCCCTGGGAATCAATTCTTTGTTTCCATTGTTCCACGGACCAGCGCATTCTCTGATGAAATGGAGGTAAACCAGGCATGGGACCAGCGATTGCATAAACCACATCAACATCCCTTTGAGGAGTAATAAAAGGATTTTGGCTGGCATCCACCTTATTCCCATTTTCCGATTTTTTAGCCTGGATAGGTGAAAGAGGCTGAGCGTTGGCATTGGGTGAAACCAAAGTGGGACTTTCCCCCTTTTGCTGGGGAAGTCTAACCTGCTGATATCCTACCGGAACTTGAAATATGGAGGGAGACAAAGCATCAAATTGCACTGAAAGGGCTTCTGTTTTACCATCAATACCATCAATATCCATTCCTTCCTGCCGTAATAATATGCCTTCATCAGTTACACAAACATCAGAATGTCCTTTTGTTCCTTGAACTGACCAATGATGACACAAAATACCCAATATACGATCTGTTCCCTTTTTTCTGAAATGTAGACTTTCATCCAAAAAAAGACCACCCTTGCCCGATTTACTTGGAATCACCGTATAAACTCGCGACTTATTGGAAACAACCGTTGCCGTTTGCTTAGCTGAATCAATAAGGGTGAACCCAATATTGTTGGGACCATCAATTCGAAATAGAGTTCCATTTCCAGAAAAATATATCTTGCGTTTTTGGGCCAATGATGAATTTTCCGGCTGCACGGCATAAACAACCGTTACATCTCGTTTCGGCATAAATAAAGGATGCTTTTCTTGGGCATAAGCCGATAGGGCGGCAAAAAAAGTGGTACCAATAAGAATTGATCCCGTATAACCCTTTTTTTTATAAAAAGAAGAGCATAGCGCCCTAAAATTATACAACATCACTTTATCCTTAATATATTGACTTTACAAATACCGAATTATAGACGGAATCAATTCCGTTTCAATCCCCCTAAAACTAAACTTAATTGATATCTCGTTAACTAAAAATCTATAATGCCTTAATCTTGAATAAACTTTGCACGTCCAATTCTATTGTAATGATTAAATCATGATAACATGAACATGATCTGATCATGTCATTAAAAAAAATTATCGGAATTTATATGATTTTTACAAATATACTCAATTGTTTCCCGAGCTAACATTCCATGTTCACGTTCCAATCGACGTATAACAAAATGTAGTCTTGCCAAAGAACGATAATGATTTAAAAAGGCCATATTTAATGAGGCACCACATAATGCGCTAACAACAGGCATCATCTGCATACTCAGTTTTTGGGAAAGGCTCAATCCATATTGGTAAGAAACGTCAGCCATGAGCAAAATCATCGGACGGCCACGCAACATTAATCTGGCTGAAAAAAAACCCAGCTGATTATCTTTATCTATACCCAAATTAGCAAAAGACCGTAATGCAAATACCTCTAGACAGGCGCGTTTAGTATCTTCATTTTGAAGGTTTTCCCCTTCCTCTTGCGCAACATGAGCAATTTCACGCATAAGGGCAAGGGTGGTCAGACTGATATCAGGCAACATACCACCCAATCCAGTGAACCCTCCAACTGCACCTGACGTAACAACCATGGCATTCATCATTCGATCACGCCAGACAGCTTTTGATAAATTTGAATCTGTTTTCTCTGTTTTTCTTTTCAATCCTAAAATGGCAATTTCAAAAGCGCGCTGAATGGAAACATTGGTAAATTTCTCTATTTTTTTCTGTATCCTTGGTGAAAGACTCAGTCCTCTTTCACCTAATTTTATGGCTTGTCCTACAGCTCCTCCCATAATATCGGCCAATCGCAATAACACGCCGCGTCCTGCTTCCAGCTGTTCCAGCGCAACTGTAAGATCCTGAACCTCTTGGTCATTTAAAGAATAAGGAACAATCGTCTGATTATTTTCTGTATTCATTTGTCAATACCTATTCCAATGATGATAAATTGGTTATAATTTGATATCATTAACCATAATCCCTTTTAAGGGAAATAATATGACAAAAAAGTCATCTTTTTTAGAAAAGAAAAAGTTGCCAATTGATTACTTTTAAAAATAGATTATTTTTATATATTAAGTAAGAATTTAAAAAATAATGGCATATAACAAAATGAAATCTGTTTCTCATTTTCGAACCAGTCTGATTCTAACCATTAGTTTATTGACAGGCATCATTCCTATGGTTGTTCAGGCTCAAATTTCTGGCGCAGTTTCAAATAATACGAAAAACCAGGCTCCAAATCCATTACCTCCGCCCCCTTCAAGACCTGGCATGTCAGAATATAAACCTGTCAGCTATGATAATTCAATGACAACCACACAGTCAGATTCCATAACTTCTCAAAAAGGTGAGGGATTGCCAGGGTCCACACCAAGCCAATCGCCTGTCAGACCCTATAATGGTCCTTCAGTCAATATTCCCGGGACAGGAATTCGGGCGTATTTTAATGCACCTGTACAACCACCCTATAATGCAAGTGCATCCTATGATACATTTGCAGGGCAACCAGGAGGCAATCGCAGTGCAATTTTACAACAAAACAAAGTGCGCTAGCTAGTTAATCTGTTTCTGTTATTTTTTTTCTGGCTGACGTGGCCAACTGATCAACCCGTTCATTTTCAGGACATCCATTATGTCCTTTTACCCAATGCCATTGAATTTGATGCCTGGCAGCGGCACTTTCCAATCGCTGCCATAAATCAATATTCGCAACCGGTTTTTTCCCCGCTGTTTTCCAGCCATTTTTTTTCCAGCCTTCAAACCATTCAGTAATTCCACGACGAACATATTGACTATCCGTATACAAATCCACATGACAAGAACGGGTCAATGTCTCCAAAGCCACAGCAGCGGCAGTCAGTTCCATACGATTATTCGTCGTTTCCATTTCCCCACCACTTAACTCACGTTCAATTCCCTTGAAACGTAATAACACTCCCCATCCGCCAGGACCCGGATTGGGACTGCACCCTCCATCTGTCCAGATTTCAACAAAACCTTTTTGAAAATTGCTTCGATCAAAATTCATATGTTTCAACTTTGTTAAGTTGATGATATCTTAGCCTGTATAAATAAGGTTGCGGATCTTTAGGAGTAACCAAAGCTGTTGAAGGGGTATAAACCAGATCATGTAGGCGCGTCAGTAAAAAGCGCAATGCCGCCCCCATTTTAAAAATGGGTAACAACAATCTTTCTTTCTCAGTCAGAATACGAACAGACTGATAACCTGCAACCAAAGCCCTTGCCCGTTTGACAAGATACTCACCCGTTTCTTTAAAACACCATGCATTTAAAGCAATTGCCAGATCATAAGCCAGAAAATCAGTACAGGCAAAATAAAAATCTATAAATCCACTTAGACGATTATCTTGAAAAAAAACATTATCAGGAAATAAATCTGCATGTATCTGACCCACTGGCAAACCCTCTTGTTGGGTAGGCCAGGATTGAATGATTTTTCTTAGGACAGGATCGATTTCCCTTATTAAATCATCATGCCCGTGATTAACCGATTTTTCAAGTAACGCATTCCAGCTATCCGGCCCCACATGATTTTTTTTATTCTGCTTGAATTCCAGACCAACCTGATGCATCCGAGCCATCGAGACGCCCAAGGAAAAACAGTGTTCCGGAAAAATTTCCGAAACTTCTTTTCCATCCAAAAAAGTAAAAATTGCTGCCGGACGTTCATTCAGCTCAATCAGGCATTCACCCTCTTTTGTTCTGACAGGTAAGGGGCAACGGATATGATGTTGCGCAAAAAACTGCATCAAATCCATATACCATGGAAGTTCTTCTCTTTTTATACGTTTTTCATAAAGGGTAAGAATATATTTCCCTTGGGTGGTATCAAGAAGAAAATTGCTATTCTCGACCCCCTGGGCAATACCCTTTAACCGAACAAGTTGACCGACAGGATAATTTTGAAGACAAGATGATACTTGTTGTTCAGTAACATTTGTATAAACAGCCATGTATTAACTCTATGTTTCTCTATTTTATCCTAGGGGAGCTGGCAGACTGAATGTAACATGTTCCTCTTTGACAATCCGTTCTTCGATATCGAGCGTAAAATGTTTGGACAAGGCTTCAAGTATTTCTTGCACAAGGGATTCAGGTGCAGAGGCTCCTGCCGTGATCCCCAATACATTCACGCCTTCCAGATCTTTCCAATCCATGTTTTCCAGTTTCGGTATCAAAATTGCCCGTGGCGCTCCCGAACGTTCAGCAACCTCACGCAACCGTTGTGAATTGGAAGAGTTTGGGGAACCGATCACGAACATCAAATCACACTCTGCCGCAATTCTTTTTACGGCTTCCTGTCTATTTGTAGTTGCATAACATATATCCTCACGCTTTGGCCCCTCGATCTTGGGAAATCGTTGCCTTAAAATGGCAACAATTTCTGCGGTATCATCCACAGAAAGCGTAGTTTGTGTTATAAATGCCAAACGGTCTGGATTTTCAGGTTGTACAGTACGGGCTTCCTCTGCATCCTTAATAAGGGTTACCGCACCTGGTGGCAATTGCCCCATCGTTCCAACAACTTCGGGATGACCTGCATGACCAATCATCAAGATATGACGGCTTTCTTCACCGCCATTGGCAAAATGCCGTTCCGCCTCTCTGTGAACCTTGGAAACCAAGGGACATGTAGCATCAAGATATAACAGGTTACGTCTTTGGGCTTCTAGGGGCACAGTTTTGGGAACACCATGCGCTGAAAAAACCACATGTGCATCTGCTGGAACCTCATCCAGTTCCTCCACAAAAATAGCCCCCTTTTTTTCTAAATTTTCAACAACTGTCCGATTATGAACGATTTCGTGACGAACGTATACCGGTGCCCCGTACCGTCGCAAAGCTTCTTCTACAACACGAATAGCTCGATCAACCCCGGCACAAAACCCACGAGGGCCAGCCAATAATACTTTTAACGCACGAGTTTGATTTTCTGAATTCTTTAAATGTTGGTCAGACATAATTTTTCCAAGTTATTAAAAATCTATAAACTTTATATTTGGATTTTATCAGGTAAACAAGCTGTTATTAAACATCAGAACTTAAAATTAATTATAAAGAATATATTTCACATTAAAACAATTTGTTTTATGGTATATATTTTATTATTTATTAACAACCTCTTCTCTATAAATGGCAGGAAAGCGATGAACCTTTCAAGTGTTTTGACAAAAAAGACGATAAAAACACCCCTCGCCTTTTTACCCTTCACATTTTTTCTGTGGGGATGTGCAGAAAAAGTAACATATGATTTTCCTCCTGCCTGTCCCAAAGTTAGTATTCTTCCTGCAGCATCAGATTATTTTGTTTTTGAAAATAATCAGGATAGTCTCCCTCATCTTATAACTAAAGCCAGCATCATAGAAATATCAGGCAATTGTACTGATGATCCAAAGAACGAAAAAAATAAAGAACGAAGAAAGAGAAATTTAAGCTATCAAGACTACATTGATACACAACTGAGTGTGACCCTTCAGATTCAGCGAGGACCAGCAGCCCAGACTCACTCTTTCAAAATCCCATATTTCATTGCAACCATTCATAATGGAAAAGTCGCTGATAAACAGGAAATGATTGCGGAAATTAGTTTCCCCAATAATATTGATCAAGTGAAGCTTGAATCCAAAAAATTGATGTTCAAAGTTCCCGCCACAACTGCCCGTACCCCTGATGGATATGAACTTACTGTTGGCTTTCAACTATCTCCAAACCAGCTTGAATATAATCGTCACCATTTTGGATCTGTTCAATATAATTCCTATTAAACTATCCATTATAATTTGCTTAAAAAATCTAATTTAAGCAAATTAACAATTGCATGAAAAATCAGGGGATCATTGTACCTGTATCGATGTACCGTTCATGCCATGACAGGGCTTCCTTAAGCAAAATAGGAGTATGAGCCATATTATTTTTTAGGGCCATTTGATAATATTCCCTCAATAGAGGTCTAAAAGTGGGATGCGTACAATTTTCAATAACAAGTTTTGCTCTTTGACGCGGTGACAGTCCCCGTAAATCTGCCAATCCCTGCTCGGTTACAATAACCTGAACATCCTGATAAATATGATCCACATGAGACACCATCGGAACAATTGAGGAAATCTTTCCTCCTTTGGCCAAGGATGGAGTCATGAAAATCGATACATAGGCGTTTCTTGCATAATCCCCAGAACCACCAATTCCATTCATCATTCTTGAACCCATAATATGGGTGGAATTGACATTGCCGAAAATATCCGCTTCGATGGCGCCGTTCATGGAAATGCATCCTAACCGGCGAATAACACCAACATGATTACTGATTTCAGAAGGCCTTAAAATGATTTTGTCACGGAAAAAATCAGTGTTATCGTTAAAATACTCCGCTTTTTCAGGACTTAGAGAAAAGGATGTCGCCGAAGCAACCTTCATTTTCCCAGTTTCAAGCATATTCAACATACCGTCCTGAATCACCTCCGTAAATGCGGTCAGATTGTCAAAATCCCCTTCGCCCAAAGCCTCCATAACCGCATTGGCAACATTGCCAACCCCGGATTGTAACGGAAAAAGTTGAGGCGGCACTTTACCTCTTTTCACTTCATACCTGAAAAATTCCATTAAATGTCCAGCAATCAATTTTGCATTTTCATCACTGGGACTAAAAGGGGCATTTCGATCTGGAGCGTTCGTTTCCACAACAGCAACCACTTTATTCAGATCAACAGTCATATATGGTTGACCTATACGATCACAAGGAGAGGACAATGGAATAATTTGATGAGGAAAGGAGGTTGAAACTTCCCATGCATCATGCATACCCTCCAGACCTGCACTTTGCCATTGATTGACTTCAAGGATAATTTTTTTTGCACTATTCAACCAAAGCTGATTGTTGGCCAGAGCCGAAGAGGCAACCAACCGACCATCTTCGCAAATACGTACAACCTCGATAATGGCGACATCCATTTCACCCAAAACACCTGTACGATATAAGGGGGCAACCTGTCCCAAATGCATATCAAGATAATCAGTATCCCCACTATTGATCCGTTTACGCATAATTGGATCAGTATTAAACGCGGAACGGTAAGAAACTCCGTTAACCTCCGCCAATGCACCATCAAGTTCTGGCCCTGTTGACGCTCCAGTTATCAATTTGACTTTAAATTCCTTACCTAACGCATGAGCTTCCTTAATTCTATTAGCCAAAGCCTGAGGAACTGCCTTCGGATATCCTGACCCCGTAAATCCACTTGTACCTATCAAATCACCCGCATGAATAAATTGCGCGGCCTCTTCAGCCGAGCAGACTTTTCGTTTTAATCCCTGATGTTGAATACGATTATTTTGAGACATGACTAATCCTTTAAAAATCTTAACTTAAATAAAACTATATATTTTTTTTTCTTTTAATTAAGATCATAAAGTTCAATTCTCCCAACAAAAAAAAGTGAGATATTCAATAAAAAAAACATTTTTGCAATATATAGATGCAAAATAAAAAACTTTATGGTTTATACTATAGCAATGTTTGCCACATTATCCACTCGTTTCAAAAATTTCAGAATTATCGGGGATGTCCATGGTGATATTAACGGTTTTCGACATGCTGTTGAAACAGATCACTTCATCATTCAACTGGGGGACTTGGTCGATTACGGACCGGATAGTGGTGCTGTAATGGCGTTAATGTTACAGGTTCAGGATGAAAAAAGAGGGATTTTCTTGATTGGCAATCATGACCGAAAACTGGGATTGTTTCTCAAGGGATTCAGGGTAAGAAAAGATAATATCCTGACCAGAACCCTTGATCAAATCAACCAACATCCTGATAAAAAACTAACCGATAAAATCTTGCAAGCTTTGGAAAAAGCTCCTGCCTGGTTAATTTTTAAGAATTTTATTTTTGTTCATGGCGGATTTCATACCAGGATGCTGGTTGAACCCCCGCCAGCCAATCCATTGACACCGATAAATGCCTTGTTATCCCGCACATTGTATGGGGAAACAACCAATAAAACCCTTGCAAATGGTTATCCGGTCCGCAGACTAAACTGGGTTAATCATATTCCATCAGGTTATACCCTATATTGCGGACATGATTGCAGATCCACGGACGGACGTCCCTGGATCCGCAAGGGGTATGCCGGAGGGACAGCCGTTTTTATGGATACTGGAGCGGGTAAAGGCGGTCATTTATCGTGGATCGATATTCCAATTTAATTCAAACAACAAAATCATTATCCAAAATTTATGTAAGAAGGTAGATTGTATGATTAAACAACCATCACTCTCCCCAGAAAAAGCCAAACAAGAATTATTAAAGTTGCGCCAAAGTATTGATAATATCGATAATGCGTTAATCCATATTCTGGCTGAACGATTTTGTTTGACCCAAAAAGTGGGTGAATTGAAAGCAACCTATCAATTACCCCCCTCTGATCCTCAAAGAGAATCTGAACAAATTGCACGATTAAGAGAAATGGCCAAGTCCGCCCATCTGGATCCCAATTTCGCCGAAAAATTTCTTCATTTCATCATTACGGAAGTTATTCAACATCATAAAGCAATTGCCAAACAAAAAATTGATAAGAAAAATTAAATCATCTCTTATTTTTTATTTTTGGTTGTGCATGCAATTCTTTATATTAAGACTCAGCAAAACAATTTTAAATATAATTTATTTAAATGCCAAGCTCTCAGAGACGTGAAAAAACTTCTCTGTGTATTCTGGTATGGTGAAGATTGAGCATTTTTATGCATTAAATTTAAAGACATTGTTAAATCACAATAAGGTTGAATATAGTATGAAACAGTCAGACACGGAAGCTATGTCTTTCTCACCTCCTCAAGATGACGGAACCGTTACCATTACTTTTCAGGGGAAAACAGCTACATTACCAGTTCTATCAGGGGCAAGTGGAAATAGTGTCGTTGATATTCGCAGTTTGACCAAAGAATTGGGCTTATTTACCTTTGATCCTGGATTGGGCAGTACTGCCGCTTGTGAAAGCAAGATCACATTCATTGATGGTGAAAAAGGTATCCTTTTATATCGCGGGTATCCAATCGAACAGCTTGCTGCAAAATCAAGTTTCGCAGAGGTGGCATATCTTCTTTTGTACGGAGAACTTCCATCCAAAAAAGAGCACGAGGATTTTAAAGAACGGTTACTTAATCATTCTCTTCTTCATGAGCAAATTCGAAATTTCTTTAACGGCTATCGTCGCGATGCACATCCAATGGCCATGTTATGTGGAACAGTTGGTGGATTATCAGCTTTCTATCCCGAAGGCATTGACATATCTAACGAAGAAAGTCGTGATCTTTCCGCTGTTCGTCTGATTGCAAAAATGCCCACTCTTGCGGCATGGGCCTACAAATATTCCCGAGGGGAACCTTTTGTCTATCCAAGAGCGGATTATTCATATTCAGAAAATTTTATTAACATGCTGTTTGCCCGTGCGGATAGACCCTATAAGGTTAATCCAATCCTCAGCAATGCATTGGACCGTATTTTAATTTTACATGCTGATCATGAACAAAATGCCTCAACATCCACAGTACGATTGACAGGATCAACAGGATCACATCCGTTTGCCTGTGTTGCCGCAGGTATTGCCGCTCTTTGGGGGCCCGCACATGGTGGTGCAAATGAAGCGGTTTTACAAATGCTCGGAAAAATAGGCTCAAAAGAAAATATCCCTGATTTTATTGCAAAGGTGAAAGATAAAAACAGTAATGTCAGGTTAATGGGATTTGGACATCGCGTTTACAAAAATTTCGATCCACGGGCAAAAATCATGCAACAGACCTGTTATGAAGTCCTTGAGGAATTGGGTATTAAACACGATCCATTACTAGAACTCGCTATTGAACTAGAAAAATATGCACTGAATGACGATTATTTCGTTCAACGTAAACTTTATCCAAATGTAGATTTCTACTCTGGAATCATTTTCAAGGCAATGGGAATACCTAAATCAATGTTTACCGCGTTTTTTGCTGTTGCACGCACCGTAGGATGGGTAAGTCAATGGAAAGAGGCCTTTAATGACCCATTACGAAGAATTTATCGTCCTCGTCAGCTATATACAGGCCATCAGCGTAGAGATTTAAATAAATAAACTAACTTAGATAAGAAAACTTTTCAGGTAAGGAAATTCAAATAACAATTTCCTTACCTGGTTTTTCCTCTAGTTGCAATCGCATCCAGTGGTTTTGCCATTCTGTTTTTTATCATAAATATGATAGTCAATCCATTCAGACACGAGAAGACGAGCCTCATTTACTGAAGATTCCGGATGATAAATTTGATATAAAAGAACGCAGCTCTGAAAAATTTGCATTTCCCCTACACCAACAGCTTTTAACTCTTGATAGGCAGTAATAACCGATTTTTCACACCGACGATGAATGTGGTCTAATTGAATAGCCATACTTTTTCTACTTAATACCAACGATTTACTTTGACTTTGGTAGTATATCCCAAAATCAGTATCTATTGATAGAAATATATTATTAATTTGGTTTTTATCAATTTTTTTATAAAAAAATTTAATTACTGCACTTTTTTTCTAAAAAGTATATAAGAAAACCTTATTTACCTGCTTTCTCTACTTTACGAATAAGGCAATCACTCTATGTCACAAACTCATACTTCACTTTTTAATAAAAAACAACCACGTTCACCTCGTGTAACTGAATGGGATCGTGACGCCGCTCTTATTACCGCTCGGCTTCTTTTGGAAATCCAGGCTGTAAATTTTCGTCCTGATGATCCGTATCTACTTACCGCCGGTTGGAAATCCCCTGTTTATATTGATTGTCGTAAAATTATTTTTTATCCTCGTGCCCGGGCAAAGATTATTGAATTAGGGGTTGAAAAAATTTATCGTCACGTTGGATATGAATCTTTTGATGCCGTCGTGGGTGGTGAAACAGCTGGAATTCCATTTGCTGCATGGTTCGCAGACCGAATGATGACTCCAATGGCCTATGTCCGCAAAAAACCTAAAGGATTTGGTAAAAATGCACAGATCGAAGGGGATGTACCTGAAAATATGCGTACTCTTTTGGTGGAAGACTTAACTACAGATGGTATTTCCAAGGTTGGGTTTGCCAAAGCTTTACGCAAGGCTGGTGCAATTGTTGATCATGCTTTTGTTGTTTTCTTTTATGGAGTTTTTTCAAGCGCTTATCAGACACTAAATGATATTGGTATCAGTCTGCATTCCCTTTGCACTTGGTGGGATATTTTAGAAGTCAGTTCAGAATACCCAGCCTTTTCAAATGGAGATACCTCAGAAATCAGACGTTTCCTTGAAGATCCTTGCGCATGGTCTGCCAAGCATGGCGGAGTCAGCAATGAACAGGAGGCTCTAGCTTATAAACAATCCCGTTTATAATCTTTTATACCCTATGCCTTATCGTGTTTTAGCATTCGATTCTGGTATTGGAGGTTTAGGCATCGTTCAAAACCTCCAAACACAATTGAAAACAACTGATTTACAGGTTTCAATTGACTATCTTGCCGACAACCTTGTTTTCCCTTATGGTGAGCAAGAAGATAATTTTCTGGTTGAACGAATTATCAATCTTATCGGACAGGCGATTCAGTCAATTAAACCAAACCTTGTTATCATTGCCTGTAATACCGCCAGTACTATTGCACTCGACAGGCTAAGGGAAATATATCCTTTCATTCCATTTGTTGGCTGTGTTCCTCCTGTTCGATGGGCCGCCCGTGTGAGTCAAAGCAAAATAATTGGATTATTGGCAACACGCGCGACCGTTGCACGACCCTATTTATGTCATTTAAAAGAACAATTTGCCTCGGATTGCAAACTTATCGCTTATGGTTCTCCTGTACTTGCAAAACTGGCAGAGAATTATTTCCGGACAAAGTCTTGCGATATACATCTAATCCGGCGAGAACTTGATAATATGTTTAATCATCCATATTCTGATCAAATGGATGCAATATGTATAGGATGTACCCATTACAGCTTTATTCTTGATCTTTTACGTCAGAACACACCCCCATCCATTCAATGGCTGGATCCTGCAGCTGCTGTAGCCAAGCACACTATTGACATTTTACGGCAAGAGAAATTTTCACATACTGATAATAACGTAAATAACTGTTTTTATTCTACTGCACCATTAACTAAGGACAAACCTCTTTTAAGTCGGCTTGCCCTGATGAAATTTACACAAATCAAAACATTTATATTGCAATAAACCAATTTTAAAAATGTCTATGCACGGTGTAATTAGCAATATTTTTCAAGATAGTATGTAATTCACTCTCTGGAAAAACATCGAGCGCTGAACTGGCTTTATTTGCAAAAACCATAGCTTCTTTAAGGGTTTCTTCAATTACATTGTACTTTCGAATAAGGACTAGCGCCTGTTTTAAATCGCCTTTTTCCTGCTTGCCATCCTGTATTACCCGTTGCCAAAATTCCTTTTCCACTGGAGTGGACTTTTCATAGGCAATCAAAATTGGATAGGTTATTTTACCCTCACGAAAATCATCGCCAATCGTTTTACCCAATTCTTCCTGTTTCGCTGAATAATCCAATGCATCATCAACCAGCTGAAAAGCCATTCCCAAATTTGTACCAAAAGATTCCAGCGCCAATTCATGCTGTCTTGATTGATTGGCTACAATAGCCCCAACTCGACAAGAAGCTGCAAATAATGCCGCAGTCTTTCCATGAATAACTTCAAAATAGCGTGATATTGAAGTTGACAAATCATTCTGTACGGTCATTTGCAAAATTTCACCTTCAGCAATGGTTGCCGAAGCCTTTGAAATGATTCGCATAACTTCTAAGGAACCATCTTCTGTCATGATCTGAAATGCACGGGAAAAAAGAAAATCTCCCACCAATACAGACGCTGAATTGCCAAAAACAGCATTTGCACTTTCCGTCCCCCGTCGCAACATACTTTCATCAACCACATCATCATGCAACAGGGTCGCGGTATGAAGGAATTCAATACAGGCAGCCAACCGGACATGACGTGTAATGTGATCTGCAGAATCTTTTTCGTATCCACATAATCGTGCTGAGGCCAAGGTTAGTAAAGGTCTTAAACGCTTTCCTCCTGCCACAATTAGATGTGCTGCCAATTGTGAAACTAACGGTACGGAGCTTTGCATCCGATCCATAATGACATGATTACAAGCTTGCATGTCAACAGCTAAATAATCCACTAATGCTTGTAAAGGTTCTTCTTTCCCCATCAGAACAGGCATTTTACTTTCTACCTTCTGTCTCATTGGCATATGTTGATCCAACCGACCCTATATAAAACTTATAAAAATTTATTCAAGTTGTAAAAATAAAAACAGAATTGATCATTATCATTAACATTTCATTATCGGTTACGCTAGAATACATTTTATTTGTCTAACATATTTATTTGGTTAATGATTTATGCAGTCGCTTTCTTTTACGTCACCTTATATACACCATAAATCAAAAAATACATCCAATGGAACGTTATTAGAAGGAAAGATATTTTATAAACAATTCCAAAAAGGATACAGGACAGCCCTCGAGCCCATATTGATGGCAGCCAGTATTCCAGCCAAAAAAAAACAGATAATTATTGAGGGTGGATGTGGAGCCGGTGCAGGATTGATGTGTCTTGCCTATCGTATTCCTTTGATTACTGGAATAGGTTTTGAACAACATCCAGAGATGGTTGAACTGGCAAATGAAAATTTTCAACTTAATGCGATGTCCAATCTAAAGGCAATGCAGGTTACATTGCCGAAACTTCCAAAACGTCCTTTTACATTTTTACCTAATGGTCAGGAACATGTTGATCATGTCTTCGCCAACCCTCCCTGGCATCAACATAATAGCTGTCCTTCACCAGACCCAGAAAAAAATCTGGCAAAAAAACTTCCCCGAGGCTTGCTTGCTGAATGGATTTATGCTTTAAGCCGTCCATTACGACAAGGAGGAACATTAACTCTGGCCCTTTCAGCCAGCCTGTATAGTGAAGCAAGTGCCCTTATGTATCAATATAAACTGGGATCGGTTATTCTATTTCCTTTATGGCCAAAACTAAACCGACCACCCCGAATTATACTTTTACAAGGACGAATGGGATCGACCGGAGGGAGTCAGATTGCACCAGGCCTGATACTACATAATGACAATGGAGAATTTACCAATGAAACAAATCGAATCTTGCGTCAGGGAAAAAAACTAACCTTGTTATCTTGATATAAGCGTTTATATGGGATGAATCTAAGTCAAGAAGTTTATTTTTATAAAACACTATATATCGATATTAAATTTATTTATATGACTATATATTGATAAAAGAGCATAATTAAATCATAAATCACCCAAGGAGTTAAAACTGTGGAAAAGCAAGATTCAAAACCAGCACAAACACATAATCTGATGACGTATAACCCAGTTTACAAACCCTTTCATTATCCTTGGGCCTATGATGTATGGCTGACCCAACAGAGACTACATTGGTTACCTGAAGAGGTTCCATTGGCGGAAGATGTCAAGGACTGGCATAAAAAATTGACCGAACCCGAACGGAATTTGATCACCCAAATCTTTCGATTCTTTACGCAATCAGATGTCGAGGTAAATAATGCCTATATGAAATATTACAGCCAGGTATTCAAACCTATTGAGGTTCTTATGATGCTGTCAGCATTCTCAAATATTGAGACGATTCATATCGCGGCATATAGTTATCTTCTTGATACTATTGGTATGCCGGAAGTCGAATATTCTGCTTTCCTCAAATATAAGGAAATGAAAGATAAATACGACTACATGCAGAATTTTTCAATTGATAATCCACTCGAAATTGCCAAAACAATGGCGGTTTTCGGAGCATTCACTGAAGGATTACAATTATTCTCATCCTTTGCCATCCTTATGAACTTTCCACGTTTTAATAAACTAAAAGGAATGGGGCAGATTATTTCGTGGTCGGTAAGAGATGAAACATTACATTGCCTATCCATTATCAAGCTTTTCCGTACGTTCATTCAAGAAAATCCCCATTTGTGGACGGAAAAATTTCAACAAGAGCTGATTTATATATGTAAAACTATCGTTGAACATGAATTTGCCTTTATTGACCTAGCTTTCGAAATGGGTTCTGTCGAAGGATTAACCGCACAGGATGTCAAAAATTATATTTGTTTCATTGCCAATCGTCGCTTAACACAGTTAGGCCTGGATACAATTTACGATATTGATAAAAATCCGTTACCCTGGATGGATGAAATGCTCAATGCTGTTGAACATACCAATTTCTTTGAAAATCGTGCCACCGAATATAGCCGAGCAGCCACAGAAGGAACCTGGGAAGAAGCTTTTGAAAGCATGACAGTTTAGGAATTCCCTGTTATTCCTCAGGGTCAAATAGATATTAATCCTGAGGGAATAATATTAAGAATTAAAATTCTTCATATTTTGAGGGATCCTGTCCTTTTAAACGACCATCTGATTTTGATAATGCATCAATTTTTTGCATATCTTCTGTCGTAATATCAAAATCAAATATGTCAAGATTTTCCTTTTGCCTTTGATCTGATGTTGCTTTTGGAATGGGAACAACACCAAGCTGGACATGCCAGCGCAAAATTAGTTGTCCTACCGACTTATGATAATTTTTGGCAATTTCTTTCAGGATCGGGTGTGTCAACAGATCATTGGCACGGCCCAGTGGACTCCAGGCCTCTGTAACAATTCCCAATTTTTTATCATAGGCACGCTGTTTTGCCTGGGAGAAATATGGATGCAATTCCACTTGGTTAATACTTGGTGTCACCCCTGTTTCCTTAATAATACGATCAAGATGCTCAGGCAGGAAATTTGAAACACCTATGGATTTAATCATCCCTCTTTTTTTCGCCTCGACCAGAGCTTCCCAGGCTTCAAGATATTTTCCTGTTATCGGGTTGGGCCAATGAATCAAATATATATCATAATAATCAAGCTGTGCACGATATAAAGATTCCTCAATCGTTAACAATGCCTGATCATATTGATGACGACGTCCTGGTAATTTGGAAGTGATTCGCAACTGATCACGGGAAATTCCACATTGTCGGACCGCTTCACCAACAGCACCTTCATTTTCATAATTAAAAGCTGAATCCAACAAACGGTAACCATTATGAATGGCACTGATGATAGATTTTACCCCTTCCCTACCGTTAAGTTTGTAAGTGCCAAATCCAACAGCAGGAATATTCGTCCCATCATTTAATTTAATTTGAGGAATAGATGACATTCAATATGTGTCCTTTTTACAAAAATATTAAAGACAAAATCAATATTTCGATTGATATCATAAATAGATGTCTGTTTAAAAAGCAATATCATCTTGTTTATAAATGAATATCACCTATATCGGCCAAAAATCTTCCTAAATCTTAAAATATTAAGGATATAGAAAGAATAAAATCCGTTTAGATCAGACTTTTGCCCAGTTAACAAAAAAGACCTTTTCCTCTAAAAAATCCTTCAAACCAATATTATTGACAAGATAGACATTCTTCATAACTTGTCGAGGTATCAGCCTGTATCTGATCACCTTTATTTAGAATATCTTCTTTAACTGCCAAATTGCTAACAGTATCTGCACGCTGGATAGAAAGAGAACGGCAATAATACAGGGATTTCATTCCTTTTTTCCATGCCTGATAATGCATCATATGTAAATCACGCTTGTGAACATTGGCTGGAACAAATAAATTAACTGATTGAGACTGACAGATAAAAGGTGAACGGTCAGCAGCATGTTCAATGATCCAACGTTGATCCAATTCAAATGCTGTTTTGTAAATATCCTTTTCATCCTGAGTCAGAAAATCAAGATGTTGAACACTCCCTTTGTTTAAAGTGATAGAAGACCAGACCGCATCAGTATCCTGGCCTTTTTCCTGCAATACCTTACGTAAATGCCTATTTCTTACGGTAAAGGAGCCTGATAAGGTTTTCTGCAAAAATACATTGGCCGTAATTGGTTCAATACCGGGACTTGCATTTCCCGCAATAATCGAAATGGAAGCCGTTGGCGCAATCGCAATCTTGTTTGAAAAGCGCTCATTAATGCCATAATCGGCGGCATCCGGACAAGGTCCACGCAAATTCGCCAGGGTAACGGATGCCTTGTCCGCTTCCTGACGTATATGCTGAAACATTTTCTTGTTCCATACTTTTGCCATAACGCTTTCAAACGGAATTTTATGAGCTTGAAGAAAAGAATGAAAACCCATTACACCCATACCAACGGAACGTTCACGTGCAGCGGCATATCTTGCACGTTCCATTTCGTCAGGAGCATGATCAATGAAATCCTGCAAAACATTATCAAGAAACAACATGACATCCTGGATAAATTGTGGGTTTCTTGACCATTGATCCCAATATTCAAGATTTAAAGAGGAAAGACAACAAACAGCCGTCCGTTCCTTTCCTTTATGATCTATTCCTGTAGGTAACGTAATTTCAGCACAAAGATTAGAGGTTTTTACTTCCAGTCCAGCCAGTTTATGATGTTCAGGACGGGCATTATTCACCGTATCGGAAAAGACAATATAAGGCTCACCCTGTTCAATTCGTGTCGTCAGCAGTCTGATCCACAAAGAACGGGCAGAAATTTTCCTAATGACTGACTGATCTTTTGGGGAGACAAGCGCCCATTCCTCATTATTTTCAACTGCACGCATAAAAGCGTCAGAAATTAGAACACCATGATGTAGATTCAAGGCTTTACGATTGGGATCTCCACCCGTTGGTCTGCGTAATTCAATAAATTCCTCAATTTCAGGATGCCAGATAGGCAAATAAACAGCTGCTGAACCCCGTCTCAAAGATCCCTGACTAATTGCCAGGGTCAGGCTGTCCATCACCCTTATGAATGGAATGACACCTGAAGTTTTGCCATTCCGACTAACATTTTCACCAATAGAACGCAAATTTCCCCAATAGGATCCAATTCCCCCGCCACGAGAGGCAAGCCAGACATTTTCATTCCACAGTTCAACAATTCCCTTCAAGCTGTCTTCCGCTTCATTCAAAAAACAGGAAATAGGCAACCCTCTGGCCGTCCCACCATTTGACAGTACTGGAGTGGCCGGCATAAACCAATGCTGAGACATATAGTCATATAAACGCTGGGCATGTTCCGCATCATCCCCGTAATAGGAAGCCACCCTTGCAAACAGCTCTTGGTAGCTTTCACCCTCAATAAGATAACGGTCATCAAGCGTCGCTTTACCAAAATCTGTCAATAAAGCATCACGAGAATGATCTAATTTAACCTGATAACGCCCATACAACTGTATTTTTCCTGCCAAGGCATCTGTAAAAAGAGAACCATTATCTGTTTTACCTTTTCCAGCATTGGCAACAGGCTTTTTTTCAAGCAGATCAACTGGGGTCACAACCATATCCTCGCAAAACAACAAACCTTTAAGGATTTTACATCCTTACTATACCATTATAAAATTTTAAATGTAATGATAAATTTCTATATATAGTATATTAAAAAAACATACATACCTATATGATGATATAAAATCAACATAACATTAGGCTTGACATGCAAGATTTTGATAAAAACAAAAACTTTAATTTTACAATCGAAAAAGATCAGAAATGATAACAAGATAGTATAGGTCAGACTTTATTGATTTAACAATATATTTAATTTTAAATTTTTTTAAATATATTAGCCAGAAACCTCTGTATATTTATCCGGTTTAAAAAATAGAATGACTATACAATTATATTGTCATAAATTCCTTATATAAAAAAACAAGTCTGTAACTTGTCAATGCGTAACCTAAACAATAGATAGCACCCCAATCAAACCTATGAAATAATTGGGGTGACACTTTCTCAAGATATTGATTATCTTGCAATCTTATTCCCATTCAATGGTTCCGGGTGGTTTTGATGTAATATCATAAGTTACACGATTAATGCCTTTGACTTCATTAACAATCCGCCCCGCCACTCTGGTAAGGAATTCCATATCAAAAGAATAAACATCAGCAGTCATGCCATCCACACTTGTAACAGCCCGCAATGCACAAGCCTGATCATATGTTCGGCCATCCCCCATAACGCCAACCGTACGAATAGGCAACAAAACAGCAAACGCTTGCCAAATTTTGTCATATAACCCAGCCTTGCGAATTTCATCCAAATACACGGCATCAACACGACGCAACAAATCAAGCCGTTCACGCGTAATGTCCCCTAAAATTCGTATGGCAAGGCCTGGTCCTGGGAAGGGATGACGACCAACAATATTTTCTGGAATACCCAATTCCCGACCCAAATCCCTGACTTCATCCTTGAAAAGTTCACGTAAAGGTTCGACAAGCTTCATATTCATCCGTTCAGGCAATCCACCCACATTATGATGAGACTTAATAGTTGCTGATTTTCCCGTGACACTGACGCTTTCAATAACATCCGGATAAAGGGTACCCTGAGCCAGAAAATCAGCCCCACCCAGTTTTTGCGCCTCCTGTTCAAATACCTCGATAAACAAACGGCCAATGGTTTTACGTTTAACCTCTGGATCGGTTACTCCAGCCAATTCTTTCAGAAACAAGTCAGACGCGTCTTTAGCAATCAAATGAATATTAAATTTCTCTTTGAATGTTTTAACAACCTCATCCGCTTCATTTTGACGCAGCATGCCGTGATCAACAAAAATACAGGTTAGCTGATCTCCAATAGCTTCATGAATCAATACAGCTGCCACTGCGGAATCAACCCCACCTGATAAACCGCAGATGACTTTTTTGTCACCAACCTTTTGACGAATACGTTCAATTTCCAAATTACGAAAACCGGCCATGGTCCAATTACCCTGACACCCGGCAATATTATGCGTGAAATTCTTTAATAATGCGGCACCGTGAGGTGTATGAACAACTTCAGGATGAAACTGAACACCATAATAGTGACGATCCTCATCAGCAATCATGGCATAGGGTGCACCCTCACTAACCCCTACCACCTTGAATCCGGGGGGGATTTTTGTAACTCGATCACCATGACTCATCCATACTTGTTCACGGTTCCCTTGTGACCATACACCCTGACATAAGGCACTATCCTCAAGAATTTCAACATACGCACGGCCAAATTCACGGTGGTCACCGGATTCCACCTGTCCACCCAATTGATGACACATTGCCTGTTCACCATAACAAATTCCCAATACGGGAACCTTTAATGTAAAAACTTCATTCGGAATCCTTGGGGCATCCATTTGAGTGACACTGGAAGGACCGCCAGATAAAATAATCCCTTTTGGTGCAAATGAACGAATCTTTTCATCATCACTCGTATAAGGCCATATTTCGCAATAAACGCCACTTTCTCTTATTCTGCGTGCAATCAACTGGGTTACCTGACTGCCAAAATCAAGAATAAGAATCTTTTCTTGATGTAAAGATTGTTCCAATTCGCTTACCTGGGTCATTTTTATCAATCACTTCCTCTTTCAGTAAAATACGTTTTCATATCACAAATAGATAAAAAAAATGTAAATTAAACAATTTATCTGAAAAAAAACTTTTTCTTCTTTATATAGAAATAAATTCCTTTTCATATTTTTTCGCTCTGGAGCATTCCGTGAACAAGTATCGCCTGAAATTAGTCCATCGCAAAATACGGATTATCCCTATTTTTATATTAGTGTTGACTGCTGCCTGCAGTCATTTAGCCGAAGACCACCCCACAGGAATATGGTTAGGCAAAATGGAAACACAACAGGGAATTTGCCCACATGATCGTATGGCCGCCCTGAGAATCGATAAAAAGAAAATATTGTTTTCACCTGATAATGGGGCATTGGTCTTGACAGGTATCTATCACAAAAAGGAACATCCAAGGCATCTTGTCGCTGTTCTCCACCGTACGGATATGGATCATAAACCCTACGATCTCATTTTTGAAGGGAAAGCCAAGAATAAAAATATAATTGGAACCTATGGAACTCCTGACTGCCGGGCGACAATTACCTTTTATCGTCCACATCATTACGGATTATCAAACGCTATTGCGCATTAAAATCACAAAAAGTTAAAAAAACACTTGCAGAGGGGAAAAAGATCGGTTAAAAGCCTAGGGCAAGACGCACCCGTAGCTCAACTGGATAGAGCACCAGACTACGAATCTGGGGGTTATGGGTTCGATTCCTGTCGGGTGCGCCACTTAAATTAGAGGTCAATTTCATACCTAGATTGAAAACCTGATTAAAAAGTTAAAACGAGCTTTATTAATATTATTTAACTATTCCTTTATACATATTAAATTATACTTTATTTATACGTTTTTTTTTGGTATAAAGATAAAAAAGTAATTTTTTTGATAGATTTCTAAATGCTTTCTAATACGTCTCTTCTTATTATAGAAGATCAGCCTGAGATATGCGATCTTATTAAGTTAAGCTTTGCCAATCGAATTCCAACAATTCAACTGGCACATTCTCTTGCTGAAGCTGCTGAACTAATCAAAGAAACTTCATTTACCCTCATGATTGTCGATGTTTATTTACCTGACGGAGATCCATATCCGCTGATTCTTAAAATGTTGCAAAAAAAATGCAGGGTACTTTTGATGAGTGGAAATTTTCAAATCAACCAGCGTATTAATGATTTACCATTTCCACGTATTGAAAAACCATTCAGGATAAAGAATTTAATTAAAAAAGTGGAAGAAACCGTTTCCAATCCTTTATCAGATGAATTGATAGAACTCGCTTCCTAATTGAAATTTTCATTAGGGCAGATAAACGATTTCATGCTGGTTAGCATTTGAATAATTTAACTCTACTTTATAGATATTATAGGTTTCCGCAATTCTCTGTTTGATTTTTCTTACGACAATCCCCTGTTTTTCTGAATTTAAAAAATAAACAGAAGGTGGCATATCTTTGCGACGCTGTGTACGAATTAAATAGCCATTTTTCCCATGGTAATCAGCTAAAGCAAAATATTTCCAGCGTCTATCAACCAGAACAATTGGATGATGCACCTCATAAAATGCCAATTCTGCAGCTATGCCATATTCATCGACAATGATTGGAACTGAATCAGGAATTTGACATGAAACCAGTTTAGCTAATTCAGCCCACCCGCCCAATCGTTTTAACATGAGATCATATTTTGCCGGAATTGGAAAATATGCAAAAACCGATTGAATGTAAATCAAACCAACCATTATATTCCCGAGGATACAGGCTGACGTGATAAAACGATGAAAATAAATTGCCGTTATGACAGACAGGACTGGATATAATATTCCCATCCAGTTGGCCTGTACACGATCCCCAAAGGCATGCTGAACAAATACACAAACTGGAATAATAACCCATAACCACAATAAAAAATCATTCTCCGCTTTACTCTCCCAAACAATTTTTGTCAGTTTAATCATGGCCCAACAAAAACAAACAAAAAGGATGGGAGTGGCCAATCCGATCTGGCCGATCATTAATTCAGACAAAAACTGAACCGCACGACTGGGATGCCAATCCGCTGTTCTTCCACCCTGTTTTAAAAAACTGATCCATTGATGTCTTGAATTCCAAATAATCACGGGTAGGAAAATAAGTATCGTTAAAAACAGCCCTCCCCATAATTTCCAGGATTTTAAAGAAGATCGACCCAAAACTGTCAGAATGCACCAAACTCCTAATCCCGCAATCATTAACAACGCAGTATACTTGCTGAGCAATGCGCATCCTGCAGCTATACCAATAACCAGCCACCATCCCAATTTTTGAGTGGCAATTAAACGTCCACATCCCCATATAAAAACACAAATAAAAAAAAGTAATGGAGTATCGGGGGTTATTGTTACACTACCGACGCTAATAGCGAGGGTTGTATTTAATATCACAACCGCAGTAATCGCATTTTTTTCTTTATCATGACTGGTATGACAAAAATCCATAACACTAAAATATATAAAAACACTTCCTATCAAACCGGCAAAAGGGGCAAGAAAACGGACACCCAGAGCGGTTTTATTACCAATCCAGCATCCCAATTTTATCCACAACGCCACCATTGGTGGATGATCATAAAAACTGTAATCTAAATGATTTGACCATAACCAATAATATGCCTCATCTGGCGAAAGCGGGCTGGCGGCAGCAACCCATAAACGAATGAGTGTCACGATAGATAAACCAAACCAAAACCATAATAAACAAGGTTTTACCGTTAACTTTTTTACCCATTCAAAATCAGCTTTTACAGAACACATATCAATAACCAAAATTCATGAAATCATCTGTTTTACATATTTTAAATTATAATTCGTTATCAAGAATGATTGGATGGCCCAGTATATAAATATTTTAATTTTCGTCAGTTTTTTTGATAAATTCCTCAAAGCAGCAAAATGGATTTATCAGATTGTCATCATTAAATTTGAATTATCTAGGATATCTTTTTAATTTTTTTTGAAGCAGCATTACAATAAATTGCATCATTATTTTTAAACCAAGTTTACTGTGTCCTGAAAAACGTTTTCGAAACTGAAAGGGAATTTCGATAACACGTATTGTAGAAGGACAGGATAATATCAAATCAAGTAATATTTTAAAACCGGTTCCTGTTAATGTCGGCATAAGATTTAAAAACAGCTTTCTTTTCAATACAAAAAAACCGCTCATTGGATCCTTTAATGGAACAGGTAAAATTTTTTGTGATAATGCAATGCCACGATCCGATAAAAATCTCCTCCAGTAATTTGCCAATCCCTGATTACTACCACCCGATACATGACGGCTGCCAACTGCAAAATCAAAATTTCTATGAATTACAGCCTCAAGCATATCTGGCAATCGTGTCTCATCATGCTGCATATCTCCATCAATTACCGCTATATAATCAGCAGAAGAGGATAAGACACCATCAATCACTGCAGACGACAAGCCTCTTTTGTTAACTCTAAGTATTCCACGTGCCCTTATATCTTGTCTGGCAAGTTTTCTAATCTCTTCAATTGTACCATCCGGAGAATTATCATCGACATAAATAGCCTCCCATCGCCACCCTACCAAAGCCGTTTCTAAAGCTCTAAAAAGAGGAAGGACATTATTTTTTTCATTATAACACGGAACAATAATACTAACTTCCGCGCCTATCGCTTTTTCTGAAGCGGATAAATATTTCATTTTTCAATAAAAGTTTACATTTGATCATCCAGTATTTATTTAGATATATCTGGATGATCGTATTCCAATGGAACGCCATGTCGATTAAAGCTGGTACGAATAACTTGTAATGTCTGAACCCTGGCAATGTGAGGATGCGTTATCAATTCATGCGTTATTCTATTTTCATCTTCGGTATTTCGCGCAATAAAACGAATTAAGAAATCAACGCCACCACGCACCATATGACATTCCCTTACCTCGGGAATATCCGCCATTTCCTTTTCAAATTCTTTTAATATGGCCTCTTTCTGGCTATCAAGACCAACCAGCACAAATACTGATAGGCACCATCCTACAGATTTCATATCGATATCCGCATGATAACTTTGAATAACCCCCATCGTTTCCAGACGTCTTACCCGCCTTAAACAAGGAGGAGCAGAAATGCCAACTCTTTGTGCCAATTCAATATTTGTTATTCGCCCATCTTTTTGAAGCTCATCTAAAATGAGCCAGTCAATTTTATCAAGATCCGCTGCCTGATTCATAAATCGATTATCCTACCAAAACTTTCACTTTGTATAATTTAACAATTTATTCTTTAAACAATAGTTTCTTATTATACTATAGATGACTTATATATAAAAAATCTTTGTAATAATAGGACGAATAATATGGGTGAGACATTTCTTACGGATTTATTAATTATCGGGGCAGGCCCGGCAGGATACACAGCGGCAATCTATGGAGCCAGAGCAAATCTAAGTCCAACTCTCCTAACTGGATTACAGCCCGGTGGTCAGTTGACCATTACCAATGAAATCGAGAATTTCCCTGGTTTTGCTGATCCCATACAAGGCCCCTGGTTGATGGAACAGATGGCTCAACAAGCCATAAATGTTGGCGCCAAGATTATCAATGACAGCGTAACAAGGTGCTCCCTTCAACAGAAACAAAAAGAAAATAATTATTTCATATTGCAAACAGATATGGGAAATACCTACAAAGCAAAAACCGTCATCATTGCTACAGGTGCCCAAGCCCGTTGGCTAGGTCTTGAGGCTGAAGAAAAACTGCAAGGATTTGGTGTTTCCGCCTGTGCAACCTGTGATGGATTTTTTTATCGTGGTAAACAAGTTGCGGTAATAGGTGGAGGAAATACCGCTGTTGAAGAAGCACTTTATTTAACCCATCATGCAGCTCATGTTTTCCTCATTCATCGTCGCAACAGTTTACGGGCGGAAAAAATCCAACAAACACGCCTCATGAAAAATCCAAAAGTTACGATTATCTGGAATAGCGTTGTAGAGGATATTTTGGCGGAAAGTAATCCTCCTTCTGTTACAGGACTTAAATTAAAAAATACACTTACAAAAGAAATAAGCCAATTACCTGTTGATGGTGTTTTTATAGCAATCGGTCACACACCAAATACAGAACTTTTCAAAAATCAAATTGATCTTGATGAGGAGGGCTATATACAAACAACACCGGGAACGACAAAAACATCTGTTCCTGGCATATTTGCCGCTGGAGATGTTCAAGACAAAATCTACCGTCAAGCGATCACCGCAGCGGGTTCAGGATGCATGGCTGCACTTGAAGCTGAACGTTTCCTTTCCGCCTCGGAAGGATGAATATCGAAAAATAGGGTTCAAATATCTGGATTTTCTGAATAGTCGTAGTGTATTCATACAATACGATGATACTGATCATCCAGTCTTACAATATCACTTTCATCAAGATAAGAACCAGATTGTACTTCAATGACAATTAGAGGTATGTCACCCGCATTTTTCAATCGGTGCACCATTCCCAGAGGAATGTAAACACTTTCGTTTTCATGCAGAAATATAACTTCATCTCCACGGGTTACCTCAGCAATACCGGAAACAATAACCCAATGTTCTGAACGATGATGATGTTTTTGCAGAGAAAGCTGCGCTCCAGTTTTTACAATAAGCTGTTTGACAAGAAACCGTTCTCCATGTGCCAACGTTTCATAATGCCCCCAGGGTCGATAACATTGGTTATGCCGAACAGCCTCCTGTTGTTTTACAGCATTCAATTTTTGAACAATTTTCTTAACATTTTGCGATTTGTTTCGATCAGAAACCAAAACGGCATCTTTTGTCACAATCACAACAACATTATCTATATCATTAACAGCCGCCACCATTTCTTCAGAACGAATATAGCTATTATGCGTGTTTTCTAAGAATACATTTCCTATAACCACATTCCCTGACCGATCCTTCTGGCTTACATTCCATAATCCATTCCAGCTTCCGATGTCTGACCAGACAAGATCGGCAGATACTACGACCATGGCTTTTGTTTTTTCGGCAATGGCATAATCAATTGAAAGATCAGGGACCTTTATGAAATCATCATATAATATACGCTCGAAATATAAATCTGACTGTCTATTGTCAACAGCCTTTTTAACCAAGGATAGTAATGTTGGGGTATAATGTTTCATTTCCTGCAACATCGTTTGTGCAGAAAACATGAACATGCCCGAATTCCATAAATATCCTCCCGACTCAACCATTAGCTGAGCCTGTCGAATATCAGGTTTTTCAGTAAAAGCCTTTACGGCATAAATATTCTTGATCTTATCAATAACTGAACCTTTCTCAATATATCCATATCCTGTTTCTAAATGTGTAGGTTGAATGCCGAAAGTTACAATTTTCCCGTTTTGTGCAAAAATGACTGCCTCTTCTACCAATTTTACCAATTTTGGAACATCTTGAATATATGCGTCTGCCGCCATTACCCATAAAATTGTCTGAGCATCCAGTTCATTCGCCAACAAACTTGCAGTTGCTATGGCTGGTGCTGAATTTCGTCCAACTGGTTCCAAAACAATACGGGCATTTTCAACGCCAATTTCTCTCAATTGCTCTGCAATCAAGAAACGATGATCCTGATTGCAAATAACGATTGGCTCTAAAAAAATATCCCCTTTACCGCGTAAAACCGTGTCTTGAAACATGGATTTTTCAGTAATAAGGGGCCATAACTGTTTAGGGAAACTGGCACGAGACAGGGGCCATAACCGACTACCCGTGCCACCTGACAAAATAACAGGAACAATTTTCATTATGGATGTATCCTGCATTGCTGTTTCCCTTTATAATGTTTTAAAAATTATTGCTGATTTATCCTTTCCCTTAATTCCTTCCCCGTTTTAAAAAAGGGAACATATTTTTCCTCCACAGTTACAGTTTCCCCTGTCCGAGGATTTCTTCCCGTACGGGCTTTACGATTTTTTACAAAAAAGGCACCAAAACCACGAAGCTCAACCCGATTACCCCTCGCCAGCGTTGTCTCTATTTCATCAAAAACTGTCGAAACAATTTCCTCAATATATTTCAACATTAAATTAGGATGTTCGGATGCAATTTCTAATATTAATTCAGATTTAGTCATTAACTCACTCAAATGTTATTATAGCTTATAATGATTCTTTTATGGGTGCCAAATCGCTAAAATACCACCAAAATTTTCATTTTTCTTATAAAAAATTTGATTGGCAATTGTTTTTAACGAAAAATTCATGATTGATTTGCTGCCAAGCCCAAACCAGTCATCACTTTTATCTTTTTTTAATGTAACAACTTCAATGTCTGTTGGAAGATGATATGTTTTGATCATCCATTGTTTCGCATCCTCTTCATTACCGATCTGATCGACCAGTCCCAGTCTAACGGCTTGCTGACCACTATAAGGTCGTCCATCCCCCAATTCCTTGACACGGGCGATATCCATATGTCGCCCTTCAGCAACCATATTCGTAAACTGATCATAAAAATTGCCAATCAATCCCTGCAGCATTTTTTGACCGGCTGGAGACAAGGGCTTGACCATTGACGGCTGCCCCTTTAAAGGACCTGAAACAAGCTGATCAAATGAAATACCGACCTTCTCTAACAGCCCAGAAAAATCAGGAGATTCCATAATGACGCCAATTGATCCGGTTAAAGTAGAATTAAATGCAAAAATACGTTTTGCAGGTACTGAAATCATATAGCCTGCTGAAGCTGCCACACCTCCCATTGAAACAACAACAGGTTTGGTTTTTGAGAATTTTAGCAGCGCATCATGTAACTGTTCCCCGCCGGTAACCGCCCCACCAGGACTGTTTACATAAAGGATCATTCCCTTGACAGATTTATCCTTTAAAGCAGTATTGATCAGGGTTACCTGTTTGGAAACATCATTTCCAATAACACCCTCAATTTTCAATTTCACCAAATGCGCGTCATGATTACCAAGCCTCTTCGTTATTAATTTGGCAGAACCTGCCATTATCGATAAAACAAACAGACAAACAGCAAATAAACGCCATAAAACCAATTTGCGTTTCATCTTTTGCCGTTCCATTAATAAATCACTATCCACGTAAATTCATTCTCCACTTTTTAATAAAAGCATCAAATCTATCAATCTAAAATTTATAACGATCACGAAGCAAACAGTCAAAACATTATATAAAAATCACTTAAATAGGGTTCTATTTTGTCTTAAGAGGCCTCTCTTCTCCCTCTCCTTACACTGCGAATATCACTGATGGTATTTTTACGACCAAGACCGATTTCTCGAGCCAGACTGGAACGACGTTCAGCATAGTTGGGGGCAACCATTGGATAATCAGGAGGCAAATTCCAACGTTCACGGTATTGTTCAGGGGTTAAACCATAGGCACTCTGAATATGCCGTTTCAACATTTTCAATTTTTTACCATCTTCGAGACAAATGATGTAATCCGGAAATACAGACCGTTTTACAGGAACAACAGGCTGTAATTTTTCTGCCTCATGACCATTTTTTTCTATTGAGGAAAGCGTTTGATATACCTGACGAATAAGTTCAGGCAATTGTTCGGCCTCCACTGAATTATTGGATATGTGTGATGACACAATCTTGGATGTCAATTGTAATAATGATATTTTCTTGTCTTCTAATTCCATTTTATTCACCAATAATTTTTTAAATTCTAAAATAAATAAAGTATATCAAATACTTCATGTTAAAATAATTTAATATCGAATAATACTTAGCATTATTTTTTGAAAATTAAAGAAGATAATTAATAAAATATGCACAAATGTTAATAGTAACTTACTTATGATCAATAATTATGATATTGCTGTACAATATATTGAATAACACTATTTGCAAAAACAATGAGTAACTTCGGAATTAAAAGAATTTTAATTTTATCTTTGATAACAATATTGTTATGCACAACAAATTGTAAAAATAATACACCTCACAATTCTACTGGTCCCTATATAGGGATCAATAATGGAGTTCAACCATAATAATAAAATCTATAATATTACGAATTATAAATATTTAACCACGATAACAGGAAAATATCATTTTTGATATTCATTTATTTATTCAAACATGGCGGAGAAAGTGGGATTCGAACCCACGGTACAACAGAATTGCACAACGGTTTTCGAGACCGCCCCATTCGACCGCTCTGGCATCTCTCCACAAACAGAAACAACCATGATTTTTTATAAAACCAACGAATATATAATCTATTCCTTCAAAGAAAACCAGACAAAATATTCAAACTTAACGAAATTATGAAAAGAAATTTATTAAACAATTTGTATTTATTTAAATAGCTTATTGACTTTTTACTTTAAAAATCAATATAAACAAGACTTCACAATAAATATATTCCTGTTTTGTGGGATATTGATAAAAAGAAACTAAGTTAGGTTTTCTAACAAGAGTTTGAAAAATTAAAGGGTTTATTATGTTCGCAATCATCCGCACAGGTGGAAAACAATATCGCGTTACACCTAATATGGTTCTAAAAGTTGAAAAACTGGATACCGAGGCAGGTAATACAGTCACATTCACCGAAGTTTTAAGTGTCGGTAATGAAGGAAACTGCACAATCGGAACACCTGTTGTTGAAGGTGCCAGCGTTAAGGCAACAGTTGTTGCGCAAGATCGTCTTAAAAAAGTCATTATTTTCAAAAAACGTCGCCGTCAAAACAGCCGTCGTAAAAACGGACACCGTCAACCTGTAACAGTTTTACGAATCACTGAAATCAACGCTGTTTAGTTCTAGCCTAAACAGACCATATTGATATTTTTAGAATAGGAGAAAAAAATGGCCCATAAAAAAGCCGGAGGTTCATCCAGAAACGGACGCGATACCATTGGACGTCGTCTTGGCGTTAAGAAATTTGGTGGACAGCATGTTGTTGCTGGAAACATTATCGTTAGACAACGCGGTACAAAAATCAAACCAGGTCAAAATGTCGGTTTAGGTCGTGATCATACCATTTTTGCCCTTATTGATGGAAATGTACGATTTGAAAGCCGTTCAAAAGGTAACGTACATGTTTCTGTGGATGCAATCAGCAACGCTGCAGAATAGATCAAAATATACTTAAACAATTTTAAGTATTGACTATTATACGAAGGGTCGATTCAATAAGAATCGGCCCTTTTATTTTAAAGGTTTTAAAACATGAAATTTCTGGATCAAGCTAAGATCTATGTTAAATCAGGAAATGGAGGCGATGGTGCGGTCGCCTTTAGAAGAGAGAAATATATTGAATTTGGTGGTCCGGACGGAGGCGATGGCGGACGTGGTGGCGATATCATTTTTGAGGCAGTTGACAATTTAAATACTTTGATTGATTTTCGCTATACCCAACATTTCCGTGCCAAAAAGGGTCAAAATGGATCCGGTGCCAATAAAACTGGTGCAAATGCAGAAAATATCTGTATTAAAGTTCCCATAGGCACACAAATATTTGCCGAAGATAAGGAAACCTTGCTTGCAGACCTAAATAAAAAAGGGAAAAAGATAGTTCTTTGTCGGGGAGGAGATGGAGGATTTGGCAATACACGTTTCAAATCCAGCACAAACCGGGCACCCCGTCATGCTGATAAAGGTTGGCCTGGAGAAGAACGTTGGGTCTGGTTGCGATTAAAGCTTATTGCCGATGTAGGATTAGTCGGCTTACCCAACGCAGGAAAATCAACCTTTCTTTCTGTTGCATCTGCTGCCCGGCCAAAAATTGCCGATTATCCGTTTACAACCCTGCATCCACAACTGGGAATGGTAAGATTGTCACCAACTGAGGAATTTGTCCTAACAGATATACCGGGTCTCATTGAGGGAGCCCATGAAGGCAATGGATTAGGTGATCGTTTCCTAGGGCATGTTGAACGATGCAGTATGCTATTGCACCTTATCGATGCAACAGCTGATGATGTTGTCAACAACTGGAAAATTATTCGCAATGAATTGGAATCCTATCAAACGGAACTTGCCAATAAACGGGAAGTGATTGGACTTAATAAAACTGATCTGCTTACCCCTGAAGAAATTCTGCAAAAACAAAAAGAGCTGGAACAAGCAAGTGGACATAAGGTTTTCCTTCTTTCAGGGGCTACCCATAATGGGGTGAAAGAAATTTTATTTTATTTACAGAACTACATAACAAAATATAAACAGGATATAATTTTAAAATCAAAACATTTCAGTCCTATATAATGAAAAATCTACATCTTAACCAAGCCCGCAGAATTGTTATAAAAATTGGCAGCGCCTTATTAATTGACGGAAAAAATGCTTGCGTTCGTCAATCATGGCTAGAAAGCCTGATAGAAGATATAATCCATTTACGTCAGCAAAATTGCCAGATTTTAATTGTATCTTCAGGTGCGATCGCTTTGGCACGTTACAAGTTAAAATTAAATCGATATAAGCTTCGCCTCGATGAAAAACAGGCTGCCGCCGCAATAGGTCAAATCAAACTGGCTCAGACCTGGCATGAGGCTTTCGCTGCCCATAAAATCACAACTGCACAAATTTTATTGACTCTGGATGATACGGAAACGCGGTTACAATATAGCAATGCCCGTTCAGCCATTGAAACACTTTTGAAATTAAACTGCATTCCCATCATTAACGAAAATGATACCGTTGCCACTTCCGAAATTCGTTTTGGAGATAATGACCGGTTGGCAGCAAGAGTTGCAGAAATGGTCAAAGCTGACCGGCTTATCCTTTTCTCGGATATTGACGGGTTATATACCGCAGATCCCAAAACCAATCCATCAGCCAAGCATCTTGCCTCAATTCCTGAACTTACTCCACAAATTTACGCCATGGGAGGCAAGGCGCCAACTGGATATTCATCAGGTGGCATGGCAACAAAACTGGCAGCTGCAAAAATAGCCACAACTGCAGGATGTGCCATGGCAATCGCTTATGGAAAACTGCTTCATCCTCTCAAGGCTCTTCAAGAAGGAGCAAGATGTTCATGGTTTCTTCCCAATCGCAAACCTTATCCTGCCCGTAAACGCTGGATTGCTGGAAGCATCTCGACCAAAGGCACTATTTTTATTGATAATGGTGCGGAAAAAGCATTGAAAAACGGAAAATCTTTATTGCCTGCCGGTATTATCAAAGTTGAAGGCCATTTCCAACGGGGAGATATCATTAAAATTGCCAACAAGAATGGAAAAATTGTCGGAAATGGTATTTCTGCTTATGATTCTTCAGAAATAACTCAAATTATAGGTCTTCAAACTGATAAAATTAATTCCCAACTGGGCTGGGACGGCCCCAATGAGGTTATCCATCATGATGATATGGTGATTATTCCCCCACTTACAGCGGCGGCCAGCGTAAAATAGGTTCTTTACGTTTTTTTAAATTAATAATCTCCTTTTTTTCATCATGAGAAGAGGGAGGGTCATATAATCCCCCCTCCCCATTTTCTACATAAATTTTCTGAGCCTGCTTATCAAAGTTATTTTCCGGTTTCTTAACCTCTACCTTACCAATATTCTCACCGGATTTATTCAGGGATGACCGCGATACATCACATGAATTCTGATTTGAAATATCAGAAGCTGCAAAACGCTTTTTCAAGGCAGGTAAGGGATAAACATAATTTTCAGGCTCATACAATTTTTTTTCTGAATTTTCTATTTTACCTGCTTTTTCTGTATCATCTCGATGATTGGCAACCACTTGTATTTTAGTTTCCGAACGAGGCCGCAAATCAGCCGTGCGCTTTAACAAGATACGTAATTGGGCCTGAATATCCTCCATTTGTTGACTTAAATAATTTAAACGTCCTTTTAGCCCAAAAACAGCAAAAGGCATAAACAAAAAACAAATTCCAAAAGTAACAGTCAATATTAGGATAACAAACTGCGCCCAAGAAGGGATCCACTCTGGAAAAGTTAAATTCATGATATTATTTCAATAATTTGATTATATATTCAACAATTTTATTAAATCTATATTCTACTACATACCCAATGCACGACGATAAATATCAAAAAGGGTTTCCTGTTCTTCCACTTCAGCAGGCTCCTGTTTACGTGCCCGAATTATCCTTCTGATTACGGGGACATCAAATCCCGCCGATTTTGCCTCAGCATAAATATCTTTGATATCATTTGCCAACCCTTTTCGCTCCTCTTCCAAACGCTCGATACGTTCAACAATTGTCCGAAGACGATCAACGGCGATCCCTCCGACTTCGGGTTTATTATCAAATTCATTCATCCACTTTTCCTATTTTGATTTTTTTAAAATATATTTAAAGCTGTTTCTATTCATTACGTAACCCTGCATGCCAGGTCAATCGCCAATAGCCTCAGAATATGAAAATTTTAATCCTTTGAAAATTTAAAGAATATTTTTTCCTGTTTTGAAAAGCATGTTACTATCAAAAAAATATTACAGAGTAGATTCATAAAATATATACGATTCAAAATAATATTCAAAAATTAAACTTTATAGAATATAGAGAGACCAAATTTATGGAACAGACACAAGCCTATGCGCCTTTTGATATTATCATTTTTGGGGCAACAGGCGACCTAACTGCAAGGAAATTATTACCCGCATTGTATTATCGTTATCTGGACAAACAAATTCCACCCCAAACTCGTATTATCGGTACAGCAAGATCACCTTTGACAGACGATGATTTTAAAAAACGCATTCATGACGGATTGGTTGAATTTGTTCAAGAATCCTATCAAGATCCAGAAAATATTAGAAATTTTTTAAATCTTATTTCCTACGTCAGCTTAAATGGTGCAGAAGCTGATAGCAACTGGCCAGAACTGCAAGCGAAATTCGAACATAACAAGGCTAATGATATTCGCATTTTTTATTTCGCGACTGCACCAAGATTGTATGGTGATATTTGTGACAATCTTGCATTGAAAAAACTGATCACTCCGACAACCCGTATAATCCTTGAAAAACCCATTGGAACCTCGTTAAAAACTGCCGAAGAGATCAACCAGCGTGTTGGCAAGCATTTCCCTGAAAATAATATCTACCGTATTGATCATTATCTTGGCAAGGAAACTGTTCAGAATGTTATTGCCCTTCGTTTCGCCAATCCAGTTTTTGAACGGCTTTGGAATTCGGATGCCATTGACTACGTCCAGATCACCGCTGCTGAAACCGTAGGGGTAGGTAAACGGGGTGGATATTATGATGGAGCTGGCGCATTAAGGGATATGGTTCAGAACCATCTTTTACAGGTTTTATGTATGGTGGCCATGGATCCTCCCATTTCATTAAATGCCGATGACCTGAGAAATGAAAAGTTAAAAGTCCTTCGTTCTTTAAAACCCATGACGGAACAGGATATCAAGGATAATACCGTTCGCGGCCAATATACATCATGCATTTACAAAAATGAAAAAATACCCGGATATCTTGAGGATCTTGGTAAGGATCAAAGCAATACAGAAACTTTCATTACTTTAAAAGCCGAAATCAATACCGCCCGTTGGGGAGGTGTACCATTTTACCTGAGAACAGGAAAGAGGCTTGCAAAAAAGGTCAGTGAAATCATTATTCAGTTCAAACCCTCCGCCTGGAATCTTTTTGCCACGCCACCAAAAGCGAACCGCCTTGTGATTCGTATTCAACCAGACGAGGGTGTTTCATTATCCCTGCAAATCAAGGATCCACAAAAAACCTATACGAATTTACGCAGCACCTCAATCAATATCGAATTTCCTACAGCCTTTCATATCCGCTACCCCGATTCCTATGAAGGGCTTTTGATGGATGTCGTCAAAGGGGATCCCATTCTTTTCATCCGTCGTGATGAAGTCGAAGCTTCATGGCGCTGGATAGAACCCATTCTTGATGGTTGGGCAAAAAATCTAACCCCATTAACATATTATAAGGCTGGTAGCTGGGGACCACAAGAAGCTCTTGACCTATTAGATCGGGCAAATCATGTTTGGCACGAAAATATGACAGAATAGTGATTGTTGATCACCATGATTTTATCAATTTAAGTCATGGTGATTAAAAAACTGCATTTAAAGATAAAAAACTTAATCCATAAGATGGATAGATGTTAATGAATTTTTACTTATTAATAACTACCTAAAAATTATTTATAGAATGAATTCATGGTTTTTGTTTTTATCTTTTCCATTCTATTTTAATGATCTTTGCAACGACTTCATTTTGAATTAAATAAAGTCTCAATATTGATTATCCAGTTTCATTTTTTAACTTAATTATATAATCCCATTATTTGATCAATCTGAAAAACTGATGACAAAATCCGATAGACCTGCATTTTCTCCATCAAGAAACTCTTTAAAGAAAAGAATAATACAACGCGTGATTGTTGCGCTACTCTTATCTGGCGGTATTATTTTTTGCCAAGAAATGGGTTGGTTGGATCAATTGACCGATCAGTTTGTAAGACAGAAAATCGACTGGTCTAATAATCAATCTGTAATAAAATATCTAAAACAGACCATCACAGATAAAAATCTAACAGAAATCCCTCTTAGATGCTTAATTCCCGTGATCAACAATGATGATGGATCAACAATTTTAAATATTGAAATTCATGAAAAACACAATCAGGAATGTCTGAATACAAAAAAGAATTTCCCGACAATTTTTACCTTTCGTGTTAATAGGCAAAATGGTAGTATACAAATTGATAAAAATACACCCAATCATTTTTACCCGCTTCATTAAATAATCATTATATCAACTTTCATAATGAATCAATCTTCCTCTCCCCCTACTGTACCACGTCGTAGTTTCCTAACCCTGCTTACCGCAAGTTCAGTAACGGTAGGAGGTGTGGTTTGCACATGGCCTTTTATAAACAGTTTAAACACTCAAAATACCACCATCACTCATAATTACACGGATGTTGATATCTCCTCGCTTAAAGAGGGTCAGCAAATTACCGTTATGTGGCAGGGACATGCTGTATTTATTCTTCATCGTCCAGCCAAAACACTTGCACTTTTACAAGACAAAGAACTTTTGATCCGTTTACGTGATCCAAGCAGTAAAGAGTTGCAACAACCTCCCTATACGAGAAACTGGCACCGATCAATTCAGCCAGAAATTGCGGTTTTGATTGGTGTATGCACGCATCTCGGATGTATTCCAAGCCTTAATTTGGGAAATTCACTTGGCGGATATTACAATTGTGCGTGTCATGGATCTAAATTTGATTTGGCGGGAAGAGTATATAACAATGTTCCAGCACCTTATAACCTTCCCGTTCCCCCCTATAAAATTTTAAAACCCGGAATTCTTCGTATTGGTGAAAACCCAGAAGGGGAAAATTTTAGTTTCACATCCATAATGCAGCTTTAAAATCATTCACCTGTTGGATATTTTATAAAATCATCTTGCTTTTTGCACGAAATAGCGACATCTTAACACCATCAGATAGCCAGATGATCGCTATTTACATGATCTGCATCGTAAATAGAGGAAAGTCCGGGCTCCACGGAAAAACGGTGCCAGTTAACGACTGGCGAGGGTGACCTTAGGGAAAGTGCCGCAGAAAACAAACCGCTTGCCAATTTATTTATAAATGCAAGTAAGGGTGAAAAGGCGTGGTAAAAGCACACCGCATGACTGGCAACAGGAATGGCATGGTAAACCCCACCGGGAGCAAAACCTAATAGAGGTAACAGATTTACAGTTAAATCAGGGTTTTTCCGCCCTGTTACCTGGGTTGGTTGCATGAAATACGGTGCGAATCGTATTCAAGATGAATGATCATCATTTATGTTTCATAAAAACAGAACCCGGCTTACACGCTATCTGATTTTAATTTTATCCATAAATTTCCATCAAGATGCAAAACTATAATTTTTACGGCATTTTAACGATAATTCATATACATCTCAATCATGATTTCATGAAATTTTATGAAATAAAAGTGATTTCCAGCGTAATTATTTGACCTCCCATATTTACCCATGATATCCCAAAGGCTATAATGTAAAATAAAAGCAAAGATCAATATCAATTCAAATTAAATCTGGGATAGCCTGTAATGAATTTGTTCCTTGGATCACATCAAAATCGACTGGATGCCAAAGGAAGAGTATCTATTCCAGCAAATTTCCGCTTAAATTTACGCAAAGAAAAAACCACCAAGGAAGAACTTTCCTTTATTCTTCGCCCCTCTCATACTTTACCCTGTATCGAAGGATGGCCATTTGCCATTTTCAACAAACTGACCGCCGTATTGGATGATGTCAACATTCTTTCAACAGAACATAATGACCTCGCAACCCTTATTTACGCCCAGGCCTGGCCTATTGAAGTTGATCGTGAGGGAAGGATTATCCTTCCTGACATTCTAAAACAACATGCCAACCTGACCAATAAGGTCACTTTTATGGGACTTGGGACAATTTTCCAAATTTGGGAACCTGTAGCCGCACAAAAACATTATGAATCCGTGCTTAAACGAACAAAAATGGTCATTCTGCCACACGCCGCCAAGGCTAAAACTGAGCAAGCGGACCAATAATCATGGCCGACAATTATTCAGCAATTGATATCAATGGTCATTTCCCCGTCATGCTTAACGAAGTAATTGACCTTTTACAACCAAAATCCGAAGCGGTTTATATTGACGCAACCTTTGGTGGAGGTGGGTACAGCAAGGCCATTCTTTCCGCAGCCAATTGCAATGTATGGGGAATTGATCGTGATCCCGATGCCATCAGGCGAGGACAAAAAATTGTTGACGACTATCCCACGCTTCGTCTTTTACAGGGGGATTTTGCTCAACTTGAAACGCTTGCTCATGAAAATAACATCCAATCTCTGGATGGTATTGTTCTTGATCTGGGAGTTTCCTCTTTTCAGTTGGACGAGGCAGAAAGAGGTTTTTCATTCCGGTTTGATGGACCGCTGGATATGAGAATGAGTAAATCTGGAAAAACTGCGGCTGATCTCGTTAACCAGTTGTCCGAAACCGAATTGGCAGATATTCTATGGTATTATGGTGAGGAACGTTTCTCACGTCGTATCGCTCGAGCCATCATTCAGGATAGACTTGAAAAACCTTTTGAAACAACACAACAACTGGCAAACCTGATTAAAAGGATTGTTCCGTCCAAAAAAAATGAGATTAATCCCGCAACTCGATCTTTTCAGGCGCTAAGAATTGCCGTCAATGATGAATTGACACAAATCAGGCAAGTCTTAACAAGTGCACTTTCCCTTCTTAAACCAGATGGAAAACTGATTGTTGTCTCATTTCATTCCCTGGAAGACCGTATTGTCAAAGAAATCATGAATCAGGCAACTGGCAATATTGCAAGTCCTTCAAGACATCATCCTCAATCCCTACATCAAAAATCCGAACTGATTAAGTTTGAAGCCCTAACCCATAAGCCTCTTCGTCCTTCAAAATATGAAGCCCTTTTAAATCCCCGTTCACGAAGTGCGAAATTACGAGCCATTAAACGTCTTGCAGGGCAGAAAACAAGGAGTATATCCTGATGATAATCCGTCCATTAACGTTATTTTGCTCAGTACTTGCCGGCCTATCTGGAATGATCCTGTACACTCAAAAACATAAAACCACCGTACTGGATCATCAAATCGCCAAGATTGTGCATGATACGGAACGGCTAAAAGCCCGGACGGCAATGTTACGGACAGAATGGACTTTACTTAATCAGCCTGACCGTTTAAAAACTCTGGCCAACAACTTTCTGCCAAAATTGCACCCTTTGGCTCCCACTCAATTTGTACAAATGTCATCCTTGCTCAATGTGCTTCCTCCCATTCAAAAGGAACAGATCGAGGATAAAACACGCAAACAGCTGCTCCTTGCGGTCGCTAATAATCATGGACAAACCTTGAACAACCCTGATGACAAGCCCGAACCTGCTATTGTTTCAAGTAATACGACCAGACAACATCATGACTCCCCAACAAAACCGAGCACTTCGGATGAAGAAAACCAATCTTCATCCTTCAATTCCCCTTCCAGAAAACCCGAAATCTACACTGCTAAAAAAACGAATAATACAATTGATTCCTCTGATGATATTTCAAACAAAAACATTAAAAAATCTCCTATCAGAAGCAAACCTGTTCAAAATGTTAGGGATGATGACGAAAATCTAGCAACAAATGATTTCCCTGATATCCCACGAATTGATAAAAAAAATATCAAAACAACAGCCTTAATCAAAAAATCCGCCCATAAACCTGCAGTTCGACCTGCATTTTCAATTGCTGACAGTTCCGAGCCGATGTCAATTGTAAAAGAAAAGAATAACAATGACACCATTGGTAAAAAGGAAATACACACCGTCGTATCGACCAATGCAAAACCAAAACATGCGGCGCCGGTAAAAATCGCCCAAAACAGCAAACAAAAACAGCATTATCATTCTGAATCAGCCTTTGGGGACGACGCTGATGATTCCCTACCCGCACCTGTTCCTTTTTCTCAATGAATTCTATAAAGTTAAAATAAATGATAAATTATGGAAAAGGTTCACAAAAGGGTCAACCTTATAGACAATCTTTTGAAAAAAGAAAAAAAAATCAAAAAAAAAAAATTAATACCTATCAAATAGATAAAACCAGACTTCGCTTATTTATCACAGCATGCGGCTTCTGCGTCATTTATGGCGCGGTTATGCTAAAATTAATTTTTGCAACCATCATAGCACCTTTGCCCCCTCAAAAACAGCAAATCGCTCCCCAGGTTCCCCCAATTCCAATTAGCGATCCAAAAGGAACCATTGCTGGAGATTTTTCGTTACCTCAAATCCACAGAGCCTCTATTATTGACAGAAATGGACAGATTTTGGCCATTTCTCTCCCCGTGGCACAGTTATATGCAAATCCTGTCGAAATTATTGACCCTGACGATGTTGCTCAAAAACTGAAATCCATTCTTCCCAATCTAAATATTGAAAAAACCACTCAAAGACTCTCGTCTAAAAAACAGTTTGTTTATATAGCTCGCGATATCTCTCCAAAACAGGAGATTGATATCAATAACCTTGGCATTCCAGGAATTTATTTTGAAAGTGGCGAACGCAGACATTATCCACTAGGACGATTGGCAGCCCATATTCTCGGCAGCGTGGATATTGACGATCACGGTATTGCAGGTATTGAAAAGTATCTTGACCAGCGCTTGATGAATGATCATTCCTCTTTAAAATTATCCATTGATACTCATGTTCAAACCGCGGTACAGGAAGAAGTGGAGGCAGCGATGCAAACTTTTCAGGCAGAAGCTGCATGCGGTATTATCATGGATGTTCATACCGGGGAAATTCTGGCAATGGTGAGTTTACCCGATTATGATGCAAATTTTTTCAATAAAGCCCCCCCAAATCAAAGATTCAATCGCGCCACAAACGGGATGTACGAACCTGGATCAACCTTTAAGCTTCAAAACGCAGCTATGGCTTTGGAGGTTGGCGGGATACATATTTGGGACCGTTTTGCAACAGCACCAGTCAGGGTGGGTCGCTTTACCATTCACGACTTGAAAACAGATCATTTTGCTCCCTATCTTTCCCTACCTGAAGTATTGGCCTATTCCTCAAACCCTGCATCTGCACACATCGCCCTTGATGTTGGGGGAGAAAAACAGCGTGCCTGGTTACAAAGAATGGGTTTTTTAGCACGCGTTCCAATTGAACTACCCGAAGCAGGTCGTCCTTTGGTGCCTTCTGCCAGAAATTGGGGAATATCCACCATCATGACTGTCGCCTTTGGTCACGGTATCGCACAATCCCCTTTAGCCATTGTTCGAGGAACCGCGGCAACAGTGAATGACGGTTACCTGATCAGGCCCACTCTATTATCAAGACAGGATGAGACAATGCCTCCGGTAATTATTGATCCAACCTCATCTAGAACTGACATACCTGATGGAGAAAAAGTTATTTCCGATAAAAATTCCCTTATTCTAAGGAAAATACTTCGTTTAGATGTTACACAGGGAACGGGCAAAAACGCAGAGGTTCCAGGTTATTTTGTAGGAGGGAAAACTGGTACCAGTGAAAAAGTGGGAAAAGGTGGGGGTTATTTAAAACATGTCAATGTATCAGCCTTCACTGCTGTTTTTCCAATGAACAATCCCCGATATGCTGTCTATGTCATGCTGGATAGTCCAAAGCCAACCAAATTTACCCATGGCTGGACAACAGCCGGATGGAATGCGGCACCAACTGTATCCAAAATCATTGCACGTATTGGACCCATGCTTGGATTATTTCCAGATATAAAGAACGCCGGAAGGATAGATAATGAGTTATCCATTCCTCTACGTCCTGCAGTTCCTAAAGGAGTAAAAGCTCTCGGTCCAGGAAATGATCCGGGCGATCCTCGCCTTAATCGACAAACAAAATCCGCATTAAAAACAAAATCTAGACACAAAAATATATCATCTTCTTCCCCTTCAGAATAATCAGTTTCATTTTACCATGATTTCACTTGATACATTACGATACTATATCAATATTCCCGATTATTTCCCCAATCATGAAATAAGGGGAATTGCACTGGACAGCCGGAAAGTGCAAAAAGATTTTCTTTTTGCCGCTTTGCCTGGAAATCAGCTTGATGGACAAGCATTCATTCAACAGGCCATTGAAAATGGAGCCAATACGATTCTCTTGACCAATGGGTCAAACATGGATTTGCCGAGCCAGTGCGTTCCCATTTACTGTGATAATCCCCGTCAAGTGATAGCAAAAATAACTTCCTTATTTTATCCGAAGTTACCCCATCATAAAATAGCGGTTACAGGTACAAATGGTAAAACAAGCACCGTCGATTTTGCCAGACAGTTATGGGAGCTGGAAAATCTGAAATCCGCTTCAATTGGCACTTTGGGCGTTCTCAATAATGCTGGCTATCATTATACAGGACCGGTATTAACCACACCTGACACTATTATTTTACATGAAATTATGCAAAATCTTGCCAAAAAACATGTAACACATGTTGCCATTGAAGCATCTTCACATGGATTGGCTCAATACCGGCTTGACAATATTGAATTAGAAGCGGCAGCTTTTACAAATCTAACCCGGGATCATCTGGATTACCATCACAGTTTTGAAGCATATTTTCAGGCAAAACAAAGATTATTTACAGATATATTACCATCAAATGCCATTGCCGCATTGAACAGTGATATGAATGCATCCGTTCTTGAAACATTATTAAATATAATAAAAAAAAGAAAACAACAATTGAGACTGGTTGGCATCAAAGGAAATTTTTTGCGTCTAAATCATGTTAAACCCTTACCCCATGGTCAGGAAATAACCTATAAAACAGCTTCAGGAAACCGTGTTACAACAACCCTTTCTTTACTTGGCCGTTACCAGATAGATAATATTCTACTTTCTATGGCACTTATCGCAAAAGATTCTGAACATCTTGAATCCCTTGTTCCTCTACTTCCCAAACTAAAAGGCGTGAAAGGACGCATGGAACAGGCTGCCGTCTTACCAAATGGGGCAACTGTTTATGTTGACTATGCCCATACACCTGATGCATTGACCCATCTTTTACAATCTTTGCGTCCACATGTTCATCATGAGTTATATATTATATTTGGGGCAGGTGGGAACCGTGACAAAGGCAAACGCCCTCTGATGGCTCTTGAGGCGGGAAAATATGCAGACCATGTCATTATTACGGATGATAATCCCCGGCATGAAAATCCCGCACTGATCCGTAATGAAATTAAAAAAGGTTTTCCACGGGCCGTTGAAATCGCTGGCAGAGAAGAGGCCATTGCACAAACAGTTAAAAAACTTCAACCTGGCGATATTTTAGTTATTGCTGGTAAAGGGCATGAACAAGGCCAGATTATCGGGAATACTATCCATCCTTTTGATGATGTAAAAATAGTACAGAAATATATGAGATATTTATGACATTCCTTTGGAACGAAACTGATCTTATCCAGGCCACTGGAGGTACCTTATCCATTCATCAGGCCATACATGGAACGGGTGTCTCCATTGATACCAGAACCTTGCGACCCGGGGATATTTTTATTGCCATTAAAGGTGAAAATAGCGATGGTCATGACTATATTCAACAGGCTCTTGCCAATGGAGCATCTTGTGTCATTGTCACGCATATTCCTTCCCAATTTAACAGTCAATTACCCTTTTTAATTGTCTCGGATACGTTACATGCCCTTACAAAAATGGGGATTTATGCCAGAAAGCGTTTTCATGGAAAAGCCATAGCGATCACTGGAAGTGTCGGTAAAACCACAACAAAGGAAATGCTTAAAAACGCTTTGCAGCCTTTTGGAAAAATTCATGCTGCCGAAGGTTCATATAACAACCATCTGGGCGTTCCCCTCACTTTGGCAAGGCTTCCCTCTGATGTCGACTATTGTATCAGTGAAATTGGCATGAACCACAGTGGCGAAATAGCCCCCCTGGCTGCCATGGTTAAACCTGACATAGCAATTATTACTACGGTATCATCCTCCCATCTTGGATTGATGAAAACCCTGGATGCAATTGCCGAGGAAAAAAGCCAGATTATCACCGCTCTGTCAAAAAACGGCATCCTTATTCTGCCTGAAACAGTTTATGATTTCACTTTATTTGAAAAACGAGCAATGCAATATCATGTTCATTTTTACAGAACAGGTTTATCAGAAAAGGCTGATTTTCAAATCCAGTCCATAAATCTTGGTGCAGATTATTCAATCTTCAAATTTAAAACAGTTAATGAAATCTTTTCCGTCTCTCTTGCGTCTCCCGGGCAACATCTCATTCATGATGCCTCCCTTGTACTCGGTGCAATATTCTCCTTGAAACTCGATTTGCAACAGGCAATTACCGCCCTGCATCAATTTACAGCTGGGTCAGGACGAGGAGAAATCTTACCTTTGATAGATAAAACAGGAATTCTTCTAGATGAAAGCTATAATGCATCAACCCTTTCAATTCAGGCCGCATTAAAAACCCTGACATTATTGAGTCCCAAACGACGTATCGCAGTTTTAGGGGATATATTCGAACTGGATGAATATAGCGAAAAGGAGCATCTCTCCTTGATTCCCAGTATTATACAGAATTCTGATCTTGTTTTTACTTGCGGCTCCTCAATGAAAATTGTATTTGATCAACTTCCCCGACCTATACAAGGGAAATGGTGTAAAAATGCAGAACAGTTAATCCCTTTCATTCATCAGCAATTGCAAGATCGAGACACTGTTCTGGTGAAAGGAAGTCATGGAATGCATATGGAAAAAATTGTTAGGGCGTTAACTCAAAAAATGAATCAAAGGAAAAATTAATGCTATATGATCTGATTATGCATCATGGGCTGGCCTATGCCTTTTTACTTAATCTTTTTCGTTATATAACATTTCGTGCTGTTGCCGCCTGTTTCACGGCTTTTTTCCTTAGCATTTGGTTGGGTCCCTATATAATAGCCAAACTTCACCAGATTCAGCGTGAAGGTCAGCCCATTCGTGCCCTTGGCCCGGAACGGCATTTGAAAGAAAAAGCAGGAACTCCTACTATGGGAGGAATTTTAATTTTATCCACTTTATTAATTTCAACGCTTTTATGGGCTGACCTGACCAACGGATTTATCTGGATCGTACTATTTGTCACCTTTGGATTTGGCCTGATAGGTTTTTTTGATGATTATAAAAAACTGGCAAAACATAACAGTGATGGATTAAGTAAAAGCACACGTTTGGGCGGGGAATTTTTAATCTCACTGGTTGCAACTTATTTTTTACAACAACTGACCCCTTCAGGAATGGCCAATGATCTAGCACTTCCTTTTCTTAAAAATGTCCTTATTCCATTAGGCTATTTTTTCCCTCTTTTTGGGATGATTGTCATAAGTGGTTTTGGTAATGCGGTTAATTTCACGGATGGACTTGACGGGCTTGCCATTGTTCCAGTTGTTATCTCCTTTTTTGTTTTTGCGCTGATTGCCTATATTGTCGGAAATAGTGTTTTTGCCGATTATCTACAATTGCATTTTATTCCTAAAACTGGGGAGTTGGCCATATTCTGTGCTGCTGTCATAGGGGCAGGACTAGGATTTTTATGGTTTAACGCCCCTCCGGCTTCTGTATTTATGGGGGATACAGGCTCTCTTTCATTGGGTGGCGCCATTGGATCTGTTGCCGTTGCCGTAAAACATGAGCTGGTCTTGTGTATCGTCGGCGGTTTATTTGTAATTGAAACGCTATCCGTCATTATTCAAGTCGCATGGTATAAAAAAACTAAAACAAGAATCTTTCTCATGGCACCTTTACATCACCATTTTGAAAAAAAAGGATGGGCCGAATCAAAAATTGTTATTCGTTTCTGGATTATTTCCATTATTTTAGGCATTATTGGTTTAGCAACATTGAAACTGCGTTAAAATGGATTTCCCAAAAGATTTATTCAAAAATAATCATTACGCCATTTTAGGGTTAGGTAAAAATGGCATTGCCGCTTCCCAACGTCTCTTGCAAATGGGAGCAACAATACAGGTCTGGGATGATCAACCCAAAGCTCGTCAGCAAATCCCTGAAAAGTTAAAGCCCCATCTTGCACCTTTTAAAAACCTGGAAAATTTCAATGCCTTAATTTTATCTCCTGGTATTCCGCATTTTTTACCAAAACCCCACCCTGTTGCAGAACTTGCCCGGATGAATGCAATTCCAATTCTTTCAGATGCAGAGATTTTATATCAAGCTATCAAAAAATCAGGGTCCCGAGCACGTTTCGTGGCTATAACTGGCACAAATGGTAAATCAACGACCACAGTTTTACTAAACCATATTCTAACAGAAGCTAAAATACCATCTGTAGCAGGAGGTAATCTGGGACCGGCATCCCTATCCCTTCCATATTTGGAGGACGATGGTGTTTACATTCTTGAAATGTCCTCCTATATGCTTGAGCGCTTATCCAGTTTCAAAGCAGATATCGCATGCTTGTTAAATATTACGCCAGATCATATTGAACGACATGGAGACATGAAAGGATACGTTCAAGCCAAATATCATATTTTTGATCATCAAAATCAACAGGATATGGCAATTATTGGAATAGAGGATGATTACTGTAAATCTATTGCGAAACGACTTGTCCAAAATGATATTCCGGTTAAAAAAATATCTGGGAAAAAAGATATCAATGCCGATTTTTGGGTTGATCAGCATCTTCTGCAAGACAAGAAAGGCATTATTGCTGATTTAAATCAAGCAAGTCTTCTTCCTGGGCAACACAATGCACAGAATGCTGCGGCTGCTACGGCAATGGCCCTCGCTTTGGGCGTTGCACGGCAACAGATAGCGGAAAGTCTTAATTCTTTTAATGGACTTGCCCATCGACAGCGACCTGTCGCAACCATTGATTCAGTGACTTTTATCAATGATAGTAAAGCCACCAATGCAGATGCGACCTCGAAGGCACTTACCTGCTATAATAAAATCGTATGGATTGCTGGTGGATTGGCCAAGGCTAAAGGAATAGACGATCTTGCACCCTATTTTTCTAAAATAAAATTCGCTTTATTGATTGGTAAAGATGCACCACTGCTAGCCAAAACCCTGGATAGATATCACGTCCATTACCAGATTGTTCACACACTTGATCAAGCAGTCCCTCTCGCTTTTGCATTTGCCAAACAACATCATATTCATACTGTAATGCTCTCTCCTGCCTGTGCCAGCTTTGACCAGTTTGATAGCTTTGAGGAAAGAGGGAATGTGTTTATTCAACTTGTCAAGCAACTAGAAACATCATTCCGTCAAAACCTGAACGATTAGGAAATTTATCATGTCCAATGTTTCCCGTCTCGATAATTCATTACTGGCACGATGGTGGCGAAATATCGATCATTGGATGTTGGGAAGTGTCGGTTTGTTGATCGGGTTTGGCTATATTTTAATGCTGGCCGCCAGCCCTGCCGTTGCACAGAGAATTGGAGCATCACGAGACATGTTTATCTTTAAACAAATCATGTTCCTGAGTATTGCAGCCCTGATTATCATGGTTACCTCAATGCTGTCTGTGGAGGGGATAAAAAGACTTGGAATTATTGGAAGTTTTATTGCCATAGTGGCAACCGCCTATACCCTTGTTCATGGTATGGAAATCAAGGGGGCCCGTAGATGGATTGCCTTACCAATGATGTCTGTCCAGCCTTCTGAATTTTTAAAACCCTGCTTTGCGGTTTTAACGGCTTGGTTTTTAACTCGATGGAACAAACGATTTTATATTCCTAATCTTCTCATAACTTTTATTTTTTATGGTGTTATCCTTTTCCTTTTAAAATCTCAACCCGATATCGGCATGCTTGTCGTAATTACCGCTGTTTTGCTAACCCAGCTTTTCGTAAATGGTCTCAACCTGTTTTGGGTATTTTCTGCTTTTGGGGCCATGATTGCCGCTTTTATCGGTGCCTATACCGTTTTTCCACATGTACGTTCTCGTGTTGAACGCTTTCTTCATCCCAATGTTGGTGATCATTATCAGATTGACACCGCTCTGCGTGCGTTTGGAAATGGTGGAATGATGGGACGTGGACCGGGTGAAGGACGCGTGAAAGATCTCTTGCCCGATGCACATGCTGATTTTGTGTTTGCTGTTGCGGGTGAAGAATACGGAATGATTGTTTGCATGATTATTATTTTAATATTCTGTTTCATTGTTGTACGTTCTTTGTTAAAAATGATCAAGGAAGACAATCCTTTCATCATTTTGGCAACAACAGGCATCATTACCGGTTTTGGATTACAAGCTTTTATCAACATGGCCTCTACCCTTCACCTTATTCCAACAAAAGGCATGACCTTACCTTTCATCTCATACGGTGGTTCATCCGCCATGTCTGTTGCATTGGCCATTGGTATGGTGCTTGCTTTGACAAGACACAGGATAGAGGCCCCCAAATTTTCAAAAAATGGTTTCCAGCCATTCAGTAAGAGAAATTTAGTTCAATGAACAAACCTGCTATAGCCATTGCCGCAGGGGGAACAGGTGGTCATTTCTTCCCAGCCAAATCCCTTGCCCTACAGCTCACCAGACGAGATTATCCTGTGTTTTTTATGACGGATAAAAGGATTGAAGATCGAGAATTGGCTTCATGGCATGACATTCGTCAATTCGTTATTGATAGTGCTGGCATCAACAAAAAAACAATAATGAAAAAAATAGTTAATACCTTTTCCTTGATGAAGGGGATTATCGAGGCAAGAAAGATCCTGGTTCAGAATCACGTTTCTGCAATTGTCGGGTTTGGTGGATATCCTTCCATTCCGCCTCTTTTTGCAACACGATTATTATCCAAAAAAAATAGACCCATCATCATTCTTCATGAAGGTAACGCAATTATTGGCAAGGCCAATGCCTTTCTTGCACCTTTCGCCACCAAAATAGCGACATCTTTTCCTATCACGAAAGGGTTGTCCAATTCTGATAAAATAATAGTGACCGGTCTTCCCGTGCGACCTGATATCACCTCCCTTTATCCATCCGTTTATGAACCTCCTAAAGAAACAATTCATCTATTAATCTGGGGAGGATCTTTAGGAGCAAGAATTTTTGGTGAAATTGTTCCTTACGCTTTGGGAAATCTCTCTCTATCCTTACGTAAAAAACTGCGCATCACGCAACAGGTGCGTCAAGAAGATATTGAAACAATAACCCGATATTATCAGAAAAACGAAATAAAAGCAGAACTATCACCTTTTTTAACGAACATTGGAGATCTTTTACAAAAAGCCCACCTAGTAATTGGCCGATCAGGAGGATCATCCACGGCAGAACTTGCCCTGACTAACCGTCCGGCTATTTTAGTTCCCTATCCCCATGCCGCCAACAAGGAACAGTATTATAATGCCCAAATTCTTGAGAAAGAAGGAGCGGCATGGTTGATCAATCAACCTGATTTTACTGTTGCAAACCTAACGCAATTAATTAATGATTTGTTCAGCCATCCAGAAAAATTGCAAAAAGCTGCCTTATCCCATAAAACTGCCTATCCCAATGCGGCAAAAAATCTGGCTAATTTAATAGAGCGATCTGTTGCAAATCTATCATCCTAACTTCATTTAACAAGAGCATTTTCATGAGATCCCTTCCTCTTTCAATTGGTATCATTCATTTTGTCGGTATTGGTGGTATTGGCATGTCCGGTATTGCTGAAACTCTACATTATCTAGGCTATCATATTCAGGGTTCTGATATTGCGGAAAACGCTAATGTGGAAAGACTGCGTAAATTAAGCATTCCGATCAAAATTGGTCATAGGGCGGAAAACCTTGGAAAAGCTCAAGTTGTCGTTGTCTCTTCTGCCATTAATAAAGATAATCCAGAGGTTATAGAAGCCAGAGCTCATTTTATACCTGTTGTACAAAGAGCGGAAATGCTTGCGGAACTTATGCGGTTACGCTGGTCAATTGCTGTGGGCGGAACTCATGGAAAAACAACAACTACAAGCCTTATCGCAACATTGCTCGAATATGCCAAACTTGATCCAACAGTTATCAATGGCGGAATAATTGAAGCATACGGTACCAATACAAGAATGGGATCTGGAGACTGGATGGTTGTTGAGGCAGATGAAAGTGATGGCTCCTTTCTTCGCCTCCCCGTTGTTATAGCAGTTGTTACCAACATGGATCCAGAACATATGGATCATTGGGGAACAGTCGAGGCCATGGAAGATGCCTATCAGCAATTTGTTTCCCATATCCCCTTTTACGGTTTTGCTGTCTTATGTATTGATCATCCCAGCGTCCAAAAAATGTTACCCCGACTTTCAGACCGTCGTCTCATTACTTATGGTTTTTCCCCACAAGCTGATGTGCGGGCGGAAAAGGTTATTATGGATAAGTTAGGAACAACATTTAACGTTGTTTTTACAGATCGGCAAAAACAGATCAATCGACATCTTGGTCCGTTCCGTATTCCAATGCTCGGGCAGCATAATGTACAAAATGCCCTTGCCGCTATTGCCGTAGCCTTGGAAATGGATATCAGTGAAGACAACATTCGTTCTGCCTTTGCCGGTTTCAAGGGAGTGCAACGTCGTTTCACTCGTGTCGGGGAAGTCAACAAAATTACCATTATTGACGATTACGGACATCATCCCGTCGAAATTGCAGCGGTTTTGAAAGCTGCCAGACAGGCAACCACTCATAATGTCATTGCAGTCATTCAACCACACCGTTATTCAAGATTACAGAATTTATTTGCCGAATTCTGCTCCTGCATGAATGATGCCAGCACTGTCATTGTTGCTGATGTCTATCCAGCAGGAGAAATTCCTATTCCAGGTATCAATAAAGAAGCGCTTGTTGAAGGGTTGCGAGCGCATGGACATCAATCTGTCGTTGCATTGCCCCAACACGATCAATTGGCAGAAATGATTAATGCCATTGCCGAACCTGGAGATTTCGTTATCTGTTTGGGAGCAGGTTCCATTACAAATTGGGCCCATGCTTTGCCCGAACAATTAAAAGCCTTACAAAAAAAATGAAATAAAGGATAAAATTAATGTCTACGGGGCTTTTCACCAAAGAAGCAATTTCCGATTTATTACCCGAACTGAGGGGGCGCATAACCTACAATGCCCCGTTGAAAAACAGAAGCTGGTTTCGTGTAGGAGGTAATGCCGAAATCCTTATCAACCCCGCAGACACGGAAGATCTTGCCTATATTCTTAAAACAATGCCCTTGGAGTGGCCTTATTTTACCATAGGAGCCACCTCTAATCTTCTTATTCGTGACGGTGGGCTTCAAGGAATAAGTTTTCAATTGCGCAAGGGATTTCATGAAATTATTCCCGACCGTGAAGGACTTGTTGCAGGTGCAGCTTGTTTGGATATGACAATCGCGGAATATGCCGCCCAGCTTGGTTTAACAGGTATGGAATTCTTGAGTGGTATTCCCGGTAGTATTGGAGGGGCAGTCAAAATGAATGCAGGAGCCCATGGTTCCGATATTGCAACAATTATGGACTGGGCAGAAATACTTACTCGAAACGGAGATTTATTCCGTCTTTCCTCATCTGACCTAAAATTAAGCTATCGTCATTCTGTTTTACCACCCGATGGTATTGTCACTCGTGTAAGATTGCGGGGTAAACCCGGCAACAAAGATACCATACACAAAACAATGGACGAAATAAAAGCTCAACGCGAAAATTCACAGCCAATTCATTCAAGAACAGGTGGTTCCACTTTTCGCAACCCCTCACCGAATATTTCCTCTTACAAGGCCTGGGAACTTATCGATATGGTTAAAGGCAGAGGGCTTATCATGGGAGGGGCAAAAGTCAGTGAAAAACATTGTAATTTCTTAATCAATACAGGGGAAGCGACAGCTGGCGATCTTGAAAATTTAGGCGAGGAATTAAGAAAACGGGTTTTCAACGATTTTGGTATTGAACTTGAATGGGAAATAAAACGTATCGGAATACCTTATGCTCAAAGGGAAAATAAGTATGTCAGCTAAACGAGTAACCGTTCTGCGGGGAGGATTATCATCTGAACGAGAAGTCAGTCTGGCCAGTGGTAAGAATATAATCGAGGCATTGAATACGGCAGGCTATGAAGTAACGGATTTAATCGCCAACGATAATTTAAATGAAATTGTCAATTCACTGACCAAAAACCGTCCCGATGTTGTTTTTAATGCTCTGCATGGAAACTTTGGCGAAGATGGAGCCATTCAGGGTGTTTTGGAATGGTTGAATATACCCTACACCCATGGAAATATATGTTCCTCAGCAATCGCGATGAATAAAAAGATTACCCGTATTTTACTTCATGAAGCCGGTCTTCCGGTGGCTAAAGGTAAATCTGTTCCTATCACGCTATTGGATTCAGGGGATCCCTTACCTGTTCCATATGTGGTAAAACCCATTCAAGAAGGATCATCTGTAGGTGTTCATATCATCCAATCAAACGATGCCAGTATCCGACAGAAACAACGTGAAAAAATCGTAAAGGAATGGAACTTTGGTCAAGAGGCGCTGATTGAACAATTTATTCCAGGAAAAGAACTAACAGTCTGCGTGCTTGATGACAAAGCCCTTACCGTAACCGATATATCATCTGGAACACATATTTTTTACGATTATAACGCAAAATATCAAGCTGGACAATCAACCCATACTGTTCCCGCGGTTATACATCCGCAAGCTTTTCAGACAGCGTTAGACTATGCGCAAAAAGCTCATAAAATTCTAGGATGTGATTCTGTTTCCCGCACTGATTTTCGGTACGATAATCACAATGAAACACGAGACCAACCTGGTGATTTGTATATTCTGGAAGTAAATACACAACCCGGCATGACCAAAACTTCTCTGCTGCCAGAACAAGCCGCCTTTTGTGGGATAACCTATCCCGAACTATGTTCACATCTTGTGGAAAAAGCAAAATGTCGTACTTAAAAAGGCGACCGAATCATCAGGATGATCGTCCCTCAAAACAAAAAATAGCCTATCGCCGTTTGAAGCGAATGCTTCGTCCCTTTTTCTTTCTTCTTATCATCCTTGGGCTTTTTATCGGGGGTGGATGGGCCATTTATAAGTTCGCATCGGAACAGGAATTTTCACTTTTCAGAACAAAAACAGCCAAACTTGTTCCGATGAAACTGGCTCATATCATTATTGATGGCTGTAAACTGACCACTGAATATGAAATAAAACAGGCCCTTGGTATCAACATTGGTGATCCGATCCTTAATTTTTCCATCAAAGATGCGCAAAAACGCCTAAATGGCCTAACTTTTGTCAATTATGCCGTTATCAAACGTCAATTACCGGATACTTTAATTGTCCACATTATTGAACGCAGTCCCTTTGCCGTTTGGCAAAACCAAGGAAAATTCAAACTTATTGATAAAAAAGGAAACATTGTCAACGATCAGGGAATGAATGGAAAAGATGGACAGGCTTTTTTAAAACTTCCCTTGGTTGTCGGTATTGGTGCAAATACAACAGCTTCCGATTTGATCGACATTTTATCCGTTTATCCAGATATCAAAAATCGTATGGTGGCAGCCGTAAGAATCGGGAATAGACGCTGGAACCTAAATTTGAAGAATGGTACAATCATTTTACTTCCCGAAAATCAGGAAATTGCTGCCATTCAACGACTAGTTCAATATGAAAAACAGTTCCAGTTACTGGATCGTCCCCTGAAACATATTGATTTGCGTCTTCCCGACCGCTTAATCATACTAAAAGATAAAGAACCGACACCATCCAATCCTGAAAATGATAATCCGGAACCCTCTAATGACAATGACGAAAAAACACCTTGATCAAATCTTTTCTGGTATAATGTAATTCTTGAGGAAATGGTTAAGTGCATGAAACAACTGAATTATAAAACAAGTCAAGGAAATTCCCCCAATCATGCAAAGCAGACCATCGCTATTGCCCGATCCAGGCAATTAGTAAAAAGTAATATATTTCCCCCTGATGACTTACCCGAGCAAAAACAATTTTTACCCGGTGTTTTCGGTGTATTGGATATTGGCAGTACAAAAATCACCTGTCTAATTGGACAGGGTAAATCCAACGGAAAACTTAAAATTCTTGGATATGGATGGAGACGCTCTCATGGCGTAAAACAAGGTGGTATCATTAATCTTAAAAGTGCTGAACGTGCAATCCGTTCAGCCGTTGGACAGGCAGAAGAGGCAGCCGAGCGTCGGTTAAACAAAATTTATGTAAATCTTTCTGGCGGTAAACCTGACAGCCAGCTTTACAATATCGAATGGCCAATTGGCGGAAGAGAAATCAACAATCATGACATATACCGACTGGTTAACGAAGGAATTTTGAGAGCCCAAGTTGAAGGTCGTGAAATTATTCATGCCTTGCCTCTAAGTTTTAATGTTGATGAGACCGCTGGGGTTGAAGATCCCAGAGGACATCAATGTGAAATACTGAGTACAACATTACATATCATCAGCACTTCCGCCACATCCCTTAAAAATCTGGCAACCGTCTTAATGCGTTCTGAATTGGAAATTGAAAGCATCATATCCACCCCTCTAGCTGCTGGACTGGCAGTAATGGCACCAGACGAAAGGGATTTAGGCGCCACTATTGTGGACATGGGTGGCGGAACAACCTCTATTGGCATTTTCGGCGACAATCAACTTCTCTACACTTCACAAATTCCGATTGGTGGATCCCATATTACCAGGGATATAGCAGGTATTCTTTCAACCTCAATTGATACAGCAGAATGGCTTAAAACTAAATATGGCAGTGCTGAATATTCCTATAACGACGAATATCAGCAATTGCCCATTCAAATGATCGGTGACGATGATTACGAAATCATGACAAAAGTTCCGCTATCAAGAGTTATTTCTATTATCAGGCCACGGATAGAAGAAACACTTGAATTGATTCGAGACCGCCTGGATAATTCAAATATTGGCAAAGCAGCAAATGGCAGGGTTGTATTAACGGGAGGAGGTTCATTACTTGAAGGACTCGGTCCCTTAGCAGCCCGTATCCTGAACCGTCAAATCCGCTTGGGAAAACCCAACAATATTATAGGATTACCCAATGATAGTACAACCTCGGCTGCCTTTTCTACTGCTGCCGGTTTACTCTGCTGGGCGGCTGGCGAGGGAAGAACCCTTGCGGATCTCGATTTCTCGAATAAAAAAAACAATGGTTTCCTTAAAAAAATAATTGAGTTTATAAGGATACACATATAAATATTTTCTTTGTATAATAGTAACTTTCCATTGTAACCTTACACATAGTTTACGAAATATCGGTTCGAGGACATTCATGACACTCAATTTAACGATTCCACAGCCCGCTTATGAAGATTTCACCCCTCGTATTACTGTTATTGGTGTTGGTGGAGGGGGAACCAACGCTGTGGATAACATGATTTTATTGCATTTGAAAGGCGTAGAATTTGTTGTTGCCAATACCGATGCGCAACAATTGATGAACAGTCATGCTGATAATCGTATTCAATTAGGTCCCCATCTAACCCAAGGGCTGGGAGCTGGTGCAAAACCGGATATTGGTCGCGCAGCTGCAGAGGAAGCCGCTGATGAAATAGCCCGGCATCTTGACAATATTCACATGGTTTTTATCACTGCTGGGATGGGTGGTGGAACAGGAACCGGTGCCGCACCAGTCATTGCAAGAATGGCACGTGAACGTGGAATTCTGACCGTCGGAGTTGTCACTAAACCCTTTACCTTTGAAGGAATTCGCAGGGCTCGATTGGCGGAAGCTGGCATTGCCGAACTTCAACAATTTGTTGATACGCTGATCGTAATCCCAAACCAAAACCTCTTCCGTACAGCAACTGAAAATACAACATGGAAAGATGCTTTCAAAATGGCGGATGAAGTGTTGTATATGGGGGTTAAAGGGGTGACAGATCTTATGATGTCGCCTGGACTTGTCAATCTTGATTTTGCCGATATCAGAACAGTCATGGCTGAAATGGGTAAGGCTATGATGGGAACAGGAGAGGTGGAAGGTGAAAATCGGGCTATCCGTGCAGCAGAGGAAGCCATTTCCAATCCATTGCTTGAAGATACGTCTATGGCTGGGGCAAAAGGATTGTTGATTAACATTACGGGCGGTGATGATCTGACTCTGTTTGAAGTCGATCAGGCAGCCAACCGTATTCGTGAAGAAGTTGCCGAAGATGCCAATATTATTTTTGGGTCCGCCATTGATGAGAACCTGACAGGAAAAATTCGTGTATCAGTGGTAGCAACCGGCATAGACAGCCCGGTGCAATATGAAAAGCAATCTCAAACTGTACAACAAGAGCAGCAGATATCTTCAAACGATACCGCACAATCAAAAGATTCAGATAACGCACAAACAGATACACCTTCTGAAAATAATCAGACACAGTTTGATACAGAAAAAAAATCGGATGAATCTTCTTTAAATGTATCATCTGAGGCCAAAGCATCATTTGATCAATCGAAAGAAAAGAATCAAACAAATTTTTCTGATGATCCAACCCCTCCCTCCCCTGATTCTGTCCCAGAACGTGTGTCAAAAACATCACCACGTTCAGGTTTATTTTCAGATTCACGTCATCAGGAACCCGAAACTAACACTGCTCCCTCACGCAGTCTTTTTGGTATTGTTACCGGTGCCTTACGAGGAAGAAGCAATAATGGTTCACCTTCCTATCATCAAAAAAAGAATGAACCCTCTGTCTCCAATAGTGAGAATTCCAACAAAAATGACCAGAAAAGTCAATTTTCAGCTGAAGAAGCAAGCTTGGATATACCGGCTTTTCTTCGTAGAAAATCAAGATAATATTATTTATTAGAGGCTTCAAAAGTTTTGAAGCCTCTAATAAAATATCAAATGCGTAACACTATGCAATAATCTTTGACTAGTATTCCCTTACTAAAAATTATAATGAAATTCATGTGAGTTATTAAATCTTGGTAATTATTTAGAGGAGAAAACTATGAATTATCCGCAGGTTCTACCCACTTCAAAAAAGGTAAACATCGCATATAATTCATTGCTATCTTCCAAATTTACAAATAATATAAACTTATTCTCGCAATATACCCTTGCCTCTCCTGTTAATTTCTCAGGAATGGGATTGCACACAGGCAAGTTGGTTCATGTAAAATTGATTCCAGCCCCAGTAGGAACAGGAATTGTATTTTTTAGAACAGATCTTGATGACACACCAATTCCAGCCCATTATAATAATGTTATTGATACAAGTCTTAGCACGGTTATTGCTTCTCCGAATAACCCAAATATCAGAATAGGAACGGTCGAACATATTATGTCTGCGCTGGCAGGCTATCAAATTAACAATCTTTTTATCGAATGCAATGGGCCTGAAATGCCCGTTTTGGATGGATCTGCCGCCAAATTCACCACGCTTCTACATAAGGCTGGCCGACAATCTCTTTATGCAGACAAACCCGCCATACAAATTATGAAACCTGTTCGGGTAGAGTATAACGACGCTTTTGCTGAATTTCATCCATCATCCGAAAATCAACTATCATTGTCATTAACGATTGATTTTCCAAATTCTCTGATTGGAAAACAAACCTTTGACATGGATCTAACCCCCCAGAATTTTCAAAGAGAAATAGCCTTCTGTAGAACATTCACCTTTAAAAAAGAAATAGATACACTTCATAAAATGGGTTTGGCAAAAGGGGGTAGCCTACAAAATGCCATTGTTGTTGATGACGGAAAAATTCTAAATCCGGAAGGATTATACTGTCCAAATGAATTTGTCAAACATAAAATGCTTGATGCCATAGGCGATTTATCTTTGGCAGGCTACCGACTGTATGGAAAATTTATTGGATATAAATCAGGACATAAGCTAAACAATATGTTACTTCACGCTTTGATGAAACAAACAGATGCATGGCGCTTTCAATTTTCCCATCAATTATCAGGCAGGGTTTACCATGATTCCCAGGTCATTTCTCTAGACAGATATCCTCTCAGACAAGAAACATAAAAACCTCACCTGCAAAACAAAATTTAATTTTACTAAATTAAAATCTTCCTCTTTCTTTCTTCCATGTTATAAAAGAAACATTATTTTTATTTTGTGCCATTTTATAGAATAGAAAGTCGTTAAAACTGTGGATACAGTGAATCAAAAACGTTATTTTTATCCAATACGACATTTTTTCCCATTATTACTTGCGACGAGTCTCGTTGCATGTGGTGGCGGTCATAAAGATCAAAAAAAGTTGAATGATAATTCAGCAGCAACATATCAGGAAAATACTCCTGAACAACTGTACAACAACGGTATAGATGGCATCAAGATTAGGAAATACAAATTAGCCACTAAACAATTCGAGTTATTACAGGAGAATTTCCCTTATTCAGGCTATACCCCTAATGCCCAACTAATGGAAGGATATGCTTATTATCTGCAAAATAAGTATCCGGAAGCGGTAAAACAATTGGAAACCTATTTACAGCTTCATCCAAATAGCCCAGATGCACCCTATGCCTTTTATCTTCGCGCCTTATGTTATTACGAACGCATTTCAGATGTCACAAGAGATCAGCAAGGCACAATGGAAGCGCTTAGTGCCTTGAATGATGTAGTAAGCCGTTTTCCCGGAACCTCCTATGCCCGTGATGCACAGCTCAAGATTGACTTATGCCGTGACCATCTCGCCGGTAAAGAAATGCTCATCGGACGCTTTTATGAACAGCAAAAAAACTATGAGGCCGCTGTTACCCGTTATCAACGGGTTATTTTAGACTATCAAACGACCAACCATGTAGCAGAAGCATTACATCGTCTCGTTGAAGTCTCCTTAAAATTGGGACTTACAGATCAAGCCCGTAAGACAGCGTCTGTATTGGGATATAACTATCCCAACAGTCACTGGTATCGCTATACATATAATGATTTAAGAAAATATCACCTTGTTTCAGAACAAACAGCCAAACCAACCAGTAAAAAACCAGGATTCTTCAAACGAATGTGGTATTCGCTCACTTCTATTTTTTAATAAAACATCCCTGTTTTATATACTGAAGCCCCAATGTTAATACAACTCTCTATACGTAATGTTGTTTTAATTGAAAAGCTGGATTTAACCTTCGATCAGGGACTTACGGTTTTTACTGGAGAAACAGGGGCAGGCAAATCTATTTTACTAGATAGCCTTGCCTTAACATTAGGTGAAAGAGCAAGCTCTTCCTTGATCAGGACTGGATCAAATCAGGCTTCGGTCACAGCTTGTTTTGAAATCGAGAAAACGCATCCTGTCTATCAGCAATTACAATTACAAGGTTATGAAATTCCGGAAATAACCGATCAGCCATTGGTCATTCGTCGTATTATTTCACAGGATGGACGTTCACGCGCCTATGTTAATGATCAGCTTATCAGTCTTAATTTTTTACAAAAAATTGGTCAACTACTTATCGAGATACAGGGACAGCACTCGCAAATTGGTCTAATGGATATGCGAAATCATCTTTCTCTTCTCGATAATTTTGGCACTCCACTAAACTTATTGAATGAAACTCGCAAAACCTATTATCAATGGACTGAAACAACAGCAAAACTTGCCGCTCTTAAAAAAAATCTTGAAGAAACATTACATGAAGAAAAATGGTTACGAGAATCAGTTGAGGAATTAAAAAATCTTTCTCCACAAGCTGAAGAGGAACAAGAGCTTGTTCATAAAAGACGATCATTACAACAAAATGAAAGACATCTGGAATTACTGATTTCTGCTCTTAATCAGCTTGCTCCCCAGGACCGTAAAAATAACCAGCCTTCCCAAGTCTTGCTAAATGCAAGCAAAACTCTTCAACGTCTCTTATCCAATTCTGAAAACACTTCATTTTCCGAATCTAATAAATCCATTCAAGCAGCATTGGAAGCGATCACTCAAGCAGAAGAATCTTTAGCGGAAGCGGAAACAACACTTTCACAGCTTGTAAACACGATTGAAATTGATCCTCAACAAATTGATGAAATAGAGGAACGATTATTCTCCCTACGCGGCGCAAGCCGAAAATACGGCGTGACTATTGATGAATTGTCCCATCTGCTTCAAGAATTTGAAATAAAACTCAATCAACTAGATATTGGAACAACACAAATCAAGACCCTCGAAATAGAAGTTAATCAACACCGCCAAAAATTTGAGGAAGCCGCCGAAGCACTATCACAACATAGACAGAAAATTGCCAAAAAGTTGGAACAAGCTGTTACTGCCGAATTAAAACCCTTAAAACTGGAACGCGCAAAATTCCTCGTATCTTTGAAGCCACTTAACAGAGACGCATGGAATCAAAACGGTAAGGAACAAATCGAGTTTTTGATTGCAGCCAATCCCGGTGTCCCTCCTGCCCCTTTGAACAAGGCCGCTTCCGGCGGGGAACTTTCCAGACTTTTATTGGCTTTAAAAGTTGTTTTAAGCCAAAAGTCTACCTTATCAGCGCTGATTTTTGATGAAATTGATTCCGGTGTTGGCGGGGCGACCGCTTCGGCAATCGGTGAAAAATTACATCATGTCGCTCAAACTATGCAGGTATTTGCAGTCACACACAGCCCTCAGGTTGCTGCCAGTGGAGATACACAATTTCAAATTAGCAAATTAATTAAAAATGGCGTAACCTATACCACAACAAAATGCCTGAATTCAAACGAGCGTAAAGAGGAAATCGCCCGTATGCTTGCTGGAAACCAGATTACTGACGCTGCCCGTTCCGCCGCAGATAGCTTACTAAATAAATAATAATAAAAAATTAAGTACTCAAAATTATGCAAAAATTTAAAACTGATTTTCACCAGATTTCCATATCTGAACTATCTTCCGAACAGGCTCAAAAAGAACTGTCACAACTTTCCAATTTATTAAAATCATTGGATCACGCATATTACAATCAAAACGAACCTTTGGTGGAAGATGCGACCTACGATAAATTGCGCCAAAGATATAACAAGATCGAACTCCTTTTCCCACAATTCAGACAAAAAGACAGTATTAGCCAAAAGGTTGGAATCAAACCGACGGGAGGATTACAGAAATGTAAACATCTAATACCCATGCTTTCCCTTGATAATGTATTTGATATTAGAGAATTTGAAGATTTCATAAAACGAATCCAGCGTTATCTTGATCTCAAACCCGAGGAACTTGATAATCTTCATTTTGTTGCAGAACCAAAAATTGATGGATTATCCATTAACCTTACCTATAAACATGGCAAACTAATCCAAGCCAGCACACGTGGTGATGGAACGACGGGAGAGGATGTTACCGAAAATGTCAAAACATTGCGGAACCTACCCTTGACACTTACAGAAAATTATCCAGACACAATTGAAATTCGGGGAGAGGTTTATATCTCCAAGCAAGATTTTTTCAATTTAAATGAAGAACAAGAAAAAAATAACAAACGTCTTTTTGCCAATCCAAGGAATGCCGCAGCCGGCTCTCTCAGACAACTTGACCCTGAAATTACACGCTCAAGACCCCTTTCCCTATTTGTGTATGCACAGGGTTATTCAGATAAATCAATCGCGGACACACATGAACATTTTTTAGAACGCTTACAGCAATGGGGCTTCACCGTTAATCCCTTATTCAAGGTTGTTAAAAATGCCTGGGAAGCGGAAGAATTTCAACAGTCCATTATCCATCAGCGTTCCGGATTGCCCTACGATATTGATGGAGTGGTTTATAAAATCAATTCTGTCACCTTACAAAACCGATTGGGATTTATCGGACGATCCCCACGCTGGGCAACTGCATGGAAATTCCCGGCGGAACAGGCAACAACCCGCATAAAAAAAATCGAGATTCAGGTTGGACGTACGGGCGCTTTAACGCCTGTGGCCCTCCTTGAACCCGTAAATGTTGGTGGCGTTATCGTAACAAGAGCCACGCTTCATAATGAAGATGAAATAATCCGTAAGGATATCAGGGAACATGACCAGGTCATTATACAACGTGCCGGTGATGTAATTCCCCAAATTTTGCGAGTTGATGTATCCTGCAATTCTCAAAATCGTGCAGCGCCTTTTATATTCCCCACACATTGCCCTGTTTGTGGAGCTATTGCTGAAAAACCAAAAAACGAAGCTGTAAGTCGTTGCACAGGTGGATTGTCCTGCAAAGCCCAGATTGAGGAACGATTAATTCATTTTTGCTCTAAGGATGCTTTCAATATCGAAGGTATGGGGGAAAAAACCGTTCTCGATTTTTTCCGTATGGATTTAATCGAACAACCTGCAGACATCTTTCGTTTATATCAACATCAACAAACTATACTAAAACTTGAAGGCTGGGGAGAGCTTTCTTTAAAAAACCTTTTAACCGCCATTGACCAGCATAGAAGGATTTCACTGGACCATTTTATTTATTCCCTTGGAATTCGAAGGATAGGGCTTACAACAGCCAAAATTCTGGCCAGATACTATACATCATATACCAACTGGAAAGAACAAATGCTGGCCGCCCGGCAAACTGGCTCTGAAGAAAGATTGGTATTGGGTTCCATTGAGGGAATTGGTCCTGCAATCGCAGATGAAATTGTTGCGTTCTTTACCGAAACGCATAATTTGACAACCCTGCAGGATCTTGAAAAGGAACTGACCATTCAGGATGTGCAGTATCAGCAAACAGGAAAACTTGTCGGTAAAACAATTGTTTTTACAGGAACCCTATCTTCCATGACACGTTCCGAAGCTAAAAATATTGCTGAACGGCTTGGGGCAAAAGTAACAAGTTCCGTTTCACAAAAAACCGATTTCGTGATCGAGGGCACAGATGGTGGCAGTAAAGCACGAAAAGCAAAAGAACTTGGTTTGCAATGTCTCGATGAACAAGAATGGAATGAATTGATTGGATCTGAAAAAACATAATAATCAAACAAGATTTATTTCAAATATCTTGGTAAAATATTCTCTTCAATATGATTTAAAATAAACCTGCCGGAAGCTTCAAAACTTTCCTCACTGTAATGCTGTTGCATATATTGACGTGCATTAGCAGCATAATACTGTGTTTTGCTTGGATTATGATAATATTCCAGAATTTGTTTAGCTAAAAGTTCTGGAGAATTTTTATCAATTAATGTTCCAATTGGATTATTCCTGAAAGCACTCCGCATCTCCCCAACATTTGTTGAAATAACCGGAATACCGACTGCCAAAGCTTCATGAACGGCAATACATAAGCCTTCATAAACAGAAGTTTGCAAATATAAATGAAGTTTTGATAAAAAATTCATGACATCATCTGAAAAACCGATCAATTCGACATTATCCACTTTTAATAAATGAATAAGGTTTTTCAAATGCCGTTCCTCCTTTCCCGATCCAGCAATGGATAATTTTATCCGTTTTCCAACCTCGGGATAATGATGGTTAATGTAAGCCATAGCCCTGATCATTAAGGGAAAATTTTTTACGGTATGTAAACGCCCAACTGAACCAATATGAAATACCCCTTTGCCATTCCATACTGAACCTATAGGTAGATTGTGGGGAATTTTAAATAAAGACCAGATTTTTATACGATTTTCAGGAACTTTCATTTTCGATTTCAAAAAATTGGCAACTCCTGTTGAGTCAGCAATCCAAAGCCGACTTAATCGCTGCATCAGAATTGTTTTGATTAATCTCAAAGAATAGCTGTTTGCACTATGTTTCCAACTAACAACCGGAATCCGGTTCCATAACCCCACCAATTGGCCGTCCACCGTCGCACGTGTCAATGACGTCCATATAACATCGGGAGGGGAACGTTTTACAATTTGGTTGAAATGAAAAGTGGATTTATATCTATTTTCATTATTTCCTGATAATAAACGGTAAGAAATATTACTTTTTTTAAATAAATCAACAGTTTCCATATTTCTCGGTATACAGCCGAACAATTCAACGGAATGCCCCAGTTTCTTGAATAAATTTATCAGATCAGGAATTACGAATTCAGCCCCACCCCCATCAAAACTGCTAACAATATAATATATCTTCATATAGATAACCGAAACAATAATTACAAAACATACTGATCTTACCAACCTTTTACAGAAGATTACGTTATTTGCCAATATCAATATAAAATATTAACAAATAAATAAATAATTATTAATTATCCTTAATAAAAACATAAAACAGGCAAGTAATAATCCAATAATATATTTAAAACTCAAATAGTTACTTTTGAATTATTGATTGTATGATACAATTATTGGGTCAAGAAAATAACAATTGGCTTATGAAACAAAAATAAAATAAGGAGCTACAAATGAGTAAAAATGTTTTTACTACAGCTGAAGGTATTCCTGTTCCCGATAACCAGAATTCCAGAACCTCTGGACCTCGTGGTCCAATTCTATTGGATGATTTCCATCTGGTTGAGAAACTTGCTCATTTTAACCGTGAAGTTATACCCGAACGACGTGTTCATGCCAAAGGGGCGGCCGCTCACGGAAAATTTGTAGTTACCCAAGATATAACCAGATATAGCTGTGCCAAAATATTTAGCGAAATAGGTAAAGAAACCCCGATGTTTGCACGCTTCTCACAAGTTGCAGGCGAAAGGGGATCAGCCGATACGGTAAGGGATCCACGCGGTTTTGCCTTGAAATTCTACACTGAAGATGGAAACTGGGATCTTGTCGGAAACAACACTCCCGTGTTTTTTATTCGTGACCCCCTGAAATTCCCCGATTTCATCCGTACCCAGAAAAGGGATCCTCAATCCAATCTAAAAGATCCCAATTTTCAATGGGACTTTTGGTCTTTATCTCCCGAGGCCCTGCATCAGGTCATGATCCTTTTCTCTGACCGGGGTATTCCCGCCAGCTATCGATGCATGCATGGTTATGGAAGCCACACTTTCAGTCTAATCAATAAGGATAATGTCCGCACTTGGGTAAAATGGCATTTCAGAACAGAACAGGGTGTTAAAAATCTTGATCCTAAAAAAGCTGGAGAATTAGCCGGTTCCAATCCGGATTACCTTACCGAGGATTTATTCAATGCAATCAAGGAGGGCCATTTCCCAAGATGGAAAGCCTATATACAGGTTATGTCGATTGAACAGGCAAAGAATCACAGGGATAATCCTTTCGATGTTACCAAAGTTTGGTCACAAAAAGAATTCCCATTGCATGAAGTTGGATATTTTGAATTGGATCGTAATCCAGGAAATTATTTTGCCGAGGTAGAACAGGCGGCCTTTTCCCCTGGCAACGTTGTTCCCGGCATAGGCGTTTCCCCGGACAAAATGTTGCAAGGACGTATATTTGCCTATGCTGATGCCGCACGGTACCGGGTTGGAACAAATCATCAGCTGCTGCCCATCAATGCCGCAAAAAGCCCTGTAAACAATTACCAAAGAGATGGATATATGCGTTTTGATGATAATGGAGGCGGAATGACAAACTATGAGCCAAACAGCGATCCAGATGCACCAAAACAAACGAACACTCCTGAAAACTATTTCCCGGATTATACATCCGGTGAAGGGGGAAGATACGACAACCGCGTTGACCAGGACTATTACAGTTATCCAAGGGCCTTGTTTCATTTGATGAAACCAGAACAAAAGAGTCTGTTGATCAATAATTTTGTTGAATCCCTGCAAATGGTTCGAAAGGATATTCAAAAACGCGTGTTGGAACACTTCCAGAAAATTGACCCGGAACTGGAACAAAAAGTAGCAACGGGTCTAAAATGACAAAGTAATCATCCGATTTTTCAAATATAGAAATTAATATTTGGTTTTTTAAAGTAATCCCTTGATTAAAACCCATAATCGGGGGATTATAATTTTGTAAAATTTACAAACATACTTAATAAAAAGAGCGCGACTCTTCCCCTTATTTACTTAGAGTAAAGACTTTAATTTTATTAAATTACTCTTATATATCTCTAAGAAACTATAATGGTGATAAAGGATATACAATATTATGAGTACTACATTCTTTCTTCCACCTGTAAATATTATTGGTAAAAACGCCTTACAAGACGCTATTTCCCACATTCAGGGACATGGTCTCAAGCATGGCCTTATCGTTACAGATTCATTTCTAAGCAAAAACGGAGTAGTCAAAAAAATTGCTGATATGCTTGATCAGCAAGGAATTAAAACAAATGTTTTTGATGGCACCCATCCCAATCCTACCGTAACAAATGTTAATGACGGATTAAAAATACTCAAAGAAAATAATTGTGATTTCGTTATTTCCCTTGGGGGTGGTTCTCCGCATGATTGTGCCAAAGGGATTGCCCTGCTTGCCACCAATGGTGGTGAAATCAAAAATTATGAGGGAATTGACAAATCCAACAAACCTCAACTTCCATTAATCGCAATCAACACAACGGCTGGAACAGCCAGTGAAATAACCCGTTTTTGCATTATCACGGATGAAACACGCCATGTTAAAATGGCTATCATTACACCTCATGTAACACCTATTTTGTCTGTCAATGATCCCGCTTTAATGGCGGGTATGCCTCCCGGACTGACTGCTGCGACAGGTATGGATGCTCTGACTCATGCAGTTGAAGCCTATGTTTCCACTGCCGCCACACCCATCACAGATGCGTGTGCCTTGAAGGCCGTAACCCTAATCGAAGAAAATCTGCGCAATGCAGTTAAAAATGGCCAGGACATGCAAGCTCGTGAGAATATGGCCTATGCAGAACTGCTCGCAGGAATGGCATTCAATAACGCATCCTTGGGATATGTCCACGCAATGGCACATCAGCTTGGTGGTTTTTATGGTTTGCCACATGGGGTTTGTAATGCAGTACTGTTGCCTCACGTTCAGGAATACAACCTCCCCAAATGTGCCGCTCGTTTAAAAGATATTGCAAAGGCAATGAATATTGATGTTAGTAGCATGAATGATGAGGAAGGCGCCAAAGCCTGTATCGCGGCTATTCGCAGCCTCTCAAAAGATATTAACATTCCTGCCAATCTGACAGAACTCAAGGTTCAGGAAAAAGATATTCCCACCTTGACTGCCAATGCGCTTAAGGATGCTTGCGCCCTGACCAATCCCCGTCAGGGAAATGCTGAAGAAGTTGCGGCAATCTTTAAATCAGCAATGTAATTAATAAATTCATAACTTAAAAAAACAGGATATGGATAACCATATCCTGTTTTTTTATCATCTATCTAATGTAAATTACTGAAAGATATTTAAAAGTCTACACGACTTTTGAATCCGAGAAAGGCTGCATTAGGAATATTTTTTTGTGCATTTGGATGAATCTCGTATTGAAAATCAGGTTGAAACATAACTCCATCATAAATATGAATTAAATAAGTAAGCTCTACCGTTGTTTCTGCTGATTGTATTCCAGATGCTCCTGAAACAATATCCCCGATGGGAAAACCTGACATTATGTTATATCGTTGTGCCTTGCGTGCTTCCCGACTCATAATTTGATGAACAAATAGAACACCTATTCCATCCATAGGCCGTGATTTCCAAAATCCGGTATTGATAATGGCCGCCAGAAATTGATTTTGTCTTTGAAATGTTTTTGGATTACTGTGAACAAAACCAAGATATCCTATCAACCCGTCCAAATCACCCGGTCCATTTCGCTGAATCATCTGATCCAGTAAAACCCATTCCTCATCCCGTCCCCGTTTCCATTTCTGTTCTATTCCATTAGCCGAAGTGATATGCCCCCCGTAAATGGAACGGCCCCAAACAGGATAAGGTGACGTATCATAGGCAAATCCAATTTTATAATGTCCCGTTAATTCATGCTTTCCCCATTTTGGTTGATAGATCATTTCTATAGGAAATTCCCCACCGGCATCTTCACCTGTTCTAACCACAGCGGCCCAGCCTGCCCGATGGCCGGCCCTATTGCTATAAGCCGCCCGACTTACCTGATACATACCTACACGTATAAAATATTGAGGAGTGGCCTGAAACAGAATATTAATTCCCCATTCTGAATCCGGCCATGCTGAAAAACCTGCCGCCTGTCCACTTAAGGGTTTTGGATTACCGCAAATTCCATTATTCATGAAATAACACTGAATGGGGCTGGTTGCAAAGCTTGCCCCGACATCCATCCTTCCAAAGGACATGATCATGCGATCTTCCAAAAGATGTTTATCCAGATACAGATTTACTAGTTTTGCAACAACATTCCCACCAGCACCATATAATTCCTGCACCTGTGTTATATTTTCCCCAAGCCCTGCACTCAGATTGCTTCCATAACGACCAATAACTGTCATATGTCCAACCAGACCATTCGTGATCCAGTTATCCCCAATCAATACTTCCCAATCAATATCTATATTTGCATCCACTGCACCTGTATTGGTTGATTTCTTTTGATGATATCCTGAAATATTTCCTGCAAATTCATTTTGGTTGTCAAAATTGATATTAATGCCCCGGTTATACAACCATGAATGCAATCCCCACCAATTTCCAAGCAAATGTTCCGGTTGGGGCAAATAGGGATTTGTTCTCTCTTTCTGCATTCTTTGGATATCAATACGGTTACTTTCTGCACGACTGACAGCTGTTCTCCATCCACCACTACTACCAGCCGGAATCATGTGCCAATCCGTTAACTCATCATCATATTTTCGATTTTTTTCCAAAGAATCTGTTTGTGAATTTTGAGCATGAACAATTAAATTATTATTTTCTAATTGTATAACAATAACAATTAAAGAAAAACATAATAATTTAAATATTTTTGATAATAAAATATCTTTATTACATATTTCTTTCATGTTTTCCCATAATTTATTTATTTTTTTATTACATTTAACAATAAATAAATATTATTTTTCAATATAAAATACTTGATATGTATTTTAATTTTAAATCAATGTATTTTATTTACAGCTAGTTTAATATTAATTCTTGTTTTTTTCACATTTTATATTTAGAATTTAATAATAAATATTTTAAATTTATGAATTCTAACGATAAATTTTCACTATAAGTCAAATATCATCACTAAATATGTCAAACAGAATATGTCTTTTTGCCTCTTATAATTCAACGGATGAACTTCTTCCCGACACAAAACATTTTTTAAGACAACTCTACTTATGCGGATGGAAAACACATTTAGCCCTTTCCGGGAAAGAAAAAATTTCAGAGGATATACACGATTTTTGCCAAAAACATTCAATAACACCCCATTCTCGTCCTAATCAGGGACTGGATTTTGGAGCATGGCAAGATTTAATAATAAAAAAAGTTACCGATCATGCTGATTATATCCTACTAACTAATGACAGCATTTTTGGCCCCATATATCCCCTGCAGCCTGTTTTTAAAAAAATGTTTACCAAAAACTTGGATATATGGGGGATGGTTGATAGTTTTGAAATGAACTGGCATTTCCAATCATGGTTTCTGTGTTTTAACCATACCACATTTTTTAATCCAGCAATTCAAGACTTGTTTATGCAACCATTCAAACAAATGGACAGACAGGCCATTATCCAGCAAGCTGAATTAAAGCTGGGACGCATTCTGCAATCAATTCCGGAAATTAAATGCAAGGCAGCTTGGTCACCAACAAAAACAAGACTTTTTAGAAATAAAAAAAACGTCAATCCCATGCACCTGGATTGGTATACTATCCTGCATTCTGATAACGTCCCTTTTATTAAAAAAGAACTCATCCGTGATAATCACTTTGGAATTTTCTGGCTAAACTATTACCGTACACTTCTGAAAAACAATCAATTTTTCAAATTAAACTATATTGACACCTATTTAAACAACCATACTAACCGACCGATGATCCCCCATACCGTATGGTGGAAACGGCTGAAATATCTTGCCATAACTTATGATACAAAACTTGCTTGGACATATTTCATAAAACAGGGTGTTTCTTGTTCTCCGCCACTTTAACACTGTTATAGATTTCAAATAATTCATCAGCCTGTTGTTCATAAGTCATAATATGATCCTTATATGGATTAAGATAGGCATCCAAAAAGGATGGTTGTTCCAGAAATCCTTCAATAACCTTTTTTAATTCTTCCGAACCATCATATAATGAAATATAGGTACCATTTATACCGTCCATAACATCCTCTGACTGGCCACCAGGATGGGTACACACAACCCAAACATCTCGTAGCAAAGCTTCCCTGACTGTCAGCCCATAGCTTTCTTTCCATTGGGAAGGAAAAAGCAATATATCTATTTCATTAAAGAAATCATCTTTTGAATTTTCATCATAGGGTGGAATAATGATAACCTTATCCTGCCCCTTCCAGGAATCTATATCAAATGATGAATATCCAAGATTGTTTTTGCTATCTACAATCGTCAATTTCCAGTTTTCATGTTTTAATGATGTAAATACGTCAAAAATGAGATTATAGCCTTTTATTATCTCATTTCCGGCAACGAAACCAAACCTCAAGACAGAACCCGCCATACGCTTTTTACGCAATTTTCTTGGACGGGAAACTCCGTTACGATTTACTATAATTTTATCGGCATCAACATCATTCACTATATAAAGCTGACGATGTGTTTCACTTGGACTTAATAACAACGAGGCTCCTTCAAGTGATTTTTTCATCATTTTCATTCGTTCTCTTAAATAGAAAACCTGGGGTTCACATGCCTGACAAATATTCAGGTCTATTTTTTCCTGAAAACAATATTTATGATTATTTTTAACCATAAATGTACGGTCACAAAGCCACCACGTGTCATGAAGAGTAATAATATAAGGAATATCTTTCAGTTGACATGAAGCAATCAAATGCAGTCCAAGATTTTGAATTGCATGAAAATGTACAATATCTGGTTGAACAGCCTGTAAAACCATTTCAAATGGATCCACAATTTCTGTATTATTGAATTCTTCAGATGGATATGATTGCGGTGAAATCTCTACTGAATAGACCAAGGATCCATTATCACAATAACGCCTTAATCCTTTATGTTGTGAAAAAGGTCGGGAGGTAAAAATTGCTATTTCAGTATTCTCTTTTTTTTGTATCCGACGGGACATTTCCTCTGCAACCATGGTGGCACCACCGTAAGAATATGGTGCATAATAAAGATTAACCACCAAAATCTTTAATTTATCCCTGACTTGTTTATTCGGTATTCCAAAAATAGGTTCAACCTGTTTTTTTAAAATTGTATCGGGAGAATAATCCTTTAAGACATCATAATAAGCCTGTCGTCCTAAACGTTGACGTAACTGGGAGTTCCCAGCCAGTAAACATATTTTTTCCTTCCATTCAGATGTCGAATTAGCAATAAAGCCATTTTCACCATCCCGAATTATTTCTTTGAAATTCTTTCGGGGAGAACAAACAGAGACAATACCTAAAATGGATGCCTCTAAAAATTTAATATTGCTTTTAGCATCATTAAAGGCAATATCTTCCAACGGTGCTATGGCTATATCAGCATGTGCCAATAATTTCATGTATTGATCATAGGACCGAAAAGAAAAATAACAGATCTGGTTTTTGAAATCCTCAAATTGATTTGGTAATTCAAGTTCCCCTATTATCCACAATCTTAATTTTTTTTCATGAATAAGTGCCGAAATAATTCCATCGGCCGCAATCAGAAAATCAGCATTATGAGTTTTAGTCCCGGATCCATAAAGAATAATTATTTCATCTTTTTTCTTAAGATCACCATCTATTTCCAATTTACGTGGATAAAGGTCTGAAGCAATTCGTAAAGTATTTTGATCCAGGGCATTTTCTATAACCTTAACTTCATGAACTCCAACCTGTCGTATATTTTGTGCCAAAGAGGATGTAGAGGCAATTGCATGATCACAAGCCAATAACGCTTTACGGAATAATCCTGATCCAAAAAGTAATAAATCCAACTCCTCTTTGGGTAAATACTTCATAAACCCGCATTGTAAATATAATTTTTTATCAAATATTAAATCATCAACTTCCCACCAGATTTTTAAACCCAATCGTTTAGCCTCAGAAATCTGATCCAAAACATTTTGAAAAGCAGGAACCCTGTAAAAAATCACTTCTTTACAAATTTGTAAGACTGACAAAACCTCGCTTTGATTTCTCCAGTCAACAATTCTGCATTGCCATCCCAGTTTTTCAAAATATTCTTTTTTTTGCTGTACGCGATATTTATAGCATTGTGGTAACGTAACTTCCGCAACAATTAAAATTAGATGTGATTGATTAAACTGTTGGTTTTCAAAAAATTTGTAATGAATAATAAAATTATTTTTTTCATTTATTATAAATTGTCTACAATTAATTTTTTTAAAAATTTTTTCAAGTATATTTACACAACGATCTATTCCAAAATAGACGATCTTTATAAACTTTTTTACAGGAATAATATTTTCCAGCCGATCTATGACTTTCCTATAATATTCTATACGAGCATGTAAATTTGAAATACGATTTTTATAATGCTGTAATTGAGCAATTTGTAAATTCAATATTCTGAAGGTTAAATGATATTCATCAATAAGCCGGTTTTTTTTTTTAATTTCAGCCTTTAGATATTCAATATCATTTTCTTTTTTATACATAAATTACAACTGGCTAGTGAAAATAATGATCATAATAACAGAAAAGCTTACTATTTATAAAATAGCAAGCTTTTCGAAAAGACCAAATATAGATCTAGTCTTTTATTTTTTTACTGGATCATTGATATAAGTAAACTGTGTTCCTTTAAGATCCTTAACTGAAACACCTTGCAGAATCAATTGATGGTTACCAAGATCAAGAACAGCATTTCCTTTATCATCCTGATGTGCATTCTGAAGAATACGATCAACATCACTTCTATTAAATCCGTAGTTGAGGAATTCAACCATATTATTTTTGGATTTGGAGAAGTCGGTAATTAATGTCTTACCACCCTGATCTGTATCTTTAGTAAAGATAAACAAGTTGTTACCTTCACCACCGGTCAATGTATTTGAGCCAACACCACCAACCAGAGTATCATTACCAGCACCACCAACACCAAGTAGTTGCGTTGTAGCACCCTTGGTTGAATCAGAGTAAATCAAGAGATTCGAAGAAGACGTCGAACCATCCAATGTCTGGTTTCCACCACCACCAGCAACAAGTAGAACTGGATTATTTGGATCATTAACATCTTTTGCTGTCAAGTGGAAGTTTAACCCATCCGCACCAAATATTTGAGTTTGTGTAGTTATATTCTGCCCACCAGTTAGGGTAACATTCGTATTGCCTGTACCATTGAAGAACTTGAAACTACCATTGATATTGAATGTATTGTTAACACCATGAATTACGTCAAAATTATCCGTAGAAGCTGTAATCGTGTTATTTTGACCACCCAAAAATTCATTACGGTTATGATTGTTATTATGACCATCATTAGAAGCGGCATTGAATGTAACATTGCCCGCGTTACCACCAATAACAGTACTGCCACCCCCAACAGTGATAACGTTATTGCTACTTACATCATTGATAAGACTATTGTCACCAATATTGATCAATGAATGACCGCCACGAATGGTAATAGAATTAAAACCACCATTAGGCGCGGTGATTGTATCCTGTCCATCCGAAGTAACCTGGTTATTACCTGTTCCCAAGGTTATCTTATTCTTGCCGGCACCCGCATTTATGACATTATTTCCTGAACCGGAGGCAATGGTATCATCTCCGTCACCAGTTGCTATTTGCCATCTACCACCCTCTTGATCGTTACCGATAAAATTGATTGGATGATCCTTGGATCCGCCAGCAAATTGCCCACTTTCCTTGCCCGCCTTATAAGTGACTTGACCATCAATCCCCGCCAATACACGAACGTACTGATTGGCGCTCATTGCTGAATTTACCGTTACGGGTTCATTTAGGAATCTAAAGTTATTTGCATCAAATTTATCATTGGCATCAAGTTTCTGTCCGTCCTTGATTAGCGTTCCAACGGTAATGAAATTAACGCCATCCTTAACGTTATAAACACCTCCGTTCCTGATAACGCCGTCAAATAAAAAATTTGATCGTGATGCTAATGGAGAAATATCATCCCCGTTATAAAAATTAGTAACATCAATATCTCTGTCAGTTTTATAATAATGACTTACAATATCATCTCTGATTTGATTAGCCAGTGCTAAGGCCTGAGAACCATCTACAGTCACAGCTATAGAAGAATCTGAACCACCTGGAACCGTTATAATTGCCATCTCTACTTTACTCTAAAATATCCAAATTATTATAATTTATCAAAATTAATTCTACTTTGTTAAAAAAGTAAAATATTACTTAAAAATTGTCAAATTTATTTTTTACTTGCAACATTGTATGTTGTAACAAAACACTAATGTTAAATCAAACTTAAAAACAAATCGTTTATTCAATTTTATGATAGGATTATGACCTTAAAATCATACTTTGTATACTTCAAATATACAATATTATTATAACATAATTCATATAGTTAATCAATTCCAGGCTTATATATCATGATAAAAAATCAACCTTTACAAGAAAAAGAGACGAGTTCATTAAAAGATCTCTTAAAAAACGATAATGAGAATCTGTTTTTTCATATTCCCTTTCTAAAAAATGAAATTCATCACCATTATTCTGTTCTCGTATGGTTGATAGCAAACCTGAAACCAAAAAAAATTGCAATATTTGATAATGATATTGAAAGAATCATTCATAAGAATATATGCGAAATTATTGATAGTTTTGAACTATCCAGTCAATGTTTCAGTGAAAAACAAAAGAAAGAAAGCCTCTATTCATATCCGAACACCTTGTTACCCATCAAACCTGATATGTCCGATTACGATTGTATTTTCATCAACAGTCTGAACCAATCCCTTAAAAAAGCACCCATTATAAATTCGCTATATGAAAAACTTCCTGAGAATACCACGATTGTTATTGATAATATCTTTAGCGATCATTCAATTGCCAAGGAAAATTCCTCGATCATAACAGCATGGCAGACACAATATCCCCATTTTGATTTTTATCATTATTCTGGACTGACCATTCTCTACACTGGTACAGTGGTTCCTTTTTCATTAAAAAATCTCTTTGACCTCAGTAACTCTCCTGTTCTGGCACAACGATTCCAAAAAAAATGTGCTTTTTTTGACCAATATTGGTCGATGTATAACTCACTGGATAAAAAAAACGAAGCATCAACGTCATCTCTATTTCTGGAATCAAAAATTGAACAAAATTTATTGGGCAGAAAACTTCAATATTCTGAAAAGGAGATTGCAAATCAAACCCAAAAAATCAGGGAAAAAAACAAGATATTAAAAGATTTAACCAATCAGGTTGCCAAAAATGGATGTAATAAAAAATTAATATTTATTAAAAATTTATATCCAAAAAGTATATCTGAAATAATCTATAGACAATTAAAAAGAAAAACTCCTGTATTCGTCAAAAAATATATCAAAAACAAAATAAAAATGAATATAGATGCTGCTAATTTTATAAATGTAATTAAAAGAAAATTTTATAAGGAAAATAACATTATCGGAAATTCCCTTCAAAGTTCTAACTCTTTACATTCAATGGATAGCCTGAATTACTTTGCCAGGCCTGATTACAATTCCTATAATCCCATAAGAAAAATTCTTTTTGTTGCTGGAGAACCCGATACACCGGGTGTAATTTATCGTTGTTATCGCAATGCCAAAGCTTGCATTATGGCCGGCCATGAAGCTAAGGTTTCAAATGCGGCTGATATTAGCGTTAACGATATACAATGGGCTGATATCATCATTTTATGGCGTGTTGAGTTTAGCGGTCACATTGATGGAATTCTGAAACTAAGCAAGGAATATAATAAATTAACCGCCTTTGATGTCGACGATATTGTCTTTAAACCCCATTTTGCCCATATTGAGATCATAGATGGTATACGTAGCATTGGTACAACCGAGGCAAAAACAGCCCATACATTTCATAACATGCGTCAAACCCTCATGCGTTCAGACTTTGCGATTGCAACTACAAAAGAAATGCGTGAACATATGGCGCAGGAACTTATTCCTAGACATGCCGGTCCATTAGTATATACCCTACCCAATATTTTTGATGATGAATGCGTAAAATTATCACGATTTGCCGCCCGTATTGTTCAAGCAACAAAAAATGATGATTACATCCGGATTGGCTATGCAAGCGGCACCCGAACACATCAGCGTGATTTTGCCCTTGTCATACCTGCACTCATTTCAATTTTTCAACAACGTTCCAATGTACGCCTCGTTTTATTCAGGGAACCCGTAAATCACCGTCCCATTTTGCATATGAATGAATTTCCGGAACTGAAAAATTATGAAAATTTCATCGAATGGCGCGATACCGTACCTTTAAAAAAACTTCCCCAAGAGTTGGCAAGATTTGATATCTCAATTGCCCCATTGGAAATTGACAATGTTTTCTGCAATGCAAAAAGTGAACTTAAATATTTTGAAGCTGCATTGGCAAATGTCTGTTCAATCGTTTCACCAACCCAACCCTTGAAACGATGCATTCAACACGGTGTTACTGGATATCTAGCATCTACCGCGAAAGAATGGGAAGAATATTTACTATCGCTTATTGACAATAAAACACTTAGAAAAGAAATGGCGCAAAATGCATATCATGCCGTTTTATGGAATTTCAGTTTGCAACGTCAATCCAAACTTTGCGATACAATGCTTTTAAGTTTGGTTAATGAAAAAGGCGCAGCACAGGCAGCGGAAACTATTATTTCACGCAAAAACTATAACCTTCGCAATTTACCCGTCATTCCACACAGCAACATTCTTTTTGAACATGATAACTTGCGGGAATCTGAGGTAACGGTTGTCATTACTTCCTATAACTATCAGCAATATATACTGGAGGCACTCGAGTCCGTTTTTATTCAGACATTAAAAGATATTGATTTGATTATTGTTGATGATGGTTCGTCTGACGAATCAATAATCCTAATTCTTGAATGGTCAATAAATCACAAGCATCGATTCAATCGATTGCAAATCCATCAATCAGTAAATAATGTCGGTTTGGGAGGCGCACGAAATATTGGTATTGCAGCCAGTGAAACACTGTATTCCATGCAATTGGATGCAGATAACCGTTTAATGCCTGACACATGTGAAAAATTATTGCAGGCCATACAGAATACGAATATTGGTTATGCCTATCCAGAAATACAGCATTTTGGCGCAGGAGAGGCCATTGGAGGGCACGTTCCCTTTAATCCCTTACGCCTCACCGTCGGAAACTATATTGACGCAATGGTTCTTATTGCCAAATGGGCCTGGGCTGCAGCTGGTGGATTTTATGTAAAACGGGATGCAATGGGGTGGGAGGATTTTGATATGTGGTGCTCCCTTGCTGAAATGGGTATCAGCGGAAAACAGGTAACCAATACTATTGCTGAATATAGGGCACATTTTGCATCAATGACCAATGTACTCACCGAACAAAATACCCACAAACCCAAGGTTGTTTCTCATCTTGAAAATAGACATCCTTGGCTTGACCTGGTTTATCCCGAAATTTCACCCTGGAATAAAAAACAATAATTTCTTAAACTCATTTAATATTATTAATAAATAGTTAGTAACTATATTAAATTACTTATAATATTTTAATATAAAATCACTAAAATAAAATATTACATTTTAGTGATTTTAAAACAACAAATAAAAAAAATAAAATTATTGAATAGATAAGATTTTTATTTACGCTAATATTGTTTTTAATAAATAACTATTAAGGAGCGTAATAATGGATTATCAAAATAATAATATAAATAAAAAAAGAATATGCTGGGAAAGTATTATTGCTGGTATTTTTACAGTTATGGCAGTATTTTTTCTTCTTTTTATTTTGGGAAGCAGCCTGGGTGTTTCAATGCTGTCTCCTAAATCCGATGATATTATTAATGGTGCAGGAACAACAGTTTTAATCTGGACTGTGGTTTCAATTATCCTCAGCCTTGCATGTGGCGCTTTTGTGACTGGACGCTTGGCTGGCGTAAATGGCCTCATTCATGGATTTCTTGTTTGGGCCACTTCGCTTATTTTATCCATTATTATTGGATGCATGATTTTAAGTTCCATCCTTACCATGATCGGGGGAACAATCGGAACAGTGACCTCATCTACAGGTTCCCTATTAAGCGGCATTGGTTCTGCATCCCAAAATGGTATTTCAGGAATTTTTGATCTTAGCAAAAACACTCTGAAAAATTTTGATTTCAAATCAAATGCGAATAATCAACAACTTAATCAAAATTTGATAGAGGCTTTGAAAAAAAGCGATATTCCAGCTTTACATCCAGACTATCTATCCTCACAATTTAAGGAAGTTAAAAAAGAAGCCAAAAATGCTATCAAGGAAATTAGCATCAACCCAAATAATTCCGACAAGATTCTTTCTGATTTAATAAGCCACCTCAAAACCCGTACCGAAAACATCTATCAGTCCATTGATCGTAATGATGTAGAAAAGGCAATTGCCAATAATACTAATTTAACCCCTAAAGAGGCAGAACGTTCGGTTGACAATATTATTGCCATGCATAACCAGGCAGTACAAGAAGCAAACAATAAATTGAATGATTTGCAAAACAATCTTCAGGAAGCAAAAGAACAATTAAACACATGGAAAGAACAGGCTAAAGAAAAAGCGGATATGACTGTCAAAGCCATCGCACGTCTTTCATTCTGGTCTTTTATCGCCTTGCTAGTTGGTGCATTGGTTAGTACCGCTTGTGGATTATTGGGGCAAAGAACCGTTTGCAGAAAACTAGAAAATCAAACTGCTGATAATGAGCATCATAATTATAATCACTAAATAACAATATCGCTTATCTTTAAAAAATAACCAAAAAACTAGTATTTCCAAAAATACTAGTTTTTTTACTTTTTAAACCTTTTGAACAAAATCAATCGAAAGGAACATTTTCAAGTTCTCTTAACCATATATTCGCATTTCCATCTGAAGGGGCACGCCAATCTCCCCGTGGAGAAAGACTTCCTCCTGCGAGAATCTTGGGACCATTTGGCATGGCTGATCGTTTGAATTGGCTAAAAGCAAAAAACCGTTTAATGAATATTTCCAACCAATGCCTAATTTCACATAAATTATAATCGGTTTTTTTTGTATCAGGATAACCTGCAGGCCAGCTCCCCTTGCATGAATTTGACCATATATGATAGGCCAAAAAAGCAATTTTTGAAGGTTTTAGACCATATCTTAGAAAATAATATAAATTAAAATCTTGCAATGCGTATGGTCCAATTATTGATTCAGTACTTTGAATGGATTTTGCATCTTTTGCAGGAATGAGTTCTGGCGAGATTTCAGTATTCAAGATTTCCTGCAAAACCCTGCCAGTTTCCTCTGAAAAAAATCTGGATTGAACAACCCATCGTATCAAATGTTGAATTAATGTTTTGGGTAACCCAGCATTGACATGATAATGGGACATTTGATCCCCTACGCCATAAGTACACCATCCCAGAGCCAGTTCTGATAGATCCCCGGTCCCAACAACAATACCATTATGCAGATTGGCCAGACGAAACAGATAATCTGTTCTTAATCCCGCCTGGACATTTTCAAAGGTGATATCGTATACAGGCTTATTTTCTGCATAAGGATGTCCTATATCTTTTAACATTTGTCTGGCTGTATCAGAAATATCCAAGCATTCCCAATGAATACCAAGGCTTTTCATCAATGTTTCGGCATTATTTTTCGTCTCTTTGCCTGTTCCGAATGCCGGCATTGTATACCCATAAATAGACTGTCGATCCATTTCGAGATCGTCAGCAGCCTGTACAGCAACCAGCAAAGCCTGTGTCGAATCAAGTCCTCCAGAAACACCAATGATCATTCGCTGGGCTTTGCTGGCTTGAATACGTTGTTTCAATGCTGAAACCTGAATCATGTAGGCTTCATAACAGTCCTGTTCCAACCGATGGACTTCCGAAGGGACAAAGGGAAAACGTTCCAAGGGACGTTGAAGCCCTATGGTGTCATTTGAAGGTTGCAATTTGAATGCAATCAAACGATAAGGTGGGTGTTTTGCATAGTACTGATGAAATGTTCCGCGTTGCAACCGTTCCTGACGTATCAAATCAAGATCAATATCTGCATATAGAAAATTATCGCCTTTTGGAAAACGTTCTGTTTGCGCCAGAAGTTCACCATTTTCAAAAATTGACAATTGTCCGTCCCAGGCAAGATCCGTTGTAGATTCACCATTTCCTGCAGCAGTATATAGATAAGCGCAAATTCCACGTGAAGATTGCGTTTGACACAACAAAGAACGCTGATCCGCTTTACCTACAGTTATGTTACTTGCCGAAAGATTAGCAATCACGGTGGCACCAGCCATACAGGCATAACTACTTGGAGGAATTGGTACCCACAAATCTTCGCAAATCTCCGTCCCTATAAGCAAATCGGGATAATCCTCTGCTTTAAAAAGCAGATCAACACCAAAAGGAACGTTCTGTTTGTTAAAAACTATGGACTCATTGACAATCAATTGCCCATCAGCAAATTGTCTGGCCTCATAAAATTCCCGGTAACCAGGTAAATAGGATTTGGGAACAACTCCCAGAATCTTACCTTTATGAATAACAACCGCACAATTATACAAAGCACCCTTAAAAACAACAGGAGCTCCAAATATGAGAACAGGCATAAGGGATTGGCTTGCATCACATATCAGTTCAATAGTTTCCTTAACAGCACTTGACAGGCTGTCCTGTAACCTGAGATCCTCAATTGAATATCCTGTCAGAGACAATTCAGGAAAAACACAAAGTGCAACGCATTCCTGATGGGCCTTTAAAGCCAGTTGAATTATTTTCTCGCTGTTCGAATAAGGATCTGCCAAACAGACTGTAAAATTGCATAATCCCACCCGGGCAAGGTTATGTTCATACAACGAGTAAAAATTTTTCAAGAAGAATCTCACATACTAAATATAATTTAATGATCTAGAAATATATTCTACGATTATGTTTTTCTTCAACCAACCGCCAAATCAATATAGCAAATAAGAAAAGAGAATATAATCCATTTAGCATTGTCAATGAAACTGGCAGCCAAGAAAAAGGATAAGAAGCGACATCACAGGGTTTGCCTGGACGATCCGGCATAGCGCCAAGCCGATCGGCAAGATTGTCCGTTGCGACAAGATTGGCGCTACACTCAGGTAACGGACTTGCCCACCATCCTTGTTCCACCCCAATATGTAAACAGGAAATGCCAATACTCATCAACAAAACCATAAATCCAACCCATAAAATCAAGGTCAAATATCGTGTCGGAATAAAAATACCCAAAATACCCAAAATAATCAGAAAACGATATGGCCATCTTTCCAATAAACACAAACCACAGGGAACCATATGCAAAACATGCTGTAAAAACCACGCTGCACCAATAGCGAATGCGCCTGCCAATATAAAGAAAATTGCGGTAATCGTTTTCATATAATATTTATTATAATTGGTCACGACTGATACCTAGACTGGTTTGCACATGAATGATGAACGGTTAAATATGAAATAGACTTTATAAAAAAGTGAGTTTACCATATTTTTTTTAATGTTGCGATTGCAAAGACTTCTCTAACGAATTTTCAATTGATTCTGAAGATTGCTCAACAGGGTGCTGTATATTTTTTTCATCTTTTTTTTCAACTTTTTTGGGATCATTCATTGAATTACCCGCACAGCCAACAACACTTATATTATATAGAGGATGCTCAAAAACAGCTATTCCAGGTTCAGATAAAAACATCCATGAGGCAAAATGAATGGATGTTAATTTTGTGTCTGTTACTTGAAGAAAAGCGGCACTATCAAAAGGTGTTGAGGGAGGACGTATTACACAATTAAGAGCCTCGATTGTCAGGGTCTGGTATCGCACTGATTGTCCAACCGGTATATTTAAAATTTCAGTATGGGCTTCAAGTTTATTCAAAATTCGAACAACAGCTTCGGATTGTCTTATCCACTGTTCAGCAACATTGGGATTTTGTTTTGCTGATTTACTGGTTTCAGCCAAACTGTTTGAAATATTACCTATTCCCAGTATGACAACAGCTAAACAGTAAAAATATTTTTTCATTTTACCGGACTCCGTAATTGATCTACCATATCTTTTAGAAAATCCCGCATGAATTCTTCGTCCACTCCAATCAGCAATGCGTCCTCAAATACATCCTGCATATATTGTGTTAACTCGGTTTTGTTTTCTTCCAGAATTTTTAATTTTTCTTTGCAGGTTACAGGTTTTCCATCAGATTGAGGCCAGTTTAATGAAGATGTTTGAACTTCTGTTTTCATCTTAACCAACCCTTAAATTCTTAAACTAGTCAATGTAATTCATTATTATGGAATTGATCAGCAGAATTGTCCGCCTTTTTCTTTTCATTCTTACTCATATTATCTGTAACAGAGAAAATAAATTTGCTTAAAAGCTGTTGCAAACTGATAGCCCCTTGGGTATGGGTCAGAAACTGACCAGGTTTAAGAACCTTTTCATCACCACCTGGAGAAAGATCAATATATTTTCCACCTAGCAAACTATCACTTGTAATAATTGCCGCCGTATCAACTGGTAATTTTACATCTGGCCGAACCGTAAAAGTTACAACTGCATTAAATTTCTTTGGATCAACCTTTTCCTGAATAACCTGACCTACGCTCACCCCTGCCAATTTTACGTCTGAACCAACTTCCAGTCCGTCAATCTGGCTAAACGATGCGCATAACGGATATCCCCCAACATTTTTCTGCCCATGTCCAATAATAGCCATGATAACAGCAACAACAAAAACAACCAACACTATCAAACCTGTGACAAGTGCAATTATTTGCTGTGTTTTTTGAGAGGGCGTCAATACCATGAACTATCTTTTCAACTAAACCTCAGGAACCCAGCTTTCATAATCACCCGTAGCCTTGGCTCGTTGACCACCGGCATAATCGCTCCCTTGTGGATGATAAGCCTTGGCTGTTCCGGTTAAATTGGAATGATAGGGAATTTGCCAGGGATGACGCTTTGATACCGGAACTGGTGCATCCGCCTCATAATGTAGCCAGACCCACCACTCTGGGGGAACCGCGGAGGGATCATCACCTTTTTTATAAATAACCCACCGCTCACGACGACGTTCACCTCCGCCAAGACGGTTTAGTTTGCGAGATTCATAATAGGAACGTCCATCAGAATCTTTCCCGACCAAACGTCCTTTTAAAAGTGTGTGTAAACGCGTTCCAAGTGTTGTCATAATATAATTCAAACAAAATAATTATGTAGTATCTTTATCAAATAACTTCTAACAACCATATACCTTTTTTCCATAAAAATCACAAAAAAAAATTAAATTGGATTCTAATTAAAGCGAATAATCAAAAGATTACATCCTAAGATAAATAAAAAATTGAAAACAAACTAAACCGGAATTTTATCCACAATATCCACTGAATACAGATACCTGTATAACTTTTTACCTATTTATTCAGCTTATCGACAATCCAAAAAAAATGTAAACTTGATTATTATGAACACAAGACATATTTGGAATGGCGTCAGGATGCGTAATCTGCAAGCCGCGATTGATCCCGACGCATCTCTTTATTCAGTAACCATGCCCGCTCGATGGGAGGATCAAACTGCAACAGCGATCCTACAGTTATGTTCATCCTATCAACTGGAATCCTCCTCTGTTAAAACAGATCAGATCACTGCCAACTGGTTACTGCCTCTTTGTGATCATGCGGCAAATGCAGGGATCAAAAATTGGACAGTTTATGACTGGGAAACAATTCTGCTAAACCAACAGGCTTGTCCCAATCAACGTATTTGGCAAAATGACAACAGTCAAAAACCCGCCTTTACCATAAATTTGGCTGCCTTTGCGTCAACTGAAACAGGGTTTGACGCGCATTCTTATCGGAAAGTTCTGCAAATTGTTATCGATAGTATCCGTATTCTCTATAAGCAACAGTTCAATTTCATTAACAGTGAGCTCCCCTTTCCAGATTTGCAGATTTCCCCAAAGCAAAAGCCTGTAGATTCTGAAAATGCAGAATCATATCACAATATTGCCGGGACAGTTTATCTTACCAATTTAGATGCCTGTCTTGCACAGCTCGGTCTGGAATATGACAGTATCCAAGGACGGGATGTGGCTTGTTGCCTTACCTGTTTTGCAACCTTACTCTCAACTGCGGGTTGTGGATCTGATTATCTTCCCTTGTCACCAGACTGGAATGCATTACCAGAATTAACTACCCTTGCCAAAGAAATATGGAGTCTTGCCTCTGAGGAAAAAACTTTGCCTCTGCCCAGGATAGAAACCAGTTTCTCAATTCCCGGACCTGAAGATCTATTTCTAGGATCAGAAGCATGTGGACTTGCCCCCATATTTTCCCCTGTTACCGAAGACGGACATCTGGCAATAAGTACTATTGCGCGAATGGCAAAACAAAAATTAACTCCTGAAAGTGCACTGGCTGCAACCCTATCGGGAAATTTGATACTTCAACCCCCTTCTCATCAGGCGCATTGCACAATGCATCAGGCATTGATCGGTTTTACAACTTCAATGCCCCCCCGTCCCCATCCAATGGAATATCCCCTCGCTTCAAAAACCATATTACCCCGGGGAATTCGAGAACCTCTTCCACCACGTCACAAAGGAATTACACAAAAAGCGAGTATTGCTGGACGTGGATTGTTTTTGCGTACAGGTGAATACGAAGATGGCAAGCTTGGTGAGATATCGATTACGCCTTTAAAAGAAAATGCCATGGTTAAAGGTTTGTTAGACAGCCTTGGCCAGGCTGTCAGTATTGGTCTGCAATATGGGGTTCCTTTAAAGGAATTCGTTTCCGCATTTGCCTATAGCCGCTTCGGCATTGCCGGAACCGTTGAAGGGGATCCAGGAGCGATTTACGCGACCTCGTTTCTGGATTATAGCTTCCGGCTATTATCAGATGTTTATTTAAACCAGCCTTTACCTGACGCACCTAATAATTTACAGTCTGATGAGGAAAAACTCCCCATGCTGCCTTTGGATCTACCAGAGGAAGAAATGAATCAATCTCACTCTTCCCCACGGAAACATTCAAAATTCAAACTTGTAAGCTGAGAAAGGATCAAGACATGTCATCTATTGAGGAACGCATTGCCAAACTTGGAATTCAACTTCCTACCCCGACAGCCCCTGTTGCAAATTATCTTCCTGCAATCAAAACCAATAATTCCCTGATTATTTCTGGTCAACTTCCTTTTATAGACGGGAAACTTTTTGCAACCGGGAAATTGGGCGCGACCATTGACCTTAAAACTGGGCAACAAGCAGCCCGCTATTGCATGATCAATATTTTGGCACAGGCCAAGGCTGCTATTGGACAGTTAAATGAAATCAGCAAATTAATCCGCCTAGGGGGGTTCATTGCCAGTATACCGGAATTTACCCAGCAGGCTGTTGTCATGAATGGAGCATCAGATCTAGCTGTAGAAATTTTTGAAGACAAAGGACGACATGCACGTTCTGCCTTTGGTGTGGCATGTTTACCAATGGATGCCTGTGTTGAGGTTGAAGCTTGGTTTGAATTGAAATAAATCTATTCTGCCAGTTGATCTATACGAGTATAATAATTAATTATACTCTGTATATATATCTGGTATGCATTTAAATATATTATCCAGAGTTTCTTGCAAGTATCATGTTTCTGTTTTTTTCTCATCAAACAGGATTATACTTATATTTAAAATGCAATCAGCATATCGATTTATGATTATTATCTAATAACAATGTCAAAATAACTTTTTATATCTCGACATACAACTGTTTTAGATCTACAACTTGCTGAGAGACTACCTTTTTAATATCGAAACAATTCGTTATTCATTTTATCAGGTACATCTAAATTTGTAAAAAATCTATATACCCTGCCATTTGCAAGAATGACTATACGAGCTTCCGTTACTGAAAAATACCGTGAATTTGTGAGGCCTGTATTTATATTAAGATCATCGCCAATATTTTATATACAATTAAAATTTGATTTTTTTCATCTTTTAAGATCGCAAAATCCATCTTTTCGTCCATTTTAATACTGTATCTGCAATTATATTCCTGCATAACCCCAAGATGACTGAATACGTCATGCTCCAGAATCATCTGGGCAAAGGGAAGGATAAAAAAAGTTTTTAGCGAGTTCTTCTGTCTGCGTTAATAAACCCTGCCACTTAATTTTATTCACATTCCATTTTTAATTTTCTCCATCTAGATCATTTGAATGCAACATTTAATAATCATAAACTATTAAATTTATCAATTTCTATACAACAAATTGATAAATGAAGAAAATTAACAACTATAACTAGCTATCTCACAAATCATCAGTGCCGATAGCCATATCATCCATCGAGCCTTCACCAATAATACCAGAATGCTCACGAATACGTTGCTCAATAACCTGACTTATCTCCGGATGCTCTCGCAAGAACTGCTTTACATTTTCCCGTCCCTGACCAATACGCTGACTGTCATAAGAAAACCAAGAACCGGCTTTTTCAATAATCCCTGCTTTTACACCCAGATCTATCAATTCTCCCATCTTACTAATTCCTTCTCCATACATAATGTCGAATTCAACCTGCTTGAAAGGAGGAGCCATTTTATTTTTAACCACCTTAATCCGCGTCTGGTTTCCTGTGATTTCATCTTTTTCCTTCACCTGACCGATACGACGAATATCCATTCGTACAGAAGAATAGAACTTCAATGCATTTCCGCCTGTAGTTGTTTCTGGTGATCCAAACATAACACCAATCTTTTGACGAATTTGATTGAGGAAAATCAGACAGGTATTGGAACGAGAAACAGATCCGGTCAATTTTCTTAAGGCCTGGCTCATCAAACGGGCATGTAATCCAACATGATTGTCCCCCATATCCCCTTCCAACTCTGCACGGGGAACCAATGCCGCCACACTGTCCACTACCAAGACATCAATAGCGCCAGAACGAACCAAAGTATCCGCAATTTCCAATGCCTGTTCCCCGGCATCAGGTTGAGAGATGAGCAAATTATCAATATCAACGCCGAGCTTACGCGCATAAATGGGATCAAGGGCATGTTCGGCATCCAAAAATGCACATGTACCACCCTTTTTTTGAGCCTCGGCTATAATATGCAACGCCATTGTTGTTTTCCCGGAACTTTCTGGACCATAGATTTCAACTATACGTCCACGAGGGACACCACCAATTCCTAAAGCAATATCCAGACCAATCGAGCCTGTTGAAATTGCTTCCACTTGAACGACAGACTGCTCTCCCATCTTCATGATTGAACCTTTACCAAAGGCACGTTCAATCTGAGACAAAGCTCCTTCTAATGCTTTATTCTTGTCCATTATTTTTAGAATTTCCTTATAAATAAATAACGTGGGGACCGTAAATCCTCAGATTAACCCCAGTTAAACATTTATTGCTGCTTTTGAAGATTTTAAAAGATAAAAATACAATATTTACATTTACAATATTGGTGTTTTTATCAAAATATCAATGATCCATAACAGCAATAATTATTCTTAACGGCTAATTGCCAATCCCATACCATTTGGATCTGTATAAGCATGACATTGCCTGTCATTTCCTGGCAACCCATCAGAACAATAAACGGCATTTACCCGTCCTTTTGAGCCGCTCGAATTCGGTAATGAAACACCCTTTTCCCGTTCATTTCCTTGTTTGTTCAAAAAAGAATTCATGGTCACGGCAGCCTCTTGCGCCGCATCATTCTGTCCAGAGGCAGAAACTCCTGCAATAAAACGCTGTTTATACGTTGAAATCGATCCTGTTAACAAAGGTGGCGGCAACTGGCGAGGAGACGCAGCCATGACGATACCGGTTGTTCCAGAAATACGTCCTGTACCAAATAAATTATTCATGGTTAAGGCACAAGAAACGGCTCCCCCATCACGATCAACAACTACAAAAGATGTAGATGCTGGCAATGCTGGCAAACTGCCGCTGCCCGCCTTCCCATTATCAAGCCAGTCTTGAGCTTTTTTTGTCATTCCCTCAATGGATGACTTCAAATAAGTAGAACTGTTTTCTGCACGCCATTTTGCAACTGTACCCTGGGCAACATCATCCCTATTTTGTCCATTATGCATCGCCATTGCCATACCCAGACCTCCATCTGCAGGAGGAGATAAAAAATATGTAATATTTTGTCCTTGTGTCAAAGACAAAGCTGAGGTTTGAACAGGCAGGGCATTTCTAAAGTCCTCGTTATACAACCCCCCTCCCGCAATCTGGGATCCCAAGGCATAACTTCTTGCAAGAGAACCAATATAAAGATCTGCAATACCTGCACTAATCAATCGGTCATAAATAATCTTTAAACGAGGCTGATATAGAATATCCCCAGCCTTAAGAGGAAGTCCATTTGCGTTTGTAAATGCTCTCTGCATGGCAGAATCTTCAAATAAGGGCTGCTGAACAGCTGCCAGATCACTCGCCAACGTGTCAGAAACGGGAGCACCATTTCCTGCCAAATTACCAACCAACCGTAAAATATCATTAATATCTGACTTGCCGTAACTTGCCTGTAATAAATATAATCCTCTTGCCATCATTGGAATCGCAGCTGGACGATCACTATTACTGGAAGGTTTTCTTCCTGCCTGAGGAAGGAAAATAATTGACTGTGCCGGCTGTCCGGGATGATACGCCAGACATGCTCCACCTCCTCCCAGCGAGGCACGGGAAGGCAAAGTTACTGTCAATGCCATACCTAGGGCCGTAGCTGCATCAGCCGCATTTCCCCCACGAATCAGGATATCCCGCGCCAACATGGCGGCTTGTGGTTCATCTGCAGCAACGCTCCCAACATATCCTGTTACACGATGATTCAAATTTGCAGATTTTGATAGTTTTTTCTCGTGATGATCCCCACCACATGCCGTTATTGAAAATGCCAAGGCCAAACCACAAACAGCCTTCTTAAACAAAACTATCTTTTGCCTTGATCCGTCCCTGAATTTTTGAGTAAATTTTGTTGTCTTTGCCTCAACACGACCTTTTGAAATTTGATAACGTTTTGACACGTGGCAGCGCTCCACTTAAAAAATCAATAATACCATAATAGGGTTCGAAAGTTATATTTAACTCAAATTATCAAGCCATACTCTATCGAGATTCATTTTATATCACAACAATTACAATTCTGTATAATATTATCCATCCATATGATAAAATCCCAATTTTACCAATCGGAAAACGCTTTATGAAAAAATTATCCTTTCGTCCTTTGATGACAGGTTCATTACTCTCCTGTCTTATCTCTTTCCCTGTCATTGGTCATAGTGAAGATCCAGCAGCAACTTTCTCATCCCAACAACGTAAAGAAATCATTTCCATTGTCAGACAGGCTCTAAAAGATGATCCAACCCTATTAGAAACTGGAATTCAAACCCTGATGAAAAAGAAAGAGCAACAACGCGCTTCACTTTCTACCCAGACAATAAAAGAGAAAAAAGGATTACTATTACGTCAGCTACCCACTGACGGACTGATGGGCGATCCAAACGCAGCTACAACCATTACTGAATTTTACGATCCAAATTGTGGATACTGTAAAAAAATGCTGCCTATTTTAATCGATCTGGTCAAGAAACATAAGGATGTCAAGATAATCCTAAAAGTCATTCCCATCCTTTCTGAAAACAGCAAATTGCAGTCTCAGGCCATAATTGCGGCAACTAGACAAAACAATTATGTTGCAATGATGCGCTCCTTGATGACCAGTCAGGAAGATATCAACCTTAATACAATCAAATCTATTGCACAGAAACTTAAACTGAACGCCGATCAATTGGTAATCGATATGAAAGCGGATTCCGTCACCAACGCTTTAAACGGCAACCTTCAATTAACTCATGATCTTGGTATTGAAGGTACTCCAGCCTTGATCATTAATGGTGAACATATCATTCAAGGTGCAATAAGCTATGACAATCTTGAACAAGTTATTGATAAACTTAATAAATAATATCATAGCTAAACTAAAGGCGACTCGCAAATCGCCTTTAAAATTCATTTTTTAGGTAACAAAGCTTTCAAGGCATCTACCATATCATCCATCATTTTATCCGTATGATAAGGATTGGGGGTCAATCGCAATCGTTCCGTTCCTTTGGGCACGGTTGGATAATTTATTGGTGGTGCATAAATTTTGTATTCATCCAGTAAACATTGACTTATTTTTTTGCATAACTCAGCCTCTCCAATAATTACGGGTACAATCTGGCTTTTTGTCTCGATAAAAGGAATATTGGCCTGTCTCAATTTTTCCTGAAACGTATGAATACGTTCAAACAATTTTTCACGACGCCAATTCTGCTGACGAACCAAACGAACACTTTTTAATGCCGCTGCCACAACAGATGGAGGTAGAGAAGTTGTAAATATAAATCCAGCCGCAGCCAATCGTAAATATTCAATAATTTCACGTTTCGCCGTTACATATCCCCCATGTACACCAAAGCCCTTTGCAAGGGTTCCTTCAATGATATCAACCTGATTCGCTACACCATCCCTTTGAGAAACACCTCCTCCCTCTTTTCCATATAAACCGACAGCATGTACCTCATCTAAATAAGTTAAGGCATTATATTTGTGTGCCAATGCACAGATGGACCCAATATCCGCAATATCGCCATCCATAGAATAGACACTTTCGAAAGCAATCAGTTTGGCAACATTTTTTGGAGCATTTGCAAGTTTATGTTCAAGATCCTGCAAATCATTATGTTTGAAAACCACACAATCAGCATTTTTAGCTCCTTTTATACCAGCAATCATAGAATTATGATTTTGCTGATCGGAAAAGGTCATCCAGTTCCCGGACATACTCGTTAGAATAGTTTGCAAACTCGCCTGGTTTGATACATAACCTGATACAAATAACAAGCCAGCCTCTTTACCATGCAAATCTGCAAGCTCAGCCTCAAGCGCTTCATGCAAGGGATGGGTTCCGGCAATATTTCTTGTCCCACCTGCACCTGCACCATATTTTTGAATAGCCATAATGGCGGCATTCATGACTTCAGGTTCAATTCCCATACCCAGATAATCATTGGCTGACCAGGCTATAATCGGGGTCTCCTCTTTTGCATTAATCTTTCTATCATAAACAGGATAATGCATTGACTGACGACTTAATGGGGTAAAACGCCGATACCGTCCCTGTTTCTCGATATCTCCAAGCGCCTCTTTGCAATAGGCATAAAAAGGATGTGAAGATATTATGGGTTCTGACACAATCTATTCTCCTATTTTAAATCCCTCGGGATTTAAATGATTCAACATGACAAAACATTGTCTGAATAACCAATCCATTACGTCCTCATATAGAACATATAAAAAATTATCCAATAACCTTATTGTATAGTGACTTGGACAACATTTTTCTTGACCCCACCATCTGCCTTGGCATTCATTTGAATTTGCTCCGCTTTTGCACCCGCTCGGATTATTTCATTTGCAATTGCCCTGCCTTCATGCGCTGCAATATTAGTCATTTGTTCCTGCTGCATTACAGGATCAGATGAAATTGGGGTGACAGAAGTAATAACAAACAAGGCATCCGCTTTTCTTGACAACGCATCCTTTACCAAATTTGTCAAAGTTTTTTCCCATTGATCCTGGGGCGTTCCCTCTACAATTTCGATCGGTGGTGCGGGCGGAGGCGGAGGAGGTGGAGGAGGCGGGGGAATATAAGGAGCGGGCCTACGTCCTGCACTCGGGTTAAAAGTCCTTTGATCAACCAGCTTACAAGAACTGAATAAAAAAAAACCACTTAATAACAAGGAAACATAACGCAAATGACTGATCATAAAATTGACTTAAAGTGCAAAGTTGGAAAAGAACGCTAACAATCTCAATTAAACCTTAATAATTGATTTTACAATATAAAGAAATCCTTTACCCTTATATTTCTGTTATTCAATAATCGAATTTATTCAATTACCCGAAATAAACCGTAAACTAAGACTGCTATTGACATGAAAGTTTCATTAAAAAAATTTGATCCTACACTTGATTCATATAAAAGATTGATAATCCTGTGCAATCACAACCTCATTTAGCATATTGTTAAAAAAGCTAACAAAAGATCAAATTTGTGGTAAATTATTAAGATTAATATTCACGTTATCAAAAAAACGTGATTAAATAGAGTTAAAGACGAAAAAAAGTTTTTATATTAATTTTCACAAGACGATTCGCCTTGGAAAATCTTTTTAACCTTAAAGGGAGATTTAACTATCATGGCTATTAAACTTGCAATTAACGGTTTTGGACGTATTGGTCGCTTGGTACTACGCAGCATCATTGAAACCGAACGTACTGATGCGGAAGTCGTATTGATTAACGACCTTGGCAGCCCAGAGGCCAATGCTCACCTTCTCCGTTATGATACGGTTCACGGTCGTCTTCCTGCAGATGTTAAAGTCGAAAATAATACAATGACCATTACAACACATAATGGACGTAAAATTGGCCCAATCAAAATTACAGCCGAAGCAGATCCAACAAAACTTCCATTACAAGGTGTTGATGTTGCAATGGAATGCACAGGACGTTTCACAAGCAAGGAGGCCGCAAGTGCATTGCTTCAGGCTGGTGCCCGTAAGGTTCTTGTTTCCGCCCCCGCAAAAAATGTTGATGCAACCATTGTTTACGGTGTTAACCACAAAATTATCAATGGCAACATGACTGTCATTTCCAATGCATCATGTACCACAAACTGTCTTGCTCCTATCGCAAAGGTTCTTCAGGATACAGTCGGAATTGAACGGGGCAGCATGTTGACCATCCACTCTTACACAGGTGATCAACGCACGGTTGACACATTACATAAAGATCTCCATCGTGCCCGTGCCGCTGCACAAAACATCATTCCGACAACAACTGGTGCCGCAAAAGCCGTTGCATTGGTTATTCCCGAATTAAAAGGGAAACTGGATGGAATTGCCATTCGCGTTCCAACCCCTAATGTTTCTTATGTTGCTTTGGACTTTGTTCCCACCAAAACACCCGCTTCTGTTGAAGAGTTAAATGCCTATTTCAAAAAAGCGGCCGAGGGTGAGCTAAAGGGTATTCTTGGCTATAATGATGAACCACTCGTAAGTTCCGATTTCAACCATTGCTTTAACTCCTCAACCTTTGATGCAACACAAACCGGATTTATTGACAATGGTAAATTGATCCGTGTTGCTGGCTGGTATGATAATGAATGGGGTTTCTCAACCCGTATGACTGATACAGCTGTTGCCCTTGGGAATGCAAAATAATGGTTGAACAGAAAACTTTCAAAACCCTTGATGATCTTGATTGCAAAGGTAAGAAAGTTCTCTTGCGCGGGGATCTGAATGTCCCCATGCATGATGGCAGAATTACCGATACAACGCGTCTGGATCGTTTGGTCCCCACCATCAAGGAACTGGTTAAAAAAGGTGCAAAGGTTATTCTGTGCAGCCATTTTGCCCGTCCAAAAGGCAAGGTGGTTCCAGAAATGTCTTTAAAACCAGTCGGTGAAGCTTTATCCAATATCTTAAAACAGCCTGTGGCTTTTGCTGATAATTGTGTTGGCCCTGATGCCCAGAAAGCTGTCACGTCAATGAAAGACGGTGATATTCTCTTACTTGAAAACACCCGCTTTCATGCTGGTGAAGAAAAGAATGATCCAACGCTTTCTAGAGAGCTTGCTTCTTTGGCAGACGTTTATGTTGATGATGCTTTTTCAGCCTCCCATCGTGCCCATGCATCAACCGAGGGTGTTACCAAATTCCTGCCTTCATTTGCAGGTCGTCTAATGGAGGCTGAATTAAATGCATTGAATGCCGCCCTGGAACATCCTGACCGTCCAGTTGGTGCCATTATCGGCGGGTCAAAGATTTCCACAAAGCTTGATTTGCTTTCCAATATGATCAATAAGGTTGATGTATTGATTATTGGTGGGGCTATGGCCAATACCTTTCTTGCCGCTCAAGGCGTCAAGACTGGTAAATCCCTGCAGGAAGCCGACATGCATGAAACAGCTCGTGACATCATGGAAAAGGCAAAAGAACAAAATTGTAAAATTCTATTACCTGTAGATGTTGTTGTGGCCGCTGAATTAAAAAATAATCCAGCGACACAAACTGTTGATGTCCATGCCGTTCCCGATAACCAAATGATTTTGGATGTTGGGCCAAAAACGGTGAAATTACTGAACAAGTATCTAGCTGAGCTCAAGACCTTGGTATGGAACGGGCCTTTGGGTGCTTTTGAATTCACACCTTTTGATAAGGCAACCAATGAAGTGGCTCAAGAAGCTGCCAAATTAACCAAGGCTGGCAAGCTTAAAAGTATTGCTGGCGGCGGTGATACGGTTTCTGCCTTAAAACATGCTGGCGTTATCAATGAAATGTCTTATGTTTCAACCGCTGGTGGCGCATTTCTTGAATGGCTGGAAGGTAAAGCTCTTCCAGGTATTGTTGCCCTAACAACATTAGCTCAAGAAACAATGCCTTTATAGGTTTTTTAAAAAAACTTTTGAAACAAAAAAGGCTGATTTTTCAGTCTTTTTTGTTTTTCTACTTGAAATATGACAATCATATTCCCGATGAATTTTTTAATATCAATAGCAGTTTTATATTTTTTATAAGTATAGGTTTTATAACTATCAACATCTGTTAAACCTCTATGAAAATTATGCCATTTTAACATAACAAAAATATTTTGTTTTCCATGAATTGGAAAAAATGGAAATATAAATAATCCTAAAATAATTTTTGCGATCTTGTTAACTGAAATCTTTTTACTTAAATCTATTGACTAGCCTTGGTTAACCCCAAATAATCTACCAAACGATTAAATGCATTCAATCTTGCCTGATAACCATTTTGGCCTCCATTAACTTTACGTGTTACGGCCTTGACTGTAGCATCTGCTGAAATTGCAAGATCATGAACATTTGCAATATCAAACCAGTAAACAAATGCTGTCTCCACAGCATATTCATAATGTTTTCTATCTGCAACCAAATCAGGATTGTTTAATAAATTATTAATATCATCGGGAAATTCTTGATGATGATAATCCTGCATTCTTCTATACAGATTTTTGCCTGTTATTTGAAGAAACCCCCTGCCTCTATATCTATATCCATCGCCACTTGCCTCATCACCATTTCCCATACGATCAGCATATACATAGTTACCTAATGCTTGTGGATGATGAGCATAATGAGAAGTTTGTGTCCACAATTTATCTCTTCGCACTCTTATTTTTTTGCATAATTTTTTTTTACACATCCGTACTGCTTGGTAACCAAATTTATCGCGCATTGCACTTACACGGTAATTTAAATTTTCCGCTATTGGTTGAAGTCCACTTTCAGCAGATATCTGAGATAGGAAATAAGCAATTTTCCGCTTATCTGTCATATTAAAATGATTGGCATTTCTATTAAGGTAAGGCAATGCTGTAGCGTTAACTTCATTCTTTCCTTTACCTGATGGATTTACAGCATCCAGCATACCAATCGTTATAATTTGAGGATAAACGGCATTTTTTGTTGCCTCACTTGCGGAGCCCTTTTGCTTTTCTCCTTCTTTTTGCCAGGGTTGAATAGATGACAGTTTCCTTTCAGCATGATTTATTGCAAGCGAGGTTGAAGAATCTTGGGTCAGCAAACCCGTAAAATTATTCAAGTATATTGAAGTTTTTTTACCGGGTGTTATAACACCATCAGGATGTGTATAAAATTTACTCTGAAACTCAATGATTGCCTTTTTTGTAAGCGGACCACATATTCCATCAACATCAACATATGATGCACCATGCCGTTTGAGTAACGAATGTACAATTATAACATCTTGACGGTTATTTACAGCATTACGCCCAACCGAATGACGAATGTTACGCATTTTAATTACTCATTGAATCGATTGACATTCATAATGATTTCTTTGGCGCTGCCTTCACAAACTCCAAATTCTGGATGATATTCAAAATAAACATCAACCGAGCAAACATCCTCATATTGATCTTCCGCATTGACAAATGAACTTTCTATGGTTACTTCATCGCTATAAAGAGGAAAAAATGGCACTTTATATTGCTCAAACTGATCACTTGCCCAGGAATCATTAAATCTGACTATAAACAACTTGGCCATTTGCAGTGCTGGAACATATTCGTTTCCGACGAACATCAGGGTCATTGTAATCTGCGATCTTGACCTGAAAATCTTATGACGCCCCCGATAATAGCTTTCATTACTTGAAAGACGGTTTTCGTCAACGATATTCATGAGTATATAGGGTACTTTGGGGGTTGAAACTCGGTTGCCGCGACCTTGTATAATCGTTAATTCAGTTCCTTTAATAGGGATAGCCTTTTTTATGAATTTTCCTACCAAATTATACATTTCTTTATAACTTAAAGTGTATAATTCTGAAAATTCTCCATCTTTGGGAGCAACAACCATGACTTTGACATGTTTATTATCCTTTTTACTCATAGAATTAAGGCTTTCTTAAATTTTTTGTTTTGGAAATTAATTGGAATATTGATGCTATTGTCTTGGCATCTATTGAAAAAATTCTATTGATAAAAAACAAAAAAACGACCTACTATCAAGGTCGCTTCATCAAACTATACTAATACTAACTTACTAAAATAATCTCAAAATCTGACAGAAAATTCAATAATGTTTGACTGTTTGTATCAATTTCTCTAGATATATTTAAGTGGCTTTTGCAAATATAAACTATAAATTCACAATTTTGTTTTCAAACATTATAGAGCCATCAACGATATCCCTATAAAACCATTTATTATAGCAATAATCAAAATAATAGCTCAGTTATCAATATTAACTTCTGTAGTGGAAAGTTGAACTGTATCTCCCACCAATCCCTTGACGAATTCTTCTGCAGAAAAATCGCGAAGATCTTCCGTCTTTTCACCAACTCCTACTGCATGGATTGGCAACTTAAATTTTTCAGCCAAGGCAATGACAATACCTCCTCGTGCCGTACCATCCAATTTGGTAATGATTAATCCACTAACATCAACCATCTCCTTAAAGATACGAACCTGTTCAATTGCATTTTGACCTGTTGTGGCATCCAAAACCAATAAAACAGAATGCGGCGCCGTTTCATCAAATTTACGCATGACACGAATGATTTTGGCAAGCTCCTCCATCAGGGCACTTTTATTATGCAAACGACCTGCCGTATCAATCAACAGCAAATCTGTTTTCTCATTTTTTGCTCGTTTCAGGGCTTCAAAAGCTAGACCCGCCGCATCTGCCTGCGGTTTTCCTGAAATAACCGATACACCAACCCGATCACCCCACACTTGCAATTGTTCCACTGCTGCCGCACGAAAAGTGTCCCCGGCAACCATCATCACCTTAAGCCCCTGATCAGTAAAAAACTGTCCCATTTTTCCAATCGTTGTCGTTTTTCCTGTCCCGTTTACGCCAACCATCAAAACAACATGGGGTTTCAAATCAGGATTGGGCTGAAATGGTACGGCAACTGGTTTTAAAATCTTGGAAATTTCTTCTGCAAGGGCCTGTTTTATTTCCTGATCCGTAACTTCCGAACCGAACCGGGTCTTACGAAAGGATTCAATAACATTTTCCGCTACTTCTGGCCCGAAATCAGCAGAAATTAGAATATCCTCCAATTGTTCAAGTGATTCATCATCCAATCGTCGTTTTGTAAAAACAGATGTTAAGTTGTTTCCCAATTTTTGCGTTGAACGGGAAAGCCCCTGTTTAAGACGAGAAAAAAAACCAAGCGCCATTTATATTCTTTCTACTATAATACCATCAGAATTACCCGAAATTACACGGGCTGAAATAATTTCACCGGGGGTTGCCTCCTTACCTGTTAAGGTTGCTGGGGAAAATTGTTCACTGTGACCACGATCAACCGTTTCCATCAAGATGGAAACCGTTTTATTAACAAAACATTCATGATATGAACTGGCTATTTTTGCACCCAAATTTCGCAACCGGGCCGCACGCTCTTTCCTTACGGAAACTGCAACGGCTGGCATCTGGGCCGCAGGTGTGCCCTTTCTTTCACTATAGGGAAAAACATGAAGATAGGGAATGGCAACTGTCTTTAGAAAATCGTATGTCTCCTGAAAATACGATTCATCCTCCGTCGGAAAACCTGCAATAATATCGGCACTTAGTCCGATATCAGGGCGTATTGAACGAAGTTGTTCAACCAATGATCCAACATCTTTGGTTTGATGACGTCTCTTCATCCGTTTTAATATCATGTCGGAACCTGCCTGAAGCGACAAATGAAGATGGGGCATAAAACGAGATTCGCTGGCCATTAAATCCCACAAAACCGGATCCATACCAATTGGATCAATTGATGATAATCTTAACCTTTTTAATTCCGGAACATCTTTTAGAATAGCCTTACACAGATCCCCCAACCTTCCTTTATGTTTCAGATCCCTTCCCCATGAAGCGATATCAACTCCTGTAAGAACAATCTCATTGTATTGCTGTTGGGTCAAAGCTTTTACCTGATCAACCACTCCCTTAACAGAAACAGACCGGGAAGGTCCCCGCCCAAAAGGAATAACGCAAAAAGTACAACGGTGATCGCATCCCTGCTGAATTTGAACAAAAGCCCTAGTCCGACCGGTAAAATCAGTTACAATCCGTCCCACGGTATTTTTCACCGTCATGATATCGGAAACCTGATTTCCTTGAGATAAAGCTGCCTCTGTCCAATTTTCCCCCTTTAACTTGTCTTCATTCCCCAATATTTGCTTCACACCCGGTAATGACGACCATTGTTCAGGATTGATTTGTGCGGCACAACCCGTGACGATAATACGTTTTTCGCCATCTTTTCGGTGTAGCCGACGAATTGCCTGTTTTGCCTGCCGTTCTGCCTCAGCTGTCACGGCACAGGTATTGACAATAACGACATTGTCAAGTTGCTCGGCATGCTGGCTCATTACCTCACTTTCATAACGGTTAAGCCTGCATCCAAAGGTAATGATCTGCGGTTTTTCCTTTTGGGTCTTTGACGTCATAAAGGGTAATGATCCAAATTAAATTGCCCGGTAAAAGAAAAATGAACAGGACCTGTCATCAATACATCATTAGAGGCTTCATCCCATTCAACAATCAAATTCCCACCATCCATTCTTACCTCGCAATAACGATCAGCCAAACCTCGCCGAACCGCATTCACAACAGAAGCACATGCACCGGAACCACAAGCCAGTGTTAACCCTGCCCCGCGTTCCCAAACACGAACCCGCATGTTTTGACGATCCAGCATCTGTACAAACCCTATATTTGCCCCTTCCGGAAACAAGGGGTCTTTTTCCAGAACCTGACCGCAAAATACAGGATCGACCGTAGATAAGTCCTCAACGAAAAATGTTACATGGGGATTTCCCATAGAAACCGCTGCCGGTTCCCCGGATAATGGCAAATATAAACTATCAACATCACGTTGTAGTGGAATATCACGCCAATTCATTTTTGGCTGTCCCATATTTACTTTTACTGTAAAAGCATCAATGACCTCGGTTGGCAGTAACCCAGCGCTGGTTTGTAAGGTAAAATTCTTACGTTGAAATTTATCATGCAACCATGCCGTGACACAGCGTGAACCGTTTCCACAGGCACCTGCCTCATCTCCGCCAGGATTGAAAAAACGAACATAAACATCGGCTTTTTTATCTCTTGGAGCAGATAATATAATCAACTGGTCACAGCCAATCCCATAACGACGATCACATAGTTCGGCAATACGATTATTATTTAGCTGAATTCTGTTGACAGAATTATCGATAATGACAAAATCATTACCGATACCATGCATTTTACTAAAAGAAATATCCATTATTATTCTAACGTAACTATTGGTACTTAACTTGACTTAATTTATCAATGTAACACAAAAAACGCCAATTTTTTATGCCCATGACCGAATTAAACGATTTCCATCCCCATTCTTTTGATATTGCTGGTACAGAAAATGATCTTGAATATTATACGCACCATAAACCTGTACCTCTTATCGACCAAGGGGGATATAAAACTATTGAAGCCTTATATCATACTCTCATACAAAAAGGCGATACCATCCTCGACCTAATGTGTGGATCAAACAGTCATATTCCCGCGAATGTTCCATACCAAGATTTAATCGGTATTGATATCGATAACAATGCCTTACAACAAAATCATCAATTAACAAAAAAAATTCTTCAGGACATTAACCAAAATTTATCCCTTCCTTTACAGGATAACAGTGTCGATTATATTTGTCTGTGCTCAGTCATTGAATATTTGCGAAATCCTTTCGCTATTCTTGAGGAATGCTATCGGATATTAAAACCCCGAGGCAGAATAATCTTTTCTTTTTCCCCCCGATATTTAGCGACCCGCACCATTGCCTTATGGCAGGCACTTGATAACGGGGAGCGCCAGCGCCTTATCAAAATTCTTCTGAAACGATCAGGATTCAACAATTTCGATCAGGGAGAAGTTCACCCACCCGATAATCAGCCTCTCTGGAAAAGCAGCATATATAGTGTTGTTGCCAGTAAAATTTAATTTATGCTAATCATATTGGAATGAATCTGTAATGCGTCAACCTGCTTGTTATCTTCCCCATGGGGGCGGTCCGTGTTTTTTTATGGATGATCCTTATAATATATGGACCAATATGGGTGATTTTCTACATAAATTCCCTAAAACATTACCTAAAAAACCAGATGCCATCGTTGTCATTGCGGCTCATTGGGAAAGCGATCCGATCAAAATCCACCATCACCCAAATCCATCCTTGTATTATGATTATTATGACTTTCCTGAACATACTTATCAATTACAATATCCAGCATCAGGATATCCGCTTCTTGCCGAACAAATCCATACCCTTTTAACAGAACAGCATATTCAAAGTGAATTTGAAGAAAAAAGAGGATGGGATCATAGTGTTTTTATTCCCTTAAAAGTCATGTTTCCTGATGCCGATATTCCAATTGTGGAAATATCGCTACATAATAACCTTGATCCGGCATACCATTTTAATATCGGTCGGGCCCTTTATCCGCTACGCAATAAAAATATTTTAATTATGGGAAGTGGGATGAGCTATCATAACCTGCCCTTTTTATTTTCTGGTCAAGGCACCAGAGAGGCATATGCTTTTGATAACTGGTTAACCGATGTCATTTCCCTTCCCGCTTGTGATGATCGTGATAGATTATTGATTGAATGGGAAAAAACCGCCGGCGCACATTCGGCTCATCCACGTGCAGAACATCTTCTACCCTTGATGGCGGTTTCTGGCGCAGCAAGACAAGATCATGGAAAATGTATATTTAAAGATATAATTTTACATAAACCAATTTCTGCTTACCAATTTGGTTGATTATTATCAAAACAGAAAATATTCCCTTAATCATGCTTTAGTTTTTAACATATTCTACAGTATTAAATAATACTGACATTAATTTTCTTTTTTTATAAAAATTGTTTCATGATAATACAAAATAAACCCTTGAATATTTATTTTTAAGTTTGAAAAAATTTGTATTTAGAATATTTTATAAATATTGTAGATATGTTTTAACCCAATAAATATTGATAAACCGCTTTATGATATTATATCAACCTTGAATGTATCTGATAATATCCCCATTTCACTCATTCTGTTTTTACAATTTCCCACAAAACCTTCATTTATTTAACAAAATCCACTTTGTTATATAGTTGATTTTTTGTTTAGATTTATAACCTACGTTTCGGATTACTATATGCCATTTACTCAAATTCATTCCTCCCTTGCAAAAGCTATAGAAAATAAAGGCTATACAGCCTTGACTGCTGTTCAACAGGCTGTTCTTGAACAACAGAATAATGAACAAGATTTACTTGTATCTGCTCAAACCGGTTCAGGTAAAACCGTGGCTTATGGAATTGCCATGGCAACAACATTACTTGCTAATAAAGATCAGTTTGCTGCTGCAAAATTACCGCTAGCCCTGATTATCGCTCCCACTCGCGAATTAGCGTTACAAGTTCACCAAGAATTATCCTGGCTATATACAAATACCAAGGCCAAGATTGTAACCTGTATTGGCGGAATGAATGTTCGTAAAGAAGCTTATGCACTGGAAAAAGGCTGTCATATCGTTGTGGGAACACCCGGACGACTTTGTGATCACGTACGGCATAATCATCTTGATCTGTCTGGCCTGGACACAATTGTTCTTGATGAGGCAGATGAAATGTTGGACTTGGGTTTTCGTGATGAACTGGAGGAATTATTATCCGCATGTCCATCAAATCATAGAACCCTGCTTTTTTCCGCAACCATTGACAAAGATATTGAAAACCTGGCCCGACGATATCAGAAAAAAGCATTGAGAATTAATACAGTTCCCACCAATCAGCATAGAGACATTGAATATCACGCTTCTTTGATTCACCCAAAGGAGGTTGATAACGCCGTTATTAATTATTTACGTTTTATTGACAGCCCCACAGCAATGGTTTTCTGTGCCACCCGAGAACTCGTTCGTCATATGCAATCAACTTTGATTGAACGGGGCTTTTCATGTGTTGCCCTTTCTGGCGATCTTGGACAGGAAGAACGAAATCATGCCATTAAAAGTCTTCGTTCTGGTCAAATACGAGTCTGTGTTGCCACTGATGTCGCTGCCCGTGGTTTGGATCTGCCCACTCTGGATCTTGTCATTCATGCTAGCCTTCCAACCAATTCCGCCACCTTATTGCATCGTTCAGGAAGGACTGGACGTGCCGGAAGAAAAGGTCGGTGCGTGTTAATTGTTCCTTCAAATCAACGCAATCGTGCCGAACGCCTATTGGCTCACGCTAAAGTAACAGCAAGTTGGGAAAACCCGCCTGATATGATGGCCATCCGTGAAAAGGATAACCAGCGTCTTCTTTCCAATCCTGTACTTTTAAGCAGCAAGGATATTATGGAAGAAGATCAACCTTTGATTCAGCAGTTGATTGAACAGTTCAATCTTAATGAACTTGCGAATGCTGTCATTTCATTTTATCGTTCAATTATTCCTAATCCCGAGGAAATTACAAACATATCCCTGCAGAAACAGCGCTCCGCCCCTTACAATAAGGAAAATAGAAGACAAAAATCATCAGAAAAATATGCATTTACAAACGGGGTCTGGTATGAAATTCCAGTTGGTCGAAATGAAAAAGCAGATCCTAAATGGCTTATTCCAACCATTTGCAAATCTGGTAATATCCAGAAAAAAGATATTGGAAATATTCGTATTTTTGATAACGCCACAAAATTCGAGATTTCCTCGGAAAAAAAAGATATTTTTAACAAAAATATTGCAAATGACAAATCCGTAAACATTTACCAAACGTCAGCCCCGTCTATTGGGGAAGGTGATAAAAAACCGGATTACAGGCGCAAAAGAAAAAATGGGTCGGATTTAAAAAAAACAAGAACCAGAAAGAAAACCGATTTTAAATACAAAGATAAATCGGGTCCATCATCTTCATCAAGAAAACGCAAAAAATAAATAAAGGGGCTTATGCCCCTTTACCAAATTCGTGTCACAAATTAAAAATTTAATTTGAAAATGGATGTGTCAAATCATGTATATCCTGTTTTGTATTATTTTTTAAATCTTTCCATTCCTGACGTCTTTGTTCCTGACGATATTTCATTTCTCTTCTGGGTTCATTCAGACGATCCTTGAAATCCTGCTTTTGTTGATTCCAACGTTCTCTCTGATCCCTTTGATAATCCCTATAACGGTCCATACGTTCCTGTGCTTCTCTTTTGGGTCCATTCAGACGATCCTTGAAATCCTGTCTTTGTTGATCCCAGCGTGCTCTCTGATCCCTTTGATAATCCCTATAACGATCCATACGTTCCTGATTTTGCTGCATACGATCGCGAATTGCCTGATTATGCTGTGTAACACGGTTATGAAAATTATCTTCCTTTTGTTGCAAATTCTGTATTACATCCTGAGCATGAACCTGAGAGACCAAATTCCCCATCATAAATACACTTAAAAAACTTGCAGAGATAATTAAACGTTTTGACAACATTTTCTTTCCTTCTTTATGAATCTAATCATCTTAAATCAAAACAAAATTCGGGCTATATTAAGGCATTAATGTAACAATAAATATCATAAACAGCTCCTGAACTGAATGAAACAAAAGGATGAAAAGTTATTAAATGCCATCAAACTGATCCATGGCCGATGTTACATGTTTATTGTCATTTCACGAAATTGACAATAAAACCGCTTCCAACCTTTGCCAATCTACCTGCCTGTATAACAATCCAAAACGCAACCAATTGGGATTATAATCAAATTTGCGTACCCAAATCCCATGAGAGGCCAAATGTTTCCATATATCATTCGAAGACCGATGATAAAATAAGCGAAATAAAAGCGTCCCACCCACAAGATTAAAGGAATGACTTTGCAAAAAAGCATCCAGACGTTTTTGTTGAATTCTCAATTTTTTTTCAGTTTCAATTTTCCACAAACCATCTTGTAAGGCCTCAGCAGCTATATGCAAGGCGGGTCCATTTACAGGCCATAAACCAAGCATATATCGTATTTTTTGAACAATTTCAGGTGAAGCCAGCAAAAATCCAACCCTCAACCCAGCCAAACCAAAGGTCTTTCCAAAAGATCGCAATACCAACAATCCCGGTGAAGGTAATAAATAAGCCATACTCTGCCCTGAAAAATCCATATAAGCTTCATCAAGGATAAGATGATTACCGGATGCACTCCATTTTTTTATCAGGGACTCTAACCTGGCTATATCAATTTTCCGACCATCTGGATTATTTGGATTACAAATAACCCCCACTACATTTTTTTGGAGGCAAAGCGTCTCAAAATCTTCAAAATTAACGACCCGTGTTACTTTTACTCCAGCCTGCCACCAAGATGAAATATACTCTTCATAGGTGGGATATAAAACATAAACCTCTTTTGCATTAAGCACAGTCGGCATTAACGATATCAAGATTTGGGTACCAGGCGCAAGCGCAACACAAGATTTATTCTTGCAACCATAATAGTCTGCAGCAATCTGCCGCAAATTTTCTTCATGAGAATAAGAGGGCAATTTTTCATATAGAGATATATCTAAAGAGGAAAATGGATAGCTGTAAGGGTTAATTCCTGTTGATAAATCCAGCCATGATCCCGTAACCTCCGGAAAAAGCTTTTTCGCTTGGTCAAGGTTCCCCCCATGTTGAATATTCATATATTTATCTATATCCACTTTATTTAATTTATAGTTAAAACCATCTAAATTATGAAAATATCAATAAATCCACATGGCAGATTATGACAATTTAAATGATAAAGATTTTAAACATATTTTACAGAAAACGTAATATTGAAATCATGATTATTGCGCTCATGATTGACATGATATGGGGCGATCCAGAGAAAATTTATAAAAAAATTCCGCATCCGATATGTTATGTTGGAAAATTAATCCACTTTCTGGAACTTAAGCTCAATAAAAAAAATAAAAATGCAAATATTCAAAAAAGAAATGGTTTCATCACTTTATTTTTTAACTTTCTAGTCCCGGGATTAATAGCCCATCTTTTCCAAAAATTTGTATTTGCCTTTTTTCGTCCGTCTTTAGCAACTTTTTTATCAGGGATTTTTGGCAGTATTTTCATTGCACATCGCTCACTTTACGAACATGTTCACGCAGTTAGGGAAAAAATTGATCAAAATGATCTGGCAGGTGCTCGTATTGCGTTGAGTCACATTGTTGGAAGAAAAACAGATAATCTCAATATGTCGGAAATCTGTTGTGCAACCATTGAAAGTTTGGCTGAAAATTTTTCGGATGGTGTAATCTCTCCTGTTTTTTGGGGATATATTGGGGGATTACCCGGGCTGCTTGTTTTTAAATCAATTAATACTGCAGATAGCATGATCGGGCATTTAACAGAGCAATATCGGAATTTCGGCTACGCTTCAGCCAAAATGGATGATTACATGAACCTTGTTCCAGCACGACTATCCGCCTTTCTGATTTTACTTACAAATCCTAAAAAATTATTCCATAATCTAAAACCCGTTTGTAAAGATGCGCGAAAACACAATTCACCCAACGCTGGATGGCCAGAAGCAGCCATGGCTTACACTCTTAATATTCAGTTATTATGTCCACGCCACTATAAAGACCATATTGTTGAATCCCCACGAATAGGTCGAGAACGTAGTCAATTATATTCCGAGGATATTTGTAAGGCTTGTAAAATTTATTATTATGCAAGTTTTATAAAATTAGTTGTTTTAATAGCATTATACAAAATAATGACGTATTTTAAATAAATAATAAAGGATTTTATATTGCTAAATTATAATTACATATGATATAAATGTTCAGGTTTTTTAGAAAAAATAATTATATTAATATTTTATATTTATTAAATCGATAAAACCCTACTTGCAGAGATTATTATAATCTCTCAAACCACCTAGCTACTTAACTTTATACTTAACCTTCTCAAATATTTGAGGAGGTTCTTTTTATACGATAATAATTATTACAACGAAATTAAATTGTCAACTAAAATATTATCATTTATGAAATTCGCCCAATTATTCATCACCGAATCAAGCTGTTGTTCATACAATATTCCATCTCCTGATGAACCGAAATATGACAATAAATAATCCCTTACTTCATCACAATGAAAAATTCCGTGAAGATAGGTTCCAATCACTTGCCCATTGTCAGAAATGGCTCCCTCAGCCCGAGAATCATCCAAATAGGCAAAAGGCTTGTAGGTGCCATGATGTTTTGTCTGCCCTACATGCATTTCATAGCCTTCGCAGTCAATATCTTTTAAAGCCAAATGACCTGTAACCGCCTCTAATTTTTTTTCTGAGGACAGAATCGTGTCACTTTTAAAAAAACCCAACCCCTTTATCCGATCATTACTCGATTTTTCAATGCCTAAAGGATCGAGAATCTGTTGTCCCAACATTTGATAGCCGCCACAAATTCCAAAAACATATCCCCCTCTCCTGACATGCGCCTTTATATCGATATCCCAACCAGTTTGATATAGAGCATTCAAATCTGAAATAGTATTTTTCGATCCGGGAATAATTATCACTTTGGTAAAAGCCGGAACAACTGATCCCGGAGAAATAAATTCAAGCAGAATATGCGGCTCATTTTTCAGAGGATCAAAATCATCAAAATTTGCAATATTTGGCAACAATAAAACAGAAATATGCAACTTGCCATATTGATATGATGATTTATCTGCTTTTAAGTCTGCAGCATCCTCAGCAGGCAATTTTCTCAATTCATCAAAAAAAGGCAACAAACCGCAATTTTTCCATCCTGTCTTATGGCTTATCCACTCCATTGTTTCCGTAAATAGGGAGGGATCCCCACGCATTTTGTTTACGATAAACCCTTTAACCAATTTTAAATCATTTGGCGGTAAAATTTTATGCGTTCCAATCAAGCTGGCAATAACACCACCACGATCAATATCACCAATTAATATAACAGGTGCTTTCACAGCCTGCGCAAACCCCATATTGGCAATATCGTTTTTCCGTAAATTTATTTCAGAGGCGGATCCAGCCCCCTCGATTAATATGATATCTGCTTTCCGTTTTAATAAATTAAAGCTTTCAATAACATAATCCAATAATTGCGGCTTGATTTCCTGATATTCCCTTGCCGATGCCTGCCCCCATATTTTGCCCTGAACAACTATCTGTGACCCTTGAACATTATGCGGCTTAAGCAAAACCGGATTCATATGAACAACAGGATCAACCCTACAAGCAAAAGCTTGCAAAGCCTGCGCCCGTCCAATCTCACCCCCGTCTACCGTTACCGCCGCATTGTTCGACATATTCTGTGGTTTAAAAGGTAAGACATTATATCCTTTATTTGTCAGGGCCCTTGCAATTCCAGCAACCAGAACCGATTTTCCCACGCTTGAACCTGTTCCCTGAAACATCAGGATTTTAGCCATTAATATTCTATCCCTTTTTGTGCCTTGATACCAGCATTGAATGGATGTTTGATTAATTTCATTTCTGTGACCATATCTGCTGCATCAATAAGCTTTTGGGGAGCATTACGGCCTGTTATAACAACATGCTGCATTTTGGGGCGCTGTTGTAAATCCCTTATAATCTGGTCAGGATCAAGATAATTGTAACGTAGGGCTATATTCAATTCATCCAAGACAACCAGCGATATATCTTCACGGTTCAAATAGTCCAACGCCAACGACCAGGCCGCCTGACATGATTCAATATCCTTTTGTTTATCTTGGGTGTTCCAGGTAAAACCTTTACCTAAAGTATGCCATTCAAGCAAATCAGGAAAAAATTCAACCATTCTTTGTTCACCCGTTTTCCACTCAGGTGCTTTGATAAATTGAATAACAACACTTTTAAATCCGTAACTCAAATGACGAAACAAAAGACCGAAAGCAGCCGTTGACTTGCCTTTTCCCGTTCCGGTATGCACCATCAACAACCCTTTCTCTTCTCTCTTGGAGGCAACAATGGTTTTTTGCAATTGTTGCCTTTTTTGCATTTTTCGTTTGTGATGAAGCGCATCATCATTCATATCAATTTTCCTGTTTCAACTAAATTTTAATATTCAGGGGACATCCGGCAACAACCATCGTAAATTTATGAGCAATGGCTGCCATTTTCTGATGTAAAATTCCCGCTTCGTTAATAAATTTTCTCGCTAACGCATTATCTGGAACAATACCCTGTCCAACCTCATTACTGACAATTATGATATTTCCATGAAATGTCGTTAATGCGGAAAGAAATTTATCAGTCTCCTCTTTTATATTTCGGTTATCCATTAATAGATTGGTCAACCATAAGGTTAGGCAATCGACCAGAATTGAATGAACATTATTCTTATTTATAATATCTGCAAGATTGATGGATTCCTCTATGGTTTGCCATCCCTGTCCTCTTCTTTTCTGATGAACGGCAATTTTTTCCTGCATTTCATGATCCATGCAACGCGCCGTTGCAAGATAAATCCACGGTGACGGATAAAGCATAACCTGATTTTCGGCAAATCTGCTTTTCCCCGATTTCGCCCCACCCAATACAAAATGAATCATGATTCCATTACTTTTTATAAATATACCTTTCTTCTAAAAAGATATACCATATTCGTGCACATATCACCTGCTTAAAACCCTTGTAAAAAGGAAAAACTATGAAACCTCAAATTCTCCAATTAGTACCTGTCTGCAAAAAATTCCAGGAACAAATCAATACTCGCTTCACAAATCATATTAGCCTTAATAAATTGCCTGATTCTCCTGAAATTCTCAAAAAAATCGAGGCTGTAATTACAAATGGTGTTATTGGTGCTCCATCAGATATGCTGGATCAACTTCCCAATCTAAAACTCGTGACGGTCCATGGTGTGGGATATGACAATGTTGACTTGCAGAAATTAAAAGAACGTCAAATCAAACTAAGTATTGCTACAAATGCACCAACTCAGGACGTGGCCGACATGGCAATCGCATTATTATTGGATGTATCCCGTCAAATAACCCTGCGTGACCAATATATACGCAAAAATGAATGGGAAAAAGGAAACTATCCTTATCAAGGAAGTTCCATTTCAAATAAGAAAATAGGAATCATGGGAATGGGTCATATTGGTCAGGCCATTGCCCAACGTTTACATGCATTTGATAATGAAATTGCCTACACAGCAAGACATCAGCGTCCTGGAGTAAAATGGAAATATATTCCCTCCTTGATCGAATTGGCCAAGATATCAGATATCCTAATAATTGCCGCCAGCGGCGGTCCCTCATCCAGACACGCTGTTAATCGCGAAATCCTTGAGGCACTTGGTGAAAGAGGGTTCGTCGTTAATATCGGGCGCGGCAGTATCATTGATGAAAATGCATTGATAGACTGCCTGAAAAACAAAAAAATAGCTGGAGCCGGACTGGATGTTTTTGAACATGAACCTCATGTTCCAGAAACCTTACGTTTGTTAAAAAATGTTATCATGACCCCTCATTCAGCAGGCGCGACTTATGAAACCTCAAAACGTATCGGCGCAAAAATCCTAAATTCCCTGGAATGTTTTTTTAAAGGTGAAAACCTCCCTGATGAAGTGCATTTTTAAAAATCAATTTTTCAAAAATTGAAGAAATACAAAAACATGTAACTCAACTCTATCTAATGTTCACTCTTTCCTGACCCTGTTCTTTAATGGATCAGGAAAGATATCCCTCTTCCCATAATTGTTTTCAAGTTAGCATTTAGGTTTGGCTAGGCATTTTCTACAAATAAATATTTTTTTTAACACCTCCATACCTTTTCACTCAACTTCTCTTGGACACATCCATCCACTCAATCACCAATTCCACCTCTGTTCGATTATTTTCGATTAACCGGGCATTCGGTTCATCCGTTTGTTCAACCCAGGTCTTTGCCTCTTTAGGCGTACGACCGAAATAGCAATGCCGATTGATTAAACGCTGCTGCCGTTCCTGTTGAGGTGCCATAACAAACCATTTCTCGTCAAACAGTTCAGCCAGATTTTGCCAGTCCCCTTGTGTCAAACATAAATAATTACCCTCGGTAATGATCAACTCTGTTTCAGGAAAAACGGGAATGGAACCGGCAATTGCCTCTTCAATGGTTCGATCAAATTCCGGGGCATAAATGACTTCATCATGCTTTTGATTTCTCAGTCTCTGAAGTAAGGCAAGATAGCCTTTCACATCAAATGTATCCGGTGCCCCTTTACGTTCTTTACGACCCAATCTTTCCAATTCTTTATTTGCCAAATGAAAACCGTCCATCGGAACAAGAACCGAGCAGTCTGGTAAGGCTTGCTGCAAAAGACGGGCAACCGTTGACTTTCCCGATCCTGGAGCACCTGCGATGGCCAAAATTTTACGCATTCCCTCTGCACAAAGCGCCTTTGCCCTTTCTATGTAAGAAACAGGCAAGATTAAGTCTTCCAATGGTGTCTCACTTTTATACTGCATTTCAACCTATTCTATTAAAACAAGGAATCTCATAATATTCAATAATATATCGTGACGTTGTATTTCAACAAACGTCTCTTGCCTTGGTTTTGTAAAAATCGTAAATTCAATCTTTCACAACAATTTATGTAATTTCCGATTAAAGGCTTTTTATGCAACCATCTCGCATCCCGGCAACCATTATTTCAGGCTTTCTTGGTTCAGGAAAAACAACCCTATTGCGTTCAATCATGAAAAAAAACGCCAATAAGCGAATAGCCATTATAGTTAACGAATTCGGCGCTCTGGGTATTGATGGTGAGATCCTAAAAAAATGTGCTGTTCCAGGATGTGAGGAGGAAAATATTGTTGAACTGGCAAATGGATGTATCTGCTGCACAGTTGCGGATGAATTTCTGCCAACAATGGAGTCATTATTAAACCGTCCGTCTCCACCTCAACACATCATTATAGAGACATCCGGGCTGGCATTACCAAAACCTTTAATCAAGGCGTTTAACTGGCCTGATATCAAAACCAAAATGACTGTTGATGGTGTGGTTACTGTTGTGGATTCCCCCGCTGTTATTGCTGGACGTTTCGCGGATGACCCAGAAAAAATCGCTCAACAACGTCAGGCTGATCCCTCACTCGATCATGACAATCCCCTGCAGGAAGTTTTTGAAGATCAGCTTAATTCCGCAGATCTTGTCCTTCTCAATAAGGTGGATCTCATCACCTCAGAACAGCTTGGGTATCTAACTGATGAAATCAAAAAACAAATTCCAAAAGCCGTGAAAATTCTGCCTCTTTCACACGGAAAAATCGAGCCAGAAGTGATCCTGGGTATTCACGCCGGGGCTGAAAATGATTTACAGACACGTCCCTCTCATCATGATGGTGTGGATGGAGATCATGAACATGATGACTTTACAAGTTTTGTTGTCAATATTCCTCCAGTCTCGAGTCCAAAAGCCTTGGAAAACAAACTCCTTCAACTAACAAACCTGCACGATATACTACGCATTAAGGGTTATATCCAGGTTATCGATAAACCGATGCGCCTTGAAATACACGGAGTCGGTGAACGCTTTAGTTATCATTTTGACCGTCCATGGTATCAAGATGAACAATCTCAAGGACGATTAATCATCATTGGACAGAAAAGCATCAATCAAAAGGCCATTCAGGCAGCCTTGGAAACACAAATTTAATAATGCATATCCTGGTTCGAGAAATTACAAGTTTGGATGAACAGGCACCGGCTGAAGATTTGCAACATGAACCAGCCGATATTGTCTTTCTGTCCTTTTCCGATAATGACCTGAATGTGATGGCGAGTTGCATAGCGCAGCAACCTGAAAATTCTCCATCAATACAGCTAGTTTCTCTTAACCGTCTTCGTCATCCAATGTCTGTCGACCTCTATCTGGATCAGACAATCAGCAAGTCCAAATTCATAATTTTAAGATTATTAGGAGGAATTGAGGCATGGCGCTATGGTACGGAAGAAATCCACAACTTATGTCAGTCCCGTCACATTCCCCTAGCCATTATTTCTGGCGAAAATTATGAAAATCCCCATTTTGATAATCTTTCCACTATACCCGCCAACCTGTTAAATCAATTCAAGGAACTGTTCCTGGCTGGTGGAAGAGAAAATTACAGTCACATCCTAAATCTTGCCGCCCATCATCTTGACCATAAAATAGGGCAATCAATTACCTCACACATTTTACCGATGGTTGGGGAATATCCCTTACCTTATCCATTTCATGCCCATCAAAATCTAGCGGTAATATTGTTTTACCGCTCTCATTTGCTGGCCAACAATATCGAACCTATTCTTTCCCTCGCACAATCCTTATTCAGAAAAGGCATAAATATCAAGGCTGTTTATCTGACCTCTCTAAAAGACCCAGAAATTTCCCATTGGGTTAAGCAATATCTCTACCAAAATTACCCAACAATAATTTTAAACGCCACATATTTTTCTATACAGCAAAATTATAATCATTCTCTTTTTAGAACATTTAATGTGCCAGTCCTGCAAATTCTTCAGCCTAGTAACAGTAAACATTTATGGAAAAAAAGTTTTCGTGGCCTATCCCAAACCGATCTTGCCATCCAGGTTGTTTTACCTGAACTTGACGGTAAAATCTCGACAACTGCCATAGGATTTAAAAAAGAGAAAAATAACCAAACACGGTATGAACCTTATCAAAAAGGAATAGATCTCGTTACAAACCGTGTTAACGGATGGGTTAATTTAAGAAAAAAAAACAATCATGACAAGAAAATTGCTATTATCCTTTCAAATTACCCGGGTGTCAGCGGACAAGAAGGGCATGCCGTCGGTTTGGACAGCTTTGCCAGTCTTGAACATATTTTACAATGGTTGAAAAAAAATGGATATCAAACAGGATCCGTAATTCCCGACTGTAAAAATTTAATCCAGATTTTATGTCAGTCAGGTACCAGGGCCACTTTATCCCTGACTGATTATAAACAATATTTTTCCACACTTTCTACGACATTCAGAGAAAGGGTTTTGGCATACTGGCCAGAATTTGAAAAAGATGAAACGCTGCAAAAAGAAAATTTTACCATACGATATATTCAATTAGGCCATATCATCTGCGCGATCCAGCCTGAAAGAGCTGATTCAAAAAATCATAAAAACACTTATCATGATCCGAATATTCCACCATGCCATGGTTATATCGCTTTCTATTTATGGTTACGCCATCATGAATCCATTGATGCCATCATTCATCTGGGAACACATGGTACACTGGAATGGCTACCAAGCAAGGCAACCGCAATTTCCGATCATTGTTCCCCTGCTGTATTGCTGGGGGGCTTACCCGTCATCTATCCCTTTATTGTTAACAATCCAGGTGAGGCAGCCTGCGCAAAAAGACGTCTCGGTGCTGTTACCATCGGACACTTAACGCCTCCTGTCAATAAGACAATCCTTAGCGGCGATGCCGCAGAACTAGAACGGTTAATCGATGATTATGCTGAAGCTGATGGTTTGGACCATCGACGCAGCAAACTTCTTCTCGGGACTATTCTGGATAAAGCAGAATCCTGCGGTTTATTGGCTGAAACAGGCATCAACCGCAAGGAAAGTGGCGATGAGGTCGCCCTAAACCATCTGGATGCCTATTTATGTGATGTCAAGGATTTGCAAATACGGGAAGGGTTACATATTTTTGGTAAACCTCCAATTCAATTCCAGCATCTTCTAGAAACAATAAAACATTATGCCCCCGATAAAATATCAGAGATTGAATCAAATCTTTACCAATGTGCAGAGCAGGAAAAACAATCTCTCCTAAACGCTTTGAATGGAGAATTTATTCAGCCTGGCCCTGCTGGGGCACCCACAAGAGGAAAACTGGATGTTCTCCCAACCGGACGTAATTTGTATACGGTTGATCCACGTGGTATTCCCACTCGTACTGCCTATCTTCTGGCAGAAAAGATGGCAGGACAGCTTTTGCTGAAATTTATACAGGAAAATGGTGATCACCTGCGACATATTGTTATTGATTTATGGGGAAGCACCAATCTTAGAACAGGCGGTGAGGACCTGGCTCTGGCCTATATTCTCATGGGGGTCAAACCCATCTGGAATACAAGTTCAAATCGTGTTACTTCAATTGAAATCATCCCATTGGCAAAATTGAACCGACCGCGCGTCGACGTAACACTCCGCATTTCAGGGTTTTTCCGTGATGCGTTTGAAGATCAGATCACATTGTTTGATCAAACGGTTAAAACCCTTGCCCAACGTGCCGAAGATAAAGATTGGAATTACTTGGCATATCTCTTTCAAAATACCCCCCCCGGAAGCCATCATTCCCGGCTTAACCGCATTTATGGTACAGCCCAACGCACATATGGAACGGGCATAGAATATGCCTTGAATACTGGAAATTGGTGTGAACAAGCGGAACTGGGCGAAAAATGGCTGGAAAATTCAGCATATAGTTATGGAAACGGGCAAGATGGCATTTACGATAGACAAGGGCTTTCAGAACGTTTAAAAACAACACAGGCTTTTTTTCACAGTCAAGACCATGCCGAAATTGACCTTCTGGATAGCGCTGATTATGCTGCCCATGAAGGTGGTTTTGCGGCAGCTGCAAAACTCTTTGACAATACACCCAACTTATATCACGGTGACACTTCAAAAGCAGAAAATCCAAAAATCCGTTTATTGGTTGAGGAAGTCAACCGTATAGTGCGTGGACGTGTTACCAATCCCATGTGGATAAAGGCAATGATGAATCACTCCTATCGTGGAGCCGCGGAAATAGCCCGTTCTGTCGATGCACTTTTCAGTTTTTCAGCAACGCTTTCCCATTGTTTTGATCAACAGTTTGAACTCGTCTTTGCAGCAACGCTTGGAAATGATACTGTTAACCGATTTTTACAAAATTCCAATCCTGCGGCAAAAAAATCCATTCAAAATCGCTTCAATGAATCCCTTAAACGTGGCTTGTGGCATCCAAAATCAAATAGCGTTTTCATGAAACTGGAAGAAAGCGATGAATAATATACGTCGGGGATGGTGTCCATCGCTTTATCATCCTATGGAGACAGGAGATGGGTGGTTATGTCGAGTTAAGCCTCCTTTTGCAAAATTAACCAGTCGACAGGCCCGTTTTATTGCAAGATCAGCATCTGATTTGGGAAATGGTTTTATTAATTTATCGCAAAAGGCCAATCTGCAACTACGGGGATTTACCCGGAAACATATCCAACAATTCATACCTTTAGCCAAACATGAGAATCTATGCAGTCCTGATGCATTGGAAGAAGGTAAACGCAATATTCTTATTTCACCCTTGGCCGGTATCGATCCTTCTTGCCACCAAGATACCATACGCTATGCCCAGTGTATACAACATGAAATCATTGAAAATGAGACTGTAAAATTTCTGACTGGCAAATTCAGTTTCGTTATTGACGGGGGCGGATTATTCCCCTTAACCCGTCATCATGCCGATATTAATCTACGTATCCATCATGACCAATGGATTTTGCAATTAGGTCATGCAAAACAGGTAATACCCTGTAACTTGGATAATTGTGCCAAACTGCTTAAACAGATTTTGCAATTTTGCAATAAACACAATTATTTCCGCCTGCTTCATCAAGACTATGCTGATCAATTTATAAGGGAAAATTCATGTTCCAAACAATCCTATACCTATCCAACTTCAATTGAAAAACTTTCGATTGGTCAATTTCCACATGGTTATCATCTCGGCATTCCCTTTGGATTGCTCCATAGTCAAGATTTAAGTCTACTGGCAGACATCTCTGATCAATATGGAAATTCCACCCTGCAGCTCACCCCCGATCGGACAATTATCCTGCCCTATTGTTCAAACGCAGCTCATACCCATTTGAAATCATTTATTACCGATAAACAGGATCCTCGTTTAAATATCGTCTTATGTCCGGGTAAACCCTATTGTCTTCAGGGAATGCAACCCGTGATGAAAGATGTTCAAAAACTTATACGCTTCTGGCATTCCAAACTACAGACACTGCATATATCTGGCTGTGCAAAAGGATGCGCATCTCCCCTGAAAAATCCTTTAACCCTATGTGCAACCCCCAAGGGATATAATTTTATTTTACACGGCAGGGCAAATGATGAAAGCCTTCACAAAAATCTAGATTTGGAAGAAATCAGCGCTAAACTCATTACATATTCTGAAATGAAATAGGAAAAACATTCATGCCTCTTTATGACTATATCCATGATGGCAAGATTATTTATCAAAATTCCTTCGCAACCATTCGCAAAGAAGCTGACCTATCTAATTTTACAGAAGATGAAGCCAGAATTGCCGTCAGGGTTATCCATGCATGTGGACGGATCGAAATAACAAAAAATATCGTATTCAGTCCCGATTTTATTGAAAAAAGTGAACAGGCCCTGTTCATGGGTTCCATGATTTTTTGTGATTCAGAAATGGTTGCGCATGGAATTACTCGACATAGACTGCCCGCCAATAATAAAATTATTTGCACCCTGAACCATCCCGATACAGTCAAGATTGCCCAAGATATAAAAAACACGCGTTCCGCTGCTGCCATCCATTTATGGGGGGACACCCTGAAACAGGCGGTTGTGGTCATTGGTAATGCACCAACAGCCTTGTTTCATTTGATCAATTTATTAGACCAGAAGAAAATCCCCCAGCCTGCAGCAATTATCGGCGTCCCTGTAGGTTTTGTGGGTGCGGCTGAATCAAAACTGGCATTGCAAGAATGGGGAAAAATTCCATATATGATCATAACGGGCAGACAGGGTGGAAGCGCCATGGGTGTTGCCGCATTGAACGCTTTGGCCCAAAAACAGGAAATATAAAATGAAAGGCACATTATTTATATTGGGTATGGGACCGGGCGATCCTGAATTGGTGACAAAAAAAGCCGGACGCATTCTAAATTCCCTTTCTTTTATCGCTTATTTCTGTAAAAAAGGTGAAATGGGTCATGCACGTCAAATTGCCACACCATTCCTTATCCATGAATTAACAGAATTACGTTTTGAATACCCCTTGACTACAGAAATCCCTCATTATGCTCCTGAATATAAAGAAACGTTAGAAACATTTTATGATCACTGTGCCTCTAAGATTCAAAAAAAACTCGATGAAGGACAAGATATAGGATTGTTATGTGAAGGCGATCCATTATTGTATGGATCTGCAATTTATATATTGGAAAGATTACAAGAACAATATACCATAGAGACCATTCCAGGCGTTATGGCAATGAATGGTTGCTGGAGCCGATTACATTTACCGATTGTTCGCAATGATCAAACCTTAACCATTTTGTCCGCGACTTTACCCCTCGACAAACTTTTGGTAAAATTGAACCAGTGTGAATCCATCGTCATCATGAAAATTGGCCGCAATCTTGCAAAGGTTAAAACCGCTTTAAAGCAGACCCATTTGCTTGAACAAGCAACCTATATTGAACGTGGCACCCAAAACCAGGAACGTATCTTGCCATTATCACAAATGCAGGATGAAAAAGCGCCCTATTTTTCACTGATCCTTATCGCCGGTAAGGAGAATTGAGATGACGGGACATCTATACATCATAGGCCTTGGTCCCGGAGATCCTGATTTACTGACGATTGAAGCATCAAAAATTTTGCCAACCTTAACAGACCTGATTGGTTATGGTCCTTACCTTGATCGCATCCCTGATAGACCATCTTTACGAAAACATAAATCAGATAATCGCGAAGAACTCGATCGTGCCGAACATGCGTTAACACTTGCCGGAAAAGGCTATAAGGTTGGGGTTGTCTCTTCAGGAGATGCCGGCGTTTTTGCCATGGCCAGTGCTATTTTTGAAACCATTGATCATGGAAAACCAATATGGAAAGAGATTGAAATAACTGTCTTACCAGGAATTTCCGCCATGTTTGCGGCGGCTGCAAGACTAGGAGCGCCTTTAGGTCATGATTTTTGCGCCATTTCCCTTTCCAATAACCTGAAACCTTGGAAACTTATTCTGCACCGTTTAAGGCTTGCGGCTCAGGCTGATTTTGTCATAGCCCTTTATAATGCCGTTTCCAAAGCGAGACCATGGCAACTTGATAAAGCTTTTGAATTATTGAAGGAAATTTTACCTCCCTATATTCCAGTGGCTTTTTGTCAGGCAATTTCCCGAAAAAACGAACATATTCACCTAACCACCCTGGGCGATGCCAAAGGCTCCATGGGAAATATGCAAACCCTGGTCTTGATTGGTAACCGTTATAGTCAATTAATTCCCCAGTCAAGGGAAAATATACGTCCCTGGTTCTACACATCTCGTTCGATTATAACCGAATTTATCCCTGAAGACGACTCATCAACCATTGATAAGCCTTATCCATAGTTGAAACAGAAGGAAGTTGGGGCATAACAGGTCTTTGAATCATGATCACAGGAATTGACAATTTCCTTGCCGCATCAATTTTTGCATAAACAGTCTGACCACCGGAGTTTTTCGTAACAATACGTTCAATATGGTATTGTTTTAAAAAATCATATTCGCTTTGCACATCAAAAGGTCCTCTGGCAGTAATGACCTCGGCATGACTTGGCAAAACCGTATCATCAGGCTTATCAACACTTCTTATCCAATAATGATGCTGGATAATATTCTCTTTAAATAATAATATATCTTTACGACCGATAGTTAAAAATACCCTTAACGTTCTATAACCCAAAACCTTTACAGCTTCAGGAATTGAATTTACCTCATACCAATGATCACCATCCCGCTTCTGCCATGCCGGACGTTGCAAATTCAAAAAGGGAATTCTACAAATCTTCGCTGCCTTCCAGGCATTATTAGTTATCTGTAGGGCAAAAGGATGTGTTGCATCAATTAGGAAATCTATTTGATTATTCTTTAACCACATTATCAATCCGGTGACACCACCAAACCCACCCACACGTGATATCACATTTCTGGGTAATACAGGATTTTTTGTCACACCCGCTAGAGAAAAAATAACTTCTATGGAATCATTATTTTGCAGACAGTGTACTAATTGGGAAGCCTCACTTGTGCCACCTAAAAGCAAAATCTTTTTTCTTTTTTGTCCCACTAAAGATACCTATAAAAATTTGTCATTATGTAAATAGATTACATGATTTTTTCAATTACCCCAGCTATAATTCATTTCCGTTACCTGATAAAATTAATAAGTAGTTTTTGTAAATAATATGGCTTACCCTTTTCTTAGCATTATTGGTATTGGCGAAGATGGTATCAACTCCCTTTCCGATCAGGCTCGTAGATATCTAAAAAACGCATCTTACGTTTTCGGTGGTAAGCGTCATTTGAGACTGGCAAACACCCTTATTCAAGGTCAAACAGAAATATGGTCGTCGCCCATTCAAGAATCCATAAACAAAATCAATAACCTTAAACCTGAATCAGTTGCAATTATTGCGTCAGGTGACCCGTTCTGGTATGGGATTGGTCCTTTAGCCGTACAATCCTTAGCTATCAATGATTGGCAAAGTTTTCCCACCCTTTCATCCTATAGCCTTGCCTGCAACCGGTTAGGTTGGTCAGGACAAACCATTGAGACAATCTCCTTATGTGGTCGCTCGTTGGAAACCTTGCGCCCAGCCTTAATACCGGGTCGTAAAACACTTATTTTATCCGAAAATGAATCAACACCTCATAACGTCAAGGCATATCTGGAAAAATGGCAAATCCCATATAAATTATTTTATATTCTTGAAGCACTTGGTGGACCGCGGGAACGGATACGTTCTTTTTTATTAAAAGAATCCCTGCCCGGAATAATTGACCCTTTAAACATGATTGCCCTCGAATTAGACCGGTTTGAAGGGCTTCCCTATTGCCATGGACGCAAAGATTCCTATTTTCGACATGATGGTCAATTAACAAAGCAATATATCCGCACGGCAACTTTATCAGCATTGCAACCTTTTCCTGGCGCTTTGTTATGGGATATTGGCGCGGGATCCGGTTCCATTGCCATCGAATGGATGTTAACCCATCCCGGCTGTAAGGCCATTGCCATTGAATCACGTCATGATCGGGCTGTAAAAGCAAGGGAAAACGCATATAGTCTGGGTGTCCCCTCCCTGAAAATCATTGAAGGCAAGGCCCCCGAAGTTTTAGATAAACTGCCACGTCCTGATGCCGTTTTTATCGGAGGTGGATTAACAGCACCTGATCTTTTAAAAACTGTATGGAGAAACCTTCATCCTTATGGACGGCTAGTTATTAATTCCGTAACGACCGAAAGCGATCAAATTCTTTTTCAAACTCAACAACAATTGGGCGGAACAATCAGCCGCCTTCAAATCCAGCATTATGAATCTTTAGGGAATTATCATGGTTTCAGACCCGACCGTACCATTACCCAATATTGCGTCACGCGCCTCCCCTGACACTTTATTAATTGGTCTGGGCAGTCAAAAAAAAACAAATGCCAAACATATATATTGTACACTGCAAGAAATTAAACGAAACTATCGGGCTTCTATTTATTTAATTGCTGCGCCTGCTTTTAAACAAAAAGATAGCACTTATCTAATCCTGCAACATCATTATAAACTACCCATTCAATTCATTGCATTAGACACGCTCAAAAATCTTCAGTCCCAATGTCAATCTTATTCAAACAGAATTTATGAACTAACCGGTTTTGGTGCTGTTTCAGAAGCCTGTCTTTTAGCCATTATGCACGAAAAAGATCATTTACTGATGCGAAAGATGATTTATAAAGGAATTACCTTATCTTTAGCCTATAAAGGATCCTCAACACCATGACCGTCCATTTTATCGGGGCAGGCCCAGGGGCTGCTGACCTTATAACATTACGTGGGAAAAAGCTTTTGGAACAATGTCCAGTATGTCTTTACGCCGGATCTATTATTCCTAAAGATATTCTGAAATTTTGCTCTTTTGATACACAATTGATTGATTCGGCCCCTCTAAATTTGGATCAGATCGAAGATGAATTTGTAAAGGCAAATCAGGCAGGAAAAGATGTTGCCCGTTTACATTCAGGGGATCTCTCTGTTTATAGTGCTGTTGCCGAACAAATCCGACGACTTGAAAAACACGCCATTCCTTATACACTTACACCCGGTGTACCCGCTTTTGCAGCCGCTGCTGCAATCATAAAAAAAGAATTGACTATTCCAACAATAGCACAATCCATTGTTTTAACACGCATTTCTGGACGTGCATCAGTAATGCCAGAAAAAGAAAAATTAGAAACCTATGCACAAACTGGCACTACACTGATTATTCATCTCGCCATTCATCGTATTGAAGAAATTGTTCAGCGTTTGGTTCCTTTTTATGGAGAAAATTGTCCAATCGTCATCGCTGCGCATGTAAGCTGGCCAAATGAAAAAATTATACAGGGAACATTGGCCACTATTTTAAAAAAAATAAACGCCAATCCAATCCAACGTACTGCGTTAATTATGGTTGGTCCTGCTATGGGTAGTAAAAACCATATGGAAAGTGCCCTATATAATGTTAACTATCAACGTCGTTTTAAAAATCAATAATATTTATTCTATTCAATAAATATTAAAACCTTTTTCGATCATTTTTCAGTCCTTTGATTTTTATCACGTGTAATTATAAAAAAACAATTCATACAGAATGAAACCATTTTTTAAAACAAATCTCTTACCATTGCCAACATTAATTCCAGTTGTTGTGAACAGTAAATGCATTTAAAAAATTTTAAAATACAAACCTATTTTCATACAAAAGTAATTTGTGACAAGAAATTGCAAGATTTAACCCAGCAATCTGGATTCATATTACCCCTAAAATCGTATTCAGGAACTAAAAAAATTCATAATAATAAAATATTTAATGTTATCTCAAACTAACAACATATTCCGTTGGATCACATTCCCATACAATACTTTACGAAAAATTGAGTTAAACACCTTCGATCCTAAAACACTTAATCAAAATGCATAACATAAACAAGACACGACTAATAACCTTAACACATGTCAAAATTATTTTAATTCATTATTAAAAAATTAGGTAAAAAAATATATAAAATTTATCTTTACCTATTCTTGAAATTAACTTGATATAAAATTTAATTCTAAATTTTTACCTTTCTTTTCAATAAAGTATTCCAATATTCTTTAGTGGTTGTTTTTTTTCTAAATTGCAGCATTTGTTCCCTAAACTTACTTTGTCGCAAAAAGATACATAAATAATTTTTAATAAAAAATGTAATATAAAAAATTAAATGTTTTCTCTCAAAAAAATGTTTCTCACCACATTGTTTATGAAAATCATATACAATTACTTCACGTTTTCTTATAAAATCAGAAGGTCTACGATTAAATCCTTTTTGTGAAACACCTTGTTCAGAAGGTGAAAGAATAAAATTCAATAAAAATAACAAAATCTTTTTTCTTAACCTGATATGCGTATATTGATTTTCATGATAAACAAACCCTTCAACACTACTTTTCTTTTTAACAGAATTATAAACATTGACAATTCTTTGATGATTTTCATATGGATTTGCTTCATATCTACCTGAAATGAAATCCTCAACAGCCATCATATTCATTTTTAAGGCTACATAATTCCAAGTCGTAATATTTCTAATGAATTTGTTACGAAAAAAACGCATGCCAAATTCGATTAAATTTTGAGGCGTAGAAAATGAAAAAATCAATACATTACGCAGGAGATAGTAATCTTCCATAATCTCAGAGTATTTTTTGTAAAAAGGCTCATGCCAAACACAAATTCCAGGCAATGACAATATTTTAGCATTACAACGTCGAGAAAATTCGATATCATCACCACGGATAAAAATTGGCAACGGCATTCCATAATCTTTTAAATGCTGGGTTGAAAATGCACAAAACCACCAACCAGCAACACCATTAACCAATCCACAAGTCGCATTTTGTAAAATTTCCCCATACAAACGCAGGTCTTGACAATGACCCTGATGATGCATGCCATAATTGTCAATGATTGTATTTCTTTCATATTGCAACCATTTTTCATCTAAAGAAAACATGGAGCCAGAAAGAAAAATATTCTTATATTTACTGGCTATAAAACTATAAAAAGCATAAGTTCTAAATACGGACTCAAAATTTAACTCGATATCATCATCCATGAATATAATATGAGTACAGCCCATCTCAGAGGCCATTAATGCAGCTCTTGTAAAACCGCCCGCCCCACCATAATTATCGCTATTTTCCAAATGAATTATATCATTATTTTTTATATTTATTTTTTTTCCATTATTAGAAATAAAAATTAAACTATTTATTTGTGAATTAACAATACCTTCATGAATTTTCTTAACATTTTTTGTTATATAATTTTCTCTATTATATGTACAAAAACAACATCCTAATTTTACATCCTGTGTCGGTTCATCTTTGGTATAAAAAAATATTTTTTTCAAAACAACAACATCTTCACATGAAGCCAATCGACAATAAACAGCATCATATTTTGACCAGTTTTCAATTGTTAAATTCACTTCATTAGTAAAATAATGCGATAGTAAGTTAACTTCATAGGAATGTGCCAATTCTTGTTTAATCCCATATACTTCTATCTTTGCTTTACCTTTTACAACCACCCCAACATTTAAATCTTTAATATTCGTATACTTAACATATTGTTTGGAAGGAAAGATATTATAATAAGTGTTAAAAGACACATGTGAAAAAGCATCAATATAAATATTACCATCCTGTATAACAACATCTTTTGGGCATCTGAAAAAAATTTCATTTTCTGCAACATATGGAGTTTCTACGCCCCAAGAAAAATTATGTAATATGTGCTTTTCCATTAAAATTGTTCCTTTCTTTTTAAATCATAATTATTTAAAAAAATATCAAAAATCAATTTACTTTCTTATAAGAATAATTTTAAGCTCAATATAAAAATTTATTGTTTTTATATTTTTAAACACATTATTAGGGTTAATATAGTAATGATTTATGTTTCTTTGCTCGTTCATGAAAATATTGATGTAATCATTAATCAAATTGATAATTTAAACAAATTTTATTCTAACTGCATCATAATCATACATATTTCCAAAATTTCGAAAATAACAACAAATAATTTAAATGAAAAAATAAAAAATTTAAAAATCAAAAATGTTATTATCAATAATAACCAAACTGACACATCATGGGGAAATGTAATAGCAGGGCATATTGCCAATATTGAGTATATTAAAAATATGAAAGAGAGAGGCATTATCGTATTTCATGCATCAAATGATATGCTTATTTCCAATAAAGTTGAAAATTACGTTTCTACCACAAAATCTGCCTATAATTTAAGATTGGTTTTACCCGGATCTTATTGGTGGCCTGCACATATGGTTTTACAGGATAAGATTTTCACTAACTTTGTTAACTCTTTTAATTCAGGCGCTATCTTTGCATCACAAATAGAAGGATCCTTTTATGAAACAGATGTTTTATTCGAAATTATAACCCTTATTAACAAACACAATTTGCTGGATACTAACTATCACTACACTAAAGAAGAAATATTTTTTTCAACGCTAGCTCATTGCATAGGATATCAACCCAATGGATTACCCTATATTTTTTCAGAAGTTCATGATTTTGATAGGATACTATGGAGTAAATTTACAAAAATAGACAATAACAAATTTCTTAATCCATTCATTAAGAATAAATTAAAAAAAATCTTAAATAATAAACTGTTTAAAAAAGGTGATTACAAAATTAATATTAAAACGGTTCTATCTCTCCTAAATAAAGATACAGATTTCCTTCAAAAAAAAGAATACCTTAATGATGGCAATTATATTTGGCAAATTTATGATAAAAACCATTTATATGGGGTTAAAAGAATTAATAGAAATATTTGTGATCCTGTCAGGAAGTTTATTTCTAATTTGTAATTAGATTACAATCTATCATTAAATCAACAGTAAATTTGATTATGATCATTAATTATTTTTGTTGATATAACTTTTATTTAATATCAATTAAGGTTAATGTATCGAAATATAAATCTTCATATATGTTCAAAATATTAAATTTTCATAAGATTTCTACATCAGTTTAACAATTAAAGACATTAAAAATAATGATGCAAAAAATATGGTTTCCTTCTAAAGTTTTTGACTTAGGAAAAGAAAATACAATTGATACACTTCATATCAATAACTTTAATAACAATGATATCAGTATTCCTTTATTTTCAATATTCTTATCTAACAATAACCAAGATTGGGTATGTTATTATACACAACCCAGTCATCATTGGGATAATCCAACCGAATTTGATATTCATTTAAGTAAAAAGGTTCAAGCACAGTATATTAAATTTCAATTAAATTCTAAAGGCAATTTAGATAAATTGGAAATAACACTGGACAATAACCACATCGACAATAATGAAGAAATAATAAATATCTCCTCTTTTATAGAAAAAACAAAAAAAGAGGCAGCTAATAGCAGGGTAGTTATTAGTACATTATTCAATGAATCTGATGATTATTTAATGTTATATATTAATAACTTTCTTTTTTTTACACCAGAAAATGTTATTTTAATATTAAATTTTCCACATAATAGACCCATTCCTAAGGCTGCTTTAACAATTAGTGACCGTATTATCATCATTAATGGAGGATTTAAAAGACACAAATGGGGAAATACTCTATTATTAGGACATCTTGAAACGTTGGAATACGCAAAAAATAATCTTGTTTTTGACTACTTTTGTACAATGGCTTCAAATAGTCTTTTTGTAAGGCACCTTACAATATCCTCCATACTAAATCAATTGAATCAAAAAGCTTTAACTCCAATTGCCTCACAAAGATCTTACGATTATGATGTTGATCTTGACGCTGAAATCACTACTAATCATGGAACTTGGATGTGGCATCACTATAAATCTCTTCCCCAATTAAAAGAACATATCATTAATGAAATCGGACTTACCCGTATTTCAGCAACCCAAATCGAGGGATTATTTGCTCATAAAAAGGATTGGTTTTTAATTCTTGAAAAAGTTGAAGAGATAAAAAACTTGGCACCTTTTTTATCCTCTCATTTTTTCGTTGCACTTGAAGAAGTCATTCCTATTTCCATTTTCAACCAGTTCGGCTCTGGATATTATACTCATATCTGTTTTATGTTATGGACAAAACCTAACTATTTAATAGAAATCAAGGAAATTTTATCTATAGGATCACAATTACCAGATCATATTTCATCCATTAAATGGTTTCCGAGAGATTGTTATGCATCAACAACCTTGGCTGTTTGTACATCATGGGGAAGACAATTAATTGGACTAGAAAAAAAAGAAAGATTGCCTAACAAATTACAAGCTTCAATCATCCTTAATGATTTTTTGCAAGCCATTAAATCCAGAATACAGACATTGCCACTGACTGAAAAATGGAAACCGGATAAAAAAAAATCGACTTTAGATTTTCACTGGAATTATAATAATTATCCAGTGGAACGACAAAGATTTTATTTAGATATAGGTCAGTCCTTCACAGATTCAGAAGATCCAGAAACAGGACCTGCACACTTATTTTTTGAAAATACAAATCACCTTGTTGATTTATCCCTTTTTCTCATCGAGAAAAAAAATACCTGTAATATTTTACGCTATTTTTGTCTCACCTTTGATGCCCAGAAAAAAACTTTGGTTTCTAATATTTCCGAATTGGAGGGATATTTATATTTATCATCACAGCAAAAGAATAAATCAATAAAAATCTCAATCGATAAAAATAAGATGAATAACTATCATCATTATCAAAAATTATTTGAACGTTTTGTAGAACATACAAATATTGAAGGGCCTCATAATTATTTTGTAAGAAATTGGGATTTAAAGGAAGAAAATGAAAATAAAATAGATTACTATTTTCTTAATTGCCAATGTATTGGTACCCCAATTATTTCAAACAATTTAATTGAAGTTGAAATGTCAATTTTTTAACATTTATATATAATTTTATACATATTAATAATGAATTGAATATTTATATGAAACGTTTGGTTTTCGACCTTGATGATACCTTAACTATTAATACTTCGGGTGTTTCTTATGCTGACAAACTCCCGAATCTACCAGTTATTCAAAAATTAAGGGAATACAAGAAACAAGGATTTGAAATTATTATTCAAACAGCCAGAAATATGTATACTTATAACGGTGATATTGGAAAGATTAATGCCAATACTTTACCAATTATCATTGAATGGTTAAAAAAACATGAAGTTCCATATGATGAAATTTATGTAGGAAAACCATGGTGTGGAAAAGAGGGATTTTATATTGATGATCGTGCCATACGACCGTCTGAATTCATTTCAATGTCTTTTGATGAAATTACAAAATTAATTGAAACAAAAAAATGACTTCATCTTGCGTAAATATTATCACTTCTGCTGCATATGTGAATCAAGAACTGGCAGCCGAATTTGGTTTAATTCCCCCTTCCTTTCTACCTTTGGGAACGGGAAGATTATTTGAAATACAGGTTAAAAATTTTAGAAAAAACTTAATTGAAAATTCACTAATCTACCTGACTTTGCCTGATAGCTTTATTGTTACTCCCTATGATAAACATACTTTAAAAGAAAAAGGTATAGTAATCGTTTCTGTCCCGGATGACATGTCTCTAGGAAATTCCCTAGTATATACGATTAATGTCATCAATGCATACAATTCGAACATACGTATTTTACACGGTGATACAATTCTTGATGATATTCCTCAAGAAATGGATATTATTGCAAGTTATCCTGATGGTGACGATTATTCTTGGGCAGTTATCAATCAAGCTGATGATAAATATATTAAAAATCTTGAAACCATCAAATCAACCAAAGATGAAAATAATTACCGTCCAGTAGCTTGTGGTTATTTTTCTTTCTCAAAGGGGAATGAACTGATCAAGTCCTTATGTCAAGCACGTGGAAATTTCATTGAGGGAATAAACTTATATAACAAACATCAGCCCTTAAAAATGAAAGCTATTAAAAACTGGTATGACTTTGGACATATTCAGACTTATTTTCAATCAAGACGTTTGGTTACAACTGCAAGGGCCTTTAATTCACTCCAAATTACCTCAAATACAGTTAAAAAAATTTCTTCTGATTCTTTTAAGATGCTTGCTGAAGCAGAGTGGTTGGGATCAACTCCACCAAATCTAAAGCCCTTTACCGCTCGTCTTTTCGAATACGGACAAGATAATGACAAAACATTCTATTCCACTGAATATCAATACACACCAACGCTAGCTGAATTATTCGTATTTTCAGATATTGGAAAAGCTACATGGAACAAAATTCTGGCCTCTTGTACTGATTTCCTGAATTTATGCGCAAAACAAAAAGGTAAAAAAAAGCGGGACGATTACACTGCACATTTAGTAGGTAACAAAACCTTTGAACGTTTGAAACTCTTTTCAAATCAAACAGGTTTTAATATCATGCATGACCTCGTTTTCAATGGTAATAAATATCCATCATTATTAACTATTGCAAATAATTTGTCAGATTTTATTACAAAAAATCCTGAAGAATTATGTACAATCATGCATGGCGATTTTTGTTTCAGTAACATTTTATATAATTCACGCAATCGTCGTATTACAGTGATTGATCCAAGAGGATATGTATTTCCCCATATAAAGGAAAATTATGGTGATTTACGTTATGATATGGCCAAGCTATCCCATTCAATTAACGGGTTATATGACTTTATCATAACAGGACGCTATAATCTTATTAACAATAATCAATATGATTTCGAACTAACATTTGATTTATCATCTTCCCATAAATGGCTACAGACATATTTTAATAAAATAAATATTGCAAATATTACGGTTTCAAGCAAAGAAATCCAAGCTATGACCATAGCATTATTTTTGTCGATGTTACCTTTACATGCTGATCGCCCTGATCGACAAAAAGCATTTATTGCAAATGCCTTACGTTTATATTCGATATTTGAAAGAAAAGATTAATGATAGTTATTCCAATGGCTGGACTGTCCAGCCGTTTTTCAAAAGCTGGATATACGCAACCTAAATACATGTTGCCTTTAAATGGAAAAACAGTTTTTGCCCATTCAGTTGAAAGTTTCAAAGCATATTTCCAAGATACTCCATTTCTGTTCATTGCCCGTTCAATTATGAATACGAAAAATTTTATACAAACTGAAATTGACAAGCTTGGTATCAAAAAAGCAAATATAGTCATTCTAGATCATCCTACCGCTGGACAGGCAGAAACTGTAGAATATGGAATTCACAAAGCCGGTCTTGAAAATAACATGGCGCTTACAATATTCAATATTGATACCTTTAGAAGGGATTTTCATTTTCCCAAACAAGAATGGTTTAAACATTCTGACGGATATCTAGAAGTATTTAAGGGTGATGGTGAAAACTGGTCTTACGTGGAACCAGATTCTGAAAGTCAAGAGCCTATCGCGCTAAGAACCGCAGAAAAAAAACCAATATCCGATTTATGTTGTAACGGTCTTTATCACTTCAAGAAATCTGGAGATTTCCTATATGCTCTTCAACAAGAAAGAAAAACGCCTTCTACATCCGAATTATATATAGCGCCCTTATATAATTATTTAATTCAAAATAATAAAAAAATTCACTATAAACTTGTTAATAAAGATTGCATAACATTCTGTGGGGTTCCCGCGGAATATGAAGCTTTATGCAAAAACTCTTAGCTTTGATATAAAACTGGACTATGTCCAGTTAACCAATCATCTCTTGAATTGATAAACCTTTCTCCAAAATTTTTCTGTCATGATTTTTGGAACCTTTTGTCTATATTCTCTTTTTAATTTTTTGAATCTGGCAGCAAATTGAATTATCAATTTCAAACCTAAAAACAATTCGGAAAAAAATTTTTTTTTATTATATATCGCTACATAACCTTTATTATATTCACTTGAATAATATAATATATTCTTCTCTAGAAATATTTCATATGGGAAATGTTTTATTTCCTTTTTACTCAGAATAAGTCTGTCTCTAATAAAAAAATCAGGAAGAAAAAAACCATTGAAGGTCATAATAATAATGATTTTTTTCAATATGGGAAAACGAACTTGCCTGATAATTGGTTTTAGTTGATCTATATCAACATCATCCATTTTCTCTGCCGACAATACATTCGAAATGACAGGATATATATCCGTTAAGGATAAATAGCGTGTCCAGAATTCTGGACCTCGCATAACATGTTGCAAAGCAATGCTAGTAGCTCGGGCAGAAGCATAACGATAGGTTAAAATGGAAATTAATATCCAACGTATATAACGCCAGACATAAATCCATAAAGAACAATCTGAATATATCAAAGCCAAAGCAAAATTGGCCCTTACGCTTAAATATCGGGGTAAGGGGCCATCCTTGTAACGGAAATCCTCTCCAAAAACACATATGCCATTCACAGTAATGATATTAAAATGATTCATTAATCCGAAAAGCATATCATCTCCCTTAACAAAAAAAGGAAATGGAAAATAATTTACATCTTCAATCTTAAAGGCAAAATGCCACCAGGCACCATATTCAATTTTCTTTTTATCTAAATCAGTCGCTATAATAGTTTCAAATTTCGATATATCAAGACCACAATATAGCTGTATCAAGCTTAAGGGCTTATACTGGGCACCCTTCTCATGAATGATTGTCGATTCTTTTTCATATAACATGGTTCCAGCTATTGCCAATCGCTCCACGGCTGAATATTGCAATAATCTGAAAGTCTTGATTATAGATTCAATTTCACAACTGGCATCATCATCCATAAAAAGACAATGTGTATAATGATGATCTTTCAAATACAGTAATCCGCGTGTAAATCCCCCGGATCCTCCATAATTGAGATTAGAAATAACAATCGCCTCCCCTGCCTCTTCTGAAGAAACATCTTGAGAATTATCTACAATAATAAGGCCAATGTTGTTTTTAAAAGATTCATTGGATAAAAGCTGCGTTTCTATCCGCCGAATGGCAGGGATCAGATACTTTTTACGATTATAATGCGTAATAACTATTCCTAATTTTACATAGTTAACAGGATCTGTTTTGGTGCAAAAAGAACCACCCTGTATGAAACATTCGCCCTTTGTATCTATTGTAAAATGAAGAATGCCTTGTTTTTTCAATAAAAATGAGCAATCAATGCAAAAACAATCTTGATCTTTATTTAAATAAACTTGTTTTTCAATAACACGCTTTGATGAAGAAGGCTGGTAATTTTTGTCTGTCAACCAGAACCTCAATACAAATTCACCTTTTCCCTGTAACTGAAAATGAAGATCTTTGAGTTGGCAATATTTTCGCCATGTATTTAAGGAAAAATAATTGAAATATGTTCCAAAAGAAATTCTGCTATTTTTTTCAAGAATAATTCCATCATTTTCCGATAACGGTTGTATACCGCCTTTTTGAATATCAAAATATAATTTTTCTGAAATATCTGATAAATGATTATTAAAAAGCAGATTTTGAAGAACATGCATATAATATCGGACCCGCTTTCATTTAATGATTGATCTAAACACTTACCTTATTTTAATTTTGCTGATTATTTCTAATAAATTATTTTCTTTAATTTGGTTAATAATAAAATTTACCCATTCTTGTGAATATGTATATCTAGTAAATGATTTATGGTAATAGCAATATCTTTTATCGGTTTTTTCAGGATTGCGTTCACTTCCCATGGGTCTTACTTTAAAATGTTTCCATATCTTTACAAGATCCCTTGATGTTATATTTCTGTCAAGATCTTTATTAATTTGTTCATTAACTTTTTCAAGCACATCTGAAAATTTGTACGGATATTTTTTATCAGTATTAATTTCATTATTGAGAATATTAACTATTTTTATAGCCTCTTCCTCATTAGAATTAAAGAACCGATAATGAGCTTCACTTTTATTTGATTTATTTAATACGTAGCAAACTTGAAATTGATAATCCGTACTTTGTAATATTTCTGAGGGTTGTTTTTGCAAAGCCTGATCTAACGCTTTTATTTGTGGAGGAATATTATATTCCATTAACTGACTTAATTGACTAATTTCAGGTTTTACAAATTGTAAAGAAAAAGACAAATCATAAGATAAAGTTAATTGATTATCACCAAAGAATGAACAAAGATATTTATCAAAATTTAAACAACACGCCTGAAAAATAGAATACCATCTTTTTTCACCTTGACCCAATAAAGAATGCTCAACAGTGTTTCTAATTTTAATAATAGCTTTAAGATTTCTCTTTACACCTTCAGGTAAAAGTTCTTGATATTCATTGATCATCTGAATTAAAGATTTATTTCGCTTTTCATCAATTTTAATACTGTTTTCACCTTTATTACGACAAAAATATTCATGAAATAAATATGTCCAGGCAATATTTGCTAATACTACAAAACACTCGGTTTTAAATTTTATAGAGGTGCTATTAAATAAATGAACAGCTAATATCATAGCCTCCCTAGCCCTTACTAGGCGTTCATCCTCATAGTAATTTAAACCTGTTTTTGGATCATAATTACTTTTTATTAATTTAAAATAATCAACCTCATCTTTGGTAGCTAATTCTTGATTTTTATCTTTTTTAATTTCAGAAATTCGACCAGGATTAATAAGTGCTTTTCGATTAGTATTAATCAAATTTAAAATTTCTTGATTGCTTTCTCCATGTTGTAATAAATACTTTATAATTTTTTTTCAACTACAGTTAAAGATTTAAATGACATTTATTTAAAATATATCTTCATAATTAGAAAATTAAAATATTACAGCAGAAATATTATAATCAATTATCATTTAATTGTTACTTAAATAATTACCCAAACGCCCTCCCAAGACAATTACCCTTACGATCAATCATCAGAATTTCGATTTTAAAAATCACGGGATCAAGTGTTTCTTTTACAACTGCCAGTGCCTTTTCTGCAATAAAATCAGCCAGGAGCAACCGTTTTACATGACAGTTCCTGAAAACCTCCAGGGCAGTATTAGCCAGCCTGACCTTCTCAACAAAACTATCCTCCCCCCCCAATTCCGCAACCCATTCTGCCAATTGTGCAAAATCTACCTGTGAACGACCAGAATGAAGATCCAGATGACCTTGTGCCAATTTTGTAAATTTGGCAACGCCTCCTGCCAAGGTTAGCCATTGAACTGGATGTGTTTTTAGATATTTCAGAACTCCCCCGACAAAATCACCCATTTCAATAAAGGCTGATTCGGGCAATGTATAGATTTTTTTGGCCGTTTCTTCAGATACATTCCCGACAGAGGCAATTAGATGCGTCAAATTTGCAGCCCGTGCCACATCTATCCCGCGATGAATGCTCGCGATCCATGCTGCGCAAGAAAACGGTACAACAATGCCTGTTGTTCCTAAAATCGATAATCCACCCATAATACCCAGTCTTTGATTCATCGTTTTTTTTGCAAGCTCCTCTCCATTCACAACGCTTATTTCCACCTCTACATCAGGGGAAGGAAATACCTCGTTCAATGCATACCGGATCATTTGACGAGGTACTGGATTGATTGCAGGCTGACCAACAGGCAATTGTAATCCCGGTTTAGTAACTGTCCCCACACCTTTTCCTGCCTTGAAAACAATTCCACGATCAATGGACAAGATTGTTATTCTTACACGGATTTCCGCTCCGTGGGTAACATCAGGATCATCCCCTGCATCTTTGATAACCGAGGCAATGGCACAGTGCCGATCCAGAATTTTGTGGTTAAAAATCCTAAATGAAACTCTTTTCCCCTGTGGAAGAGTAATTGTAACACGATCCGAAAAAAAACCACGTTTTAAAGCCAAATAAGCCGCTTTTGCAGCTGCTGTCGCACAAGCCCCCGTTGTCCAACCATATTTTAATTTTTTGACATGTTCCAATATTCCTCCTTTTCACGAAATAGTAATTTTTTTAATTTAATTCTAAATCAGGGAAAATTGATCTATGATTACTATTCTTCAAATGGCTTGTATTTTACAGGTTATTTCTATCATCAATAAACTTTTTTTCATTCAAGTTCAAATATTTATATGAACAATCAACCGCATTCTATCAAAGCATTTATGATCGCCGCTCCCAAATCGGCAAGTGGAAAAACAACCATCACCCTAGGATTATTAACTGCTTTACGCCGTAAAAACATACATGTTCGTGCGGCAAAATCAGGACCAGATTATATCGATCCCGCCTTTCACGCCATCGCAACGCAAAACATATCCTTTAATTTAGATAGCTGGGCCATGCCTTTTCCTTTACTTGACCATTTATTTAATGCCTCAACAAAAAACGCAGAATTATTCATCATTGAATCCTCGATGGGGTTTTTGGACGGCATCGAAAATGAAGAAGGCAAAAGAGGATGTGGAGCCGATCTGGCAATACGCTACAAGATTCCAATCATATTGGTTCTGGATATTACTGGTCAGGCGCAATCGGCCGCTGCTATTGCCTATGGTTTCGCCAATATAAACCCGAAATTCAAGATTCTCGGTGTAATTTTAAATAATGTGGCATCCCCCCGTCATTATCAAAATACCAAAGCTGCCTTTGACCGGATTAATATTCCGATATTGGGCAGTGTTCCCCGTAATTCAAAACTTCATTTACCGACAAGGCATCTGGGATTAATTCAAGCCGAAGAACATGAGGATCTGGATAATCACCTTGATTTTCTGGCTGATTTTATTGAAGAAAATATAGATCTGGATAAATTATTGTCATATATTCCTCAGCTTTCCATCCCATCAGACAATTCAATTATTGCCCTACCACCCCTTGGTCAAAGAATAGCAATCGCAAGAGATCTCGCTTTCAGTTTCATTTATCCCCATATTCTTGATGGATGGCATCGGCAGGGAGCATCCATCCATTTTTTTTCTCCACTGCAAGATGAGGCACCATCAGAAAAATGTGATAGTTGCTGGCTACCAGGAGGATATCCAGAGCTATATGCTGAAAAAATTGCCAATGCCAATCAGTTTTTACAGGGTTTACAAAACTTTGCCCAAACTAAAACTGTGCATGGTGAATGCGGGGGATATATGGTTATGGGGAAAAGCCTCATTGACAAAAACGGGCAAGCACATAGAATGAGTGGGCTGCTCAGCCATAGCTGCAGTTATGCAAAACCTAAAATTCATTTAGGATATCGTATAGCGAGGTTACCTAACCAAAACGGGGATCTTACAATATATGGCCATGAATTTCATTACGCAACCCTTTCAGATCCAGGATCTGACCAGCCATATGCCTTACTGAGCGATGGAACAGACAATTATCTTGGCCCGGAAGGTGGAAGACGTAATAAAGTTACAGGCTGTTTTTTCCATAGTATTGCATTAAAATCATGAAACACTTTAAGTCTATTACCGAATTAAGAAAATTGTGCCTTGTACTGCCCGAAAAGGATAAAAAAGCTGAACAGGCCACTTTTACCCGCCAGAATAACCTTTTAAAACCTCCTGGCAGTTTAGGAGAACTTGAAAATCTGGTTGCATGGCTAGCATCCTGGCAAAAAAAAGAAATGCCCAGCCTCGATAAGGTATGTATCATGATTTTTGCTGGAAACCATGGCATTACCGACGAAAGTGTCACACCCTACAATGCTGTCGTTACGGAATTGATGGTCACCCAGATCGAACAGGGACATGCAGCCATTAACCAGCTGGCAAAAACTGCGGGAGCAGAACTGCGTATTATCCCTCTAAATCATTTTGAGAAAACCAAAAACTTCTGTCATGAAGCGGCCATGTCAGAACATGATTTCCTTAAGGCGGTCGAGACGGGATATAATGCCGTAACACCCAATATCAATCTGCTTTGTTTAGGGGAAGTTGGAATTGGCAATACAACAATAGCTGCCGCTTTGAGTGCCGCCCTGTTTGGTGGAAATGGTGCCCAATGGGTCAGCAAAGGCACAAGTCAATCGCCTGAATATATCCAGAACAAACAGCGTATTGTTGATGAGGCTCTAGCCAAACATCAGGATATTCTCGATGACCCACTTGAAATTTGCCGCCACTTTGGTGGATATGAAGAAGCGGCTTTGTTGGGGGCCACTTTGGCTGCTCGTTATCTCAATATTCCGGTATTATTAGATGGTTTTGTTTGCACCAGCGCTGTTGCTGCATTGCAAAAGCTAAACCCGTCAGGTCTTGATCATGCAAAAATCAGCCATCTTTCTGCAGAAAAAGGGCATTTGTTATTGGCCGGAAACCTGAACCAATATCCTTTGATAGCCTTTAATATGCGATTGGGAGAAGGCAGCGGATGCGCAATAACCATTCCAATTCTTCAAGGTGCCCTAGCCTGTTATAGAGGTATGTCCACCTATGATGAGGCCGGATTACCGTATCCTAAATGATTTTTCTTTTCATAAGGAAAGTCATAACTGATTTTTTCAGTAGTCTTTCCTTTTTTTCACGATTGCCAATTCATTATATTTATAATGATTTTCATTTCTTTTCATTTGCCAGATCCATATGGATTTGGCCATTTATTTCCGCTTTTATCGGTGGGCTTGAAGGATGTTTTATTTATACCCTTTCTTTCACCACTCTATCTTCGTCAATTATCGCCTTTTCAGCATTAGGATTTCATCTATTGCTAACCGGCTGTTTACACGAGGATGGATTGGCAGATTGTGCAGATGGATTTGGTGGCGGACATAGTATTGATCAAAAATTGACCATTATGAAAGATAGCCGTTTAGGCACATACGGGGTTCTAACATTATTAATTGTACTCGGAATACAGATCACCTCCTTGATCTCTCTAATGACACTTCATCAGAAAATTATTCCGCTTTTAACAGCCATTGCGGTTTTATCCAGATCATCCATGTTGATCCCCATTTTTATCCTTTCCCCTGTTCAATCAAAAAGTATGGCCAGTCAGCTTGATCATATTCCATTTATTTCCAGTTTCATTCATTTCACCGTAACGATAAGCATATGTCTCTATTTCTTAAACTGGAAATTTACAATCTTGTATCTTTTGGTTTCCTTTATAACCGGTTTTTTATCCAGCTTGATTATCAACAACCATATTAAAGGATATAACGGGGATTGCCTGGGCGCTGTTCAGGTATTATCCACAACCGCTTTACTCGTTACAAGCAATTTGTTGTTTATCTAAATAATGTTTTGAAAAGGTAAATAATTCAATTCGACCAAAATCTGGTAATGGACCTAACAGTTCAATTGATTTTTCTAACGCAATCTGCCTTAAAAGCCGTAAAGGGCCACCATGTGAGACAATCAAAATATTTTGACCCTTTTTTTTAATTTCATGCCAAATTTCAATAACCCTAGCAAGAAGTAACCGACCTGTTTCTCCTTCCGGAATCTGCCAATCCCAAGGATTTTCTGCCCATGCATCAATGAATTCCTTGGGAATTTCATCCCATTTTTTTCCTTCCCATAAACCGAAATTCAATTCGATCAAGCGCCTATCTTCCTGATATGGGATCTGATATTGCAATGCAATGGCACGGGCCAACTTGAGACAACGTGACAAAGGGGAGGTATAAATCTGATCAATTGCAAACCCTTCTGGAATCGAAACATACTGTTCCCATCCATTTCGTAAAGGTATATCTGAATGCCCGTAACACATGCCAACAGGAACCTGAACAGGTGGATGACGCATTAAACCAATCTGGAAATGATCATTTATGCTCATAATAATGAATCAACCTGTCCTTTCATTCATCAAAATCATTAAGATCCTGTTGAAAATTTTTTTTCTGTTCTTCTCTGCTCCAACGCCCCAATATCACATCCCATAACGCACAGATTATGGAATACATTACCAGTAAAACAATACAGGTTGATAAGAAAATAATTGCTGCCGCCATATTCTTTTCCTTTCTTACCAACCTGCCATCAGAAAATTTTATAAAAAAATTAATGTATTCTATTCTTTAAACTATAATCCAGATTGTCATAAAATCCGACCATTTGTAAACTATACGTTTTTTTACATGAAATAGAATCCTTAATTTTCAAACCACATTGTTATTATGGTAAATTTTCCTTAATATATGGCGGGAGACAAAAAGATGCCAAATGAACATCTGGAGACCAGTACCGTGTCAATCCTTCAAGTTTTGCCACCTTTGCTCGTTGCTTAATTATATCAACTGTTTGATTGGTTTGATTTTCTTTTTTTCCTGCAATCCCTAACGTCATAAATCCACCCACATAGGTTGGAACCGCAGCGACATAAGCCGATACATATGAAAAGAACTTTTTACGACGCAAACTGGTTTCCCGCAATTCCTCGGCCTGCATAAACGGAACACCACATTGATTCACAATCAGGCCGTCTCCAGTTAAAATTCTGGCTGTATTTCGATAAAAATCATCCGTAAATAAAACTTCACCAACACCAATTGGATCAGTGCTATCCACAATTATAACATCAAAACTTTCCTTTGGCGCATCGGCAACATACTGGATACCATCCCCAATAATCACTTCTGCACGTGGATCATTCCAGCAATCTTTTGAAATTTCAGGCAGAAATTCCTTGGACAGAGCGATAACATCCCCATCAATCTCCACCATAACCGCCTTTTCAACTGTTTGATGCTGTAAAACCCGACGTAAAACCCCACCATCTCCAGCACCAATAATCAGAACACGCTTTGCATTGCCATGTGTCAACAAGGGAACATGAACAAGCATTTCCTGATATACAAATTCATCTTTTTCAGTAATCTGGGTCACGCCATCCAGGAATAAAACCTTGCCATATTCTTCATTTTCAATAATGCGTATATCCTGAAATAAAGATTTTTTATGCACGATTTCCCTATCAGCACGGAAGCTTTGTTTCCAGGCCGGATACAACGTTTCATCAACCCATTTAAAAGACATTAAATTCTGCTTTCACCTTTATTGAATGACAAAAAAAACTGGACAATATTCTTTTGTCCAGTGTTTGTTACTGCTATAGAAATATCGTTTTTCTATAAATTTTCTTTCCCACGCCTCTGTTCGTCCAGTACAATTCTTTCAGGTTTAAAGAAATGTTGTAAAACAGGAATGGCAAGATACGGATCACAAGAACCACACATGAAAATGTCCAGAGCAGCAAAATTCCGTTCTGGCCAAGTATGAATGGAAATATGGCTTTCCGCCAAAACAACAACACCAGAAACCCCACCATTCGGTGAAAAATGATGAAAATGACTGTGTAATATCGTGGCCCCAGCTACAACAGCAGCTTCACACAAGATGCGATCAATCTCTTCTGGATTATCCAGATTGGTTGCATCCCACAAATCAACAAGAAGATGCGTTCCTGCAAAACGCATACCATCTTTAACAATAAAATAATCTTTACGATCTTCCATATTTTCTGAAAAATCAATTGAAACCTGGTTATTTCTCGGAGTTTCCGAGACCATCCCCAGTTGAGCAAGTCCGTTCATCACGTACCCCTAAACCAGTAGACGGCCTGTTGGGCAATATGCCCCCTTGGGCCAAAGAATAAAGTGAAACTAGAACATACATAAACTTCAATCAGAAACGAACCCTGTTCTAGTAATCAAACAGAATTTGTCCTAATCAATAATATATCATATATTCCGCGAAATAACGACCACCGTTATATTTAGGTTAGTATATGACCCCTTCACTGACGAATCTCAAGTTTTTTTTTATATTTTTTCAAAAAAATATTTTTTTTACATTTTTAGACTCAAAATCTTGTTTTTATTAATTTACCCACTATTTTTTAAAATTTATTTTTTTTACTTGGCGAAATAGTTACTCGCTATTATAAAGCTCTAATAAAAGTAATTTAGGCTACTTTATTATTCCATATCTATAGCAGGTGCATAATGAATACGTTACCGCTTGATAAAAACTATCGCCCTTCTGAAGATGAGGAATTCATGAATCCTCGTCAGCTTGCATATTTTAAAAAGAAATTGGAAGATTGGCGGGATTCTCTTTTGCAAAATTCAACTGAGGCCCTTAATCATCTCTCAGAAGACAAAAATGTTGATATTGATCTCAATGACCGGGCCAGTTCTGAAACAGACCGCGCAATTGAGCTGCGCACTCATGACCGGGCCAGAAAACTGCTTGCAAAAATCAATAACGCACTTCAGAAAATTGAAGATGGTTCTTATGGCTATTGTGAGGTAACAGGAGAACCCATCAGTTTGAAGCGGCTAGAGGCCCGCCCCATCGCCACTCTTTCCATTGAAGCTCAAGAACAACATGAGAGAAAGGAACGCGTTTATCGAGATGATCAACCAATTGACTAAACCATGACTTATTTTCCATTTCAATTAAATAAATGGAAAATAAATTTCATATATTATCCAATAATCGTACACTTCCCAGTTTTACCGCTGCAATAAGACGTGCATTATCATTCCACTTGGTTATTTTCTGTAGAGAATTTCCATCAACCGCACAAAAATAATCCACTTTAAACTCTTTTTTTTCCAATGCCTCTATTGCGTTTGATAAAATAAGTGAAATATTACCTCCACTTTTTAACTTTAGATAAGCCTCTTGTAATATTTTATACAAAAACGGTGCTCGCGAACGCTCTTCACTCGTAAGAAAACGATTCCTGGATGATTTTGCAAGACCATCTTTTTCACGCACGATTGGCACATTCACCAAAATAACAGGTAAAAGCAAATCCTTTACCATTCTGTGAATCACCTGAATTTGTTGCCAATCCTTTTCCCCAAAGCAGGCAAATTTAGGTCTGACTAAAGAAAACAATCGATAAACAACGGTTGCAACGCCTGAAAAATGACCTTTACGCAATGCACCTTCCCATTGTAAAGCTGGTCCACCTATCTCAATACGCGTGTCAAAACCTTTTGGATAGATATCCTCGACTTTTGGAAACCACACTATATCGACCTGATTTTGTTCAAGCAAATGAACATCCTCTTTTTCAAGTTTAGGATATCGAAGAAAATCCTCTTTCTGATCAAATTGTAAAGGATTGACAAAAACACTTACAATGCAATGTTTGGCTATTTTCTTGGCTTTCTTTACCAAAGCAAGATGACCCTCATGTAAAGCTCCCATCGTTGGAACAAAGGATACATCAATCATGTCCGAATGCCCTCTCTCCCTTAAAAACTCGTTCAAATCATGGGTAATAATCATATCTTCCCCTATTTCCCTAGTATATTTATGTAATACGTTTTTTAATAATAATTTTAAAATTCATGACAGTTTAGTCAGGATAACAACGATTCCTTTCCTTATCGTAAAATGAAGATGTTTTAAAGCCACAGTTTGTTTTGAATAACATTATTTACGAAAGAAAAATCATTTCAAAAAGACTAATTATCAGAGATAATATATTCATTTCTTAATCTTTTTAACATTCAAGATGATTTATTAAAATGATCCGTAAAATTATCTCGGTTTTTTTCCTTACGTTTCTTGTCGCCTGTGGTGGACCACCAAATAACCCCCGTATAACACCAACTCAACAAACAGCATCATCGCAAAAACCGGTCGGATATTATTATAATGACCGTGTTCCAGATTTTGCAGTTAGAAATTATGAACCTTTTTCCCGCCAGGAAGTAGTAGCGTTAACCTTACGCGAATGGCGCGTATTTAACCAACCCATTGCCGATGAAGATCCCCTTCAGCGTCCTGAACCAACAAGTCCGGATGTAAAGGCTGAACGTTCATCTGGTTTATGGCAACGGGTAGGTGAATATTGGTGGATCGGTATGGATCCCGGCATGAAAGAAGGAAGTTATACTGGAAAACATAATAGTAATGGAACCGTTTTCAACTTTATCAACGATGGAAATTATGCCTGGTCCGCGGCTTTTATCTCTTATATCATGAGAATTGCAGGTGCAAATGACCGTTTCCCCTATTCACCCAATCATTCAACCTATATTAATGCGGCCGCTTCTGGAACATCTCCTGTCTTAAGGGGACATGATCCAGCCACTTATGCACCAAAACTGGGTGACATGATTTGTACCGCCAGAGGTAAAAGCCGGAACACTATCCGTTTTAATACACTTCCCACAACATACGGATTTCCTGCACATTGCGGTATTGTCGTTATGACAAACCAGAACATGCAACCTTTTGGCAAGGAAATCAGTATTATTGGCGGCAACGTAAATGATTCCGTTGCATTGACCCATGTACCTGTTGACACTCAGGGCATGATATCCAATGCAAATGGTGCAAGCTATGACTATCGTTATCCCTGGTGTATTGTCATTGAAATCGTATATGATGCAGAGGCAAGCCCTTCTACAAATATGTGAAAATTATTTAAGATTTTTTCGTGAAAGGTAAATTATCTGCTAGCCAACCAGCAATTGTCCCCCTTACTCCATTGACATTTGCTGGCCCTTCAAAACCTTCTTTTATATTATAAACATTTTTATAGCCTTCATCTTTTGCCAAGATTGCAGCGATTCGACTTCGTCCTCCCATAAGACATAGGAATAATAAAGGCCGATCTAATTGCGTTACAGTTTTTTTCAACTCCCGTATAAAATTCACATTTCTATTTCCCATCCTGTCTTGTAGGCTAATCTTGATAACTTCCTTGCCTAGAGATGATAACTCTGGATAGCCGACCTGTTCCCACTCCTCCGGCGTTCTGACATCAATTAACAGAGCCTGCCCATCCTTTTTTAACAAATCCCAAGCCTCTTTAGGCTTTATTTCTGGTATCATGATAATCTATCCTTTACTTTAATTTAATTGATTTTCACTATAAAATGGTTTCCAAAAGAAAAAACATCATTACTCAAAGTTTTGTTAATAAATAATATTTGCCTTTAATCACGTTATCTATTCTGACCAGATTTTAACTTTTCTTGTTTTTGATATCTTATGGAACAAACTATACATCTTTTAATAATTGATGATGATCACGAAATTGTAGATCTGCTCTCTCAATTCTTGCAAAAACATCATTTCAAGGTTTCCTATGCATATAATGGGGAGCAAGTGCGCCAAATTTGGAAAAACAATCATTTTGACCTTGTGATTCTTGACCTTATGCTACCTCAGGAAAGTGGTTTCGAGATAGCCCATTGGTTAAGAAAAAAAGCTGATATTCCTATCATTATGTTAACCGCTATGGGAGACGAAGCAGATCGGATTATCGGGCTAGAACTAGGTGCCGACGATTATATGGCAAAACCTTTCAACCCAAGAGAATTACTGGCCCGTATCCATGCCGTTTTGCATCGTTCACAACGTAAACAATTCGCTCACAACCCTTACATACAGAAAATCATCCAGTTTGGAGACTGGAAGGTCAATTTACTTCACAGACAGCTACTGAATCCTCAAAATGTTGAGGTTTCCCTGACAAGCAAGGAATATGACCTGTTAATTGCTTTAATCGAACATGCCCCAGAAATTGTTACCCGGGAAACTTTATCCGAAATTCTATATGGGCATCAGCTTCCTTCCACCGATCGTACAATTGACGTTACATTAAGCCGATTGCGTCGAAAACTGCAAGATGACAGCCGCCAGCCAAAAATAATTAAAACCGTTCACCGAGGGGGCTATTTGTTGGCCCTACCCATTCACTATGTCACAACATAAACCAAGAAAGTGGCATTTATGGCCCTATTCTCTAGCAGCTCGTACAGCCTTGATCTTAATCATTGGGATGGGTTTGATCGAGGCATGTGGCTTGTTAATCAATACTTTGGATCGGCTAGATTTCAATCGCCTCACCCAAGAACAGGAAGCTGTAAATCGCGCAACAGCTATTTATCGTGATATTTCGGAAGTCGATAGCAAGGATCGGTCCGATGAGATTAATGATCTAGATCCAATACATGGATTTACCATTTTTCTTTCAAACGAACCCAATCTTAAAAATGTCAATCTCCCTTCCCCTAAATTGGAACAAACTGTTTCCCACCTTCTTACAACAATCTTGTTCCCACCCGAATTACGTCCAACCAAAATTATTGCCACCTCTGATCCAGACAAACATAAAAATGCAATCGCATTTCAGTTACCAGATGATAAACAATGGTTAAACATCATATATGAATTAACCACACCAAACCCTTTCAAATCAGCAACGTTTCCGATCAGCTTTTTTATCATGGCAACAGCAACAAGCCTGCTTACTTTGTGGAGTGTTCGACGATTAATTGCCCCTGTCAGTACATTAGCCGCAGCAGCGGGAAGGCTGGGACAAGATGTCAATGCCACTCCTCTTGTTGAATCTGGACCAGAAGAAGTTGCCCAAGCCGCACGGGCATTTAACGATATGGCACGGCGTATAAATCGTTTTGTAAATGATCGTACACAACTTCTTTTGGCAATTGGTCATGATCTGCGCACACCGATTACACGATTGAAATTAAGATCTGAATTTATCAATGATAAACATTTACAAAAAAAATTTATCTCAGATCTTGATGAACTTGAAAAAATGATTGATGCGACCCTGGCATTCGGACGTGACAATACGCATCATGAACCTGTTATCAATCTTGATTTAACAAGCCTGATTGAAACCCTTATCCATGAATTACAGGAAACCCATCCGGATAAAATTGATCAAATCCGTCTTCACCATCCCTTACCCAGTTATACAATCAAGGCTCGTCCGATCAACCTAAAAAGAGCCCTACAAAACCTAATGAATAATGCGCTTAATTATGGAGGGAATGTTACTGTATCGCTAACCTCAAAACCTCCCTTCCCATCACTTTATAACCAGAAAGACAAACATATCTTCATATTGATCGAAGATGATGGACCCGGATTGAAACAGGAAAATCTTGAATATGTTTTTGAACCCTTTGTCCGTATGGAAACAAGTCGCAACCGTTCTACAGGAGGGACTGGACTGGGACTTTCAATCGCCAGAAATATTATTCGCGGACAAGGTGGAGATATTACTTTACATAATCGTATTCCTCATGGATTATGTGCAGTCGTTATGCTTATAGAATAACTTTCCCGAAACGAATTTCGTTACATTAACCTCAATCTATACAAATATAAAACATTTATTTATTTTATGCTCAAACATCTTTATGCACGCGCCTTACAACTCGCCGCAAGTCAGTACGCGATATTCTGGCTTATGCTAACCGCGTTTTCCGAGGCAAGCTTTTTCCCAATACCGCCGGATATTCTCCTTTGTCCAATGATTCTCGCTAAACGATGCAAAGCATGGCTATATGCAACAGTTACAACTTTAAGTAGTGTTGTCGGAGGGTTATTGGGATGGATAATAGGTGCTTTTTTACTTCATTATCTTGCAATGCCCATCATTCATTTCTATCACGCAGAACAGCAACTCATCAATTTGCAGGATAAATTCAATACATATGGCGTATGGATTATTCTAATCAAAGGATTAACACCGATCCCCTATAAATTCATCACCATTACTGCCGGTGCGGCACATTTTGCCCTGATACCCTTCCTGCTCGCAAGTTTAATTACCCGAGGCTCCCGTTTTTTCCTGGAAGCTGTTCTACTTTATTTTTTTGGGTCATCTATTCAGGATTTTATTGAAAAGCGATTAATATGGGTAACCAGTTTTATCTGCTTATTGCTTATATCGGGTATTATCGCTTTTAAATATATCTAACTATAACATTTATTTCTTGATTTTCAGACCTTTTTGTAATGCCTTGACATATTCCTTAACTTGTTGGTCAGATAAAACAAACCCAAGTGGACCAAACCCTGGATGTTGAAAAGCAAGTAAAGTTTCTGCTTTTTCAATATTCTTCTGAATTGCCCATTTGGTTTGATATGCAGGTTTGATCTGCGCCCCGGTTATTTCAGCTATTTTTTGACCTTCTGCCATCATCCATCGAACAGATCCCAAAGCTTGGATAAGATTGTCCAGTTCCAGCTGATTTAATTCTAATTGACCGGTTACGCCACTATCAGGTGAAAAAGTTAAAATTGTTTTTTTACGGTCTTCCGTAATCCGTATATTCACATCAATAGCCATTTGTAACCCTCTTTATCCCTCTAAAATATTTTATATCTATAAAATTTAAATCAATGAATAGCTTTCCCCCCCCATATCCACCAAGAATATTTTGAGGATAAAATCTCTGCCGCTTTTTGTGCTTGCTCAACCGTTTCAAATAATCCAAAACAAGTTGCACCCGATCCACTCATTCGTGCCAAGCGACAGTGGGGTAACATCCTAATTTCTTCCAAAACTTTTTCAATTTTAGAATTTAGTAAAATAGCAGGCTCCTGTAAATTATTATCATAGGTCATTATATCATGAATAAATGAATTAACATTATCGAAACTATTTTTCAAATTAACTTTGTCAAAAAAAGAAGATTGACGCTTCTTAAACACTTCCGCCGTTGACACCCCTTCTCCATGATTCACTAAAATCATACCAAAAGAGGGAATTTCTATATCCCTCGAAATGACTTCACCAATTCCCTGCATGCGTTGTGTGACCGGATTAAGACAAACGGGAACATCTGCCCCCAATCGTAATGCAATCTTCTGTAATGAATCATTGTCAATTACAAGATTCCAATAACGCATCAATAACCGTAAAGTAGCCGCTGCATCTGCAGATCCACCACCAATTCCTGAGGCGACAGGAAGATTTTTAATCAGTTGGATTTTAACAGGCTTTAAAGGTTGTTTTGTACATGCTGCAAGTTTATATGCTGCTTTAACAATCAGGTTATCGTCCTGATTTTCCTGAGATAACTGCGATACAAATTGCCCCGTTATTTCAAGCTCGACAAGTCTGTCCTCTTTACCTGAAACTGGAAACAGGATCAATTCATCCCCTACATCAGGAAAAACAACCAGACTATCCAGAATATGATATCCATCAGGACGTTTGTCCGTCACATGCAAAAAAAGGTTTATTTTGGCGTACGCTTTTTCTATAAACATTGAATCTTTTTTCAAATAGTGAAATTACCTAGTTGTGAGAGGACAAGAATTTATTTTTTTTGGCTTTTTGTAATGCATTCAATATTAAATTTCTATTTTCAGGATTTGGATTGCAAGTCAAGGCTACATTCCATTGATTAATCGCCTCTTGATAGCGTCCAACCTTCCAATAGGCAACCCCTAGATGATAATTTAATTCAGGATCCTGTGGAATGGTCTCGGCAGCCAGCTCCAACTGTTGTATGGCTAAAGCTGTTTGATTATTCAAAACCATAATCCAGCCTAAACTATCACGGATTGCCCCTTCATCCGGTGCAATATCAATGGCTTTCTGTAGCATTATCTGGGCTTTCTGCAAGTTTTTATGTCTTAGTGCCCATGAATAACCCAGATAATTCAATAAAATTGGCTCATTTGGTGCCAATTTTAATGCCATTTGTAGATCCTGTTCAGCTTTTAGCCATTGTTTTTGTTTTTCATAAGCAACCCCTCTTATGAAAAACATTGTCCAATCATATTTAGTTTTGTTTTTCTTTAACTGAATGACTTTACTGTAGATTTGAATGGTTTTTGGATAATTTTTCTGATCAAAATAAATATCACCCAACGTTTGCCATAAACTAATTTCTTGTGGGTAATCCTTTAACAATTCTTCCAAGGATTTTTCCGCCCGAGAATAATGTTTTAATAATGCATCATAACGGGCAAGTTGTAACTGTATATTGGTCTTTAACGGATCATCCGGATTAACGGGAAATAAGATTTTACGGGCCTGTTCAGGGTGTTTTTGTTCCGCAAGAATGCCCGATAACATAATTTTGGCTTCAGAAAGATTTGGATTGAGCTGTAAAGCAAACCGTAAAAATATCTGTTCAGTATGAAGGGCAACCTTATACGAAATTTTAGCCTCCCTGTCATTTTCATCAACAGTCTGATTGGCCAAATCCTGCTGAATCAGGGAGGCCATTGCCAAGTAAACCTGAGCAACCGCTTCTTGAGCATCATGCACTGGAAACTGAGAAAGATTGCGACGTAAATTATTTTTTGAAATGGATAAAAAAGGCAAAATATCAGTCAAATTATCGACCATTGCCTCCGCTTTTCCAGCCCGATGATGCTGATAAAGCCAATTTCCATAAGCCCGCATTAACAGCAGATCCGCCCCGGGAAAAACCCGATAGGCTTTTTCAAATAAAATGCCAGCTTTTTTATCATGATGTGATAAAGTTTCCGCAACGCCATAATGAATTAGAAAGACCCCACTAATAGGCGTATTAATTCCTTTTTCAAACAGAGCGTTTGCCTGATCAATCTGACCAGCACCATATAGGCACCATGCTTGCAACAATAAAAACGTCATCTGACCCAATGGATCACCAGGAGGAGAAGTAAAATATTTTAATGCCTCTTTCCAGTTTCCCTTAACAATTGCATCATTTCTTAATACCAGGGCGGAAATTGGATCTTTATCTTCTTGTTTTGCCAAATTTACTGCGGCTGGATTGCCGGCGATCACACTATAGTAAAATGCCCTTTCACGTGCATCCGTGTTTTTTAGATCATGATTAAACACATTATTATAAAATTTTGCAGCGGTCACATTATCATCGGTCTGCCCCGCATAATAGGCAGACAGATAATCCCCGTACCCGCCCCTTTGATGCACCAAGGGAATAACAGGCTCTGGATCCTTTACAATTACGGACGCTTTAGATGTCGAGCTCATCCCAGCAATTAGAGAAAAAGATAAAAGCATGGTGCGTAGAAAGCGTGGGCATTGCATAATCACTATCTTCTCAATAAACTGAAATCTTAGTATATAAGGTTTCGTTAACCATCATTATATTCATCGTAATCTAAAATGTATGACCATTTATCATTGTTACAGCTATATTCTGAATGGGGTATAGATGAAAATTTAACTTCAGTAAGTATCAACCATTTAGAAAATAGAAAACCTATTCCTACTCTTCCTTTACCTAAAAAACAATCTGTTTCAACGAAAATTATAACAAAAACAAATCGACACTCCGCTTTTCAAACCAATAGTTTACAAGAAATAAACCAGGCTATCCTGGAATTCAAAGACTGTTCGCTTAAAAACACAGCCATGAATACAATACTTTCTGTTGGAGATCCAAAATCCCATATTTACATTATCGGGGATGTTCCCGATGCCGATGAAGATCGTAGCGGAAGGGTTTTCGCAGATACGGGAAATTTCTGGCTTGAACAGATGCTTGATAACATCGATATTTCTCTTGATGCTTGTTTTCGTATTCCGCTTGTTCCATGGCGCCCCCCAGGTGGACGACAAATATCAACGAATGAATTAGAACTTTGCCTACCTTTTTTATATAAATTACTAATCCTGTATCAACCCAGATATATCCTGACAATTGGACAATTACCTGCTAAGACCTTACTAAAAACCCCGATCAATTTTAACCAGCTAAAAAATCAATGGCATTCATTCACATACTCTGGAATTCCTAACCCCATCCAACTTTTTCCATTACACCATCTTTCCCAAATTAACATTAATGCCAAGATCCGCCAGGTAACCTGGAAAAATCTCCTTTACATTCGTGCCACCATAGATAAAAACACTTGATTGAAGCATTATATATTTCAGCGATAATATTTAATTACCTAAAATAAATAACTCTTGAATTACATGACACTCTTTCCTAATTAATATGTATTATGCAAGGGACAAACATTCTTTCCCCTTTGGCTGTCCGGGCTTTATTGGCAAGCGCAGCCTTGTTTGCAGGCGTATCAACTGTATCCATACGGGCAACTACGCCAAAACAGTTAGATCAGCGTGAAGAAACAATCATTACACAAGCTAGAAATATTATTCGAAATGGTAATGGTCGTGTCAGCTTTCCTCGTCCGTTAAATTCAATGGATGAACAGCGTATTCGCTATATATTTGATCTACAACGCAAAGGGGATTTCACAACGGCTCAATCTGAAACAATTCAGATTTCAGACAATTTGTTGCTCGGCGATATTCTTGCCGAGCGTTACCTAAACCCACATTTTTTACCAAATACAGGACAATTAAAGTTATGGCTGAAAAATTTTGCATCTTATCCTGATTCACCTGATATTCAAAAGCGTCTGAACAATCTTGGCGCTATTAAAGTATCAATTCCCGTCAATCAGAATCTACCTATTGATAACAACAATAATGTCATGGCTTATTTGCAAAGCCTTGATCATCTTAATTTCGAAACCAATTCCTTCAAAAGAAATCCTTTGTTGGATCAAACTGTTCATGAACGCAGCGCATCAGGTTGGCAGGGAGCGAAAAGTGCCTTGCAGCTTATTCAACAGACACGCGGAATGAATAATCTATATGCCGCACAATTACAGGCAGAAATAGCTCAACAGCTCTTTGCAATGAATTATTCAGATCATGCCTATCAACTGGCTAAAAATGCGTTTAAATCATCCAATTACCGCATTGGTTTGGCTGGATATGTCGCTGGATTAATTGCCTGGAAAAATAATGATATTGATCAATCCTTGAAATTTTTTGCACAGGCTTCAAAGGCAGATATTATCACTACCAATATTAGAGCAGGTACTTATTTCTGGGCTGCACGTTCATGTCTAAGAAAGGAAAATAAACAGGAATATATTATCTGGTTGCGCAGATCGGCTTCATTTGTGCATACCTTTTATGGTATTTTGGCCAACCAGATTCTAAAAGAAAACGATCATGATACTTCAACAGAGAAGACTGATTTTCATCCTTTACTAAATTTCCTTAAATTTTCTTCTACAACACTTTCTCAAGTGGATATCAACACTATTGAAGCCACTGCTGAGGGAAAAAGGTTTTTTGCCTTACTACAAGTGGACGAAAAAAAACGGGCTGAGATTATTTTAAAACAGATATGGATGAAAAATAGAAAGAATCTTGCCCTTTTGCATTCCATTCAATTGATTGCAAAAACCATAGGCGCAAACGATTTATCTAAACAGCTTTTTGAGATAATTGTACAAAATGAAAATCTTCTCGACCACAATAAAAGCTTACCCTTACCCAATTTACATCCAAGGAATGGCTACAGAATCAATCCGGCACTTATCTATGCGTTGATCCGTTTAGAATCAAATTTCAATAGCAAGGCTGTTTCGAATACAGGGGCACGTGGCTTAATGCAAATCATGCCTATGACAGCAAAATATATTGCAAAACAAAAAAATAACGTATCGATTCATCGTTTGGATGAACTGCAAAATTCCGCTTTAAATTTGGAAATCGGTCAATTATACCTTATCCATTTATCAGGACTTTATAACAAGAAAAACTATGATATGCTTCCAAAAGGAGGAAGCCTTATTCATATGCTGGCCAGTTATAATGCCGGACCTGTAATAACATCAAAATGGTTGAATTCAGCTGAGAATAACCAAGATCCATTACTGTTCATGGAAACAATTCCTATCAAGGAAACAAAAAACTATTTGCATAAAGCACTTACTTTTCTTTGGATTTATTCTGATAAGCTTGATTTACCCTCTCCTTCCTTAAAGGCTCTGGCTCAAAACAAATGGCCTAAATTTACAAATGAAGTAAAATTGGCCCAAGCCATTACATTACATTAAAAAAAGCCCTTTTCTTAAAAAAAAGAAAAGGGCTTTTTAATACCTACTAGTTTTTTGCCACAGGTTGTCGGCTTGCCTTTACACGAGTAACCCGACGATTTTCCATCTCCAAAACCTCAAAAAGCCAACCTGAAAAAACAACCTTGTCACCTGTAACCGGGACTCTTCGTAAAAGTGCCAAAATCAATCCGGCGACCGTATGATAACTTCCTTCCGCAGGTAAATCTCCTAAATCCAGCTGATCCCTGACTTCATCGACCTGAGTCGTCCCTTCCAGTAAATATTCATTACTTATCCCTGACTCAAGACGGGGGGCATCCAGAGACTGATTGATTTCACCTACAATTATTTTAAAAATATCCGAAACCGTTACAATTCCCTCAAATGAGCCATATTCGTCAAGAACCAGTAATATTCCTAATAAATCACCCCTCAATCGTTCCAGAGCGTCCAAGGCAGACATACTATCCGGAACAACAAGAGGACGCTGTAAACAGGCATTAATTGACAAGCTGTTTTTATGTAAAAGCTGGCTGAACAAATCATTAACCAAAACCACACCAACAGGATTATCAATTCCATTTTCACAAACAACCAATCGTGTATGTGAAATGTTGTACAAAGCCTGTTTCAATTTGTCCCCTGAAATAGAACGATCAATCCATATAATTTCATTCCTTGGACGCATAACAGCCCTGACAGGTCGGTCAGCCAGTCGTAGCAAACGTTCAATCATATCCCGTTCTTCAACTTCCAGCACACCAACCTTGGCACCCTCGGCAATGTAGGCCCTTAATTCCTCTTCTGTTACAGAGACAGAAACTTTATTATGTCTTCTTAATAATTTCAAAACGCATTCAGAGGATTTACTGAGGACCCAAACTGCAGGAGAGGCAATCTTTGATATAATTATAAATAGCCAGGACAGGCGGACAGCAATGACCTCAGGCTCTAGTAACGCCAACTGCTTTGGAACCAGTTCCCCAAAAATTAGCATAAAAAAAGTAATAACCAAAACAACGATAAGAATCGACAAGTCATCTGCCCAGATTTTGATTAACGAAAATTGTTCAAGCCAATGCCTTAGACAATTTTCAATACGGGATCCCCCAAAGGCTCCCTCAAATATTGAAACCAGCGTAATACCAACCTGAATAGTGGGTAAAAAACTTTGTGGTTTATCAATTAATCGTAAAGCCCCTTCAACACCCTTCACCCCTTGATGTTGCATCGCAACCAACCGGGCTTTTCGGCTTGATATTAAAGCAAGTTCGCCCATAGCGAAAATACCATTCAAAAAAATCAAGCATAAAATAACAATAATTGAAACAAGCATTTACTTAAATCCAATAAATGTAATCATAATAAAAAACAGAAATTACAAAAATAAGCTAACAAAATTGTTACTAATAAAAAATAATAAATCTGTTATACTTATTTTTACTTTGAGTATGATTTAACATTTTTATTTTTATTTCTGTAATAAATTTGTTCCTTACACAACTATTAAAAAAGGCAAGCTTGAAAAACTAAGCTTGCCTTTCCTTTTATTCCACAAAAGATACCAATGTATAATCAGGCTTCCTGAACGGCCACCTTTTTAACACGACGAACTGCTGTCCGTTTTTTAACAGAATCCTTAGGCAGTTTCTTCATTAATTCCGCCACCTGTTCATTATAATCGTATTTTGCCTGTCTCTGTTGTGACAAATCTATTTCGGGTGCCATCACACCTTCGACCTTGGGTCCTGTTAAAGCAACCTGAGCAATATGCCATGGACGTTTGATCGCATCCTTAACAGCGGTAGCTTCATATCCAGAATGAACCATGCAATTGGCGCATTTTTCGTAATTGCCCGTACCGTACTGATCCCATTGAGTTTCATTCATCAATGCTTCAAACGTCGGTGCATAACCTTCTCCCAACAGATAGCATGGACGTTGCCATCCAAAAACTGTTCTTAAAGGCTTACCCCAAGGAGTACAGTGATATTGCTCATTTCCAGCCAGAAAATTCAGGAATAATGGAGATTGCGTGAAACGCCATTTATGTCCCTTTCCCAATCTGAAAATTTCACGAAATAATTTTTTGGTATTTTGACGGTTCAAGAAATGTTCTTGATCTGGCGCCCTTTCATAGGCATAACCAGGAGCAGTCATAATACCATCAACCCCCAACTCCATAACACTGTCAAAAAATGCCGCTACACGATATGGATCGGCATTATCAAACAGGGTGCAGTTGATTGAAACCCTGAACCCTTTAGACTTGGCAAGTTTTATTGCTGCAACGGCACGATCGTAAACACCCTGCTGACAGACAGAAGCGTCATGCATGGACTTGTCACCATCCAAATGAATATCCCATGAAAAGAATGGAGATGGTTTATAATCGTCAATCTTTTTTTCAAGCAACAATCCATTAGTACACAGATATACATACCGTTTACGAGCGATCAATCCCTCAATAATCTGTGGCATTTCCTTATGCAACAAGGGTTCACCCCCTGCAACTGCCACGACAGGGGCACCACATTCAGCATCAGCATCCAAACATTCCTGCACACTCAATCGCTGATTCAATATCTCAGCAGGATAATCAATCTTTCCGCAACCAGAACAGGCCAAGTTACAACGTAATAAAGGCTCCAACATCAAAACGAGTGGATATTTTTCACGTCTTTTTAGATGTTGTTTAACAACGTAGCTACCGACTCGTACTGCCTGCATCAGAGGAACAGCCATTTATCTAAGCTCCCAAACCGGTTTAACCGATATTAACATATAATAAATGCGTCATTCATAAGATAAATGACCCTTAACAACAAGAAAAAAATATTATTAGTAAAAAACGTACTTTACGACAAAAACATTTTATTTTAAATTTCAAAAGCCTTGCCGTCTCTCTTTTTCCTTTTTTAAAGTAACAATTTACTTTATAGATGTGTTCCTCAAGCAACAAATTTAATATCTCGTTTGAAAAAAAAGATAAAATCAGCCATAAAAGCTTAATAAAAAAGTGTAATATATTGTTCGCTTTTTATCCTTTTTTATTCATGAAAGGTGATAGATTTTACATAACGTGTATTTGAATATCATCTAAACTCGAGTATAAGCTAAAAAACTTAACATTTATATTAAGCTATTATGTAACAGTTACGGACGAAATATAACATGGATGAACAAACCGAAACGCCTAAGAACAAAGAAAATCTTATGGAAAATGAATCGGCTAATCATTTAAAATCCATTCCTACTTATGGACGTTTCCCTTTATTAGACCGCGTTCATACCCCAACAGATCTCAAAAACCTTTCCATTGAACAGCTAGAACAGTTAGCCAAGGAATTACGTGCCGAAACAATTGATGTCGTTTCCACAACAGGTGGACATTTAGGGGCCTCTTTGGGTGTGGTTGAACTTACTGTTGCATTACATGCCGTTTTTGATACACCAAATGATTCACTAATATGGGATGTTGGTCATCAAGCTTATCCCCACAAAATATTAACTGGTCGTCGTGAATTTATTCGTACATTACGTCAACCTGGAGGATTATCAGGCTTTACAAAACGTTCAGAAAGTATATACGACCCTTTCGGAGCCGCCCATTCCTCAACCTCGATCTCGGCAGGATTGGGTATAGCTGTTGCAAACCATTTTAAGGCCAAAAAAGATCCAACATATGATGAACGCAGTGTTATAGCAGTAATCGGTGACGGATCCATTTCAGCTGGTATGGCCTATGAGGCCATGAATAATGCTGCCGTTGCTGGGCCAGGTGCAGAACGATTAATTGTTATCCTGAACGATAATGAAATGTCCATTGCTCCACCTGTCGGTTCAATGTCCGTTTATCTATCGCAGCTTCTCTCATCACGTCATTTCTTGGGGCTAAGAGATCTTGCCGCCAGAGTCGCCAGCAAATTACCCGAGAGTCTTGAAAAAAAGGCAAAACGGGCCGAAGAATATGCCCGCGCTTTAATGACGGGCGGGACATTGTTTGAGGAACTAGGTTTCTATTATGTGGGACCAATTGATGGACATAATTTACAACAACTGGTTCCTGTCTTAAGAAATCTGCGCGATGCCGAACATATCGGTCCAGTGCTTTTACATGTCGTAACCCAAAAGGGACATGGATATAAACCAGCTGAATCTTCAGGCGATAAATATCATGCTGTCTCCAAATTCAATGTCATAACAGGAAAACAGAATAAAGGACCGCCCGGACCACCATCGTATACCTCAGTTTTCAGTAATGAACTGCTAAAATGCGCTGAAAAAGATGACAAAATTATTGCCATAACCGCTGCGATGCCATCTGGTACAGGATTAGACAAATTTGAACAGAAATTTCCCGAACGCTATTTTGACGTCGGCATTGCTGAACAACATGCGGTTACATTTGCTGCAGGTCTGGCAACCGAGGGGTTAAGACCTTTCTGTGCTATATATTCCTCTTTTCTGCAACGTGCCTATGATCAAGTCATGCATGACGTTGTCCTGCAGAATTTACCTGTTCGTTTCGCCATTGATCGCGCTGGACTGGTTGGGGCTGATGGGGCAACCCACGCTGGTACCTTTGATATTGCATATTTGGGGTGTCTACCAAATATTGTTATCATGGCTCCCAGCAATGAAGTTGAATTAGTTCATATGACAGCAACCGCCGCAGCTTTTGATGAAGGTCCAATCGCCTTCAGATATCCGCGTGGCTCTGGTATTGGTCTTTCTTTACCGGCAGAAAGCCAAATTCTTCCAATTGGTAAAGGAAAAATCATTCAGGAAATGGGAGAGCAGACTGGTGATGAAAAGGGGGGAATTGCCATCTTGTCTTTCGGAGCCCGTTTGGCAGAATGTTTAAAAGCTGCCGAAACCCTTAAACAATATGGATTGCCCCCTACAATTGTCGACGCTCGTTTTGCTAAGCCTCTCGACAAAGGATTAATTGATCAGCTGGCTAGAAACCATAAGGTTCTTATCACTATTGAGGAGGGATCAACAGGCGGATTTGGAGCATTTGTCATGCAACATCTTGCCCAGAACGGTCTTTTAGATCATGTAAGGTTCAGGCCAATGGTTCTACCTGATTATTTCATTAACCATAATAACCAAACCGCGCAATATATTGAGGCAGGTTTAGATGCTCCATCTATTGTCAAAACCGCTTTAAAAGCTTTAGATGTACCTTTGGAAATTTAAATATAAAAAGTTTAGGTAGATTCAACTATGAAATTTCATCGTTATATCCTGTTATGCAGTGTTACAGCCTTTATAGGCTTTAATTCTCCAATCGCAATTCATGCAAATGATACTGCCGTCCGTCCTGTTTCTGTAACCGGATCTGATACAGAAAATTCCATTAAAACACCTGTTGTCAATCTGTATCGCATCCTAAGCCAACTTCAACAGTCCAAGCAAACCCCTGCTGAAAAAGGCATGACCGCTCTTAGAAAAGTTTTAAATGATTCCTATGATTTCTCTTCAATTTTAAGCAGTACGGTTGGCTATCGTTACGATTCATATTCCAAAGCTGAAAAAGAGCAGCTTTTGCAAGCTTTCACTAATTATACAGTTGCACGGTATTATTCCAGTTTTGCCAAAGAAAAAGGTACGGGATTTAAAATTTTACCAAATGTTAAAAATGCAACGACAAACGATGATAAAATTATTAAAACCAGGGTTGGGGACGCAAGTGATATGGGATCAGCAACAGAAATCAACTATCTGTTGCGTAAAACCCCACAAGGATGGAAAATTGTCGATGTGTTGCTGAATGGTCATATCAGTCAAATCGCCATTCAACATGGTGACTTTAGTTCGACCCTGGCAAAAGGTGGCAGTCAAGGATTGATTGAAATGTTAAACAAGAAAACACAATCCTTCATGTCAAAAAACAACTCCTAAACTAACAGTCTATATGTTTTGGTCCTTACAAACGAAAATTAAATTAACACGAATTTTATCCATTTGTACATTACTGGGGTGCATTCAATCTGGAATCAGCTGTCTGCTTATCTATTTCTTTAAAAAAAAAATCAAAAACCAAAAAAAATATACAGCCCCCTCTTCCCTTCCCCCAGTAACAATCTTAAAGCCTTTGGCTAATGCAGAACCCCTCCTTTATGAGGCTTTACAAAGTTTCTGCGAACAGGATTATCCAGATTTTCAATTAATTTTTGGCGTTCAAGATAGTAAAGACCCTGCAATTGAAATTGTTCATCATCTACAGAATCAATATCCCAATCGCGATATTAAACTGGTTATCAATCCAGAGATTCACGGGGTAAACCGCAAAGTATCAAATTTAATAAACATGTTTGCCTACGCAATCCATGACTGTCTGCTTATTTCAGATTCCGATATTCACACACCGCATCAGAATTATTTAAGAGAAACCATTCCCTTATTGGATAATGACAATATTGGACTGATAACCTCTTTATATAGTGGATTACCTTATGAATCCTCTATTGTCCAAATGCTGGCCAGTGCTCATATCAATTATAACTTTATGCCGGGCGTGATACTTTCACGCTATCTGGGCCGTCAGGATTGTTTTGGTGCCTGTGTTGCAATCAAACGGTCCATACTTATGAAAATTGGCGGATTAAAAGCTTTGTTACCCTATATTGCAGACGATGCAAAACTTGGAGAGCTTATCAGAAAACAAAATTTAGAGGTTGTTCTTTCACCTTCCATCGTTAAGACAACTGTTTCTGAAAATACTTTTCAAGCTTTATATAAACATGAGTTGCGCTGGAATCGTACCGTTTTTACGGTGGAACCCCTTGGTTTTACATGCTCTTTCATCCAGCTTCCCCTATTCTGGATTTCTCTTGCTGTTTTACTAAACCCTCTGAAAAAAAAATCATGGATTAATTTTTTAAGCTGCTGGATTTTTCAATCTATTTGTTGTTTAGTAATCAATAAAAAGATTAAACTTGACCTTAAGTTAATTCCTTTCCTGTTACCCTTAAGGGACTGGATCTCGGCTTCTATTATGATGAGAAGTATTTTCAAAGAAGATATTGAATGGCGTGGACAAAAAATGACTTTTAAAAAAAACCAAGGTTCCAATAGTTAAACGATAGTGATAGATAATTGAACCAATTAAGTATTTTTAAACAACCATAATAAAATAGAAAAAATCAAAGGATTAGTTCCATCATGATGAAGACTCTGTTTCTACAACCTCCCTCCTTTGAAGGTTTTGATGGAGGTGCAGGTTCCCGCTATCAAGCCAAGCGCGAAATTAAATCATTCTGGTATCCAACTTGGTTGGCCCAACCGGCAGCCCTTATCCCGAACAGTCGCCTGATTGATGCGCCCCCTGCAAGAATGACGATGGAACCCATTCTTGCTGATGTGAAAAACCGTGATCTGGTGATCATGCATACTTCTACCCCATCCTTTTCATCGGATGTCAAGGTTGCAAAAATGCTCAAGGATGCAAATCCTTCCCTCAAAATTGGCATGGTCGGTGCAAAGGTTGCTGTTCAACCCCAGGAAAGTCTCGAAAAAAGCGATGTTATTGATTTTGTAGCCCGGAATGAATTTGACTTTACATTGAAAGAAGTCGCAGAAGGTCGCGATTTCAAAGATATTGACGGCATATCCTGGCGGGATGCGAATGGCAAAATTGTTCATAATAAAAACAGGGCAATAATTGAAAATATGGATTCCTTGCCTTTTGTTACCGAGGTTTACAAAAGGGATCTTCATATTGAAGATTATTTCATTGGATATTTAAAACATCCATATCTTTCCCTATATACTGGCCGTGGATGCAAATCACGCTGCACGTTCTGCCTGTGGCCACAAACAGTAGGTGGACATCGTTATCGTACACGAAGTCCAGAACATGTCGCGGCAGAAATTCGTTTGGCTCAACAATATTTTCCACAAGTTAAAGAATTTTTCTTTGATGATGATACATTTACAGATGATCTTCCTCGTGCGGAGGCAATCGCTCGTGAATTGGGAAAATTAGGGGTGACCTGGTCCTGTAACGCCAAGGCGAATGTTCCCCGTAGCACCTTGAAAGTGTTAAAGGATAATGGGTTGCGCCTATTGCTGGTTGGTTATGAAAGCGGAAATCAGCAAATCCTGCATAACATTAAAAAGGGAATGCGAATCGAGGTTGCACGTGAATTCACAAAAAACTGTCATGAACTTGGAATTAAAATCCACGGCACCTTTATTCTTGGTTTACCAGGAGAGACCAAGGAAACAATCCAGGAAACAATCAAATTCGCCACTGAAATCAACCCTCATACTTTGCAGGTTTCCCTAGCCGCTCCATATCCAGGAACATTTCTGCATCAGCAGGCACTTGAAAATGGATGGCTGGATGAAAATAATGCGGAATTGATTGATGAACATGGCGTTCAGATCGCCCCTTTGCATTATCCTCATTTATCTCATACGGAAATTTTTGATAGCGTTGAAACATTTTATAAGAAATTTTACTTTCGCGCTCCCAAAATAGCATCTATTGTAGGAGAGATGATCACCAGCCCACAAATGATGAAACGTCGCTTACGTGAAGGCGTCGAATTTTTCCAATTTCTACGAGATCGCCATACATCATAATAAACGATAAAGAAATTTTGTGACAAGAAAAATTCTTATTTCAGCAGATGATTTCGGTTTATCTGTCGAGGTCAATGAGGCAATTGAAATTGCACATCGGCAAGGAGTCCTGAGTACTGCGAATCTTATGATTGCAGGCGATGCAGCTGAGGATGCAATCATAAGAGCCAAAAGAATGCCAAATTTGCAGGTTGGATTGCATGTTGTTGTCATTGAGGGAAAATCGATTTTGCCAAAAAGTGAAATTCCACTTCTTGTCGATGAAAATCGTCTTTTCCCCTCACAACAACTTAAAATGGGAATCAACTACTTTTTCAATCAACACATCCGTAGACAACTGGAAAAGGAAATCAGGGCTCAATTTGAAACCTTTAGAAAAACAGGACTGGCTCTTGATCATATCGATGTGCATAAACATATGCATCTTCACCCAACCATTGCTCAGCTTATTATAAAAATCAGTCATGATTATCGGTTGCAACGAATAAGACTTCCTAAAGAACCCGTTAAGATTCTCAGATCCATTGATCAGACAACCAATCTAAATAATACAAATAACTTGCTGGTTTATTATTGGTGCAAACTTCTTGAAGAACAGATCAAAAAAGCCGGGATGAAATATTTTGATTGGTGCTTTGGCTTATCTTGGTGTGGGCATATGACATTTGACCGTATTCAGAAATTAATCCCGTCCCTACCACAAGGTAATTCTGAATTGTTTTTCCATCCTGCAACCACAAAAACGGGATTATATAATCAACTTATGCCTCAATATGAACCTGAAAAGGAGCTGGAGACCCTCTGTCACCCAGACTTCCCCAAGCTGCTTCAGGAACATGGCATTCATCCAATTACTTGGAAAAACATTTAAAATATCTCAACGGATAGCTGTTTCAATCCAGCCTTTCAATTTTTCTTTTGGTAAGGCTCCTACCTTGGTTGATAAAGGCTGTCCATCTTTGAACAAGATAAGGGTTGGAATTCCCCTAACTCCATAATTTGTTGGCACCTCAGGGTTTTCCTCGACATTAACCTTGGCAACAACTAATTTACCCTGCATTTCTTTTGCTAATTCTTCCAAAACTGGAGAAATCATTTTGCAAGGTCCGCACCATTCCGCCCAAAAATCAACCAGGACGATTTGATCGGATTTCAATACATCCTGTTCAAAACTTTGATCTGTTACTTTTTTAGTAAATTCGCTCATTTCTACCTCACAACTTTTAAAATAATCTTCATATCTACTAAATAGATGACTGTCCTTGATGTCAAATATTATTAAGATTGTCTATATCTGTGCCGGCAAATATTTTTCAAGTAAAGCAATGGGCAATTTCATTATTTTTAGAGCATCTGTCCAAATCAGTAACGGTTCAATTTGATGATATGGATAAATTTCCTTTAATAAGATCCAATAAGATGCCATCTGCCTTAAATAAATTTTGGATACCATTTCAACAGTATCCGGCACTTTTTGACCGGATTTAAAATCACATAGTAAAATTTTATCCGATAAAATACGCATACGATCAATCTGACCCGTAATGACAAGATCATTGACAATACCTGTTACAGGTTGTTCAACCAAACTATCAGAATCAAACAATTTTTGTAATTCTGGATTATTAATCAACTGGATAACTTGATGAACAATTTTATCCAATTCCTGACCGGATAGTTTAACATTTTCTCGCTTGAACCATTGATATGCCAAGTCATAACGCTTTTCACAAGGGTAATTTGGCAAATATTGTAATAAGGCATGAATGACTCGACCACGATAAAAAGGATCTTTTTTCTTTCTTGTTTTAACCGGTGATATTTTAGAAGGAACCTCACCAAATATTATCCCGTCTGGTCGACTTGGAATATAATGGGGTAATATGACATTTTCATCAGGTAACGCAACAGCCTTTCCTTTTTGTTGCAACCATTTGGGTAAAATTATTGATTTGCTGGATTGATTTCCAAAATCATCCGGTGAACAATTCGTATTGTATGAAAGGGAATTACTTTTATTTTCTATAAAATGATGTGTTCCTTCCCAAATTTCTTGGAAAAAACAGGCCTGCAAATCAGGCAACTGCTTCATCGCCTTTTCACAATAATCATACCAAGTGTTTTCAGTTTTTTTATTTTTGGATTTTTGCCAGCCACAAACCAATAACCATTCACTTGCACGCGTTAAAGCAACATAAAGCAGACGATTGCTTTCTTCGGTATCCATTTGCAATTTAAATGACCTATATTCTTTACTTTCCCTAATATCGCAATTTTTATTTGGAACATATAAAGGGATTTTGATATTCTTTTCCGCATCCTCTTTCCAAACCAGAACCTGATCAGATTGAAATCCGCCCTGTTTAGATGCGGGATTCACGGTATCAGGTAAAATGACTAAACGCCCCTGCAGTCCTTTCGCTCCATGTACCGTCATAATCCTAACCATATCAAGGTCTGCTTCCGCCTCGTTTTTTATGGTACGTTCGGATTGTTTCAACCAATATAAAAAACCCTGTAAAGATGGGATATGATTATCTTCATATTGCATTGCCTGGAAAAGTAATTCATCAATCGCCTCAAGTGCCTCTTCCCCCAAACGGGCAAGAAATCTTTCCCGTCCACGATATTCTCCCAAAATCTCAACCAACAAGGCATAGGGCGTAACATAATCCACTCTGGCAAACAATTTTGAGAGCATTAACCATGCCTCCTGCCAGTCTTTCCTTTCCAAATGCCGAATAAACAAGGCATTCCACAAAGTCTGGCCTTTTATTCTTGATCCGGCAAGCTCCATAAGACTTTCTTCATCCAAACCCCCCAAAGGTGATTTTAAGACACATGCCAAGGTCAAATCATCCTGCGGCAATAAAAGCACCTCACAAAGTACCAATAGATCCTGTACGGCTATTTGATCAAGCAATTGTGTTTTAACCAGATTGACCAATGGAATATTTTTCATTTTCAGAGCCCGGATCAAGGCCCGTGAAAAATCAGATCGTTTCCGGATTAAAATAAGAATATCACCTGCCCTGATGGGACGCCCACCATAAGGTGGTACCCTGCCGATCTGTCTCTTAATCCAATCGGCAAGACATTCAGCCAAAACCATGTCAGGTGTTGAATGATACTGATTTTTCCTCAATGGTTTCCATAAGGTTTCCAAATCCTCCTTTTCCATATCATCCATCATCGCTAATGGCCATATATCAACCCGTCCGGGAGCAGATATCTTAGCCGAACGATGCAGGCGAAACTGATCCATTGATAAATTATCCCAGACGCCTGTTAATCCATTTTCAGGCGAAAAGACCTGATCTACGAAATCAAGAATAATCTGACTGGAACGAAAGGAAACCCGTAATTGAGGATCCGCCCATAATTCACCTGCCTCTTTTACCTTTTTTGATATTTTTTCACGAAAATTAAAAAATTCCTGTGGCTTTGCCCCCTGAAAAGAATAGATGGATTGTTTGTAATCTCCAACGGCAAAAATCGTTCTAGAATGATGCGAAACAGGATCCTTACCCAATCCCGCAAAAAATTCAGACGAAATATTATCTGCAATCCGCCATTGTTCAGCCGAATTATCCTGTACTTCATCCAACAAAATATGTTCCAAACCGCCATCGAGCTTGAACAAAACCCAAGCGGCACCAGGATTATCAAGCAAATCCAAAGTGTAATTAATCAAATCACTGTAATGCAAAACCCCTTGGGCACGTTTAATATCTTGATAATGTTGCCAAATTAATGAAAAGACATTCAAAAGAGCCCCTGTATATTCATAAATGTCATAGCGATTGATTGTTTCAGCAATCTGATACATATAGTCAGCCTGTTCATTCAACAAAACTGCAATCGCGTTATTTTCCCCCTTATTGACAGTAAAATTTTTAACTTGACCATTTTTTTTAAGCAAGGTCTCCTGCATTATATCCCATTGGACAATTCGTTGATCGCTCGAAAGATCAAACCATCGAATACAGGATTCTATTGCCGCTCTAGATTTTTTATTTTTAATATCCCGATTCAGTTCCAGACATTTTCTAATGTCCTTTTCTGCTGGCCAGATTTCACATACACGAGCTAAATAATCCTGTTTATTGGAAAAATCCAGCTTTAAACATGACCGTAAATAAGCGGAAAATTGTCGCTGTTGAATCAAACGTAAAACTGGCTGTAAATATTGCTGATTTTGTTGTAGTTCCTGTAAAAGCTCCAAAAAATGATTATTATTGATTAATGGGCTTAAGACCTGAATATCATGATCAGCAATTTCATCAATTTTTTCGTTAAAAGCCCTTTTGAAGGTTAATAAATTATCACCCTCCTCAATAACTCTGAACTGAGGAATAATTCTGGCCTCCAAAGGGAAACGCTGCAGGATAGATTGACAAAATGCATGATTGGTTTCAATCCGCATACCCCCTGGTAAATCCAAAATTTCTGCAAACAATGCCCGAGCCGCTTTGCGCATCTTATCGCACGGCTTGATTTGTAAATCGAGCAAAGCCCTATCCAGTTCTTGATTCGTATAGCCAACCCATTCACTTAATTTTTTTTGCAACCGAATTGCCATTTCGGCAGCCGCGGATTTGGAATAGGTTAAACATTGGATCCGCTGCGGTTGTATACCGGGATGAATTTTACCCTTTTTATCAGTCCAGGGCATCATTAACCGTAATAAACGATCAACAAGAAGTTTTGTCTTACCGCTTCCTGCCGATGCGGATACAAAAACTGAATAATGCGGATTAGAGGCATCTCTTTGTTGCCTGTTCGCTTCTTCAACAGGATCTGGAAAAAAAAACTGCCGCTGCATCATGATCCCCCAGTTCCCAGTCCCCATTCAAGAAAACGAGCCAAATGCTTATAATCTCCAAAAACAGGCAGGGTTTGTACATATTCTTTTATTAAATGAGGACGTGGACAAGATAAATAAGGCTGTTCCTGGTCACAATAGGCAATAATTAGCTTTTGAAGAACTTGCCAGTATCTTTCGCTTAAATTTGTGGCATCCCCTTCTTTTTGAATATTATCTATATGGATTTCCTTACCTTCCTCTATTCCCCCCTTTAACTCCCAATATGTAAATTTAGAAATTTCATGTTCAGCCAGACTTTTATCAAACCCGCCATAATAAGCCATTGCCGCTTCCAAGGGTAACTGCGGAAACAATCCGTTCTTCACATTTATACACGCAGGGGTAACACCTGTTTTGTAATCATATATTTCTACAGTTCCATCCGTGTTTAGCTGTATTCGATCCGCAATACCCCGTAAGGTAAAGTCAATTCCTGCGGTCAACTGAAAATAATAATGGCCTTCTTTTTCAAGATAAAACTGAGGAAGCATTCGACTATTACGACGTGACTTTTCCTGTTGGTAAACCCAATGGGCAATTTTTAATAACCGTGCATGCCACCATTTTTTATAAGAAATTAAGATATCCTGACGTTTATCCAGTGCATCCAAAAGAGTCTGCTCTATTCCGCTTAGCGTCCATTGTTTGCTATAATTTTCATAAACATTCTTTAACCCTTCATGAACTATCAACCCAAAAATACTGGTTGATCGATCTTCCTCCAAACCAACAATTTTTCTTAAATTAAGTATTTTTTTCGCATAAATCTCATAAGGATCCTTTATCCATCGCTCAACATCAGTTATGGAAATGGATTTTGGACGCAATGCCGGCAAAGGTTTCGGAGAAGGACATTCCATTGGGGTTGGAGATCCATCTGGTTGATCAAGATATTTTATCCACATCAAAGCCGGATGCTGCTGAATTACACTCTTGCGCCCCTTCAACCACGCCTTAAGACGGACAATCCAACGCGATTGCACAACTGGCGCATTTTCCTGTCTTAACGGTGAAGACAAAATCACTTCTGGTATCGAACAACACAAAGCCATAAAAGCATAGGCTGTACGACCTATTTCAATATCCGGCAGTCCCATCCCCATTTTTTCACGCATCGGACGGCTTAGCCAAGAACCAGAATCAATGGAGGGTGGCCATACCCCTTCGGATAATCCCCCTAAAATTACCATATCAACATTCTGCAACCGTGCTTCAAGCAATCCCCAGATATATACCCTTGGATGAAGCTGTCTAACTTCTCTCCCTTGTAGGGCACGGCGCGTGTGAACAATTAATCCTTGAAACGATGCCCTGAAAATACTGGCAAATTCAGATAAAGTAACCACCTTTATATATTCAGTTTCAACAATAAGATCTCTTAAATGCTCGGCAAGTGCATTTCCCTCTTCAGCTTTCCATAGAATATCCTCTCCATTCTGTTCTTGATTAGAGGCAAGCTGTTCCGCAGCTCTTGCCAAATACGTCACCCATTCGCCAACCGTATATTTTGTAGTTTTTCCCAACAGAGTTTGCACATTCTGTTTCAATCGATCCAGCAAGCTGACCAATTCAGATGAGTTGGAAAAAAAATATGCGATATCGGTTCTTAGGGTATCCTTATCTAACAGCTTAATTTCTTCGATTTTCCGCTTCAATGCCGCTTGAATGACTGATAAACCAGAAGCTGCAAATTGTCTTAGAATAAAGATCTCCAGCAAACGGCTATAATCACGGCATAAACTGGCAGGCAATCCACAACAAGCAAATGGATGTTTAAGTAAGGATAATAAAGATAAAGGGGTAAAATCCTCGACACAAGCTTGCAAAATCAAATTTAAAAAGACTGCGCCGGCCGTTTTATAAAGTGGTTCACCAGCACTATCATCCGCGATAACCCCCCACCGTCCCAGTTCCAGAGAAACACGCATTGCCAAATTACGATCAGGCGTAACAAGTGCAATTCTTTTCTGTGGAATTTCCAAAGCATCTCGAATCATTAACGCAATGGCTATTGCCTCTTGCTGCTGATTGAGCGGTTCAATTAAAAAACATTGATCCAATTGTACAGGACGCCGGTTTATTAACCAGCTTTCCAAACGGTCAGCAGGTAATAAAATTTGCTGAAATGCTGATATACGCTCCTTACAAATTGGTTGAACACATATATGATCCCAGTATTGAAAATCAGAACGCTTAATACCTAATGCCAAAAACATTTTGACAAGTTCGGCATAGGGATGCGTGATAGGCAAAGCATTCCAGCTTTCCTCTGACAAATCCTCCTGTAACCCGGAAACAATCAAACGTCCGCGTGGCAATTGAACAACCGTGGACAGAAATTCAACAATAACGGGTCTTGCATCTGCAAATCCGACCACCCAAACTGGATCCTGGCATCCAGAATTCCGCCAACTTTTAGCCTGGGCTTTTAAAAGAGCTATTACCCTTGCTACGGGATTCATCAATTGATTATCCTGTAACCATTGAGGCCATATCTCGGTTATAATTGATAGAAATTTTAGAATATTTTGCCAGTGCTGTGCATATTCATCCTCAACCGCTTTTGATAAAGCCGTCTTTAAATTACATCCAATCCATTCCGCCTCATCCATTAAATCAGCCAGGGATTTAGCCAAATTCCAAGCTTCACCAGCCTGAATTTGATTACCAAGCTCATGATTCATTTGTATAATTAACGATGTCAGAATTGATAATCTTTTTACAGGATGAACTGCGGGAAAAAGTGTCAACTCCTCTTTGCTATTAAAAGATAATCCTGCCTCATCTATAGTGCCAATGGAAATAATTTTGGGTAAAAGCAGCGGTTTCCCTTTATTAACTTTAATAAAACTATTAATTAACGCTTTTACGGTTCTCTGATTGGGAACAATAACCATTCCACACGGGTAACCCCCTTGAGAATGCATCTCCTCCATCCATTTTTGAGCAATCGTATCCAAAAATACTGCATTAAAGGGGATCGTGATATATTTAGACATTTTCAAATAATCATGAAGGTCATTTTATTATTCAAGCAAGTTTAGCCGTTCATCCCAGCCTGAAAGGACAACACGACGCCCGGAATCAGAATGTAGGGAAAAATCAATATGCAAAGCCCCGTCAGGAACAAAATCCTGCAAACGCTCTGGCCATTCGACCAAGACAACACCCTCCATTGCATCATCCCAATCCAACTCGATTAAATCCTGTTCATTTTCCAACCGCCACAAATCATAGTGATATAAATGAAATTTTGGGCTTTCATAATGTTGTACCAAGGTAAAAGAGGGACTGGGAACTTCCATTTCAGAATCTTCACAAATAGATCGCAAGAATGACCGAACAAAAGCAGTTTTACCAATACCCAAAGGACCTGATAATAAAATGGCGTCACCTGTCTGTATTAAACGGGAAATTTTTACAGCCAAATCATTTGTTGCTTGCAAATTTGGTAAATCATACATTTTTATAATCATGATTACATAAAACTTAACTGGTAATAAAACGATTTAATAATAACTTACAGAAAGTTAACATTTCTAGATTACAGATATGTCTTGATAATAAATATATTCAATAAAATTCATTTTATAACAATTTTTTTTCAAACTATTATTTTATGCTTATTTTAATATGTAAACTCTTTGCAATCATCCTTATAATTCTATTTTTTTCTTATATTAAAGGTCAATATAATGATTGGAACCTCTATCACGACTGATATTGCCATAATTGGTACGGGTCCGGCCGGCTTATTTGCCGCTTTTGAATGCAGTATGCTAAAAATGAAGTCTATCTTGATTGACACACTGGATACAGTGGGGGGACAGTGTTCAGCCCTATATCCAGAAAAACCAATTTATGATATTCCCGCTCATCCAAGTATTACCGCACAATCTCTCATTGATTCTCTAGAAAAACAAATTGAACCTTTTGATATTCCACGCCTATTATCAAACAAGGTTGTAGAAATGGAAGGTCAGAAAGGGAATTTCACTTTAAAAACCGATAAAAACAATATCATTCATGCCAAAGGCATAATCATTGCCATTGGTGCAGGGTCTTTCGGTCCGAATCGTCCACCGTTGGAAAATATAGAAGCTTATGAACAGGCCAAAACCGTTCATTATTACATCCGAAAAAGTGATTTATTTATAGACAAAAATATTGTCATTGCCGGTGGTGGGGATTCAGCGGTTGACTGGGCACTGGCCTTAAAAGATAAGGCCAAATCCATCACTTTGATTCATAGAAGAGACCGTTTCCGGGCTTCACCGGAAAGTCTTGCACGTCTTGAAACGGCAATTTCAGAAAAAAAAATCAATAAACTTGTCCCCTACCAGCTTCATAAGCTGCATGGAAAACAAGGCTTTCTAGAATCAGTTGATGTTATTTCACTAGACAAACAGATTAGATCTCTTCCAGCCGATCATTTACTGGCCTTTTTTGGCCTGACCACTGATCTTGGCCCTTTACAATCCTGGGATATTGACATTATTCAAGGGAGAATTCCGGTAACTCCATCGACCTGTGAAACAAGTCTGGAAGGAACATTTGCCATCGGAGATATCGCTTTTTATCCAGGAAAATTAAAACTTATATTACAAGGATTCAGCGAGGCCTCTATGGCTGCTTATGCGTTATATAATATTGTTAATCCAGAAACACCACTGCATTTTGAACACTCAACAACACACGGAATTCCAGTAAAGCCATAGATCCCAGTTTCCAAGGTCTTTATAATGATGCAACCCTATATTTCCATAAACCCTGATCTTTTTACCAAAAATGCGGGGGCAACTTTATCTATTGATTTAGGTGCGATTATAAAAAATTATGATTTGCTCAATAACAAAACAAAAATGGCACGATGTGGGGCTGTCGTCAAGGCAAATGCTTATGGGCTGGGAATGTTACCGGTGGCAAGGGCATTACAAAAAACAGAATGCAAGGATTTTTTTGTTGCTTATCTAGATGAAGGAATTGCCCTTAGATCAATATTGGGAAATGAATACGCAATATATGTCCTGAACGGTTTTTATCCATATGATGCCAAAACGTTTATCAATTATAACCTGATCCCAGTTCTAAATGACCTGAAACAGGTAAAGTTATGGATCCAAACCTGTAAGGAAGCCAATTTTAATTATCCTGCTGCCTTGCAATTTGATACAGGCATGTCTCGTTTCGGTATTGACATAAACGATTTAAGAATCATCCAGGATGAATCTATATCACCTTTCATTCCTACCCTGACCATCAGCCATCTAGCCTGTGCCGATGATCCAAATCATTCATTAAATCTTATTCAATTGCAACGGTTTAAGGCTTTTATCCATCACTTTCCTTCCGTACCGGCCAGTTTATCCGCTTCAAGTGGTATTTTTCTAGGTGAAAATTGGCATTTCGATCTAACACGTCCAGGAGCGGCATTATATGGGATCAACCCTGTTCCTGGACACAAGAATCCCATGTATCCTGTTGTGACATTACGAAGTAAAATCTTACAATTGAGGGAAATTCCCAAAGGGGCCACTGTCGGTTATGGTGCAACGTTCACGGCAGACAAAGCGTTAAAACTGGCTATCGTTTCAACGGGCTATGCAGATGGTTTTTTTCGATCGCTCAGCAATAAAATCTGCGTCAAACATATTGATCACCCTGACATTCCCTTGCCCGTAATTGGGCGAATTTCGATGGATTGTTTATGTATCAATATATCACCCCTTGCCAACAAAAAAGTTATGATTGACGATGAAATAGAAATTATTGGCCTCAACTGTCCAATTGAAACAATAGCCAACGCGGCAAATACAATTGGTTACGAAATTCTTACTGCCTTGGGAAACCGTTATCGGCGTATTTACAATTAAATAAAAAAGACAGGGTGGTACGATACAACCCTGTCTTGAACAACTAATTAAACGGAATAATTAGTTAGCAGCTGGAGCTGCCGCGTCTGTTGCTGGAGCTTCAGAAGCTGCCGCTTTTTTAGCATGGTGTGCTTTTTTACCATGATGCGCTTTTTTACCGTGATGCGCTCTTTTACCATGATGAGTAGCTGGAGCTGCTGCGTCTGTTGCTGGAGCTTCAGAAGCTGCCGCTGCTGGAGCAGATGCTGGTGTTTGAGCCGCTGGTGCAACAGCGGCAGGAGCAGGAGATGCTGGTGCAGCTTCTTGAGCGAAAGCTGGAGCTGCAAAACCTAATACCGCTGCTGTTGATAGAGCGAAAGAAAGACGACGAGCTAATAATTTCATTTTATTCCCAATCAAAATTATCAATTAAAACCGTATCGAAAATCTATATCCGATATATAAAAAAGTTAGCATAACCTGATGGGTTTGTCTCACATTATAATTGCATTATTTTTGCTATTTTTTACAATTATGCCTTAATTTGGTCTTATTTCATTTCTTAAAAGAAAACAGAAAATCAGCAATCCTTGCAATCATTTTAATTATAAAATGACCTGTTTTAAAATCAAGTTACAAATTGTTACATACAGGATCATATCCTATTATAATCCTGTATAAATTTATGTTTAATCAGCTTTCAGCTCTTTGTCTGACATGACGTTTCCGCTCATGTGGATCAAGATATAATTTACGAAGACGAATGGCTGACGGTGTAACTTCCACCAATTCATCATCCTCAATATAAGCTATAGCCTGTTCCAATGACATTTTTCTTGCCGGAGTCAATAAAAGTGCCTCATCTTTACCCGCAGCACGCATATTGGTTAATTTCTTTTCTTTGATTGGATTAACATCCAGATCATTTTCACGAGAATGTTCACCAATAATCATTCCGACATAAACCTTGTCAGAAGGTTCTACAAACAAAACCCCTCGATCCTGTAAAGAGAAAAGGGAATATTGAACGGCAACACCATTTTCGGCAGAAATCAACGAACCATTACGACGCCCAGCAATGGGGCCAGCCCAGGGACCATAACCTGAAAAAAGCCGGTTCATGATCCCGGTTCCCCGTGTATCCGTCAAGAACTCGCTATGATATCCAATCAAACCCCGGGAAGGAATTGAGAAAGTCAATCTCACTTTTCCGCCACCAGATGGATTCATATCCTGCATTATACCTTTTCGTAGGGACATTTTTTCAACAACAACCCCAGAATAAGGTTCATCAACATCAATAAGAACCTCTTCATAGGGTTCTTCTTTCTCACTTGTTTCCTCGTTAATGCGGGTTAGAACTTTTGGACGGCCAATAGTCAGTTCAAATCCTTCCCGACGCATCGTTTCAATCAAAACACCGAGCTGTAGCTCTCCACGTCCAGCCACTTCAAAAGCATCATTTTCAGCACTATCCGTAACACGAATAGCAACATTACCCTCAACCTCGCGATACAGGCGTTCACGGATTTGACGAGAGGTCACCTTTTTTCCTTCACGTCCACCCAAAGGACCGTCATTAATGCGAAAGGTCATAGATAGGGTTGGAGGATCAATCGGGGTAGCATGTAAGGGTTCCGTTATTTCTGGAGAAGCAATGGTTTCTGAAACCGTTGTATTGGATAAACCTGCCACAGCCACGATATCACCAGCTTGGACCTCCTCAACAGGAACACGTTCCAGGCCTCTGAAGGCTAACAATTTTGTTAGACGGCCTGTCTCAATAATTTTACCATCATGTTGCAAAACACGAACAGGCATATTTACCCTTGCCGTTCCCTGTTCTACCCGTCCGGTTAATATACGTCCAAGGAAATTGTCATATTCAAGGATAGAAGCAACCATTGCAAAAGGCGCATCAAGGTTAACCGTTGGTGCAGGAACATGTTTGACGATAAGATCAAACAGCGCACTTAAATCCTCTTTATGGTTTTCAATTGTATAATCAGCCCATCCCTGACGCCCTGACGCATAAAGCATTGGAAAATCCAGCTGCTCATCATTGGCACCCATCGCTGCAAACAGGTCAAAAATTTCATTATGCACTTCATCCGCACGAGAATCTGAACGGTCAACCTTGTTCACCACAACAATGGGGCGCAAACCACGATTCAAAGCTTTTCCAACTACGAATTTAGTTTGTGGCAAAGCTCCCTCGGCTGCATCAACCAAGACAACCGCCCCATCAACCATTGATAAGATACGTTCAACCTCCCCCCCAAAATCCGCATGTCCTGGGGTGTCAATAATATTAATTCTTACATTATTCCATACAACAGAGGTACATTTGGCAAGAATCGTAATTCCTCGTTCACGTTCCAAATCATTACTATCCATTGCACGTTCAACCACATGCTGATTTTCACGAAAAGTTCCGGACTGCTGTAATAACTGATCAACCAACGTTGTCTTGCCATGGTCAACATGTGCAATAATGGCAATATTTCGGATCTCCATGATGTTTTTCATTCTCCAACAATACAAAATATGTATGTTTCGCATTATCTACAAAACATACATATTATTCTTTTTTTCAAAAGTTACGTAAATTAATAACAAAAGTTATTTTTATCAAAAAAGCCAAAAATTAGAAATTCATGACTTCTTTCAATTCCGGTAATGGTCTGGCACCCACATGGGAAATAACTTCCGCAGCCACAACACTCCCTAGGCGACCACATTCGGCATAAGTCCTGTCAGTTGTCCAGCCAGCCAAAAATCCAGCAACATAAGCATCACCTGCCCCTGTCGTATCCACAACAACCGTTGGAACACTTGCAACCTCTATCCGCTCTGAATTGGCAAGAATAACACTGCCCTTTTCACCACAGGTTATAACAGCGATTGGAATATCCTGCGAAGCATTTTGAATGGCTTTTTCCAAATCTTCCGTTTCGTATAGTGCACAAATTTCAAATTGGTTTGCGAAAACCATATCCACGTGATTTGATACAAAATCCTTAAACTGTACCAGATGTCGCTTTACACAAAAAGGATCGGACAAACTCAACGCGATTTTCCTTCCTGCTTTGTGCGAAATATCTGCAGCCTGATAGAATGCCTTTTGTGCAAGTTCACCATCAAATAAATATCCCTCCAATAAAGTTATTTTGGCATGACTTATGACCTCTTCATCAACATCATCTGGTGTAAATTGAGTGCAAGCCCCCAAATAAGTATTCATGGTTCTTTGTCCATCGGGCGTTACAAAAATAATTGACCGAGCTGTATATAGATTTGGATGCAGGGATGATTTTAAAGGGGTCGATGGAAAATAAACACCACCCTGCTGAATATCTTCTGCAAAGCGTTTTCCGACGGTGTCATCCGCAACTTTTCCCAAATAAGCCGTTTTTGCCCCCATCAGGGCCGCAACAAAACAGGTATTTGCCACTGATCCCCCACTCATTTGTTTTTCCGGCTTTATCAGGCTTTTCAAGGCCTTGACCCGTTTTGCATCAATCAAACTCATACTTCCGGGTATCATTTCCTGTTTTTCGAGAAAATCATCATTAACTCGTGTCAATATATCAACAATGGCATTCCCTATTCCTGCAATATCAAATTCAACATCATCCTCTTTCTTCCGACCAAGTAAATTTTTAAAACCACGCATAAAAAACTATTTCCTTTCCATATAATTATAAAAATTATATTCACTAATCTTAAATGATGTTATTTCTTTTTCTTGCCAGCATACTTAAAAAGTAATTAATATATTTAAAACATTTACTAATTTTTCAAAAATCTTCAATCTGTTTTGACTAAATGTCATTTTTCCCTAGCAGGTTTGTTATACTTTGCTTTACAAACTATACAAGAAGCCATTATTAAACAACAAAAATAACCCGTAACCCAATGTTACCCGATTTTACTTTGTTCTTTAAACGAAAGTCTTATCTTACAATGAATAATCTAACCCCTATTCTTGAAAAAAAACTTATTAATCGAAATACGCTTTTAAACAATACAGAACATACATATTCAAATGACGCATCCCTAAATCGCAGGGCTCTTGTCGTTGGTCAGGGTATACACATACAAGGTACGTTTTATGACGTTGAAACACTCATAGTTGAAGGAACGATTGAAACCTCTTCAATCAAGTTGAAAAAACTTGTCATTCAGCAATCTGGAGTTTTCCGTGGAACTGTTGAATCCCAGGATATTGAAATAACCGGTATACTGGAAGGCAATATTACCGCTCAAGGGAATCTTACAGTCACTGCAAGTGGCAAGCTCCTTGGCAAGGCGAAATGCCGACGCCTTAAAGTTGAAGATGGTGGACAAATCACCGGACAGGTTGAAATGATTACCACGGACAAACTGAAACAAACGTCAGCTGTCGATTATAGCAACGATAAAGAGGAAGTGGTGACAGAAGAAGTTAAATCTTCAGCAACTTAGTCGAAATAATAAACAAATATTTATATAACCATAACAAATATTTATATAACCATATCTTCTCTCATCAAAATTTAATTTTATGAGAAAAGATAGATTTATTAGGCAACGTTATTCTTACGATCTTTCAATTTTACATAGGCGATCTGAACATGTTCCAAACAATAGGGTTTACCCGGAACGATCGGCGCCTTGCAAAAATGAAAGTCTTTTTCGCCTGGATCACCTATCGGCCAACAGCATTCTGAATTTGATTTTCGATAAGAAGGCAGCTCTTTTGGTGATATAAATTCAAGCTTTTTAGGTTTTTTAGTCCTAACCTCAAGCTTCTCTTTAACTGATTCGTCTTTGACAGCATTAATCTCTTTTGATTCTATAACAGTCTGTGTAACGGTTTTATTTTTTTTAGACTCATCCTTTTTTGATATAGCATTTTTTTGAGATTTTGTTTCACCCACTTTATCTTTTGTTACACTCGCCTTGCGAATCGGGGAAGGTCTTCCCTCAAGTCCCAATCGATGCGCTTTACCAACAACAGCGTTTTTCGTTACATTAAGCTGTCTGCCAATTTCCGCTGTTGAAAGACCTTGTGCCCATAATTCCCGTAGGCGGGCAACGATTTCATCAGTCCATTCCATACATTTTCACCTTAATTACTTCACTTTATAAATAACAAATAATTTTTTAAAAACAAAATTCAAACTTTTACAAATTTTAATGTTTTATCTTGAACGGATATCATGAGTTTCCCTTCACATAGATCAATGGCATCTTTTCCAAAAACCTCATGACGCCAACCTGTAAATATTTCCAAATCTCGATAACCCAGAGCTATTTTTTCAATATCCTTACTACTGGCAACCAGCTTAGGAGCCACTTTATAAATTTCACATTTGGCCAATAGCATTACCTTTAACAACGAAACCAGAGCTTCTGATGGTTTTTCTGCATGATTTTTATAGATAAAAGGGGTTGGCAATGATTCAGAATCAATCGCTTTCGCTTTTTTTATAATTTCTAAGACAGATTGACCATCTTGGCCGTTGGCAAAATCTCTATTAATACCTCTTGTTTTTTCCAAGGCTTTTACAGTATCGGGTAAAGCCACGGCAATAGCAATAAGACTTTCATCCCTAATGAAATGATGCCTTGGGATATTCACCTTTTGAGCTTTCTCTTCACGCCATTGTATTAAATAAGATAAACAGGCCAATGATCGACCATTACGAATTTTTGCCCCTAATTTTTTACAGATTTTTTCAATAGGAGGTAAATAAAAATCCGGATTGGACAAAAGTTCCATTTCAGAAGCAACCCAACTTAAGCGATTATCCAATCGTAATTTTTCATATAAAATTGGAAAAGCACTCCACAGATAGGTTACATCTGCAACTGCATAATCCTGTTGTGCTTTTGTTAAGGGACGTATTGACCAGTCACTAAACCGATAGGATTTATCAACCTTATGGTTCAGTAACGATTCAATCAATGAATCATAACCGATTTGATTTCCAAACCCTGCAACCATTGCAGCAATCTGCGTATCAAATATCGACACAGGCAAAAAGCCAAATAAATGCAAAAAAATTTCCAAATCCTGCTGAGCGGCGTGAAAAACCTTAACAATCTTTGATTCAAGCAATAGAGGGGTTAATAAGGATAAATCAATTGTCTTGGAAAGAGCATCAACCAAATAAACCTGATGACTACCTGCAATTTGAATTAAACATAGTTCAGGCCAATAAGTCGATTCTCTTACAAATTCAGTATCCATTGTTACATAGTTTTCTATCAACAATGAATCAACCATTTGTCTCAGAGAATGACTGTCTGATATTAATTGAGGAGCAGGAAATTCCTTAAATGATTTCATAAACAATTAAATTAGTTACACTGAAAATCGTTATAAATAATATGATTTTCAAGGTAATTTAATTTCCTCCAATTTCCTATTTCTGTGTTTTTACAAGATCACTCTGCATGATTATAAGCACGATTTATAAAATAATTTGACATTAATCTCAAAGTATCAATAAACAAAAAAGATTAATTTAATAAAATTGTATCCATTAACAATTCCAAAACACTCGTTGATAAGAGACCTGGTCCAGTACGCTTCCCCTATATTGGCAAATGCTTTTGTTTCAGTCAGATTTTTTATTTTATTTTCCATTTTTGATACGATCAAACCATTTTCAATATAGGAATCATTTCCCTGAACATATAATAAATAACAATCAAATTCCTGATAGACAAAAATACAAAAATATTATCCAGATTTGCATAACAATCAATTTCAACATCAATATATTTGCAATAGATAACAGAAACGAAAAATGTCTGATTGCATTACTGAATAAATACAGCAACCCTGAAATAAATTAGCAAATTCAAAAAGATAATATTGCTTTATAAAATCATAAGATTGATCAAAATCAAAAAAAAGTAACCACGTAATTGTTATTGCATTTTGTTTATTTTTTGAATAGATTCCCCCACGTCGGCTTGCAAATGATAATCGCGCCAAAAAATATAATCTTTTTTCCACAGGCAATTTTGATCTGCCTGAACGCCATTCTGATCATCAACTATATTAAAATATTGGGCTTTCAAATATTTTGGCAATTCCGACATTGGCGTTTAACAATATTTTAAATTTTGCCAACTGTTTTTCTTCCTCTGTAAACATCTTGTTTTTTCTATCCTATTGTAATACCAACGTCACTAAATCCTGTTTCCGTTTTCATAGAATATGATTAAAGTAAATCCAATATAAACTTAATCGATATTATGAATCCAAAAATGTTATATTCAACCTTACAGTAAAAGGTAAAACAATGAATGATACCAAAGAACTTAAAAACTACCTGACCCAGCTTGGGGCAAATACCTCTTTACCTCAATCTCCATCCGAAGCAAAACTTGAAAAAGTGCCTGCCCCTTATCCGGAATATGATTATACTATTCGTTTTACCGCACCAGAATTCACATCATTATGCCCAATTACCGGACAGCCAGATTTTGCTCATCTTGTAATCGACTATATTCCAGATAAATGGATTGTCGAAAGCAAATCACTAAAATTATATTTGGCAAGTTTTAGAAACCATGGAGCTTTTCATGAAGCTTGTACAGTTGAAATCGCAACCACACTGACAAAATTACTTGACCCAATATGGTTACGAATTGGTGGATATTGGTATCCAAGAGGGGGAATGCCTATAGATGTTTTTTGGCAAACCAGCACACCTCCCGAAAATGTATGGATTCCTTCACAAGATGTTCCTGCCTATCGTGGCAGATAATATCTTTCATTACTAAAAGGTTTGGTTATGTTTACCTGAAACAGCCAAATCAATAATAGCATTGGCTCCCTGCATTCTGTCAATCAACTCACGTTGCTTATCAGTATCATTGGTACCTGAAACCCTATTATACTCTTCCTGCAATTTTGCCAAACGCTTGATCCCTTCCTCTTCAGAAAGTTCATTCAATTTTCTGACTTGTTTGGCAAGAACAGTACAACAATTTTCTTGCATTTCGGCAAACCCGTCTTCAACAAACAGACGATGGATAACCTTATTGTCCTGATAAAGATCAATCACTCCAGCACGAAGAAGAAAAATCATGGGGACATGACCTTCCATTGCGGCAATATCCCCCTCTAAAGCAGGTAAAACAGCCATATCCACTGTCTGAGAAAGAACAACCTTCTCGGGACTAATAATTTCAAGTTTGATTGACATTATTATTTTCCTTTATGGCTTTTAACCGTTCATTTTTCTTCTTGTTTCATTTTTTCGGCTTTTGCAACTGCCTCTTCAATAGTGCCTACCATATAAAAAGCAGCTTCTGGCAAATCATCATGTTTTCCATCGACAATTTCTTTAAAGGAACGAACTGTATCCTTTACCGCCACCAATTTACCTGGCATTCCGGTAAAGATTTCAGCAACATGAAAAGGCTGAGACAGGAAACGCTGAATGCGCCGTGCCCGTGCAACAATCTTTTTGTCTTCTTCGGAAAGCTCATCCATACCAAGAATTGCAATAATATCCTGTAAAGATTTATAGTTTTGCAGAATTTCCTGTACCCGTCGCGCAACCTCATAGTGTTCTTCACCAACGATACGGGGATCCAAGGAACGTGAAGTTGAATCCAGAGGATCTACAGCAGGATAAATACCCAATTCAGCAATTGAGCGGTTTAAAACTGTTGTCGCATCCAAGTGAGCAAATGTTGTTGCTGGCGCGGGATCCGTCAAGTCATCCGCAGGCACGTAGATAGCCTGAACAGAGGTGATAGAACCTTTTTGCGTAGAGGTAATACGTTCTTGCAATGCACCCATTTCAGTCGCCAATGTCGGTTGATACCCCACGGCGGAAGGAATACGACCCAACAAGGCAGACACTTCAGAACCAGCCTGGGTAAAACGGAAAATATTATCAACAAAGAATAATACGTCCTGTCCAGCTTCATCACGGAAATATTCTGCAACCGTCAGACCGGATAACGCCACACGCGCACGGGCTCCGGGTGGCTCATTCATCTGGCCATAAACAAGAGCAACTTTTGAGCCGTCAGTTTTACCCTCATTAATCTTGATAACACCCGCATCAATCATTTCATGATACAGGTCATTTCCTTCACGGGTTCGTTCACCAACACCAGCAAAAACTGAAACACCACCGTGACCCATCGCAATATTATTGATCAATTCCTGAATCAAAACGGTTTTACCAACACCGGCACCCCCGAACAGACCAATTTTACCACCCCGTAAATAAGGGCAAAGAAGGTCAACAACCTTGATACCGGTTTGCAGGATTTCAGTTGTTACACCCTGTTCCTCGAATGAAGGGGCCTGGCGATGAATTGGCATTCGCTTGGCAGAATGAACAGGGCCCATTTCATCAATAGGTTCACCAATAACATTCAAAATACGACCGAGTGTTTCAGGCCCGACAGGAACGGAAATCTGGCTACCCGTATTAATCACTTCCATTCCACGAACCATACCATCTGTTGAATCCATGGCGATACAGCGCACCTGGTTATCACCGATTTCCTGTGCAACTTCCAATACAAGCGTACGATCCCCGACCTTACATGTTAACGCATTTAAAATATAAGGAAGCTCCCCTGTAAACTGCACATCAACAACAGCACCCTTGATTTCTGTAACTTTTCCCACAGAATTACTTTTAGATGCCTGATTTTCTTGATTCCCCGCTTCTGAATCACCCATTGTTGCATTACTTTCATTAATTGCTGTATCCGACATAATAAGGTCAGCTCCTAGCAGTATAGTATAATTTATAATAACAATCAGGCAGCATTCGCACCCGATATAACTTCAGTAAGTTCATTAGTAATATTGGCCTGACGCGTCCGATTATAATATAAACTCAACTTATCAATAGCCTTTCCGGCATTGCGTGTCGCACTGTCCATTGCAGTCATTCGAGCGCCCTGTTCACCAGCATTTGTTTCAAGCATTGCCGCAAAAATCTGAACTCTCAAATTTTCCGGAAGCAAACGATGCAATACATCTTCCGCCTCAGGCTCAAACAGATAATCTGCCTGATCTCGCAATCCTGAACTGTTTTTTTGATCAGCACCGTCTTTACGGTCCGTATCCTTTACGGCAAGCTCCAATGGAATAAGCTGCAACTCCGTTGGTGTTTGAACCATCACATTTTTAAATTTATTGTAAATGACAGTACAAACATCAAATCGCTGTTCTTCTAATAAAGACTCGATATAGGCAGCGATCTGGTCTGCAGACTGATATTCAACGTTACCCAAACGATAATCGACATGTTCAGGTCCGATGATAAGATTGGGAAACTCACTACGGCAATATACATACGTTTTCAAGCCAACAGGAAAAATCTTAACAGTCTTTCCCTGTTCTTGTAGACGTTTAACCATATTGCGTAATGTACGATTTATATTACTGTTAAATCCACCTGCCAAACCCCGATCACTGCTCATTGGAACAATAAGATGAACCTTGTCTTTACCAGTACCTGTTAACAATGCAGGCAAACCAGGACGACCATCCAAAGACTGCTTCAAACTAACCAGAATACGCTGCATCGCCATAGCGAAAGGCTGAGCCTGACGAGAACGTCGCTCAGCACGATGCATTTTGGCTGCCGCAACCATTTTCATAGCACTCGTTATTTTTTTGGTCGATTTGACACTATTTATACGAGCACGCAATTCTTTTAAAGAAGCCATTCACAAAGTTCCCTAAGCCTGTTTGAATTGTGCAACAAAATTTTTCAGGAATGCTGCCAATTTTTCTTCCAATTCCTTAGTGATCTGGCGTGCATCACGAATTCCATTAAGAATTTCGATACCGGTAGAACGCATGGATTCAATATATTGATGCTCAAATTCCTGAATCTTGTTTACTGGAATTTCATCAGTGTAACCACGGGTACCCGCATATAAAACAACGACCTCTTCTTCCATGGTATAGGGAGAATTTTGGGGCTGTTTTAACAATTCTGTTAATCTTGAGCCACGTTCAAGCAACTTACGGGTCGATGCATCAAGATCGGAAGCAAATTGAGAAAACGCTTCCATTTCACGATATTGGGCAAGCTCCAGCTTAATACTGCCGGCAACCTGTTTCATTGCTTTGCTTTGTGCCGCTGACCCAACACGGGAAACTGAAGTCCCCACATTAACCGCAGGACGAATACCGCGATAAAATAATTCTGTTTCCAAGAAAACCTGACCATCTGTAATGGAAATAACGTTGGTAGGAATATATGCAGAAACATCACCAGCCTGTGTTTCAATAACAGGCAAGGCAGTTAATGAACCTGCACCACGTTCATCGGACATTTTTGCAGAACGTTCCAAGAGACGAGAATGCAAATAGAATACATCGCCAGGATAAGCCTCACGTCCAGGAGGACGACGCAATAAAAGGGACATTTGACGATAAGCTACGGCCTGTTTTGACAGATCATCATAACTAATCAATGCATGCATACCATTGTCACGAAAATATTCACCCATTGCCGTGGCGGCATAAGGTGCAATATATTGCATTGGCGCAGCATCTGAAGCGGTTGCGGCCACCACAATGCAGTAATCCATTACACCCTGTTCCTCCAACGTGCGAACAACCTGTGCAACAGTGGAGCGTTTTTGACCGATAGCCACATATATACAATAAAGAGTCTGCTTAGGATCCTTTAAAGCATTCATGGTTTTTTGGGCAATCATCGTATCAACCAAGATTGTTGATTTGCCAGTTTGACGGTCACCGATGATTAATTCACGCTGTCCACGCCCGATTGGAACCAGAGCATCAATAGCCTTGATCCCGGTCAACATTGATTCACATACGGATTGACGCGGAATAATTCCGGGAGCCTTAACATCTGCCAAACGACGTTCGACATCTTTCAAGGGCCCCTTTCCATCAATCGGATTTCCCAATCCGTCAACAACACGACCCAACAATCCCTTACCAACAGGCACATCCACAACCCGATTTGTACGAGTAACGTTGTCCCCTTCACGAACTTGACTGTCGTCACCAAAAATAACAACACCAACATGGTCGATTGACAGATTTAAAACCATCCCGGTCAAATTGCTGTTGACAAAAGAAACCAATTCCCCCGCCATAACGTTTTGCAGGCCATAAACCAATGCAATACCGTCACCAACAGACAGAACAATTCCTGTTTCCTCAATGTCAGATTCTTTATCAAAGGACGCAATTTGTTTTTTAAGGATGTCCGAAATTTCTGCGGGACGGATTTCCATCACGCGGCTCCCTTCATAACATTGTATAGGCGATTAAGACGTGATTGAAGACTAGCATCGTAGAGCTTTGACCCAATACGTACGATAATTCCACCTAGTATCTTTGAATCAATACGCTCTTGAATATCTACTTTATTGTACCCTGCTTGGGAAAAACGATCCTTTAATTGGGCACGTTGCATATCCGTTAAAGGAGAAGCTGTAATGACTTCAGCAGCAGTAATGCCACGACGAAGATTAACCAAAGCAAAAAATGCCATTAAAAAAGATTTTAAATCAGCAAGTCTTCGATTATTTGCAACCACACCTACAAAATTCTGCAAAATCTGACTGAATCCACAATGATTCATCAACTCAGCCATTATTGCTTTGCTTTGTACAGTATCCAAAGAAGGGTTATTTAAAACATTTCTCAATGTTTCATTTTCAGAAATAATTTTTAACAAACCCTCGGCCTCTGCAATCACCTCATTTAAAGCATGCTGTTCCTCAGCAAATTCATATAACGCGGTAGCATATCGCCCCTTAAGATTATTTGCCGTAAAGGCGGAAGCTGCAAGCGCAGCATGTGTTGCATCGGTATTCACTTCGCTTGTTCTCTCATCGTTCACTAAAATGCAATTGAAACTTCACCCGCTTCATTTTACCTCTTCAGCAAAGGTTTTACAGTCCAAAATGATATTATTAAAAGCCTATATTTTAAAGTAAATCAATAATAAAAACAAAAATATTTTTCAAAAATAAATTTGTCTCAAGTCATACAGAATGATTGTTATACCGACAATCATTCAAACGATCAATTCGATTTAATATAATTTTTAGTAAAAAATATTTTTATTTAAGGAAAAATAACAATTATTGGATATCAATTTTGGTGCGTCGACAAAGATATAAGTAAATCACTTTCTTACCCGTTATTGGCAAGTCTATGCAATGCCGACGAATAAAAGCCTGTTCCGATAAACATTATTGTCTCAGCCAGTTTGGACACAGGGCAGCACGATAAAACTACAACTGATCTTGACCCGCTCAATCCCGACTGATCGGATAATGCATCCAAATTGGCAGAACATGCGCGTTTCGATAAATACTCCGATAAGCTTTTCATAGGGCCTGAACGGGACAAGAGAAACAAATCGTAATGCGGGAACATTCTACCTAAACACTGCCGCAATCTTTAATCGTCACAGGCACTAGATGGCGATTACTGCTAAAAAAAATAGTTATCAGCTATTATTAAACCTCTGTATTTAACACGCCATACTACGAGAATATAAGATAATACTCAAATTGCTATTCGGTTTTATCTGCTATCACGATAATCACCGTGTCATCATAACCAGTGTGAAAATAATAAGTCCGATAATACAAATCTGGCTATATTTATAATAAAAACATTTTCTATGCTATATTATTTTCCATATATTCATACGTTGGCATTAAAAATCCCCGCACAATTAATTAAGCCCGTTGAATTTTTATCTAGTGAACTAAATAAAAATGACAACTACCAAACGGTCAGGATCAAATTTTTCATCATCTGGATAAAACCACGTCCTTCTTCACCTATTCATTCACTTTCATCAAGTTTAACGTTGTTAAAAACACCTCACAATTATTCACTATACTCAAGTCAACTGTATATAAATCATGACGCTCAACACTTGATGTGCCAAGATCATCTCACCACAGATTGAAATCTGCTTTATTGCTCTGAAACTTGATTTTACGGATTATTATTAGCACATGTACCAGTATATCTCGGCGAAAAGGCGCCAACTCACTGTTAGGAAATGAACAATTAAATCAGCTGCTGCATCAGAAAACATCACACGCCAGTCTATCTTACGCCTCGATATTAATTAATACGCCATCTCAATTCTTCTTCAGCCGGTATAGACCAATTAATTTTACATATCCATAGCCCTTGCCTTTTATCCGAACTGATTGGCATTAATCCCCGCAGCCGAAAGAAACTATCGTAAGACGAAATTCAGAAAAGAATTTAGTTATTTATCTAATACGACACCTCAAAAAATGTTATTAGAAATGCGTATGCGCAAACCGCATGGAACGTAGGATATTGAACCTCCAAAAAAATTCTAGCATCGTATCCAGCTATTTTCTGACTATGAATAATATTAATTTTATAGCTCTGATTCCATACCGTTATTGCAATATACAATATAATACCAAAAATAAATATGCAGAATGGATTCATTTTCAGTTTAAATTAAACTCATTTGAGCATAAGTTTTTAACGCTGATTTTATTTTGAATGTCCAGATAATGAGCATGACAGTAAAGTAGCGATATAACCCAATTATCGTCTCAGTATCACTCACAGCCAGCTTATGTCTATCAATAACCATCCAGAAGCCGGTAACAATTGCCAGTCGCAGAGGAAAATCTTCGAAAATGAATTCATTTTACATTTCCCAACCAATTTTAGATGTGAGCACATCATGATACGGTTGAACGCAGCTAAATTCAGTGAAATTCTGAAAATTTGAAAATGGAGCGGGCGAAGGGAATCGAACCCTCCTCGGTAGCTTGGAAGGCTACTGCATTACCACTATGCTACGCCCGCTTGATAATGCTCAATTGAGTCTGAAAAAACTTTTAATGATTTTTCTTCCCAAATCAAGCTTTTTTTTATCATTTTTATAAAAAATAATTTTTATTCATTTTTTACTTGACTTTCTGTCCATTCCATTGCTTTTTCTTGTATCAATAGATATGATGGTTCTGATCTATTCATATCAAATTTTTTGCAGGGGTGTAGCTCAATTGGCTAGAGTGCCGGTCTCCAAAACCGGAGGTTGCGGGTTCGAGACCCTCCACCCCTGCCAAATTAAATATGAATGACAAACATTCATTTTGTTTTCAACCCATCCTGATATATTATAATAATTTAACATAGTATTTTAGGATCATTTTATGTAGGGAAGGTATTTCGTGCCGGTCAATCCCACGAAATTTCTAAATGAGGTTCGTGCTGAAGCCAAAAAGGTAACTTGGCCTTCACGTCGTACAACATTAGTCACAACCGCCGCTGTTCTGGCAATGGCTGCGGGTGCTTCTGCATTCTTTTTCATCGTGGACCAGGCTATCGGCTTTGGAATACGGATTTTATTTGGCCTAGGAGGGTAAACCAGTTATGGCAAAACGGTGGTACGTCATTCATGTCTATTCTGGTTTTGAAAAAAAGGTTGTTCAACAAATTAAAGAACAGATTGAACAAAAAGGTTTAACTGACCAAGTGGAAGAAATCCTTGTCCCTTCAGAAGAAGTCATAGAGGTTAAACGTGGCCAGAAAGTCCAAACAGAACGTAAATTCTTCCCTGGTTATGTTCTGGTCAAAATGGAGATGACTGATGAGGCATGGCATTTAATCAAGGATACTCCCAAGGTTACGGGTTTTCTTGGAAACAGAATGCATCCATCCCCAATTTCCAATGCAGAGGCCGAATATATCATTAATCAAGCCAAAGAAGGTGCAAATAGTCCGCGTCCTTCTGTAGACTTTGAGGTTGGCGAGCAAATTCGCGTTTCCGACGGGCCATTCACTTCATTTAATGGTGTTATTGAAGAAATAGATACTGAAAAAGGTCGACTAAAAGTTAGTGTTTCCATTTTTGGACGTTCTACACCTGTTGATCTGGAATATAATCAGGTGGAAAAACTTTAGTCCCTTAAATACTGGATGCAAAACAATATAAAACAGCTTTTCGTTTCCCATTATCATTTTTTGCATCCTTATTGACTTATCCAAATATTCAGAACCATTTTTACTAAATTCTGATTTTTTCATAAAACTTAAATAAGATCCATTGAGACAAAATCTCTTTTTTTATAATAGTGATTGATCAATAAGCCTAATAAAACAAATCTTATATCCAAAAAATTTCTATAATAAGCTTCATTTTCATATTTCTTAATAAATTTCACCCTCCACTCTTGAAGAATAAATAAAGCTCCTATATAAAACAAAAACCACGCCGACATAGCTCAGGGGTAGAGCAACTGATTCGTAATCAGTAGGCCCTCGGTTCAATTCCGAGTGTCGGCACCATGAACATAATAAAATCATTTTCTAAATATAATTTAACGTGATCCGACTTGACTTAATAATCTGACGTTATAGTAGACAATAATATAAAACTAAATCTGCTTAAAAACACATTATATATATTTTGTTTTTTTAATGTCATAAAACAAAAAATTGTTTTATTGACTTCAATAAAATTATTATAAATTCTAAAAAAATTATTTTTCAACTATGAACAATAAGCAATTCCTGCTTTTTCAGCCTTTTTTTGCAGATCAGGGGCATTTTTTAAATTCAAGGGTTGTAATATATGATTCTTTGTCTTTTGACAAAAATTGGCCGCCATATGAAATGAAGGATGATCAGGAGAAGATAATTCTTTACGCAGGCATCCAACATCACTTTCCAAGGGTAAACGCCCCATTTCTGGATTACAGGCATTAAGCAGTAATCCAGTAAATAAAATTAAAATCGATTTATAGTTTATCACTGTATTCAACCCTGAAATCTTTAATAAGATTTTTGATTATAATGAGAATAGCTATTATCGTTAATTTATTCTTTTTACAGTGACAAGCAATATAGTTTTTTAAAAAGTTACGTTGGTTTTCAAACCAACAATCGTTGCATCTTTATAGGCCTTCGTCGCGGCAACATGATGAAAATATTCAAATACTGGCATAATCATGATTCCACGATAGGCAGCAAAACCATAATTAGCTTCAAATAAAATTGAATCTCCCTGAACTCCAGGGGCGCCATTCAATAGAGCGAAAACTCCATTACCATTTAATGGTGCTCCATGTGCCACTTGAAATTGCTGTGCATGCCGAAGAGTATGAGGGATCGTATAATATGTAAACATCACCCCAATTTGATCATAGGCTCTGTCTTTCCAAAATCCACGATCCAAAAACCCGAAATTGTAAAAGTCCTTAAATGTTGATGTTGTCGTAGAATCATGCCCATAATTTGCCAAAACAAATAATCCATGATCATCAATTGCATCATGACGATAAATCATTTGGTAGGATTGAATCCAGAATTGGGTACGGTAATCTTTTTTATTGTTATTTAAAACTTGTGAAGACCAGGTTTGAAAATGACTGCTATCTATACCTGCACCAATATGAATGCTACCCACTAAATGATGTTTTCCGATATCAGGATTATAACCAAATTCAACAGGAACGAAAGCACCAGTTGTTCCCTTGGTTCCCCAATAAAATCCAGTTGCTCCTCCTTGTGGCCAAGGTGTACTTTGATATGCACCCACTTCAAAATAACTATTAGATGTCATATTAACAAGAATTCTTCCCCCCCAAACTGCACCAGGCCAATCTGAAAATCCCTGTTGAGATTGAGTACTTCTTGGATGGCCACAAGTTGAAAGAATCATAAATTGACATGCCATGGGACTATGGGCAAAATCATCTCCTACACTCATACGACCGACTTTAATATCGACCCGACCATTCCATAATTTTTGTTCACCATAAACATCATAAATATGAAATAAGCGAGAATAGCCACCCCCGTATACTTCCTGGGCCTGAATCTGCGTATCCCCAACATAATCAGCACTGGCATTACGACCTGAACGATTCATAACAATCATATGAGTTGAAAAGCCCTTTAAGCCGGCAATTTTTTCCCAATCCATATCAACTGAAAATGTTATTTGTTGTGTAAAATCAGCACCGTTTCTCCGTCCACCATGAACCACACCAGCTGTTTCTGTCACCCAGTTTAATCCAAGCTGAATACCATATTTATCAAGATAGTCATTTATCGGTTTAGAAAAAATACTTTTTGTTGGATCAAGACTGGACGGGTTTACTTCACGTGTATTGAATTTATTCATCTCACCAAGTGCAACATTCCGATTCGTCTCTGGTACTGAAGCATCATCAATATTTTGAGGAGGTTTACCATTATTGGAAAGATCAAGCGCCATTAATTTGTTAATTGGCATAAGCAAAATCATTACGTTTAAACCCAATATAATATACTTTTTCAGGAAATTTATAGGACTATAAAAAGCAATTAGACTATCCATAACTTAACCTTTCCTCATAAAGTACATTCAATCAGAGGATATATTTTCTCTAAATTGAAAATTTCAATATTAGTTAATCATTAGATTAATATATTAAAATATAAATTTATTGTTACCTTAGATAAAAAATGAAAAATTGGTTAAAATCTTTAAATTTGTATATTTTATAATACACTTCATTTTGAATTATTTACTAAATATAAAAAATGATATTAAATAATTTTTTTTAATTTTTAATAAACAAAATATTTTTGATATAAAAACAGAAAAAATACAGAACTAAATATATTGTTTATATTTTGTTTCCAGTATTAATTATTTTGTATAAGAATTTTATATTTATTAAGTTATGATATTTATTTGTTTTTTTACGGTATATGAGAGGTGGACATGCGATATTCACAAGTGGTTTATTCATTTTTTGCATGAGGGGATGGGAGGGGTTTGGCACTGGATTTCATGTTGGTCATGCAGGTTTGTGTTTGCAACAATTCATGGTATTTTCAAGTGATACGCCAGCCTCGGGAATAAAGACTGCCCAGTGGCCATGTTGTTTGCCAAGATTGCCATACAGGACGCATTTTTTCACGGTTTCATGTATAAAAGACTTTTTCGGTTCCAAAGCGGCAGATCACATGGATCAGCCACTGGCCTGCGGAAGCAGGATCGGCAACAAGGATGATGCGTCTCAACACGGGATCGACAGGATATTGTCCGTGATGATATAGCAATTTTGAGTGGAAGTTATTGGGAGCGGGGAGAGGATTTGAACCTCTGACCTTCAGGTTATGAGCCTGACGA
>NZ_JACFPQ010000011.1:0-480 GCF_016101925.1 Commensalibacter sp. M0268 | reverse complement strand
CCGCTTTTAATGTTTAAAACTCCATGGATCATATTAACAGGACCATGTACACTAGTATAATTACTGGTATAAATAGTTTCACCTGAAGAAGTTAATACAGCATTCCAAACACCACCGGAAATAATTGGATAATCATTTTTGATCATATATCTTCTGTAATCACTTACGACATATCCAGAAGGTAAATTATGACTTTGACCAGGCAAAAGATTTACTGGTATATAATAGTTTGTATCACAATTATTATCTGGAATATTGGGGGTATCAGGAATGGTTGGGTTCTTTTGATTTAATATTTTCCCACCATTTTCAACATTTAAACCGGCAGTGGAATCCGCGGTACGAAAAGAGCTGCTTCCACCTGCTAAATAACGGTTGATTAACGTACCGCCACTTTCTGCTGTATCACCAGGATCAAAGAAACTGTCACTATCAGATGTTCCACCATTCTTGATATTTACAACTTCTGATACATATTCG
>NZ_JACFPQ010000010.1:0-1517 GCF_016101925.1 Commensalibacter sp. M0268 | reverse complement strand
TAAAACATGGATCAGAATTGATGACCTCGCCCAGATTACCAAAGGGCCAATTAACCAGAAATAAAATTATATATTATTGTTATTTTGAATTAAAAATTATAATCTTTACCCTTCATCTTATAAAAATTAAGTAGTGGAATTTATATGTCAAAAAATATTTTAATTACATTTGCCGGTCGTCAAGACAGAATGGAAAATTTAAATCAATATATACGATATGCACTAAACAATAATTTATTAGATGAATGGCATATATGGGATTTTACCCGTAATAAAACTGATAAAGAATATGTCAGAAACAATTACGGACCAATAGCATATATGCAAGATAATGCCGGTTACCAATTTTATAAAGATTTACCCAAAAATTCTAAACTTACCATTCCTTTAAGAATATCAAATGATCTTCATATAGCATTTGTAGAAAAAAACCAGGATAAATTTACAGAGGTTGTCATAGGTGGATGGGGTAACTCCGGTTCGGAAATAAGAAGAGTTGATTCAAAAAATTTATATGACAATAATAGAGACAATACAGAGGAAATTTTTAAAACAGAATTTTTCACTCTCCTAAACGCTTACTGCGATAATATCCTCACGATCAGCAGGGGAAGTGATAACGACATAAATATTTCAATCAACGGATATGAATTTCCAACATTCAACCTCCTTAATAGAGACAATATACCAAAACTATACTTGCAAGGCGGATTTGGTGCATGGCTAGAGTTCTGTTATGTCAATGACAGAATAAAACAATTCATAGGCAACTTAAACGAATCTTATCCCTATTATCATGCCTATCGATATTATGCTTCAAGAATTGACCTTTTCAAAGATGATGTTTTCCTGAAATGTGATGATGATATAGTTTATATTGAACTTGAAAAACTGAAGGAATTCATTGAATTCAGACGAAGAAATGATGAATATTTCCTGTTATCAGCAAACGTTGTCAACAACGGCGTATGTGCCTATTTTCAAAAAGAGAATTTATCCATCCCTGATGAGGTAGGTGAATTTGAACTTCCACCTAACGGTTTTAAGGGTAGTTTATGGGAAAATGGAGAAAAAGCTGAAAAGCTGCACTCTTATTTCATTAAAAATCGTGGAAAGCCCCTACCTTTAACATCAAAAATTGTAGAATGGGACAAAAGGTTATCAATTAATTTTATATCTTGGAAAGGAAGAGATTTACGCTTTATGATGTTGCCTTTTCAATGCGATGATGAACAAATTTTAACAAGCAATACACCACAATATTTAAATCGTAAAACAGCTTTATTTTCCGATTTTACTGTCTCTCATTTAAGTTTTTATTCACAAGAATCTCATATGAATACAGAATTACTTATCAATGAATATGTAAAATTGAGAAAAGAAAAATATAATATTTAAATATCAGTAATTTCCGGTTTTGACCTGAAAAAATTCAGCAATCCTTTCGTCCAGACCTTGCAACAATTGTTGTGGCAGGCAACATAACGCCTGAAAAAGCGAAGGCAACCGTTGAAAAA